>NZ_JBHSHY010000001.1:0-628926 GCF_042653205.1 Paenibacillus sp. GCM10023250 | reverse complement strand
CATTTGCCGTAAGCTTCCTTCAGATTCCGCCTCGCGGCGGACACCCTTGCTTTTGGCTAACGGTAGGCGTTCGCCAGCCCCCGTTCGGGACTTTCACCCTAGAGATGACGCCCATGCTGGGCGTACAAAGCAAAAAGCAAGCTGCCGCGGCAGCTTGCTTTTTTATTAATCCTTTGTTATCCATGGAGGTCCGAATCCGTTAGGAGCCCAGACGGCGCGCGGTGACGTAGTTCTTCTTCCAGTAGGAGGAGTTCATGTTCGTGAACTTGACGCCGCCAGAGCCGTACGTGTTCAGCATTTTCCCGTTGCCGGCATAGATGCCGACATGGCCGATGAAATTGCCGCGGCTTGGTACCTTGAAGAAGACGAGATCGCCTTTCTTCAGATTCTGCTTCGACACGTAACGGCCGACTTTCGCTTGGTCGCGCGCGGTGCGTGGCAGGTTATAGCCAAGCTTCTTAAACACGCGCATCGTGAACGACGAGCAGTCGAAATATCGCGTCGTCGACGTGCTAGCGCCGAATTTATAAGGCGTACCCAGGAAATTATCGCCGTAATTCAGCAGCTTGGATGCGGACGACGACGACAGGGCGTGCGCTTGCGGGGCTTGTCCGAAGCCGAGTGCCGTCAAGCCGATTGCGGCGCTTAATCCGATGGCGAAGAGTTTCGTTTTCGTTTGTCTGATATTCATAAGATGAGTCACCCTCCGTATAAAAAATTTGGTTCGGTTTCCGGCTATGTAACTACCTTACCAGATTGCGCATTACCTATTTGTTTCCACTAAGAGGCGAACCCCGCGTGGTTCCACGGCCTAAGCGGCTCTATGAGAAAGTCATGAAAAAAATTTCACGTTCCAAATTCATGAAAACGCGTTCTCGCAAGGAGAAGCTGCGGAGCTTCCGTGGAGGAAGGCGCAATTATTTTGCCGGAAACCAGCCGGACGGCGGAGGGAATTCGGAGTGCGCATCGAACTTCATGAATAAGTCTAAGCCGGCTGGTTGGCCGACGCGGAGAAGTCAGACTAAGAAATCTCATCATCGGGGCAAAGGGGAATGAGCGAGTGCAGCCTACCCGAAACGTCATCCTGGTGTCCGGTCCTAGCGGGAGCGGGAAAACCTCGCTGGCGAATTGGATCGGAGACCAATGCGGCTACTCCGTCGTGAGCGAGGATGAATTCTGGCACGAATTCAAAGCGAACGACCCCCGGAATGGGGTGCGAACGCCTGAAGAAGAACGGATCGTTCAAAAGCAAGTCGCGGCGGAGATCCATAAACGTCTGGCGGAGGGAAAGCAAGTGGTTGTTGAATTCATTCTGTATTGCGATCCGCCAAGACCGTTGCTCGCGTATCAAGAGGCGCTGGCGGGGGAAGCCTCGAATCTGCTGGTGGTCCTGCTCAAGCCGTCCGTGGAGGCGATATTGGCACGAAAAAGGAGCCGGGGCCGCGATACCGAGCAGGATGCCGCCGCCGAAGCGGCAATCGCCGCGAGCCAGTTGAAATGCTTGGACAGTCCTCACATCAAGAAGGAATGGATCGTGAACAACACAGACCTCGACATCGCGGAAACCTTTGATCAGCTTGTGCGCGAGAATCACGGTTTCTTCGCGTAAAGCAGGGTCCCGCCCGAAGCGGCTTCGCTTGTGCCTGACGACCGTTTGTCCTCGAACCGGCACGAAAAGTCATGCTCTGAAACCGCGCGCCGCGCGGTTTTCTTTGTACGGGAAGCACGGTTCATGGAGGAAATGTGTTTCATTCGAGATGATACATTGACAGTCACAGTAATATGGCTTATTATGCGGATATGGAGGTGATTGGCATGAGCGAGAACAAAATCACGTCCGACCTGCTTCGCGGCCATACGGATACGATGATTTTAAGGCTTCTGTCCGAAGCTGATCGTTACGGGTACGAAGTCGTCAAGCTGATCGCCGAGCGTTCGGGCGGCGAGTACGAACTGAAGGAAGCCACGATGTACTCCAGCTTCCGGCGGCTAGAGGCGGATGGCGACATCACGTGGTACTGGGGCGACGAGTCGCAGGGCGGACGGCGCAAATATTTTCGGATTACCGAGAAGGGCAAGCAGACCTACGCCCGCAACAAAAGCAACTGGGAATATGCCAAACGCGTGCTGGAAAATTTAGTCTAGGGAGATGGATGAGGATGAACGCGAAATTGACGGAGTACTTGAACAGCGTGTTCACGCCGTACGACGGGGTCAAGAGCGTCACCGAATTAAAGGCCGATCTGCACGCCGATCTGCAGGAACGCTACCGCGAGCTGAAAGCCGAGGGCAAGGACGACGAGACGGCATTCAAGCAAACCGTTGAAAGCATCGGCGACATCGAAGAGACGATTATGGAGGTCGCCAACCTCTCCCGCTCGCTGGAGCGGCAGGTGCTGACCAACTTCAGCGGCAGCAACCTGGCGGACAGCGATTTTGCCGGCGTGACCGCCCGAAGGGGACAGTTTCAAGGCAGCGCGCTGCGCGGCTCCGACTTCTCGGGCGCGGATCTGACCGGCAGCTCGTTCAAGGGCAGCGACGTCCGCGGCGCGAATTTCGACGGCGCGAACCTGACGGACTGCGTCCTGTCCGCGCTGGACTTAGGGAACGCGAGCTTCCATAAGTCGATCCTGGTCCGCACCAATTTCAGCAAATCGGGACTGGACGGCGCCCGCTTCGCGGACGTCAAGCTGACCGACGTGACCATGTCGCTGACCGATCTGAGGAAGGCGGCATTCGAAGGCTGCGTCTTCGACGGGGTGGACTTCAGATACACGGATCTGAGCGGGCAGCGCTTCGACGGCCAGACATTTATCGGCGTGAAGTTCGACAAAGCGGCGCTGACCGATGTCTCGTTCCATGGCGCAACCTTGAAAAACGTCTCGTTCAAGCCGGGGTTCACGCTCACGAACAAGTACTACAAGATGATCAAAACCCTCCGCTTCAACGGCGCGTCGATGGATAAGTTGACCTATGCGCTGCTCAAGGGCATGGGAGCCGAATTGTCGAACGTGACGGTCATTTAGCGTGCGATCCTGCGCTTTTCAGGTCCGATGGCGGAAGCGGCACTTCAACCTACGCCGACCCGGTCAACCGGCTCACCGGCATCCTGCTGACCCAGGTCGGGAAGTCCACGCCGGATTCGGCGCGGCTGATCCACGACTTTTGGACCACGGTCTACCAAGCCATCGAAGACTGACGGCAAGCTTCCGCGCACCCATGTGAATAAAGTCTCGACGAGTCGATCGGAATGGACCGGGGGGAAGCCGGACGCCATGCCGACGGTTTCGCCGAGGCTTTCTTTTTTATGGCGGAGTTTAAGAATTCAATCCTACTGGCGCGATTAGTAAATAATTTTAATCTAGATATTGATATATTTGATTTCTTCCTGTTTACAAATTAAGGATGCGGCCTTATAATTCAATTACAGAAAGGAGCTGCGCATGAAATATCCCATCCTCACGCAATGTCCGGTATGCGACCATCCGCTTCACGCCGTCAAGCTGGAATGCGGCCATTGCCGGACGACGATCGAGAACCGCTTTGAATTGTCGAAGCTGGCTCGGCTCTCGCCCGAACAGCTCCATTTCGCGATCACCTTCCTCGTGAACCGGGGCAATATCAAGGAAGTGGAGAGGGAGCTCGGCATCTCGTATCCGACGGTGCGCGGCAAGCTTAACGACATCATCGCGGCCCTCGGCTACGATACGCGGAAGAAGCCGGAAGCCGACCATAAGAAAGTCCTGTCCATGCTCGAGAACGGCGAGATCACGGCGGACGAGGCGGTTAAACTGTTGAAGGAAGAATAAGGAGGAGGCTGACCCGATGAAAGAGGAAATCGGCAAAGTGCTGGCCATGATGCAGGAAGGCAAAATCGATTCGGAACGCGCTTCGGAGCTGATTGCCGTGCTGAAGGAGAAGCAGACGACGCTTGCGCATGCCGCGCAGGCGCAGGGCAGACCCGGTTATGGCGCCAGACTTTCGCCCGGTTCTGGCGGGTACTTGAACAAGACGCTGAAAATTCGGATAACCTCCCAGCAGAACGAGAATATCAACGTTAATTTGCCGATCAAATTCGTGAAGGCCGTTCTCGGAGCGGGGCACAGCATCGCGTCCAATATCCCGCAGGCGGCGAAATACGTGAAGGATATCGACATCGCCCTGCTGATCGATGCCATCGAGAACGAGCTCGACGGACAAATCATCGACGTCCGCTCCGGCGAAGAGACCGTCTCCGTCGTCATCGAGTGACGGCAGATGATGATCGTGAAGGTCAAGAACAAGGGGCGCGCGTTTACGATTCCGGTCCCGTATACCGTGCTGCGCTTGGGATGTGGCGTGCTGACCTCCGGTATCGCGCGGCGCAAGATGAAGGATTGGCTGAGCAAGCGCGACGAACGCGAGGGGGCATCGGACGACAGCCGGCTCGGCGCCGGGCTGGTGCTGTCGATTCTCGATGACCGAAGCACGAAGCGGGCGGTCAGGCAGCTGATCGGGGAGCTGCAGCGCTGCAAAGGGACGGTCCTGGTGGACGTGCGCGATCAAGACGGCATGGAAGTGTCGATTCGGTTGTAGACGAAGCGGCATCGGGATGCACGGCCGGTCCGGCCGGCGGCTATCGGGCAACACCGGAACAAACCAACCATCATTCTCGCGATGGCTGGTTTTTTTGTTGATGCCTCGAGGCGCCGGGCATGCGGCGCGCCGGGAATATTCGATTCCCGTTAAGGGGAATCTGGAGGTGGGCATCAGACGGCACGATTAACGCCGACGTAGGCGACCCGCCGCGGCACCCGCGTCTCGAATCGCTGCCTATATTTGATGACGATAGGAGTTTGAGACGATGATCAAAGGGTTCGGAGGCATTTTCTGGCGAACGGCAAATGTGGACGTGACCAAAAAATGGTATAACGACGTGCTGAAGCTCGACATCAACGATTGGAACGGCGCAATGATCAAGGCCGAGCCGGGAACCGAGACGATCTTCTCCTTGTTCCCCGAGGATAGCGGTTATTTTCCGGCCAACCAGCAGGTGATGTTGAATTTCCGGGTCCATAATCTGGACGAGGCGTTGAGGCATCTCGAGCAGCTCGGCGTACCGCTTGCGAAGCCGGCCGAAAGCAGCGAATACGGCCATTTTGCCTGGATCGAGGATCCGGACGGCCGGCTGATCGAGCTGTGGGAGAAATAGCGCCGATTTCGAGGTAAAATCATCCATCCGCCAAAATGCTAGAACAAAACGAGACGAAACGCGTCTATAGAGTATCTTGGTTGGAAAGGGTGTCCATAAGATGCAACAAAGCACAATCAAATTCGCGGCCTTGGCGTTGCTGATTCTGACGACAACGACGGTCCAAGCCCATCGCGTCCATGCGGATGCGGCGCAGCCGCCGTCCTTGCTGCTGGATGGCCGTCCGCTGGCGCTCGCCGCGCCGCCCGTGATCGAGAACGGGGTCAGCTACGTGCCCGTACGTCCGATATTCGAGGCGGAAGGGGCCAAGGTAAGCTGGAACGAGCAAACGCGCTCGGTTACGGCGACGAAGGACGATACGATCATTACCTATCGGCTCGGCGACAAGCAGGCTTACAAGAATGGGGAAATGCGCGCGCTTGCCGCGCCCGGGAAATTGATCAACGACTTCTCCATGGTACCGCTGCGGTTCGTCAGCGAATTGATGGGCAACGTCGTCCAATGGCATGCTTACGACCGGTCTATCAGCATCTCGTCCGTCCATACGCTCGAAACCGAAATTACATACGGCGTTAACCTGAGAACCGAGCCAAATTCGGCAGCGGATGCCTCCGTCGTCCGGATGCTGGCGAAAGGACAGCGGATCCACGTCATCCGCACCGTCGACGCGAAGTGGCTCGAGGTGCAGACGGAGGACGGGAAGATCGGCTTCATGTCGGCCAAGCCCAAATATTCGAATTACGCGAGCCCGGACCTGAAGCTGAAGCAGGCGGACGAGCTTATCGCGTTCGGATCGTCGTTCATTGGAACGGATTATCAATTCGGCGCGCCGACCGATCAGACCGATGCCTTCGACTGTTCCTCGTTCGTGAAGCGCGTGTTCGGCGAAGTGCTCGGCATCGATCTTCCGCGCATCTCGTACGAGCAGGCGAAGGAAGGCCAGGAGGTCAAGCTCGCCGACCTGCGGAAGGGCGACTTGCTGTTCTTCAGCGCAAGGGGGCTCGATATCGGCCACGTCGGCATCTATGCCGGGGACGGCAAGATCCTGCATACCTATTCGGACAAGCTGGGGGTCCATATCGAGGCGTTCGACGGGCAGTGGAAGGACCGGTTCGTGACGGCCCGAAGGGTGTTCTAGCCCGTGTTCCGACCCGGGTATTCAAGAGAGGCGAAGACCAGGCTGGCGCGGGCGCCAGCCTTGTTTGCCGTCTGGATGCCGGCGCCGCCATCTGAACGAGGTTCATAAATTTTTAAGCTTTTCAACCGGTTTCTCTTTATTTCTTGGCGTTACGCTAGAGTCAGAAGGAATGAGGAGGAGACAAGCAAGTGAAAAAAGGTGTCGTATGGATTGCGCTGCTGCTGCTGACGGCGGGCGTATTCTATGAGCGGTTCAAGACGGAGGCGGATCCGGGAATGCCGGCGGAGCAAGCCATGAACGCGAATGCGCCGGTCATGGACGCGAATCAGGCGGAAACGACGGAACCCGAGCATAGCGTTCCTGCGGGCGGGCTTTCGATCCGCGTCATGGGCGCCCAAGTGCATGAGGGGAATCTACTGCTCGTGAATGAAAACATCGCGGTGCCGCCGAGCGACGCGGACGCCGAAGCGGTGAATTTGTACCAGCATCGGGAGCTGGTGAACGGTTTCGGCCTGCTGGACAACAAGATCCGGCTGTCGCCCGACTTAACGGCCAGATTCGCCTCGATGATCAAGGATGCCGCCAAAGACGGCGTCGACCATTTTCTGATCAGCAGCGGGTACCGCAACGTCGAAGAGCAAGAAGCGCTGTACCAATCATTGGGTCCGGAAATCGCGGCGGTGCCGGGGCACAGCGAGCATAGCTTGGGACTCGCGCTCGACATCGGTTCGACGCAGGCGCAGATGAAGGACGCGCCGGAAGGGAGATGGCTGGAGGCGAATGCCTGGAAGTACGGGTTCATCGCGCGTTATCCGGCGGATAAGACAGATGTAACCGGCGTCATAAACGAGCCTTGGCATTTCCGGTACGTCGGGCTTCCGCACAGCGAAATCATGCAGGACAATCATTGGGTGTTGGAGGAATACCTGGCTGCGCTTGAGGAACGCGGATCAATCACGGCGACCGTCGGGAACGACACCTACGGCGTTTATTATTTTCCGGTGTCATCCGATACGACGCTTCACGTGCCTGCCGAAGGCAAGTACGAGCTGTCGGGCAACAATACGGACGGCGTCATCGTGACCGTGCTGGAATCGTAAAGGAGTATAACAAAGGAAGCCGATCGCATGGATCGGCTTCCTTTGTTATGATTCGGCTATTCCCGCAAGCCCGAGCTCCGTTGCAGCGAGGCCGAGCCGGAACGACCCCAGCCGGAACGACCCAAGCTCGAGCTCTGTTCGGATCGGCTGTTCATAATTGCAGGATCGGGTCACCCGTGCGACCTGGGCGCCGGCGGCATGACGTTCTTCGAACGCCGGTTGTCCACCCGCAGCCTGCGCTGCAGGAAGCCGAGCACGATGTCGGCGACGATCGCGAGCAGCGCCGCAGGGATGGCGCCGGAGAAGATACGCAGCGAGTTGCCGTTGTTGATGCCCGCGTAGATCTCCCGGCCAAGCCCGCTTCCTCCGACGAGCGGGGCGATCGTGGCGACGCCGATGGCGATGACCGCGGAGATCCTAAGGCCCGTCATGATATAGGTCAACGCGAGGGGAAAGCGGACGTGGAACAGGATTTGCATGGTGCTCATGCCGACGCCGCGCCCCGCTTCCACATAGCTCGGATCGATCTGCTGCAGCCCGATGTACGTGTTCCGAACGATCGGATTCAGCGAATAGAGAAACAATCCGACCGTTACCGTCGTCGACCCCAGTCCCATGATCAGCAAGAGCAGGACCAGCATGGCCAAGCTCGGGACGACCTGCAAAATATTCATGATGGCCAGGATGATCCGCGCGAGGGCGCGGCTTCGCGTACAGATCGCGCCCAGCGGAACGCCGACGAGGAAGGCGAAGCCGACGCCCGTAAGCACCATCAGGATATGCCGGTACAGATAGCCGAGCAGCATATCGTAGTTCCGCTGCACGTAGTCGATGAAATCCCAAAACGTGAGATGGGGCTCTGCCATTCACAATCCTCCTTGCGATTGAAGCGCTGCATGAACGCTTCTTACGATTTGAGCAAGCCCACCCGCTTCAAGTAGGCGAGGGCGACTTCGCGTTCGCTTTTCTTGCCGATATCGACTTCGTAATTCAGGTCGACCATCGTCTGGACGTCGATTTTCCCGATCAGCTCCGAGACGGCTTCCGCGACGCCTGGATACTTTTTGATCGCATCATTGCGGATCACCGGCGATGCGTCGTACGGCGGGAAGAATTGCTTGTCGTCCGCCAGCGTTTTCAATTGATACGCCTTGAGCCGCGCGTCAGTGGAGTAGGCGAGCACGATGTCGACTTGATTTTGGGCGACCGCGTTGTAGACCAGGCTTAATTCCATTGGGAATGTTCTGCCGAACGTAATTCCGTAATACTTGGAGAAGGCGGGATAGCCGTCGGAAGAGCGCTCAAGCCAGGACGTGTCGACCCCGAGCCGCATGTTCGGCGCATCGGGCGCGATATCAGAGATTTTCTCGTAGCCCTTGGCCTTGGCCAGATCCGCCCGCACGGTGAAGGCGTACGTGTTCTCGAAGCCGAGCGGATCCATCCAGTCGAGGTCGTAATATTTGTCGAACCCGGCCTGCGCTTGCTCGAGGACCTTCTGACGATCCTTCGTCGCCTGGATCGGAAAATGGTTATTGAAGATTTCGCCGGAATAGAGCGTACCCATCTGCAGGTCGTTGCGCTCGATGGCTTGCAGTACGACCGGGCTCGACGCGAGATCCGGAATAATATCCGCCTTGACGTCCGTCCGGTCTTCGATAAGCGCCTTGTACATTTCGGCTAGAATCTTGGTCTCGGTGAATGTCTGAGCGCCTATGATGAATGTATCCAATGTATCTCCCGTGCCGCAGGCGCCGAGCGTCAGCAGCATCGCGCACAAGCCGAGCGCCGTTATCGTCTTGGTCAGCTTCGCAATCATCGGTTTCCTCCATGTTAGATCGTCATTCGCTTCGCCCCGCCGTACCGTCCGGTCAGCCACTTCTCGAGTACGCCCAGCAGCACGTCCACGAGCAGCGCGAGCAGGATGGAGCCCAAAGCCCCCGTCACGATCAGCTCCGGCTTGTTGACCGCCATGCCCGACACGATCAGCTGGCCCAGGCCGCCGGCGCCGATCAAGGTCGCGAGCGTCGCCCAGCTGATGATGTACACCATCGTGACCCGGATGCCCGACATGATATAGGGCACCGACAGCGGCAGTTGGACCAGCAGGATGCGCTGCATCGTCCCGTAGCCCATGCCCCTCGCCGATTCCAGAACATTGCGGTCGACGGATTCGAAGCCGTCGTACGTATTGCGAAGAATCGGCATGATGGTGTACAGCAGCAGCGCGACGACCGCCGGCTTCGTGCCGATCCCCATGAGCGGGATCAAGACGGCCAGGAGCGCCAGGCTCGGCACGGTCTGCAGCAGATTGGCCGCGAAGAACACGATGCCGTTGATCCAGCGGATCTGATTGTACACGAGCGCGATGCCGAGCGGCACGGCCAAGACGGTGCCGAGCACGATCGCCGTGAGCGAGATGGCCAAATGCTGGCCCAGCGCATGCAGAATGTCAGCATAACGCTCCTGCAAAAACGACCAATAATCCAGCATCCGTTACACCTCCTCGTCCGAAGCGGGCAGGATCTCCGCCAGATGGCGCACGATGCTGCCCCGCGTAATCAGCCCGACGAGCCGTTCCTGGTCGTCGATGACGGCGACGTTGGACAGCTGGTTCTGGCTCATGATCTCCACCGCCTCGGACAGGAGGGAGCCGCTGCGAACGACATAACGCACGGGCTTCATGACGTCAGCCACCGTAATGTTCTCCTCCCCGTAATGCTCCAGCACGTTATAGATCGACACGACGCCTTGGAGCTGCTTCCGCCGGTCGATGATGTAGAGCGTATCGACCTTGCGCCGTTCCATGATCGAGATGGCTTCGGCTAATCCCTTGTTGGGGTACGCGGTGACGGGCTGAGTCACCATGACCTCGTTGACGGTCGGGCTCTCGTAGACGTGGTCCTCTTGCTGCAGCCGCTTCTGGCCGATGAAGGATTCCACGAATTCATTGGCGGGGTACCGCAGAATCCGCTCCGGCGTATCGCTCTGGACGACCTCGCCGCTCTTCATGAGGATGATGCGGTCCGCGATCTTGAGCGCTTCGTCCATGTCGTGCGTGACGAAGATAATGGTCTTGTGCAGCTCCTGCTGCAGCCGGACGATCTCGTCCTGCAGCTGCTCGCGGCTGATCGGGTCGAGCGCGCTGAACGGCTCGTCCATCAGGATGATGTCCGGATCCGCCGCGAACGCGCGAATGACACCGATGCGCTGCTGCTGGCCGCCGCTGAGCTCGGACGGATAGCGGTCGCGGTACGTGGACGGCTCCAGTCCCACCAGATTGAGCAGCTCGTCGACGCGCTGCTCGATGCGGGCGGCCGGCCATTTCTTCAAGCGTGGCACGACGCCTACGTTTCGGCCGATCGTCATATGGGGGAATAATCCGATGCTTTGAATGACATAACCGATGCCTCGGCGCAGCTCGACCGGATCGATCTCGCGCGTATCTTTGCCTTTGATCAGAATCGAGCCGCTCGTCGGCGAGACGAGGTGGTTGATCATCTTCATCGTCGTCGATTTCCCGCAGCCGCTCGGGCCGATCAGCACCGTGAGCTCGCCCTGTTTGAATTCAAGGTTAATATTTTTTAACGCTTGATAGCCGTCCGGGTAAACCTTGTTGACATTGTTCATGACAATCATGCAGGTATCCATCCTTTTCGACATACTATTTCCAATGTTCTCTATTTCATCCAAGCGACGAATGGAAATTGGTTTATGGCAAGGGGAGGGGGAGACGATCTTTCAGACTTAACCGCTTGACGAGCCGTTTAAACATGGAAAATCCTAACATGTGCCTGACCGCCAACTTAAACGCCAATATGAAAACAAGCTGCCGCGAGGAACGGCAGCTTGTTCGATCAACGCGATCGTGCGGAAATAAAAGCGGGCACAGGCTGCTGCGCCGGCGCGTCGCGCGTATGCGGCGATTATTGTCTCTTCATATCGCGCGAAGGGTGGATATTGGCGCGTGCCGCTCCGGTTTCTTCGGCCGAATCGTGCAAATCAATGGCGCATCCTGCGATGAGTTGTAAGCGAATTGTAATGAGAATGACATCCGATCTTTAGCTTGTCTTAAGGTGAAGAAGCTATACTGAAACTCGACCCCCTTTAGAATATAATCCTTAGGCCCGCAGCCCGTTGCTGCGGGTCCCTTTTTTTTCGGCGGGCGGCGTTCATCAGGCAGTTGGAACGCAGGCTGGCGCGCGAAACCCGTTAGACCGGCGCGGCTTGGGAGCACGCACGCCGTTCGAGCCCGGCCTCGTCAACCGGCCTTTCCCTTCATGCCCGCCGTCTCTTCTCGATCCGACTTAAAAGGACTTGACATCAAGGTGCTTTATAGTATTATTGTAACTAATTGAATACGGTGAACTTTCTTATCAAGAGCAGGCGGAGGGACTAGCCCGATGAAGCCCGGCAACCGACATACCTTTGGATTTAAAGGTATGCACGGTGCTAATTCTTGCGGAAACGCTGTGTAAGGCGATTCCGAGAGATAAGAGCGAGGATCTGACTTTGCCTGTTAATGACCTTTCTCTTACTCCGGAGAAGGTCATTTTTTGTTGTTATCACTTCATCAACCATGTCATAGGAGGGGCAGAAGACATGCCGATCATCGTTCCCGACCGCGTTACAAATAAGGAGACAGTTGAAGACGACCCGCGAGCGCGTGCGCTCTATGCTGAATTGCCGCGACTGAAGGAATCGGCGCGCGGGCTGGAATATTTGCGTCAGTGCAGGGTTACCCGAATCGAATGCTTTCTGTTCGATGACCAGCCCTTCGAACGGGAGTCGGATATCCGCGGGCTTATCGCGCTCTCCACGAATGCGGGAATCGTCGGTTGTCGGGAATTTGCGGTGCCGCGTTCCGGCCTGAAGGGCGATTTGGTCATGTGGGCTGCGCCGTTTCAGCGCTTGAAAGGCATGAACGTCCTGGAAAGCCTCCGCTTCCCGCAGCTGAAGTCGGAAACATGGGGCGCCGATCGGGCCGCGTTGATCGAATCCGCGTTAGCCGATATCCTCGACCAGGCCGCAGGGCGAGTAACGGACGGCCGCGAACGAAGGGACCTCGTGGATCGCGAAGGGCTATTCGGGCACGCGCAGGCTTACGTCACGTTTTAAGCTGGGCAGAAAGCAGCGGGCT
Organism: Paenibacillus sp. GCM10023250; assembly: GCF_042653205.1. Taxonomy (NCBI): domain Bacteria; kingdom Bacillati; phylum Bacillota; class Bacilli; order Caryophanales; family Paenibacillaceae; genus Paenibacillus; species Paenibacillus sp. GCM10023250. Next base: position 616,360 of record NZ_JBHSHY010000001.1, on the reverse strand, counting down.
TACCGAAGCTCGCGGCGCTGCCGCGGCGGAATTCCGCCGGCGCGGCCGAAGATCGACGGTCCTTAGGATAAGGCATCCGCATTAGGCAAATCCTGTGAAGGATAACTTAAGACAAGAGGAGCTTGACCGTCGAATCTAGCTCCCGATCAAGGAGGAGACCATGGATCCTATGCGTGACACGAGAACAGGCCTCCTGCTGGCGGTCCTTCTGTTCGGAGCCGCCTTTGGACCGAGCGGGATCAGCGCCGCGCCGGGCAACGAGCCGGGCAACGCGTCGGGCAACGAGCCGGGCAACGAGGCGATCTTGCGCGTAACGGCGGCGCCGAACGCGGCCCGAACGGCCGTCATGACGCTGGGCAGCCCGAACGCCGTGTCGCGGATGCTGAACGGCGGCGTTCGCGTCCGCACGCACTACCTCCCGGTCACGGATGCCTCCATGGCGTTGATCACGGGCGAGGGCAGGCAGACCTTCGCGGTGGATCGCAACGGCTACGTGTACGACCCCGTCAAGGGCGAGAAGATTCTGCTGCGGCGTACGGACCGGCTGCTGCTGAAGAAGCGGGTCGATCAGCTGCGCGGGTCGTATTACGGCCTGCTGCTCCCGTGGGACGAAGCCCAATCGCGCATACCGATGGCGTCGACGTTCGCGCTGACGGACGTGGAGACCGGCAAGACCTTCCGGGTCCAGCGCCGGGCGGGCAGCAGCCACGCGGATGTCCAGCCGCTGACGCGCGGGGACACCGAGATCATGAAGGACATCTACGGGGGCAAGTGGAGCTGGAAAAGAAGGGCTGTGCTCGTCGGGACCGGCGATACTGTGCTGGCCGCCTCGATGCACGGCATGCCGCATGGCGGGGACGGCATCCCGGACAACGGGTTTTCCGGCCATTTTTGCGTGCATTTCCTCGGCAGTACGACGCATAAGTCGCGGAGCGTCGATCCGGAACATCAGCTCATGGTCTATAAAGCGGCCGGCAAGCTTACCGATTACGTCGGGACCCTGAACCAGGACGAGCTGGCTGCCGCGTTCTTCAAAACGTTCAATCTCAAGGAAATCCCGGCGGCCAGAATGCTGTTCGTGGATCCGTACAACGAGACGTTCGAACAATTACTGTCGCAAATGGAACGGATCTCGTCCGACGGCAAGACGGGGAAGACCGCGTATGCCGCCGATGACAGTCTCGTCGCGGAACGTTCGCAGATCGTGAAGCTGTACGCGGCGGGCAGCCGGGTACGGCAAGCGAGACTGGTGCTCCGGCTCGTCCGGGGGACGCCCGCGGAACCGTGGAAGATCGAATCGCTCAGCATCAATCGATTTAATCCGCCATCATAAGCGGATTTTTTTGCTTTTGGAGAGGCGAATGGGGGAATTTCCGGGTTTTTGAAGGAGATTCCGTACAAATTCAGAATATATAGAATATATTCAACATTCGCTAGGCTAGGAGGCTAATTCGTGAAGATTACCGGCATGACCACGTTTCTATTCCCTTGGGGCAGTTTGTTCATCAAGTTGGATACGGACGAAGGGATCAGCGGCTGGGGGGAATGCTCGCCGATGGGCGGACATGTGCTGCAGGCTATGGCCGTCCATGCCTTGAAGCCGCATGTCATCGGCGGGAACCCGTTCGACGTCGAGGTGCTGTGGCAGAAAATGCTGCTCGCGCCATATAAGCTCGGCCCGTCCGGCGCGCAGTCGGAAGCGATATCGGGCATCGATCTGGCCATGTGGGATATCATCGGCAAAGCGACGAATAAACCGGTCTATCAGCTGCAAGGGGGACGCTTCCGGGACCGGGTGAACATTTATTACAGCTACGGCTGGGACGGGAAAGCGACCGTCGACGAGGTGGTCCGCATCATGAGCGAGCAAGTTGAAAACGGATTCACCGTCCTGAAAATGCGCATGAATTACGGCCCGTTGCGAGGGGAGGTCGCGAACGATCCGGCGATTCCGATGATGAAAGCGATCCGCGCCGCGGTAGGCGACGAGGTGAAGATCGGCTTTGACGCGAACAATGGCTATACGGCGCATAAAGCCATTCAGGTCGGACGCCATCTGGAAGAGCATGTCGGACTCGCTTGGTTCGAGGAACCGACGCCGCAATACGATTACTTGGCCATGGCACAGGTCGCGGATGCGCTCGATACCCCGGTCAGCGCCGGAGAGCATGAATATACGCTCTGGCAATTCCGCGATCTCATCCTGCAGGGCAAGGCGGATATCATTCAACCGGATCTGGTCAAATGCGGCGGTCTTACGGAGGCCAAGAAAATCGCCGCTTTGTGCGAAGCATGGAGCAAGCCGATCGTCGTGCATAACACCCAGCCGACCATCGGAACGGCCGCCAGTCTGCATTTCTGCGCTTCCGTCTCCAATGCCATGTACCATCAGGAGTTCACCGGGCATAACGAGAAGCTGTCCGCGCTGTTCCACAATCAATTGGAATTCAAAGACGGATACCTGTTCGTGCCGGACGGCCCCGGACTCGGGCTCGAGGTCAACGAGAACAAGGTGAGAGCAACAGCCGTTTCAATCATGTAAGGGAGGCGAACGACAGGATGGAGCAGCAGCAAACTACGATCCAACCGACGAAAGCGCGGACGGGCCTCGTCGATTGCGACGTGCATCCTTACCCCAGGAATGCGGAGGAAATCCGCTCTTATATGAAGCAGCCTTGGCGGGAGCGCTATAACGGAGGCGGCCGCGGCTTCTACGGCAATCCCGTGCACGGCGACCGCTTGGACGCGAGACCGCCGCAGGGCGGTCCGTCGGGCTCCGATCCGGAGCTCCTCCGCAAGCAGCTGATCGATGAGTACGGACATGGCTATGCGATTCTGATGCCGCGGGCCTTCTGCAACCTGCATCCCGATCCCGACTTCGGAACCGCCATCGCGGCGGCCTACAACGATTGGCTCGCGGATACGTGGCTGAGCCGTTATAATCCGGACGGCGTCTTCAAGGGATCGATTACGGTGAACACGCAGGATCCGCAAGCCGCCGCGCGCGAGATCGAGCGGTGGGCGGGACATCCGCATTTCGTCCAGGTCATGACCGATTCCGGCGCCCGCGCCCCGTTCGGCCAGCGGCAGTTCTATCCGATCTACGAGGCTTGCGAGAAATTCGGCCTGCCGTTCGCCATTCACCCCGGCACCGACGGCATGGGGATAAACGTGCAGCCGTCCCCGGGCTTCCCGACTCACTACATCGAGTGGCATACTTGTCTGTCGCTCGGGTTCCAGGCGCATCTGGTCAGCTTTCTGACGGAAGGCGTATTCGAGCGGTTTCCGGGCTTCAAGATCGTCCTCGTCGAAGGCGGCGTCTCGTGGCTGGCGCCTTTGATGTGGCGGCTGGACGCGGAATATAAAGCGCTCCGGTACGAGGTCCCGTGGCTGAAGCGCAAACCGAGCGAATACTTGCGCGATTATGTGCGGATCACGTCGCAGCCGCTGGAAAGGCCGGACAATGACGCCCACTTGCTGCAAATCTTCGAGATGATGGACGCGGAGCATCTCCTCATGTTTTCCAGCGACTATCCGCACTGGGATTTCGATTCGCCGACCCGCGCGTTCCCGAAGCTGCCGGAGCCGCTGCGCCGGCGAATCTTCTCCGACAATGCGCGCGAGCTGTACAAGCTCGGTTAAGGGAGGGGACGACATGGGGAAACACGTCGTGGGAGCCGTCGCCGAGTTCCCGGCGGGAACGAGACGGATGATGGAAGTGGAAGGACGCGCGATCGGCGTATTCAACGTAAACGGCACGTATTACGCGCTGAAAAACAGCTGCCCGCATCAAGGCGCGCCGCTCTGCGCCGGTACCGTAACCGGCATGACCCTTCCATCGGCGCCGGGCGAATACATCTACGGCCGGGACGGCGAGATCGTGCGCTGTCCGTGGCATGGCTGGGAATTCGACATTACCACCGGCAAATCGATCTTCGACCCGCTCAAATGTCTGGTCAAGACGTACGATGTGACGGTGGAAGCCGAAGCCGTCCCGGAAGTGGAGACGTATCCCGTCACGGTCGAATCCGGGACGATCGTCGTGCACGTGTAGCGCGTCGAACTTGAATCAAAGCGTAACCCTGGCCGCGGCAACGCGGCTTTTTTGCGTTCTCCGGAGCGAATCCAATCAAGGCTGGGCGTGAATCGCCTGCTTGGCATACGCGGCAATTTCGAGCCGCTCCAAGGTTTTACAGTAGTCCTTCGTAATCTCTCCGTCCACCATGTCGATGTCGTCCGCTAAGTAATCCGCTGCGCGTACGTCTACAAACCACTCCCCCGGTTCTGCATCCGGCTGGGCGATCGGTTTCCAAGCCTCCTCCAGCTTGGGGCTGTAAAATCGTCGTGCATCGTCGTCAATACGGCACGACTTTAACCGTAATGGGGAGGTCGTTCCCGGCACGCCTTCATGCACGCTGTTGAATAAATGCGGCCAGTAGTCCTTCCTAGACCCCGTATGCGGGTGGCGTGTCGCCCATTCCAAGGCTTGGGACGTAAATTCCGGATTCTGAAACAAAACGGCATAGAGCTTCTTGCCGAAAAAGATTCGCTCCTGGAGCGACTGGAATCGATAGAGCGTCTGCCCCTGTAGACGATTGCCCTCCGCAGGAAACAGAATGTGATTGAATGCCAGCACATCCTGAAGGTGAAAGAGGAAGGCCATCCATCCTTGTTGTTGATAATCGGGGTGTTGAATCACCCTGTTCTCCAAGCAACTTTGTTCGTTGATGACCAATCCGATGCAAAGCATATGCGTATCCCGGGCTCTCCAAAAATAGTTCCATATCGTGTCCATGAACCCGGATACCTGCAGTCGAGGCAGCAAATAGAACAAAGGCTGATTGTTCTTCAGACTCGCTTCATAGAGCAGAAGCTGCGGGTATACGTCTTGGAAGATCAGCCAGTTGCCGCGCTCCAAAAATCGGAACAAGCCGTCCCGCTCCTTCTCCGAGAGCAGCTTCGTCAGAAACTCGCCCTTGAGATCGGTCATATTCCAGCCGCCGTTTCGCGATACCATATGCCCTAGGAATGCCCAATGGATCTCGGGGTGACGGAGATAAAACGCAAGATAGGCTCGTGTTCGCGTCACATTGTTAAGGTTCAGGTCCCGGGTCGTCCGATTGATGCTGTCCAGGAGCGTTGTCTCCGAAGGGGTTAACGCGGCAAGGCTGGCTGGAGCCTGTTTGAGCCGTTTCATTAATTCCTCGCGGATCGCTTCCAGCGGCGTTTTGTCACGTTTTCTGATCCATAAGATAGGCTTCAACCTCCAGTCGATTTCTCTTCAGATCGAAGCATATAGGATGAATGTATGGCGGATGGTGGAGATTGATGTTTAGATGAAACGAAGTGCGGCAAATCATCGTTATACCGAATAGATTAAGATACGGAGGTGTTCTGGATGGAATTGTTGAAAGGCTTCGGAAAGCTGGCGGGCGATATCACGGGCAGAGTGCTTGGAGGTACCGTGCGTGTCGCCGGGGAACTTGTTCATAGTGATTACATCAAAGTAATCGGGAACGACGTGGAACGCGTGACGGCAAAGACGGGGGAACTGGCAGGCCAAGCAGCGAGCGGCGTGTGGGACGTTAGCGCCGGACTCATCACGGCGGATAAGCAGCAGGCGAAAGCCGGATTCGACGAGCTTGGCGTTGCGGCCACGACGGCGGTTAGAGGCGCCGGCCAGGGAATCGAATACGTGGTCGAAAGCGGAAAAGAGGTCGTGACCGGCATGAAGGAGAACGACACGCAATTGATGAAGGAGGGCGCCAAGAAGCTGGGTCGAGCGGCTGCCGTAACCATCCTTGCCGTCGGCGTCATCGACATCGTTGATGGTCCGGACGCAGCGGATACCTAAGAGAACGTCATATTCGCGCTTCGCGTCCCTTCATACAGCGGAGGGGGAACGACGGTACGGAACCGAAAAAAGGCAGCCGATCATCACAGGATCGGCTGCCTTTTCCCGCTGTACGCCTAAGACGCGGACTTGACGGCTCGAGCGCCGAGGAGGCGCCGCGACAGCAGCAAGCCGAACGCCAAAAAGAGGGCAACGACGAAGCCATACAACAAAAGGTACCCGCCCGCGCGGTAGACGAGGCTGCCCACGATCGGACTGCACGCCATGCCCATGTAGCGAAAGAAGTTGTACGCCCCCACGGCGGTCGCGCGGTTAGTCGTGAAAGCGCCCGTCAGCAGCGTCGTCTGCACGGGGAGCGAGAGCCCGAGGAAGAAGCCGAAGCAGATAATGCCCGTGAGCAGCCAACCCAGCGAGATCGAGTAGAAGAGCAGGAAGAACAACACCGAAGACGCGTTCAGAAACGTCGTCAGCACGATAACCTTTTTGCCGTCGATCCGCGCTTGGATCTTGCCGCCAAAGAAGCTGCCGATCACGATGCACAGCGACATCGGCAGAAAGACCAGCCCCTTCTGCTCGGCGGACAAGCCATACCGATCGCTTAAAATGTCCGGCAGAAAGACAAGAAAATTATAAAACACGTAATATTGCACGAACCCCAGATAAATGACCGACGATCCGACCCGGTTCCGCAGGATGACGGCGAAGTCCCGGAAGCGGAAGCGCGCGGCTTCGCCGCTGTCGGGCTTCGTTTCCTTCAGACACAGGTAGTTCAGCAGCAGCACCAGTATCCCGGTCGCCGCCAGCGCGAGAAACACGGAGTGGAAATTGAACCGTCCGCTCAGGAAGCCGCCGATGACAGGCCCGAGCACGGGGCCGAGCGACACCATCATCTGAAACGTCCCCATGGCTTGGCCTCGTTCGCGGCCGTCGAACAAGTCGCTGATGACGGTAACGGCTACGACGGATCCCGCCGCGATTCCGATCGCTTGGAGCGCGCGGAAGACGAGCAGCAGCTCGATGTTCCCGGAGAAGTAGCACCCGGTCGAAGCGAGCACGTAGAGCGAAATGCCGAAGAGCATGACGCTGCGGCGGCCCTTCGAGTCCGTGAGCGGGCCATAGATCATCTGCATGATGGCCAGGAAGAACGTAAACACGGAAATCGTCAGGTTCACGACGAAGGAAGTTGAGTGAAGTTGACTTGCAACCTCGGGCAGGACCGGCGTATAAATGGTTTGCGTGAACGGCCCCAGAAAGGCGGCAAACGCGACCAAATACACCACAAATGTTCGATTCATGATGCGTAATCCTTTCTCTATAAATGGTTGTCGTATGGACATCGTACCGGATCGCGATTATTTATTCCAACGCATTTCATGTTATAATCTCATGAACTAGAAGGAATGAATGGAGCGTGAGGCGAGTGGAGCTGCTTCAATTGCACTATTTTCTCGCGGTGGCGCGCTCGGAGCATGTGACCGAAGCCGCGCGGCATCTGCACGTGACGCAATCGTCGTTAAGCAAAACGATTCAGCGCCTGGAAGAGGATCTCGGCGTTCCGCTATTTGACCGGGTCGGGCGGAAGCTGCGGTTGAACGATTACGGCCGGCGATTTTTGCGCCGCGCGGAGAGAGCGCTGTTCGAGCTGGAGCAGGGGCGAGTGGAGCTGCGCGATCTATCCGGCCCGGATCACGGCACGCTCGAATTGGGAGTGACGACGGCGGGCATACTGCCCAATATCCTCCGGGAGTTTCGCAAGAAGCGGCCTTCGATTCATTTTCATGTGCAAATGCTGACTACGCAGGAAATGGTGACGCTGCTCGACCGGGGAGAGGTGGATTTTTGTCTGTCCTCGCCGCCCATCACACGGGATGGCATTGAATGCCAAGTCGTGTTCGTCGACCCGATTCTCTTGGCCGTTCCGAAGGGGCACCGGCTGGCGGGGCGAAGCCGCGTATCCTTGGCCGAGCTGCGGGACGAATGGTTCGTCGGGGTCAAGAAAGGGTTCGGGACGCGCGATTTGATGGACGAGGAATGCAGATCGGTCGGGTTCGAACCTCATTACGTATACGAGGGGGATGAGCCTGCGAGGCTGACCAATCTGGTGGAAGCCGGCATCGGGGTTGCGTTCGTCCCGAGCACGGCCAGGAATCCGCGGGCGCACGTCGCGTATCTTTACGTGGAGACGCACCTGGCGGTCCGGGAAATCGCGCTATTGTGGCACAAGAGCCGCTACATCTCGCAGGCCGCCAAGGATTTCCGCGAGGTGGTCGTGGATTATTTCGCGCGGTTGTCCGGTCGGACAAGTTCGTAATCGAGACCAGGCAGCCGCTTCCGCGGAGATAGGAAACCGATGATCGGGGCAGGCTACATGAAGAAACGTTGATTATACCTTGGATAGGAGACGAATGAATGAAGACCTTGGTCATCATCACGCATCCGAATATGGAGACGTCCCGCGTCAATAAAGCGTGGCGCGATGAATTGCAGAAGCACGGGGAAATTACGGTTCACGAATTGTACGCGGCGTATCCGGACGAAAAAATCGACGTCGCCCGCGAGCAGAAGCTGATCGAAGCCCACGACCGCATCATTTTTCAATACCCGCTCTATTGGTACAGCTCGCCGCCGCTGCTCAAGAAGTGGTTCGATGACGTCCTGCAATACGGCTGGGCCTATGGAACGCCGGACGCCAGTAAAACGGCAGGCAAGGAAATCGGCGTGGCCATCTCGACGTACGGAACGGAAGCCTCTTACCAGCCTTCCGGTTTCAATCGGTTTACGCTGCAAGAACTTCTCCGTCCGGTCGAAGCGCTGGCTCATTTCATCAGCGCTGATTATCTGCCGCATTTCTCGTTAAGCGATGTATCCAACTTGACGGACGAACGGCTGGCGCAGAGCCGGCTCGATTATATCCGGCATATCCAGAGCGTGAAGCCTGTGGCGGCAGCACGGGTTTAATCTGCGATTGTATCGACCGCGATGATCTCGCGGTTTTTTCATGATCTCATGAAGGCATCGGCGGACGGACGCCACATTCGAGAATGATTAGTAAAAAATAATTATTTACCGATCGTTCTACATGCGGTATAAATAGATCACGAACAGGGGAGCATGAGCGGCATGCCGCGAGCCTAGGAAATGGATGAGCTTGTGTCCATTCGTAATATCACTGTTGAAGGATGGTAACCATGTCAAACTTGCAATTCGCTGAACTTTGCGTCAAACGCGACAGCCTCACGAGAAACCTGCCGGAAGGCAACGAAGAACTGCAATGGGTTTCCAATACAGCCGTTCTTATCTATGGCGAAAAAGATGCCGTCTTGGTCGATACCTTCATTACGATCGAACATAACCGTATGCTGCTGAAGTGGATCAAGACCTTCAACCGGAATTTGACGTACATCTACGTGACACACGGCCACGGCGACCATTTCTTCGGCATCAAGCAATTGAAAGAAGCGTTCCCCGAGGCGAAAGCCGTCGCGACGCCAGGCACCGTAACGGCATGTTTGAAGCAAGGCAAGCTGATTGAAAGTTTTTGGGATCAATTATTCCCCAATCAAATTCCTGAGCCCCAGGTGTTTCCCGAAGCGATCGATGCAGCCTCGTTTGAGCTGGAAGGACATCGGCTGGAAATCATCGAAGCGGGGTTCACGGATACGGCAAATACGACCGCACTTTGGGTTCCCGATCTTGAATTGCTGGCGGCAGGCGATGTCGTCTATAACGGCATCCATTCATACCTGGCCGAAACAACAGAGCAATCCCGGCTAGAATGGATCCGAACGTTAGATCGCTTGATCGACCTTAATCCGAAATATGTGATTGCGGGACACAAAGTCCCCGAAAATGATAACAACCATGGCATCTTGAATGAAACGAAACAGTATCTGCTGGACTTCATTCGGCTGGACCACGAAACGGACACCGTTGACGATTTATACAATGCCATGCTTGCGCTTTACCCAAGCCGCGTGAATCCCGGATCTCTATGGGGCTCGGCGAAGGCTGCCAAAGCGTAAAGCCCGGAGCGGCCGAATATTCGAAGCCATACAAAAAGCGCACCCCGATTCAAGACGAATCGGGGTTATTGTTCGTGCTACAGCGGTTTGACCGACTCCCGGATAACGAGGCTGGTCGACAGCAGAATCTTCTTGTGACAGCGCACGGCGTCGCTGCCGAGCTCGAAGAGCAGCCGCGCGCCTTCGTAGCCGAGCGCTTCGAAGTTTTGCCGGACGGTGCTGAGCGGCACCTTGGCGAACTTGGCGCTTTCGAAATCATCGAAGCCCATGATGGAGATCTCATCGGGGATGCGGATGCCTTCCTGCGTCAGCCGCTCGACGATCTCGAGCGCCCGCCTGTCGTTGACGCAGAAGAGAGCCGTCAGCTCGCCGCTCTTGACGGCCGCGATCAGGCTGTCGTAATCCAGATCCCGCGAGAAGTACAACGTCTCATCGTTCGGAACGAGGGAGGCGTCCTGCATGGCGCGTTGATAGCCGTAATACCGTTCGGCCTCGGCGCTTAAGTAGAAATCGTAGGCGGCGAATCCGATCTTCCGGTGGCCTTGGGCGATGAGGTAGGCGACGGCCTCGTAGGCGCCGTCGTTATTGTTGCACGTGATGCAATCGACCGGGAAGCCGGAGGGGATCCGGTCGAGCATCACGAACGGAATGGACTTCTTGCGGATATCCTGCAGATACGCCTTGGCGGCGTTCGGATTGACGGAATAGATCAGCAGCCCGCGCGTTTCCGATCGGATCAGCTTCGTGATCAGCTCGCGCTCCTGCTCGAAATCGTTTTCCACGAACTCGATGATCAGCTTGCAGCCCTGCCGGCTCAGGAAGGATTGGACGCCCTTCGTGATGAGCAGGTAGGAGCTGTCGTACAGCGCATTGCCGGAGATGATGAAGGTGACATAGCGCGTCGCAGCATCAGCCGTCGTCCCCCGGTTCGACACGAAGCTGCCTTTCCCCCGGACGCGGTAGATGACGCCTTCGTTGACCAGCTCGTTCAATGCTTTCCGCACCGTGATGGAGCTGACATCCAGCAGCTGCGAGAACTCGGATTCGCTCGGGATGCGGCCGTCCTTGCCGAGCGTGTTGTTTTCGATTTGCGTGAGCACATAATCCTTGACCTGCTGATACTTTGGCGATATCGAGTCGTTCTTGCCCATAAATCGTCTCCTTCAAGTGGGGTGAAAGCACTAGTTCTTTTGATTATAAGTTAAAATTCTCCTAAAGTATACTAACTCATATTCATAACTAATGTCAAAATACGAATTGACGGTCCAAATAGTATGTGTTACATTTTGGGAAAAGCATAATAACCTCTTGATAGTTGGTATGTGAAACAATGAGATTTACAGGCTGGAAGGCATAATGATGCGAGCCGAGAGAAGCGCGGCCGGCGGAGGAGGTATCCGATAAACCTTGCTATGGCGCATCTTTTCAGAAATGAATGCGCTGTCAATTTTTTGCGGCCGCATCGTGCAACAGACAAGCTTCATGGGGATCGAACAGGAGGTGCGGTCAAAACATAGAGCGGATAGAACGCATATGCAGTTCGAATAACTTCGTATACGAGGTTTGCAGTCATTCGGCAAAAGGGAGTGTTGTCATTGCATGCTAACGATCGAAGCATCCGAACGCGGATGTGGAAGCATCGCTATCTGTACCTCATGGTGCTGCCCGGGTTTCTGACCGTGCTGATCTTCAATTACTTTCCGATGTACGGCATTTTGATCGCGTTTAAAGATTTCAGCGCCGCGCAGGGCATCTTGGGCAGCTCGTGGGTCGGCTTGAAGTATTTCAACGCGTTCTTCCGCGACCCCATGGCCTTCAACGTATTGAAGAACACGCTGCTGCTTGGCTTATACACCTTGTTCTGGTCGTTTCCGGCGCCGATCATCCTCGCGCTGTTATTTAACGAGCTAAAAAGTAAGCGCTTCAAAAAACTCGTGCAAACGGTTTCTTACTTCCCGCACTTCATATCCGTCGTCATCGTGGCGGGATTAATCAAGATCTACACGGCACGGGACGGCTTCATCAACCACGTAATTACGCATTTCGGCGGGGAGGCGGTGTCGTTCCTGCTGGAACCGGGCTGGTTCCGGACGATCTTCATCTCGTCGGGGATCTGGCAGGGGGTCGGCTTCGGCGCGATCATCTATCTGGCCGCGATGAGCGGCATCGATCCGTCGCTGTACGACGTCGCCGACGTCGACGGCGCGGGCAGATGGAAGAAGGTCCGGCACGTCACCTGGCCGTCCATCCGGCCGACAACCGTCATTCTGCTCATCTTCGCCATGGGCGGGGTGCTGGGCACGGATTTCCAGAAGGTCATCCTGCTGTATAATCCCGCGACGTACAGCGTGGCGGACGTCATCGGGTCCTACGTGTACCGTCAAGGGATATTGGGGGCGCAATACGCGTACACGACCGCGATCGGGCTGTTCATGTCCGTCATCTCGTTCGTCATTCTGTTCATCACGAACTGGATCAGCCGCAGGCTATCGGATACGAGCTTGTTTTAAGGGGGGAGAGCAATGAGGAAGGAAAGCCTCGGCTCCAGAATGTTCGACGTGCTCAACATCTTCATCATGCTTCTGATCTTGGTTGCCGTGCTGTACCCGGTGTTCAACATCATCGCCACGTCCTTGAGCGGCGCGCGCTACGTGGCCAAGGGAAGCGTTACGATCTGGCCCCGCGGATTCGAGTTCAAGGCGTATACGGACATTTTCAAGGATCGCTTGATCTTCACGGGCTATCTTAACTCGATCGGGTACGCGCTCGGCTCTACGTTCGTCATGCTGCTCTTCACGTCGCTGATGGCGTATCCGCTTACCGTGCCCGGCTTTATCGGTAAGAAGTTTTTGAGTCTTTTTCTCATGATTACGATGTTTTTCGGCGGCGGCCTGATCCCGACCTACCTGCTGATCCGCAACCTGCATCTGCTCGATACGTTCTGGGTCATGGTCATCCCGGGGGCGGTCGGGGCGTATAACGTGTTTTTGTTCCGGACGTTCTTCGCGAATATTCCGTCCGAGCTGAAGGACGCGGCGCTGATCGACGGCGCCAACGAAGTCGTGGTGCTGTTCCGGATCATCCTGCCCTTATCGAAGCCGCTGCTGGCCACCTTCGCCTTGTTCGGCATCGTTGGAAGCTGGAACAGCTGGTTCGAGGCGCTGATCTATCTGCAGGACCAGGCCAAGTACCCGCTGCAGATGGTGTTGCGCAACTATCTGTTCACCTTGGATAACAATGCGATTCAAGGCAGGGTAGGGGCCAGCAATGTGGCCATCAATTCGCCGGGCTCCCTGATGGACCCCAAGTCCATTCGAATGGCAGTCATCGTCGTCACCATGTTCCCGATCATGATCATTTACCCGTTCTTTCAGAAGTATTTCACCAAAGGCATGTTCGTCGGCTCGATCAAGGGCTAGCCGGCCGCCGGATGGATCGCATGCGAAGAAGAGACGGACCGTGGAGGGGAGGCGCGTAAGCATCGGTCGTTCTGCGCATCGTCATCATATCGCATCACAATCCGATCATTTCCATTCCAATTGGGGGTACAGGCATGCACGCAAAAGCAGCGAAACTGGGCGTCGTCTCGACGATCTGCGCATCCGTCATTCTGGCGGCAGGGTGCAGCGACGGCAACAACGGCAACAACGCAGCAACCCAAACCGACCCGTCATCCGCGGATAGCGCGGCGCCAAGCGGCGGGACGCTCAGCTTTACGGTCGCGCTCTCGGCCAACGGCGTGGACAACGCGAAGAGTCCCATCCAGCAAGAATGGCTGAAGCTGATGGAGCAGAAAATGGGCAAGAAAATCGACATCAAATGGGACTACATTCCGTCTTCCGATTACGACCAGAAGGTTAAGCTGATGATCGCGAGCGATAACTTGCCGGATTTCTTCGCCACGCCGCTGTTCTACGATACGTCCGACATGGTGAAGAACGGCCAGATCCTCGACCTGAGCCAGTACAAGGACGACATGCCCAACTACCTGAATTATTTGAGCCAGGTGAAGAACGGGGTGGCGCAGGTCACCAACGCCGACGGCAAAATGTATTATTTCAAAGAAACGTCCCTGCCGCGATTTCCGAAGGACACGGGGATGCTCATTCAGAACGTGTCCTCCTACCGGTACGACCTGTTCCAGCAGGACAAGATTCAGATTCCGTCCACGCTGGACGAGCTGTACGCCGCGGCGAAGAAGCTGAAGGAGCTGTATCCCGACAAGTATCCGATCAACTCCCGCTGGAACGACTTGCGCTCGCTGTTCAACGCGAACCACGTCGTGGACGACATCTATTGGGACGGCAGCCAGTATACGTACGGCGTCTTCCAGCCGGGATTCAAGGAAGCGCTGCAGTTCGCTCATCAGCTGTACGACGAGAAGCTGCTGGATCCGGAGTACCTGACCGATACGGACGATACGCTGAAGCAAAAGGCGCTGAACGGGGACAACTTCATCTGGCTGGCGCAATGGTTCACGGATCCGGGCAACTATACCCGTACGGCGGGCGACGGCAAGATCTTCGCCGTGTCGCTGTACCCCGACAATCCGAAGTACGGCAAGTCGTGGCAGAACGTCGCCAACGGCAACACGCCGGACCTGGGCTGGGCCACGTTCTGCATCAACGCCGACGTGAAGAATCCGAAGGACCTCATCAAATTCATCGACCTGCAGTACGATCCCGAGGTCATCCGGCTGATCACATGGGGCGAGGAAGGCAAGACCTTTACGCTGGACGCGGACGGCAATCCGACCTTCACGGACGAATTCAAGCAGGCCGACGATCCCTGGGTGGTCGGCGACAAATACGGCATTCGCGCCAGCAAGCACTATTCGCCGGGCCTGCAGATCGCGGCCGATTCGAAGGCGTTCGTGGACTTCGCCGCGATGGACTACACGTATTTCAACGGCAAATACGAGGAGTCGCCGATCGAGAAATCGCCGTACCTGCGCAGCCTGCCGATGCCGAACAACGACTACGTGCCTTCCTCGTACACCGCGCCGACGCTTCAATTCACGCAGGCCGAGAGCCAGCAGATCTCGGAAGTGATGACGCCGATCAAAACGTACGTGCTGGAGCAAGAGTCCAAATTCGTGGCCGGTAAGGCCAGCTTCGACGACTGGGATACGTTCATCGCCAAAGTGAAAGGGATGGGCGACCTCGACAAGGTGCTGCAAATCTACAACGATGCCGCCAAACGAGTCGTGTCCAAGTAAGCCAGGGTCAGCGCAAGGCTCGCTCGCGATTGCCGCGTGCGATTAATGGAGAATCGGGAGGTTATGATGATGAACACGGCAAGAGGCAAGTTGGCAGGGGTGATAGCGTTGGTGCTGCTCGTGTCGATGATGATGCCGGGAATGTCCTTGGCGAAGCCGGCGCCGGTTAAGAACGCGCCGTTCATGATCAAGGTCGTGGACGCGGAGACGGGCAGGGGAATTCCGCTCGTCGAGCTGAGAACGACGAACAGCATTTCGTTCTACACGGACAGCGCCGGCGTCGTCGCGTTCGACGAGCCGGGGCTGATGAACGCAAAAGTCTTTTTCCACCTCTCGAGCGACGGGTATGCGTATCCGAAGGACGGCTTCGGCTACAACGGCACGGCCGTCGACGTGAAGCCCGGCGGAAGCGTGACGCTGCAGATGACGCGGCTCAACGTCGCCGAGCGGTTGTATCGCGTCACCGGCGAGGGCATCTACCGGGACAGCACACTGCTCGGCCTGCCGACGCCGATCAAGGAGCCGCTGCTGAACGGCCAGGTCATGGGCCAGGATTCCGTTCAGACGATCGCGTATAACGGCCGGCTGTACTGGTTCTGGGGCGATACGGACCGGCCCGGCTATCCGCTCGGTAATTTCCGCGTGACGGGCGCGACGTCCAAACTGCCGGGCAAAGGCGGACTCGACCCGGATGCCGGCGTCGATCTCGCGTACATCGCCAATGCGGACGGCTCGGTCAAGAGCCTCGTGCCGCCGCTGCCGGACGGTGCCGGCATCGCCTGGATATTCGGGCTCATGACGGTCAAGGACGACAAAGGCAAGGAGCGGCTGCTGGCCCCTTACAGCACCCATGCGCCCGAGACGCGGGCCTACGGCATTCTGATGTTCAATGACAAGACGCAGCAGTTCGAACCGGTCGCGGACTTCCCGGCCAAGGATCAGAACGATTGGCGCCACGCCGGCGAGAACGGTCAGTCGGCGTACTATGAGGAGAACGGCAAGGGCTACTGGGTGTTCACCGAGCATCAATTCCCGAACCTGCGGGTGGAGTCGAAGCTGAGCGCGGTTCTGGATTACACACAGTGGGAATCGTTCACGTGCCTGGCTCCCGGCGCCCAATACGACGGCGCCAATACGAAGCTTGACCGCGACGCGGACGGCCGGTTGATCTGGGGCTGGAAGAAGAACACGCCGATGATCTCGCAGGAGCAGGAGAAGGAGCTGATCGGGCTCGGCTTGATCAAGAGCGGCGATCCGCAATATTACCAGCTGAAGAGCGCGGCCGACGGCGAAGAAATCCAGCTTGCCCAGGGCTCGGTCGAATGGAACGACTACCTGAAGCAATACGTCATGATCACGCAGCAGAAGTTCGGCAGGACGTCGCTGCTCGGCGAGCTCTGGGTCGCCGCGGCGCCGTCGCCGCAAGGGCCGTGGACGAAGGCGGCGAAGATCGTGACGCATGACAACTACACGTTCTACAATCCGGCGCAGCATGCCGTCTTCGCCAAGGACGGCGGACGGACGATCTATTTCGAGGCGACGTATACCAACACGTACACCGATCATCCGCCGACGCCGCGGTACAACTACAATCAGCTGATGTACAAGCTGGACCTGGCCGATCCGCGCCTCGGACTGGTCCCCGCTCCAGAAGAGGCCAGCGTGCATCCGTACGCGTAACACGGTTCCTCTAACCCCCGCCGGGCCATTCGCCCGAGCGGGGGTTTTGTATGAAAAACCGACAAGAAGCTTACCGATTCGCGAAATATTGTGATTTCCTTAAAGGAACCGTCGAACTCTGCGATTACCCGAGAAATAATAGCTGGAGGCGGGGAAATTACCCGCTTGCCGACTAGGAAAGAGCGCTGTTATTCGGCCGACGGTTCAATCGGCGCAACGAACGGATCGCTCCGAGCGTCAAATAGGGGCAGGCTCATTACCAATGCGCGTGATTGTTTATCTTTGCTTCCTTAAGGAGCGTCCTGGAGTTGAAAGTAAATATTCAACGTGAGGAGATGAGATTATGGAATGGCCATCTGTTCGAAATTTCCTTCATATTCCGTCTAATCTTACAGGGAATAATGTCTCTATTGCAGTGGTCGATGGTTACTTTCCGCCTCATCCGGATATAACGACAAACGATCGAAGACTTGTCTATCTAGTGGATATGATGTCGGTGGATGTAAAGCCTGAATTATTTCGAGCAAGCGAGACTCCTTGGAGAAGCAGCCACGGACTGATGACCGCAGCCGCAGCCGCAGGTTCCGGTTCGTTGTCTTCGGGTTATTATTCCGGTGCTGCGCCCGATGCTGAATTATATTTACTTCAGACGGGGGGCTTTAATACGGTTGAGGACATTGAAACTAAATGTACTGCGGCTTTAAGCTGGATTAGGGAGAATTGGAGGAAATTCGGTATTCGCGGGGTTGTTTTAACGGTAGCTTCTACGAGAGATACCGGGCTCCTGCCTTGGCAAATCGACCCGATTCGGATGAAATGCGAACAACTAGCCAAGGAGGGATTGCTCGTCGTTGTTGCTTCAGGTAATACGAGAGAGCTGACATGTAACGGTCCCGCCTCTTCCCCATCAGTATTAGCGGTTGGCGGTGTTATCGTGCCTCATGAAGGAAATCAGATACTTCAATACCATGGATGTAAAGGCATTACCTTTGATGGGAAACGAATACCTGAGATTTTAGCCCCGGCTGAAAATATTGTTCTGCCAATGCCATTTCAATCAATCGATGAGTACAGAGATCATGATACCGCGCCATATGATAACCTTCCAGAGGGCTATGCCAGAACGGAAGGCACTTCATTTGCTGCCCCAATCATCCTCGGTTGCGCAGCGTGTATTTGGGAAGCACATTCGGAATGGATGGCAAGTCAGGTTAAAACAGCAATGTTTGAGACGGCAATCTATAAAAATGAGTGGTACGGAAGCGAGGCGGGGCTTATTCAAGTCGGTGCTGCGGTGAGTTATTCGGCCGATGCAGCAATCGATAATCGACGAGATGATTTGGAGCCAATTATGACGGATGAATTGCATCTCGTTTCAATTATTCATGCGAAGCATCACAAATCTTCGGACGAAGTAAAACAAATGATGTTTCATTCAAACTCTACCAAGGTCCGGGCTGCGGCTATATGTGCAATGGCAGATTCAACTTTTATTACTAGGGGGGAAATGGAAGATTTACTTCGAGATCCGTCCTGTTATGTCAAAATGGCTGCTTTGTTTGCGTTGAATAATAGAGCTGATATTTGGGAGCATTTATTAGGCCATATCGCTGAACTTTTTAAGGATTCCGATCTTGATCTTTCCTATTGTGCCATCAAGTTAGCCTCAAGAATCGAACATCCGTTCTTCATTGAGCCCCTGGTTTCAGGATTAATGAATGATGCAATACTGCAGCGAGTATCGACGTTCGGTGCCAGATGCGAAGCACTCCAGCGATTAACGGGAATCTTTTACCAACCCGTACCTGAATTTCGTGAGGGTCAATGTTTTTATTCGGAACGAAGCACCGAGTCTCGGATACATCTTGCGTTATTATGGCAACAGTACATCACAACCCTTCGTGTATAGCGGCACTAACCGGGTACGAGAACGCGGCTTTCTCACGGAAGGTCAAGGATAAACTAGTCTTGTAAGATCAGTAATTAACCTGCTAAAACAATACGAATGATATCAATTAGCGGTCTAGTTAGAAGTGTTGCCATGTCAACTCTAAAACTTATCAAGGCCATAGAGCGGCTGCCGGATCTAGTTCCAATTTATAGCATATCCACTGTATAAATGTGGTAGTATGGAAATCTAAAGAACAAATTAGGCTTGGATGGTGATGATCATTTGAACCTCGCGAATAAAATAACAATTGTAAGAATTGGCATGATTCCGATTTTTCTCTTCACGCTCCAACATTATCCGGCCTCGATAGCAGAGCGAATCGGGGTTTTGAATTACCTCAACCGTGATGGGTTGTATTGGGCGGTCGGCATTTTTGTACTTGCATCCGCGACGGACAAGCTAGATGGTTATATCGCCCGTAAATATAATCAAATCACCAATTTGGGGAAGCTGTTGGATCCGCTCGCAGATAAGCTGCTTGTGTCGGCTGCTTTACTCGTGATGGTTCAGCAACAACTGATCCCATCTTGAATCGCAATTGTCATCATCGGCCGCGAGTTTATGGTATCGGGTATTCGCGTATTGGCAGCGGCCAAGGGAACGGCGCTTGCGGCGGATCGACACGGCAAATTAAAGTTAATACTCCAGGTGACCGGAATTACCGCCGTGTTAATAGGGAATTTCCCATTCTCGTATTTCACAGCTTTTCCGGTTGACCTGACCATTATAATGCTGGCAGCAGGTTTGACAGCCTATTCCGGTTACCGGTACATGAAGAATAATTACCGTGAATTGCTCTCGGAAACATAACCCACGGGAATGAAAGTTCGATCATGACACTTCGGGAGCCGTCTTCGGAACAATCGGCCGTCCGGCGTTCCACTAAAGACGCTCGGACACTCAACGTGTAGGAGGGAATTCATGAAGATCAACGCAGGGGAGCAGAAGGATCGTTGGATCGAAGCGATTCACGAGAATGACATTGGAGCCGTACGGGCCATCCTTGCGCAAAGCCCGGAACTATTGCATGCGTCTTTACCCGGAGTGGATGGCGGGGCGGCGCTTAGCTTGGCGGCGCAAGGCAATCACCTGGACATGGTCAAGGCGCTTGTTCCCTACGGCCCTACAGATGTGCAGCAAGCGCTATCCCGCGCTTCGATGCGAGCTCATCGAGAGGTCTCCGAGTACCTAGTCATGATAGGCGCGAATCCGAACGGATTGTATTCCGAGACCGCGATCGATTATGGGCCCGTTATCCTCGCGGCTTGCGAAGCTCTGAATCCGGAGGGCATCCAACTGATGATCGATCTGGGCGCGGATCCGAACGTCAAGCACCGTACAAGCCAAGGAGACATTCATTCTCCGCTCGGGTTCATCCTAGGCGCGTATGCCCGTAATACCCGCAGCAAACACGCCTGCCTCGAAGTGCTCTCCAACGCCGGCGTACCGCTCGAGGATACGCCCTTGATGGCTTTCCATCGCGGACGCTTGGATTTACTGGAGAAGCACTTGCGCAACGATCCGGATCTCGTTCGGCGGCGCTTCCAAGCGGAGGACATCTATCGGCCGGAGCTTGGGTTCAGTACGGCCATGACGCTAGCGCCCATCGAAGGCACGACGCTGCTTCACCTGGCGATGGAATATGACGAGTTTGACATCGCGGAATGGCTGATCGAACGCGGCGCGGACGTCAACGCCCGGGCCGCAATCGACGCCGACGGATGCGAGGGTCATACGCCGCTATTCCACGCGGCTGCAGCCGTCCTGTCGCCGACCGACGAAAGGACGAGATTCCTGCTCGCCCGCGGAGCCGACCCTGCGGTCCGGGCCACGATCCGCCATCCGAGAGACGGATGGGACGAGCTCGCTGACCGGGTATTTGAAGCGGTCACTGCCTTGGAATACGCGCTGCTCTTCAAGGATGCGCCCAGCTGGTGCAATCGCGATTCCATCCCGGTGCTAGCTTCATTGGACGAATAGGATGCTGCATCCCGAAGATGGTCGAGCGTTGAGAGGAACGGCGTGTTTAAGATAGCCGGCGATAGCGGCGTCTCACCAGGGCGCAGACGAGCAGCACGAACGGAATGACGACTTGGAACGGTACCGAGAACCAAGGCCACACATGCTGCTGGAATTCGATGACATCGAGCTGGCTGGGATGGAGAAAGAGCGACAGCTCCAGCAGCGCCAGCGCGAGCGGCACGACGTACATGCGATAATCCCGGCTCCCCAGCGTCTGCGCCAGCGCCAAGGCAGCGGCAAATAGGCATACGGTCAGCTTGGTGAATTCGCCGAACACCCACACGGTAAACACGATCGGTTCGATGCGCTCGAAAAAATCGCCGACGGAGATATACATCGCGGACGTGTAGGAAGGGAAGACTTGTTTGCTCGCGAGCTCGCCGAGCACCATGATATTGAAGAGATGGGACGTAATCAGCAAAACGCCGGATACGCCTACGGCCGAGAGGACGGTCTTCCGGATCCGCTCGCCTCGGTTCACGAACGGGATGATCATGACGAACAATACCGTTTCGCCCAGCGGGAACGTCGCGATCTGCGCGGCGCCGTCGAGGATGGGCTGCCAGCCGCCTTCGAGAACGGGCAGGAGGAAGCCCGGATCCATATCCGGGATCAACAGCACGATGAAGATCACGCTTTGAAGCGCGACGAAGATCAAGATAATCAGCGCGCACCGGCAAATCACTTCGATTCCTTTATACGCGGCCCAAGCCGAGATCGCGATCATGATGAAACTGATGACAAAGCTCGGGGTGCGAGGCAGCAGTACGGTGACCGTGAGGTCTTCGAAATTGCGCAGCACGTAGGCACCTAGCTGAAACCCGTAGCCCGCGTATAGAAGCCCGATTGCTTTCCCCGCCCAGGTTCCGAGCAGCGCCTGAGCGATATGAACGATGGACTGCTCCGGGAACGTCCCGCTTAGCGCCGCGTAAATCCAGGCGATGCCTAACCCGAGCAAGGCGCCGATGACGGCGGATATCCACGAATCGTGCCCGGTGGTGTACCCGATGGGCAGCGACATCGAGCTTGCTATCATGAAGACGTACATCAGCGTCCATAGCTCCGTCGAGGAGATCCGCCGATTGGTTCCGTAACTTTTCATGGGCACATCCCTTTCGTGAGACGATCACTTCACCAAGGAAGACAACCACTGCTGCAGGAGCATCGTAGGGCTCGTAAGCTGCAGGCCCAACGCGAGGCTTACCCCGACCGCCGCGCATAGCGCGAATAGAAGCACGACCGTCACGTAATCCCGTGTCTGCACCGACTTCTTCATCAGCTTCCACTGCACTCCGAACAGAACTCCAACGAACAGAACGTAGAGGATCGGCTGGATCATTCGGCGGCGAGCGAAGCGCCGATCATGCCGGCTCTTCTCAGGTGAATGCTGGCGGAGACGCTGACATCCGCTTGCGAAAAGATCGTATCCCACTCCCGGCGTACCGTCTTCCACGTTCCGTAGTGATATTGATGCACCGCCAGACCAAAGCCGAAGATATCGGCTTTCCACTCCGTCTGCGCTTTCTTGATCGTCCGAAGGGTTTGCTCCGCAATCCGTTTATTCAGCGAGCGTTCGATCATGTCCATGGTTTCGGCCTGATTGATTGCGCCCTTGACCGTCGCTTCATGCAGCAAGCCCTCTCCCTTCAGCTCGACGCGGATCGTCGCTTTGCCGTTTTTGACGATCGTTTTGACGCTTTTCCCTGCTTTGTTCAAGACGACGCCGACGCTCCCTCCAGCCTCCGGAATGTCTTCGGCCAAGTATTCATGCTTGATTTCGCCTTTGACCCACCTGAGACTCCTCGTCTCGATGTCATTCAAGTACCCGGCCAAGCGATAGTTTTTCATGACGGCCGTCGATGACAGACGGAAGACGGCTTGTCTCGACGACTCCGCTTCCTTCGATTCCATCGACGGCGGAGGAGGCTGAATTTCGACGGCGCCGAGTACCGGCACGATTCCGTCCCGCTCCTGGTCGATCAGATAATCCCGGAACGTGACCGCCGTGCCGACCTCGGTGCGCTCGAGCTCCCGCACTTCTTCGGAGGGAATGCGCTCGAACGGATGATCCGTCGAGAGAAACGCCGCCGCCTGCCTGCCTTTCGCCACTACGAGGTACGTGCGCAGCCGCGTGCCGGGATCCCGTGAATAATAATCCAGAATGTCCTTGATGCCCGTCTGGGCGAAGCGTTCGCCGATGAAGACCACCCGGCGGTGCCCTTTAAAAAATTTACGGGACAGCTGCTGCTGGCACTTCCGTTCGACATCGTAAATATTCGTGCCGGAAGCGGAGAGAACGTAGTACGTTTTGCCGAGCGCGCCAGAGGTCGGTCCGCCCGTGGACGGAATGGGCACCTGAATCGACACGTGGATGCGGCCGTCTTGGGTTTTGTCGAGCGACGAGGCCATGAAGAACGCGACATCGTTCATCTCGATCCGGTCCCAACAGCCGCCGAGCAGGGGGATCGCCGTTAGCAGCAAGAGCATCGTCATCGCTCTTCTCCATCCGTGGTTAGCCGCGCGCATTATGGCTTTTGTCCTTTCGGAATGCGGATTTGCCGTTTGCCTTCCGTCTGCGGCCGGAAGTACATCGTCCAGAGCGGCGCTCGAAAAATCGCATCCTTCAGCCCCTGAAACGTAACCGGTGATACCGGAAACAAATAGGGTACGCCGAGCGAAGAGAGGCCGGCCAAATGGATCAGAATGCACAGCAGCCCTGCCGTAATGCCGTACAGACCGAACATGCCGGCAAGCAATATCATCGGGAACCGCAATATGCGGAACGCGAACGAAAAATTATAGCGCGGAATGGTAAACGACGCGATGCCGGTCAACGACACGACGATAACCATCGGAGCCGACACGATGCCGGCTTGCACGGCGGCCTGACCGACGACAAGTCCCCCGACGATGCTGACGGCTTGTCCGATCTGCTTCGGCAGCCGCACGCCCGCTTCCCGCAGCGCCTCGAAGGTGCCCTCCATCAGCAGCGCTTCCACCAGAGCGGGGAAAGGCACGCCTTCCCTGGCGGCCGCAATACTGAGCAACAGCTTCGTCGGAATCATCTGCTGATGGAACGTGGTCAACGCCACGTAAATCGACGGCAGCAGCAGTGCCGCCATCAAGAGAATCAGCCGGATGAACCGGATCATATTCGCGAACAGGACCCGGTCGTAATAATCCTCACCCGCTTGCAGGAATCCCCAGAACGTCATGGGCCCGCTGATAACGAATGGGGTGCCGTCCGTCAGAATCGCGACCCGTCCTTCTAATAAGGCCGACACGATATAATCCGGGCGCTCGGTCACGAGATACTGCGGAAAAGGCGAGAACGAGCGTTCTTCGATCAGCTGCTCGATATAGCCCGATTCCAGCACGCCGTCGATCTGGATGCGCTGAATGCGCGACCGGATCTCTTGCACGACGTCGGCGTTCGCGATCTGTTCCAGGTACGCGACTGCCACCTCCGTTCGGGTGAGCTCGCCGACGGTCATCGATTCGATCTTCAATTGCGCTGTATGCAGCCGTCTCCGGAGCAGGCTCGAAGGCTTTCGGTAAACGAATCGCGGGGACCTCGGATCGTGTTCTCGGAAGAGGTTTGTTCGATGGCTCGCGTTTTTCCGCCCGGTATGCTTAGGACGAGCGCTTCCGTCTGGCCGTCGATCAGGAGCGCGACCATGCCTTTCGCGATTTCGCGCACGAGGACGGTCACCGCCGCCGCCCGCTTCACTTGCGTAATCGCGATGCACCTAGTCTGCAGATGGGATAGCAGATCCTGTCCGTCGTCTCGCGGCGCCGACGCTCCGGCGGCCATGAGCGGCTTCAGCAGGAATTCGTCCAGCTGCTGGTCTTCAATAAGTCCGTCGATCGCCACGAGCAGCGCTTTCGTCTCGCCGCCGATTCGGAACGAACGGAAAATCATGTCCGAGCAAGCATGAAACCGGCGCTTCAACTCCGCTTCGTCGTCGGCCAACGATGCGGTTAGCCGGGCGTCTTCGGCTGCGTCCGGCATCGGGTTGTCTTGATACACTTTCGACATCGTTCTCATTCCACCGCCTAAGCCAGGACAATCTTACAGGTAGTATGAGCAACGCGTTCCAATTTATGCCGTTAACCAAGTCAGTTCGAGGGAGTGCGTATCCTTTGGATGCCCGTCTGCGCCATGACGGGCCGGCGTGCCGGCGTATCGCGCCCGCCGCACTGCATATGAAGGGAATACTTTACGGATATTAGGAGAGAAGCGGAACACCCGATTCGGCCGGGCGGCCTTTCTTATCGTGCTGTGCCCGGCTTGAACGCATTTCATTTCCGGCCAGCCCCGTATTCAGCCAGGAAGGAAGGTGATTCTTATGTTGACCGTCAACCGAAGGGATCCGAAACCGATCTGGCAGCAATTACTGGACCAGGCGATTGCGAATATTACGAACGGGCATTGGCGGCCGGGCGAACAGTTGATTCCGTCCAGGGAGCTGGCGCAGCAACTGGGCGTCTCCCGCTCAACGGTCCAGCTCGTCTACGAGGAGCTGCGCGCCCGGGGATATATCGATACGTCCAGACGAGGAGGGACCCGCGTCACCTCGTGCTGGACGATCGATGCTCCATCGCCCCCTCAACGCCTCGAATGCCCGGTCATTCCTTCCATCCCTGTCCTTCGTACGTCGATCGGCCGATTAGAACAATGGTTCAAGGGAGAAGAAGCGGGGGAAGCGGCGATCGATTTCAGTCCGCATGAGCCTTATGTCGATGACACCTTCCAGAAGCTGTGGCGGCAAGCGTTCCTTCAGGCTTCTTCCGGCATGCATCCATGCGATTGGGCTTACGGAAATGCTTACGGTTATCAGCCTTTGCGCGAGCAGATCCAACGCCACCTGTCGCATGAACGCGGCATTCACGTGCGGCTCGACCAAATCCTGCTGACTTCCGGCGCCCAGCACGGCATTGATCTGATCGCGCAGGCCTTGCTCGTCGAAGGGGATACGGTCGCGATCGAAGATCCGGGTTATCCGGCCGCCGGCCTGGCCATGAATTATCGCCGCCTGCGCGTGCTCCCCGTACCCGTCGATGATCAGGGTCTCGTCGTCGGACGAATGCCCCCGGGAACCAAATTGGCTTTCGTCACGCCGTCACATCAATGCGCGGCGGGGGTCGTCATGGCGGAGCCGCGCAGGCAGCAGCTCCTCCGCTGGGCGACGAGTAACCGAAGCTGGATCGTCGAGGACGATTACGATAGCGAGTTCCGTTACCATGGCGAACCGTTGCCGACCTTGTTCAGCCAAGCGCCGAATCACACGATCTACGTCATGAGCTTTTCCAAAATGATCGCTCCCGCGCTCCGTTTAGCCGCGCTGGTAGGTTCCGCCGAGGCAATCGCCCAGCTCGCGTCCGTGCAGATGCTGAGCAATCGTCACCTGCCCATCATGGAGAGCGTGACGCTTGCCCGATTCATGGAGCAGGGCCACTTCCTGCGTCACATGCGAAGAGTTCGCATTTTGTATCGGCGCCGGTACGAAACGATCATCAAGTCGATTCATGCCTGCGGCTTAAGCGCGCGGCTGACGATCACCGGCATTCAGACCGGCGCGCATATCTTGCTCGAAGCCGAGCCGTCGTTCGACGAACGACAAGTCACCGCGGAGCTATTGCGTCGAGGGGTTCGCGTATATCCGCTCAGCCCGTATTGCATGGCATGCGACCGA
Organism: Paenibacillus sp. GCM10023250; assembly: GCF_042653205.1. NCBI lineage: Bacteria > Bacillati > Bacillota > Bacilli > Caryophanales > Paenibacillaceae > Paenibacillus > Paenibacillus sp. GCM10023250. Next base: position 589,917 of record NZ_JBHSHY010000001.1, on the reverse strand, counting down.
AGAGGCCTGGTCCTGGGCTTCGCCAAGGTCGACGAGCGCTTGATTGAGGAGGGCATTCGTATTCTCGCGGACGTCTGCATGCGAACGTGACCGCGGCTCCAAGACACTATATCAGCGCTTGGATTAGCTGTACACGTCCAATCCGGCCCCGTTGGACCAATCCATAACAGGATTCGTCTTGATTTTGCGGCTCTTTGCATGTGCAAAGGCCTTATTTGCGTGCATTTCGGGTCATGCTGATGCGTGCTTCGGCGGAAAAACTCCTTTTTTTACCGTTTGACGTCTTCGGATTCGCCCCTGTAACATTCGTCAACGTGATCACTTCGCCGATGCGTGTCGCTGCAGATTCACGCCGTGGCTATTCAGTTTTGCACTAGTCGACTAGTTCGCATGATTATCCATTTGGAAAGAGGAGACCAGAGCCATGACACCAATGACGATGCAGGGAGCATCCATTCGCCCGTTCCATGTGAACATTCCCGATGAGGAAATTAAGGACCTGAAAAGACGCATCCTGGCAACGAGATGGCCGGAGAAGGAAACCGTCCCGGACCAATCGCAAGGGGTCCAGCTCGAAACGATACAAGAACTTGCGCGTTACTGGGCTGACGAATACGACTGGCGCAAAATCGAAACGAAAATCAACGCCTATCCGAATTTCATGACGGAGATCGACAGTCTTGATATCCACTTCATGCACATTCGGTCCAAACACGAGCATGCGATGCCGATCTTGATCGCACATGGTTGGCCAGGCTCGATTATCGAGCAAATGAAGCTCATCGAACCGTTGACGAATCCGACGGCGCACGGCGGAACCGAAGCGGATGCGTTCCATGTGGTGATTCCGTCGATGCCCGGGTATGGATTTTCGGGTAAGCCGACCGCGACGGGGTGGAATCCGAAACGGATCGCAAGCGCTTATGCCGAATTAATGAACCGGCTCGGCTACAAGAAGTATGTGGCGCAAGGCGGCGATTGGGGGTCGATCGTCGTCAACTTCATGGGCGTTCAGGAACCGGAAGGCTTGCTGGGGCTTCATACCAACATGCCCGAGGTGATTCCTCCCGAAGTGGACGCGGCGATCTGGTCCGGCAATCCGCTGCCGGCCGGCCTCTCCGCCGACGAGGTCAAGGCATGCGAGCAGATTCGCGAAAATAAGTTTTATTACGCCTTTTTCATGGGAACGCGTCCGCAGACCTTGACCGGCTTGGTCGATTCGCCAGTCGGGTTGGCCGCATTCATGATCGATCACGATTGGAAGAGCATGGCGATGATCACGAGATCGTTTGCCGGCGTGGAAGAAGGCTTGACGCGCGATGACGTGCTCGACAACATCTCGCTGTTCTGGTTCACGAAGACCGCGATTTCCGCCGCGCGGCTGTACTGGGAGAATGGGAACGCCGGCATCTCGTTCTTCGCTGTCAAGGGCGTCAAGCTTCCGGTGGCCGTGAGCGTCTATCCGGATGAAATGTACGAGGCGCCGCGGAGCTGGACGGAGAAGGCGTACCCGAATCTGATTCATTACAACCGATTGCCGAAAGGCGGGCATTTTGCCGCCTGGGAGCAGCCGCAATTCATGATATCCGAGCTTCGCACGGCGTTTAAGTCGCTGCGATAGTATCATTCGATTCGCGAGAGGTCCCTGTGGGCCTCTTTTTTTTGGTTGTGCACCAGGCCTTATTAGGGCCGGCAGGGGGCGATGGATGCGAAGCCGGTGGGGGCGGCTTAGCTGGAAATATTGGAACCGCGGACGGACGTTCAATCCATCCGTAGACGTATGATAAAAAGGCCGTGCCGCGATATACTCTTCCCAACGAAATACGCGAACACATGACCGGCCGCGGGCATTCCCGCGGGTTATTCAACCGCCGGTCATTCTACCGCCGGTTGAATGCCAGCGCTCAACTGCTGCTTGATAGGTTGGCATTCGCGGGTGTGCTATGCTGAGGTCGTTATCGCGATTCTGCCAAATTTTGATAGGGAGGTTCTAGCATGTCCACGGAGCAAAAAGCGGCGTACTCCGCCTGGTCGAACATTCGGTACTCCATACGGCTGCACTGGCGGGCGAGACCGCTGACGCTGATATGCTGCGCCGTCTCGGCGCTGGTCGGCGTCGGCTTGCCTTTCGTAAGCATCCTGATGCCCAAGGTCGTCATCGACAACCTGACGGCCGGCGTCACGCCCGGCGCGTTCATTCTGACGGTGGGCGGCCTGGCGCTTCTGCTGGCCGCGCTCAGCAGCGCGAAGAGCTACGCCGACCTCATCACCCATGAATCGGTCGGGACCATCAGCATTCTGAAGCACTTGCAGACCGTCATGCGTAAGCAGCTGCATATGGACTACGAAGTGCTCGAGAGCCCGGGGTACGCCAAGCTGGGCGAGAAAGCCTCGCGCGCCATGCAAAGCAATCATTCGCCCGCATCGAACATTCCGCGCAACCTGTCGCAGCTGCTCATGAACGTACTGGGCTTGCTGGCCTACGGAACGGTGATCGGTTCGGTACATCCCCTGATTATTCTCGTGCTGGCCGCTTCGGCGGGAATCAATTGGTTCGCGCTCACCCGCGCCCGCAAGACGGAGAGGAACACGCGGGAGGAGCGCTCCAAGCATCAGAGCAAGCTCTGGTATCTGCAGAGGGTGTCGAAGGAGCCGTCCGGCGGTAAAGACGTGCGTCTCTACGACCTCGGCCGCTTCATCCGCGGACTCTTCCGGTCCGTACTCGCGGAGAGCACCGACAGCGAGAAAAAGGTCGCGACAAGCGATATGAAGGCGCAGCTCACGGATGCGGCGCTCAGCCTGATCCGCGACGGAGCCGCGTACGCGTTCCTGGTCTACCTGCTGATGAACGGCGATATGACCTTGGGCAATTTCGTGCTCGTCTTTGCCGCCATCGGCGCGTTCGCGGGCTGGCTGTCGGGCATCCTGACCAGCGCCAGCGATCTGATGCGCGCCTTAAGCGAGCTGTCGGACATCCGCGCTTACCTGGATGTGCCCGATCGTTCCAATACCGGCGCCGGCCATGCGCTGCCGACCGGCGACCGGCTGCCTCCCGCGATTACGCTGCGCAACGTCGGCTATACGTATCCGTCGGCTGAGTTACCGACGCTGAGCGGCATCGATCTGGCGATCCGGCCGGGAGAGCGGATCGCCATCGTCGGGGCGAACGGAGCGGGCAAGACGACGCTGATCAAGCTCTTATGCGGACTCTATCAGCCGACATGCGGCGAGATTACGCTCGCCGGCGTCGACGTGAAGCGCTATAACCGGGATGCGTACTTCTCGCTGTTCTCGACGGTCTTTCAGGATATTCATCTCTTCTGCTGCGATATCGCCGGCAATGTGTCGCAGCAGCCCCCGGAGGAGACGGACTACGAGAAGGTAGCGAGCTGCCTCGCCAAGGCCGGTCTGATGGAGAAGGTAAGCGGGCTGGAGAAGGGCGAATCGACGCTGCTCGTGCGCCGCGTGCACGCCGACGCCGTCGAGCTCTCCGGCGGCGAGATGCAGAAGCTGGCGCTGGCGCGCGCGCTGTATAAAGACGCGCCGGTGATCATCCTGGATGAACCTACGGCGGCGCTCGATCCGATCGCCGAGAGCGAGATCTACCAGCGTTATGCCGAATTGACCGCGGGCCGAACCTCGATCTACATCTCGCACCGGCTGGCCAGCACGCGGTTCTGCGACCGGATTCTATTGATCGACGACGGCCGCATCGCCGAGTGCGGCACGCACGACGAGCTGATGCGCGCGGGCGGGAAGTATGCCGAGATGTTTCGCGTGCAGTCTCACTACTATCAGGACGAGGAGGGCACAGGTCATGAAGAAGCATTCCATCTGGCGTAATCTGAGCCGCGGTTACGGCATAATCCATCGGTTGACGCCTGGCTACATTTCGCTTACCGTCGTCTCCTCCTTTATCAAGGCGGTCCAGCCGCTGATGGTGCTGTTCCTGTCCGCCCAGATCATCAACGAGCTGGCCGGCGCACGCGACCTCGGGCGCATCTCGCTGTATGCCGGGCTTGCCGTCGGGCTGGCGTTTGCCGGCTCGGCGATCCAGGCCGCGGTGACGCGCCGGATCACGACCTTGAACAGCACGCTGTGGGCGCGATTCTACTTTTTCCTCGGCAGCCGCTATATGGAGCTGAATTACGATCAAGTGGAAGACGCAATGAACAACGAACGGTTGGCGGATATCGAGGCCAAAACGAACGGCAACGGGCTCGGGCTCCTGCGCTTGCACTACAGTTTACCGGAATTATTGCAGTCGATCTTCGAACTGACGGCTTCGGTGTTCCTGTTCGCCGGGATGTTTACATCCGCTTCGGCCTATACGCATACGTTCGTGACGTCGCCGCTTGCCACCGGGCTGCTGATCCTCTTGATCCTGCTTAATCTCCCCTTTACCTACGCGCTGAAGAAGCGGGAGAAGCGGATCAAGAAGCAAGTGTTCGACGAGAACCCGAAAGCCAACACCTACGTGCATTTCTTCAACGAATATATGCAAGCCAAGAATGCCGCCAAGGACATTCGCCTTTATAACCAGGCGCGGGCGATCGAAGAGCACTACAATCAATCGGTCGGCGCGGAGTTCTGGTACCGGATCTTCAATTTGTTCGGCAGGAACAACGCCTTGGCGGCGGCGATGAACGCCGTGCTGGGCGGCTGCGTCTATCTCTTCATCGGGCTCCGGGCGCTCTACGGCATGTATCCTTTGGGCAGCGTGGTGCAATACATCGGCGCGGTGACGGGCGCGGTCGGCGCCCTGGCCAAACTGGTCTCGGTACTGGGCAATTACTTGACCAACAACCCGTATCTCGAGCTCGTGTTCGAATATCTCGACCTGCCGGACCATACGCGCAAGAGCGAGGCAAGCAGGCCTATCCCGCAGGACGGACTGGCGTTCGAATTTCGCAACGTGTCGTTCAAGTATCCCGGGTCCGACCATTACGCCATCCGGAACCTCAGCATGTCGCTCACGATCGGTGAACGGCTGGCCGTCGTGGGGTTGAACGGCAGCGGCAAGACGACCATGATTAAGCTCCTGTGCCGGCTGTACGAACCGACGGAGGGGGTCATCACGTTAAACGGCGTGAACATCCGGGAGTACGACTATTCGGCCTATATGGGCGTGTTCAGCGTCGTGTTTCAAGATTTTAAGCTGTACGCCTTCTCCCTTGGGCATAACGTTGCCGCTTCCGAGCCTTATGACGCGGCGCGGGCGGAGGATGCCCTCACCCTGGCGGGGCTCGGCGATAAGGTGAAGCGGCTGCCGAACGGGCTTCATACCTACTTGCACAAGGATTATTCCGACGACGGCGTGGAGGTGTCCGGGGGCGAAGCGCAGAAGGCGGCACTCGCGCGGGCGCTGTACAAAAACGCGCCGTTCGTCATCCTGGACGAACCGACGGCGGCGCTGGACCCGATCGCGGAATTCGAGATCTATTCGCGCTTCAATACGTTGATCGGCGGCAAGACGGCCATCTTCGTCTCCCACCGGCTCTCGTCCTGCCGGTTCTGCCACGACATCGCCGTCTTTCACGAAGGCCGGCTGGTGCAGCGCGGCTCCCATGCCGAGCTGATCGCCGACCGAAGCGGGCAATACGCCGAGCTCTGGAATGCGCAGGCGCAGTATTATGTCGGGGCGTGAAGAATGGATCGAGCCTGACGAACGCACGGTAAGGCTTGAACGGGAACTCGCAGTAATATTAATACAGCCGGTCATTTCGGATCGGCTGTTTTTGTTATTTCGCGGGCTGCCTATCCATGCGAGACAGATTCGATAGGTTTGTTTACATCTTCGAAACATTCGTTTCTTTTTTTGGAACAAGGATTTGTTACAGTGTACTTGTGATTGATCGAGGGTGTCTGACACGATTGGCACGAATAGGGGAATGACAGATAAAAAGGAGAGATTGACATGATTCGAAGAATGACCGCAATGAAACTGATCCCGCTGCTGGCCGCTGCCTGCCTGTTCACGGCTTGTGCGGAGGGAGGGAACGAACCGCGAATCACCGTCGTAAGCGACGCCGACAGCAAGGCGGGGAAGCCCGACATGCCCGTCGAGTCCATCGAGAATATCGTGCAGCTTGATCAAGCGGAGATCATGGACTGGGTCGACGAGCATACGATTATCGTGGCGAAGGAAAACGAAGCCTTGGGCAAGATGTCCCTGGCCGAACTCGCGGATTCGTATCCCCGAAGCCTGTATCTGTATGACCTGGATACGCGCCAATACACCTTGTTGAAGGAGCAGAAGAATGCCCATTTGGGCGGGGCCGTCCTGTCGCCCGACAAGAAGCATCTGATCTATGCCGAGTATTCGCTTGGCGATTCCGTCTATAACGTGATGAATATGGACTCCCTGGACACGTTCCGGTTGACCGGAGCGCCGATCGGAGGGGCTGCGAGCGCGAGCTGGGCCGATTCCGCGACGATCGTAGGCTCGGCGTATAGCGGCGGCGCGTATCTCGCGACCTTGGACGGCCGAATGACGGCGGCCGGCAAGCTGGAGGAGGCGGGGCTGTATCTCGTGGAGAAGATCGGGGACACGCTCTACTACAACACCCAATCCGACGCGTCGCTCAAGGCGCTGAACGTCGTAACCCTGGAGCAGAAGAGCTTGCACCTCGACAATGTGACGAACGTCCTTCCTTCGCCGGACGGCCGCCAGCTGCTGGTGCGGCAAGTGAACGATGCCAAGACGACGCTTCTCCTATGCGACTTGAACGGCAAGATCGACCGGACGATCGCCGAGGGGACGGAGCTGACCGGCATCTCGTGGTCGCCGGATCAACGCATCGTCGCCTACGGCCTGCGATCCGATGCGAACGGCGCGGCCGTAAACGGTCTCTATCTGTACGATATGCTGACCGATAAGTCCACCCGGATCGCCGTCGATTTCGAACCGGTCACGACCGCTTGGAGTCCTTCCGGCGAGCGGCTCGTCTACGCGGAATGGAACGAGAAGCCCTCCCGGAGCGGCGTCATCGATATTCATTTTTCCTTGCAGCGTTAACCGCAGCAGCAAATAGCCGGCCCGTCCGCCGCCATCGTTGGCAGCGGACGGGCTGGCTTCGCGCTGTTCACGAGACCGGCTCGCCGTAGGCAGGAAAGACAAGGCGGAACAGGGTGCCTGCCGAATCGGTATGGACGAGCGCGATGGAGCCGCCCTGGGATTCCGTGTATTTCTTGGCCAGCGAGAGGCCGAGTCCGGTGCCGCCGATTTCGCGCGACCGGTTCCGGTCGACGGTATAGAACGGATCGAATATTTTGTGGGAGACTTCCTTCGGAATCCCGATGCCCGTATCGGCGATCTCCATGACGACCCGTCCATCGGTTAAGGCCGTCTTGACGAAAATGCGGCCCCTCGGTTTGTTGTACTTGATGGCGTTATCCAGCAGATTCACCAGCACGATGGAGAGGAGCTCCTTATCGGCCTCGACGTATGCTTCGGCAAGCTCGGTCTCCGCCGTGATGCCGAACTTATCCATCTTGCCTTGCAGGCTGTCCAGCACCGTCCGCATCTGCTGCCGTACGTCCAGCTTCTCCTTGTGGAATTCGAATTCGTACTTCTCCAAGGCGGAGAGCTGCAGCACCTTCTCGACCATCTCGTACAGCCGCTGCGTATCGCCGAGAATGTTCGTTTTGGCCGTCTCGAGCAGCTGATCGTCGTCGGGATACATCTCCAGCAGATCCAGATAGGACTTAATGGATGTCAGAGGGGTCTTGAACTCATGCGTGACGTTGCCGATGAACTGCTTCTGCTGCTGATCGAGCTGCGATAATTTGCGAACCGCCAGAGCCAGCTTCTCCCGCTCCTGGTCCTTATCCTGCATCGTCTTCATGATCTGCCGGCTCATCATGCGGATCCCTTCGCTGAGGGCTCCGATTTCGTCCTTGCGCCGCAGTACGGCGGGGGCCAGATTGCCGGCGCGAATCTGATCCACCATTCCGTTCAGCTTCATGATGCCGCTCGCGAACGAATTGAAGTAGAAGTAAGCGAGGATGAAGCTGAGGATGAATACGCTCGCGCCGATGGTGATGAACAGCTGCCTGATCCGGTCATGGAACGCTTGGTCGTCGGCCAACGAATCATAGAACCGCACGACGCCGACCTGCCCGCTGCCTACTCGAAGAGGGGCGAAGTAATAGAGCGAGTCGTTCTCGATCAGATAGGCGGTTTTGTCGCGGAGCGCGAGGTCCAATGTCTTGCGGATGCCATCCGACGCCGTCAGCCCCGGATTCGAACTGAGCACGGCTCCGTACTGATCGTAGAGCACGACCGATTGTCCCGTAATCAGCTCGAGCCGCTTGGCGAAATCCCGTCCTTTGGCGGCTAGAAAGGTGTGAGGCACCTTGCGGGATTCCTCCATCAGCGATTGGAGCAGGTAGATATTCGCGGTTGCGGCCTGTTGGGCGAAGTAACGCTCCAGCTGGGCTGTCTGATTCTTCTTGATGCCTTCGAGCACGAGCAGACTAAGGATGAAGACCGTCAGCAGCAGCAGGAACGCCAGGAAAATGCTGAATTTCAGCTTGATGCTAATTCTCACGGTAGCCACCCAAGACTTTGTAGCCGACGCCATGCACGGTTTGAATCATTTTGCCGCTTGCTTCGCCGAGCTTCTTGCGCAGCCGCTGCACATGAATATCGACGGTTCTCGTGCCGCCGATGTACTCGATGCCCCAGACCCGATCCAGCAGCTGCTCCCGCGTGAACACCTGATCCGGGCTGGATAGGAGCAGCGTCAGCAGGTCGTACTCCTTGGGCGTCAGATCCAGCGACTTCGTGCCGACAAAGGCCGTTCGCTTGGACAGCTGCAGCACCACTTGGCCGAGCGAGAGCTCGGTCGCTTCTTGTTTGTCCTCCGCGGCCTGCATCCGCCGGAGCAAGGATTTCAGCCGGGCAAGCAGCTCGCGCATGTCGAAGGGCTTGGTCATATAATCGTCCGCGCCGAGCTCGAGCCCCAATACTTTGTGGACGATATCTTCCTTGGCGGTCAGCATGATGACGCCTATCCGCCGGCCCTTCTCCCGGAGCTTCTTCAGAATCTCGTAGCCGTCCGTTCCGGGAAGCATGACGTCGAGGATGAGCGCGTCCGGCTTGAACAGCGGCAGCCGCTCGAGGGCCGCGTCGCCGCGATGGACGACGTCGACGGCGTAGCCTTCCCGCCGCAGCGCGTAGGCGATGGCGTCCGCGATTTTCTTTTCGTCTTCGATGACCATAATTTTATCGCTCATGAAGGTTCCTTTCGTTCGTGGCATCCTACGGGTTCTCGTTTATCTTATCATAGCTGTAGACAACGATGATTAATAATGGGGAAGTTGCTGGGAGTACCTGACCATTGTTCGAATCGGCTTGCCCGGTTCGAAGCAGTTTGCCTGGTTCGAGGCAGCTTGCCATCGTTCGCGTAGAACCTTAACGCGGTTAATTACCTCGCTTATCAATTGTAACCGAATCGGTTACAAGGTTCAATGTAAGGTACGGCGCCCGGGGAGTCAACCGTTATTAACTTCCTGTTCCATTGTAGCGCTCCGGTGCAATCTGCACAGTACAAGGGGGAGGCAGCGGGGGAATGAACGGGAAGCGAAAAAAGATGAAGCGCGCTCGCTTCATCCTTTTCGTATCCCTCTTTTCGTATGCCTTCGGGGGAAGGGTTAATTTTTCACGTAGACCCGGAAATAATCGAGGCTGAACTTCGCCGGGAACGTGGCGGCGGTCGGATTGCTGTTCGGGCTGCCGCCGATGGCGAGGTTGATCAGCACTTGCGGCGCGGGGCCGAACCAAGCGAAATTGGTCCCTTTCACCATCGTGCCGTCGACCCACTTCTGAATCTCGCCTTCTTTCCAGATGAGCGTGTACGTATGGTAATCGGCCGAGAAGTCGATGCCCGGATGCCACACCCATTGATTCGTCATGATGCTGTAGTAATTGTCGCCCTCGCCGGAGCCGTGATCGTAGCCGGTCCAGTCGTAGTGGTTCTGCGTCGGGGAGTTGAAGAATTCGAAAATATCGATCTCGGAATTCGTCGAGCCCGTGCCGCCGGGCGAGTACATCCAGAAGGCCGGCCAGGTGCCGACGCCGTTCGGAATCTTGGCGCGCAGCTGGAACATGTAAGTCTTGCCGTTCGACGGATAGAACGTCTCCTTCGTCGTGATCTGGCCGCTGCTGATGCCGCCGTCGTAGACGCCGCCGAGATTGGCGACGGCCGTCAGATCGAGCGAGTTGGCGGTCAGGACGTGGTTCGTCGCATTGATCGGCTGGTAGCGCTGCCATTCTTTGTTGATGACCGTCGTGCCCGCGATGCCGTAGGCATTGAAATTGTTCGAGAGGGAGGTCAAGCTGTTCACGCCGCGCGAGGTGCCGAACGAATAGTCTCTGTAGAGCGTGTAGCCCGCGAGGCTCGGTCCCTCGGAAGAGACCGGCGTCGTCCCGTCGGAGACGATCAGCTGCGGTGCGTTAACGCCTTCCTTGGAGGCGAAGGCGACCTCGCTTCCGGCGGCGGACTTCAAAATGACCGAATACGTGCCGTTCGCCGTGACGAGGCCATTCACGCGAAACGAATACGTGCTGCCGGCGACGAAGGTCGTGTTTTTGGAATCCAATAAGCTGCCGACGGCGGGTTGATTATTCCAGGCGAGGGTGGATTCCGTCCACGCGGTATTGCCCATTCCCGCATACGCTTCGATCGTGGCCGTCCCGCCGGTCACGCAGGTCACTTTCAAGATCGCGTCTTGAATCGTGTCCGCGCCGCCGGCCGTGAATTTCAGATACGCTTTCTTGTTCTGAGCGCCGTAGACGGATAAGCTTGCCGTGGAGCTGCCCATGAAGCTCGTGCCCCACATCCATGCGTCGTCGGAAGCGGCGAAGGCGAGCGATTTCGCCTTGGCGTCGTTGCCGAACGAGATAAACAGTACGGCCGCCATAACGGCCGCCATGAAGAGCTGGAACGCCGGTTTTATCCGGATGGTCATGTCAATTCCTCCTATTCGAGATGGATCATCGCCGAACGGTTACGCAAGTTCGCCTCCTTTCCGAAGTCGAATGCTCGCTAGGTTGATCATGATGCCATGCAGGGGAAGCACGTCTATTTTATACGAAGCGGGCGGGAGATACAGCGGACGAATATGACCGGATTGACGTTTTTGATACCTCTTGGAGGGTGGGGGAGGGTGGGATTTGTAAGCGAAGGAAGACCGCAACTAACCTTGCGGAAGAAGCGTCTAATCGAATGGGATAGAAAATTATGGGAGGTGGCCGGAGTTAAGCTGCGCTATTTGCTGCCATGGGTGATCTTCGCGGCCGGGTGCATCGCCTTCCTGATCGATCATCGTGACACGGGCCTATCGGCGCGCGAAGCGGAGGGAATAGCCCTCCGGCAAGCCGAGCGGGACGGTTACGCGGATGCGAAGCTCTGGACCCGATATGGGACGGAAACGTCGACGAGATATTTCTACTCGGAAGCCGACCGGAAGGACGTGCTCGTCTGGTCGGTCGAAGTCGACGCCGCCGGTAATCCGCCGATCAAGAATACGCCGGCCGTCATTTACTACATCCGGAAGCACGACGGTTCGGTCTTGAATACGATTCGAGGCTTGACGCGGGCGGGCATGGATCTGCATGTCAGCGATACGGAAGTCCGCGAAGGAACTTATGCCTTCAAACTGACGAATAACGGGAACGCGGCCTACACGATCCTATCGATCGAGCCGGCCTTGAACGCGGACCTCCAGACGGAGGCGATCCGTAAACGGTTTCCCAAAATCGCCGTCCGGAAGACGATTATGCCGCATGCCGAGCTTACCGTTGAGGAGCCGTTGGCAGAGGAGGGCGCGGCCCTCGATAAGCAAGCGGTGAACAATCAAGCCATTCTGCTCGGATTTATCATCGAGACCCTGGAAGAGTCCGGGCCTTCGCTGATCGTGGACGATCGATACCGGTCCTTGGCGGAGGTTCCGTGAAAGCCAGCGGCGCCTTAACCATCCAGCAGCCTCAGGCGCTTGATGTCTTGAATCGGCGGCAGACCGAACATTCTGGCATACTCGCGGCTGAATTGGGAAGGGCTCTCGTACCCGACCTGAAAGGCGACGTCCGCGGCGTTCGCCGATTCGGCGAACAACATCTGCCGGGCGGCCTGCAGCCTCAGCTTCTTTTGGAACTGGATGGGGGTCATGGCGGTAACCGCTCTGAAATGCCGATGGAACGTCGGAATGCTCATATTGGCCTGCTCCGCGAGCTCCTCGATGCGAAACGACCGGTTGTAGTGCGCCTTAATATGATCGATGGCCGCTTTGATTCGAAATGCGCCGCCGCCTTCGACGGCCAATTGCGCCAGCGTCCCCCCGTGTTTCCCTTGAAGCACGCGGTACAGGACTTCCTGCATCAACAGCGGCGCAAGCAGCGGAATATCCGCCGGCGTATCCAGCAATCGCGTTAATCGCGTCACGGCATCCAAGAGCGGCGCATCCACCTCGCTGATAAACATGCCGCGCTTCGCCTGCTCGAGCGGCGAAGGCTGGATGCCGGACGTCTTCATGACCTGCAGCACTTGCTCCGGCGTGAATTCGAGCTTCAGCGCCAGATACGGCATCTCGGGGGAGGCTTCCGTGATTTGGCTGATGACCGGCAATTGCATGGAAGCCACCAAATACTCGTCCGGGCCGTACGGGTACCGCTCCCGGCCCAGCAGCACTTCCTTCCGCCCTTGAAAGACGAAGCATACGGACCGGTCGTGAACGCCATTCCTCGGCTCGGTTAATTTCGTATGCCGAGATAAGAAAAGCGACGGAATCGACGTCGGATGGACGCCATTCTCCTGTTCCGTCAGCCGTTCGATCAACCCGGCGAGCGTCTCGCGAAGTTGTTGCATCTGTGGGGCCATATCCATTCTCCTGTGCAGATTTCGTTTGAGACCCATCATAGTATAACAGGCCGTCCGCGTGCAAATCCCATGATAGGATCAGGCAATCATTTGAAACGATTTTGATAACGGTTGACCGCTGATTTGTCGCATAATAAAGGGGCTCGAGATGAGCCCAACCCGATCTATTCATGGAGGAGATCTACTATGACAACACTGCAAGCACCTATCGGCTCCGGATTCGGAGCTTCATCAACCGCAGCAGAAGTTATTCGCGGCATAGATTTGACCGGCAAGAACGTCATCGTCACGGGCGGTTACGCCGGCATCGGGCTGGAGACCGTTCGCGCGCTCCGCTCCGCCGGCGCTACGGTCATCGTGCCTGCCCGCGACATCGCCAAAGCGAAGGCGAATCTAGCCGATATGCCGGACGTCGTGCTGGATGCCATGGATTTACTGAGTCCCGCGTCGATTGATGCGTTTGCGGACCGTTTCCTAAGCCGGTTCGATCAGCTGCATATTCTGATCAATAACGCGGGCATTATGGCAACGCCGCTGGCACGCGACGTACGGGGCTACGAATCGCAGTTCGCGGCGAACCACCTCGGCCATTTTCAGCTCACATGCCGTCTGTGGCCGGCGCTCGTTCGCGCGGAAGGCGCGCGCGTCGTGGCGCTCTCGTCCTACGCGCACCGTCGCGCGGGGATCGACTTCCGGGACTGGAATTTCGAGCGACGCGACTATAACCCCTGGACCGCCTATGGTCAAGCGAAGACGGCGAACGCGCTGTTCGCCGTCGCGCTCGATTCGATCGGACAGCCGTACGGCGTGCGCGCGTTTTCCGTCCATCCGGGCGGCATCGCAACCGATCTGCAGCGGCATCTGTCTCAGGCCGACATCGACGCTCTTGACTTCCTCGATAAGAACGGGAAGCCGATCATCGATCCCGCCAATAACCGGAAGACTCCTGCGCAAGGAGCCGCGACCAGCGTATGGTGCGCGACTAGTCCGCGTCTTGACGGCATGGGCGGCGTGTACTGCGCGGATTGCGAGATCGCAAGGGCGCTGCCGAGCGATGCATCGACCGAGATGCACGGCGTACGGCCTCGCGCGACCGATCCCGTAGCCGCAGGCCGGTTATGGCAGCTGAGCGAGCAGCTCACCGGCGCGAAGCTCGAACTTGATTAACAGTAGCCGCATCGCGTATGACCCATGATAGAAAGGAAATCTACCGGATGCGTAGAATGAACTAAGTACACCGCAGGCAGCCTTCGTTCCGTTGGCTGTCTTGCGTTCGACGCTCTGGCGCCCGAGCGCAGCGATCGTATAGACGCGGCCGTTCTTGGTTATACCACTAGCGTCACACGCCCAGGCCAGTCGTTAAGGGAGGTTGTTCATGAAAGCGATATTGGTCAACGAGCAGACGAAGCAGCTGTATATCGGCCAAGCCGCCGAGCCGTCGATCTCGGACGGCGAGCTGCTCGTCAGCGTCAAAGCGACTGCCCTCAACCGGGCGGACCTGCTGCAGAAGCGCGGGTTGTACCCGCCGCCGCAGGGCGCATCCGAGGTGCTCGGACTTGAAATGGCTGGCGTCGTCGAACAGCTGGGCGCCGGCGTGAAGGGCTGGCAGCCCGGAGACCGCGTGTTCGCGCTGCTGCCTGGAGGCGGATACGCGGAGCGGGTCGCCATTCCGGCCGGGATGGCGATGCGGATTCCGGACGGATTTTCATTCGAGCAGGCGGCGGCGATTCCGGAAGTGTTCCTTACCGCTTATTTGAATTTGTTCGTGCTCGGAGGGCTGCGGGAAGGCCATACCGTATTGATTCATGCGGGAGCAAGCGGAGTCGGTACCGCCGCGATCCAGCTGGCGCGTGAAGCGGGAGCCGTCTCGATCGTAACCGCCGGCACGAAGGAAAAGCGCGACGCGTGCCTCGCGCTCGGCGCCGGCCAGGCAATCGATTATAAGGCAGGCCCGTTTGCCGCGGCCGTGCAGGAGGCAACCGGCGGGCGAGGCGTGGACATCATCATGGATTTCGTCGGCGCCCCGTATTGGCAGCAGAATATCGAGTCGCTCGCGACGGACGGCCGATTGATAATCATCGGTACGATGGGCGGAGGCAAAGTAAGCGAGCTCGATCTGGGCTTTCTGCTGCGGAAACGGCTGCAGGTCATCGGCACGGCGCTGCGCTCTCAGCCGCTGGCGGTCAAGCTCAAGCTCACCGAGCAGTTCGTCGGTTTCGCGATGCCGCGCTTCGCGGACGGACGCCTGCGGCCGATCGTCGATTCCGTGTGGGAATGGGAGCAGGCGAATGAAGCGCATGCCCATATGGAGAATAACCACAATACCGGGAAAATCATTTTGCGCGTCCATGACTAGGAGCTGCGGGCGGCATCCCGCGAATACGCGAACCGCGCAGCAAGTGTCATAGCGGCCCGGCCTGGAAACAACATCTCCCCGAGGTGTTGTTTTTTTGTGCCGTGACAAGGATACAACGCGGAGACATTTTGATCACAAGTCGGCGAAGAGATGATCACATCGCTGGTTTATATTGTTAACCGGGACGCCTGCGCGATGCGCAACTAAGCGTAGTCCCGGAAAGGTGAAAGGACGATGAACGAAAAAGGTTTGTTCCTCTCGCTCAGTCTCATGGTGCTGCTGCTCGCTGCCTGCAGCGGCAATAACGCGGGCGGCGGCGATAATCCGTCGATGGCGGCCGGACAAGGAGCCGGAGGCCATGACGGAGCCGCCGGCACGCTGGGAGGAAGCGGCCAGCCGCCTGCTAAGGAAGCGGATGCCGAAGCCGCGGGCCGGAAGGAAGGGGACGGCGAGCAGTCCGGTCCAGTGAAGCTCGTATTCGCCACGGTCAATCCGAGCGCACAGCTGAAGGCGTCCGTGAAGAAGTACGAATCGCTGCATCCGAACGTCACGATCGAGCTGACGTACACCCAGACCGAATTCAAGGACATCACTTCACAGGAAGCGAACATCGAGAAATACATCACGACGACCAATGCGGCGATGCTGGCGGGCAAAGGCCCCGATCTGCTCGAGCTGGACCTGCTGCCGGTGGACAAGTATGCAAACCGGCATCTGCTCGCCGATCTGAACGGCCTTATGGAGCAGGACGTCTCGTTCAAGAAGAGCGATTATTTCGCCAATGTGCTGGACAACAGCGAGATCGGCGGAGGCTTGTACGCCATGCCGCTCTCGTACTATCTGTACGGGCTGATCGGCGATTCGGGCGCGATCGGCAAGACCGGGACGCAGATCGACGACAAGAACTGGACGTGGGACGAGTTCTCGGACGTCGCGAAGCAGCTGGCCCAGAAGGGCGGCAATACAACGGTGCTTCTCAGCAGTCCGGATTACTTGCTCGGAGAGATGGTCAGCGAGAATTATCCGCTGTACGTCGATGAAGCGAACCGTAAGGCGAAGTTCGCTTCGCCGGCGTTCACGGGCTTGCTGCAGCGGATCAAGACGATGTTCGACGAAGGCATCGCCGAGCAGGTCGAACGCAGCGCCGGCAAGGGATCGATAGCCACCTATTTCCAGGACATGCCCGTTCAATCGCTGTCCGACTATTTATACGTGATGGATGCCTATGAAGGACATGCTAAGCTCTATACGAAGCCGCACATGCCCGAGCTGGGACCGGGCGGCTACTTCCAGACGAACCAGACCGTCGGCATCAACGCGAGCTCGCCGTTCAAGGAAGAGGCCTGGCAATTCATCGCCTTTCTCGCAGCCGAGGAAGCGGTGACCGTCCCCGCGGATAACACCGCCGTCAACTACTCCATCAGCGATATCTCCTTCGGCGGCTTCCCGATCAGCCGGATCGCCTATAACAAGCAGATCGAGCAGGCTCGAAAGGCCGGAACGGTCAGCACGCTCCCGAACGGTCCTGCCGACGGGGTGACCGTCACAGCCGACGGACCGCAGCTCGACCAGCTCGACGATTACTTGACGGGCGCGGTTCACGCCGTAGGGAAACCATCCCGGATCGACGAGATCGTCTCCGAAGAGAGCGAAGCCTACTTCAAGGGGCAGAAGTCGGCGGAAGACGTCGCCAAGCTCATTCAGAATAAAGTCGCGCTGTATCTGAACGAATAAGAACGCGAACGCGTGAAGCCAAGCAAAACGGCAGCCGAAGAAAGATCGGCTGCCGTTATTGTCGTATGGATGGAAGTCAGGGAGGGATGCATGTACGAACGGCCCGAACCTACATGCGCTTATTCAGGCAAACCGCGCCGACTTCGCGCACCCGGATCTTGAACAGCTCCGTGCCCGTCGTACGCCCGATCAGCTCGCGGTACTCCGCGACGGCCGCATGCGGCAGGACGGCGAGGATGACGCCGGCGAAGCCGCCGCCGTGCACTCTGCAGGCACCATCGCCCAACCGGTCGATGAATCGCTCGGTGATGGCCAATGTAAGGGCGATTCCCTGTTCGCGGGACGCCGATTCTTGGTAGATGTTTTGCAGCCATTTCCACGAAGAATTCCCCGAAGCGGCGATGTCCTTCAGCACGTCATGCCACCGGCCGGCCTGAATCGCCGCGACTTGACGGTCGACGCGGTCATTCTCGTCGAGGTAATGCAGCGCGCGCAGCACCGCCCGGTCGCCGGCCGCCTCGCGAAGCTCCGCCAGCCGGCCGTAGATCATCTCGGCCGTAATATCGCGGCAGACCTCGGCGCCGAATGCCTGCGCCACCGCCCGCATCTCGTTCGGAATCGACGCGTAATCGTTCGTCAAGTCGGCATGGTTCCCGCCGGTGCCGACGATGACCAGGCTGTAACCCGCCGCTTCGAAGGTGCCCGGAATCCGCTCGATCCGCGGCTCGGCCGGCTCCTTGAAGTCGATCGCGATCATCCCGCCGTACGAGCAGGCCATCTGGTCCAGCATCCCGGACGGTTTGTTCCAATACCGGTTCTCGGCGAACTTGCCGATGCGCGACATCATGACCGCATCCAGCTCTCCGTCGTTATAGAACGTACTTAGTATCTGGCAGATCAGCACCTCGAACGATGCGGAGGAGCTGAGGCCCGACGCCGGCAGCACGTTGCTGCCGACGCTGGCATTGAATCCGCCGATTCGGTACCCGTGCTGCAGGAAACCGCGTGCGATCCCGCGGATTAGGGCAGCCGTCCCGGTTTCGCCCGGCTGCGGTTCCAGCTCGTCCAGACGGATGACCGACATGCCCGGATACCCTTCGGATACGACGGTAATGACGCCGGTGTCTACGGCTGCCGCCGCCGCGATCGTATCCAGCTGAATGCTGGCCGCGAGCACCTTGCCGTTGTTATGGTCCGTATGATTGCCGCCGATCTCGGTGCGCCCCGGCGCGCTGAAGTAGTTCAATGACGCGGTCTCTCCGTATTGCGCGCCGTAGGCTTCCATGCATCTCCGGTATCTGCGGATCTGCTGCTCCCCTTCTTCGCTGCCGTACATCTGCTCCAGCAGCTGACGTACGCGGGCCGAGTCGAACAGCTGCTCGAATTGCTCGTTCATCTTGCGTGCTCCTCCTAGGACGAATGATTGAGTAAACGTAATCATGTCCATTGTAACGGAAGATAGCGTTTACAGATAGGGGGGCAGTGAAAACGGAATCGAACCGCTGTCTTCGTTCTTCGAACCGCCGAAGGACTCATACAGCTGTGCCGTTACCTGCTCCTATTGATTCAAAAGCGAATCGCATACAGCGCGCCGCCGTCCACACGGTACCACGCGCCATACCGCTGCTGGCCCGCGGGACCGGCGAAAATATGCTCGCGGTACCGCAGCTCTCCCGGACCGCCGAACGAATAGACGAGCTTGCCCGTTTGGGCGGAATACAGGTACGTCGTGTCCTTGAACGTAAACGCCAACGTGCCGTCCGCTCCCAACTGCTTGATGGCAAGCGGGACGCCGGTCAGCTGCCACCATTTCGGGGCCGTATACGCCAGCTTGGTCTGGCCTTCCGGCGACCGGACCTTCAAGGTCCAGCGCTCCGCCGCCTTATCGTATTCCTTATAGGCAATCCATCCGTTGTTGATCTGGTACGAGGTTCTCGGGTCGGTCGTATAGTAATCCTCGTTCAGGATCGGGTTCAAGGCGATCGGGGTCACCTCGCCGTCCGAGCCGCGAACTTGGAGCGACCATTTCGGATAGCCTTCGACCACGGTATACGCGGTATAGAGGAGGTGATTCCCGTCCGTCAAAGGCCCGTTGAAGGTGTTCGGGTAATCGGGCACGGCCGGATAATACGTCGAGACCGTTCCGTCGGCGAGGTAGCGGCGAATACCGTAATTGTACTCATACACGACCGTTCCGTCCGCGGACAGATCGAAGGCGTTCCGATTATTGAAATTCGCATTCGGCAGATCACGGGACGCTCCCGTCTTGACGTTCACCACGTTTCTGCCGAATACCGCGAAGTTGCCTTTCACGTCATAGGGGGTTGCCCGTTGCCAGCTGCGCCGAACCGAGCCGCCCTCCCAATACATCGCGGTTCCGTCGGATAAGGAAAACACCACGCCGTCCGTGGATAGATTTGCGGTCCGAAGGGCGCGAACGGACCCGTCGGCATCATAGACCTTGACTTGGCTTTTCGCCGTACGGTCGTATAACCAGAGCGTCTTATCGCCGTTTTCCTTCCATAGAATCCGGCCTTGGTCCACATCGAGCAGGGTTCCGTTCATCCGGTAAAGCAGCGTTTCGGCTTCGGACACCGGCGTATCGGCGGCCGTGGTCACCGTCTCTAATTGCTTCACGCTCTCATTGCCGTCGCCATCGACGGCAACCAGCGCGAAGAGGTAAGCCGTAGCGGGCGACAATCCCTTCACGTCATAGTGAATGGCGTCATGGCTTACAGCAGCGAGCAGCGTCTGATCCTGGTACACCAAGTACTGGTCGACTCCGGAATCGTCCGTGGCCGGCTGCCAATTCAACCGTACACTGTTAGCGGTGACGTCGGTCGCCGTCAGTACATCGTACTCCGGCCACCGCGGCGCCTCGGGATCCGCGACTTGTACGGGCGCATTACGGGTTGTCGTCGTACCGTCGCCGAGTTGGCCGGAACCGTTATATCCCCATGCCCATACGGTGCCGTCGCTTCTGACCGCCACGCTATGCGCGCCATCGTCCGTCGCGACGGATGCTGCCGAATCGAGTCCGGCTACCTGCGCGGGGGAGGAATGGTTGTTCGTGCTGCCATCGCCGAGCGCACCGGAATAATTATGGCCCCATGCCCATACGGTGCCATCGCTTCGTACCGCGAGCGAATGCGAAGAGCCCGCGCCGATCGCCGACACCGAGCCGAGCCCGTTCACTTGAACGGGTGTGGGACGGGTCGTCGTGCTGCCGTCGCCGAGCTGGCCGGAACCATTCCATCCCCATGCCCATACGGTGCCGTCGCTCTTGAGCGCCAAGTTATGGAGCTGTCCCGCCGCGATGGCGACCACCGAATCGAGGCCCGGAATTTGAACGGGCACGGACCGGTAGGGGGTTTGGTAGGGGCCATCGTAGATGATCGAGCCGCCGGGCACCCCGTTTTGACCGTTTTCATTGCTTCCCCATGCCCATACGGTGCCGTCGCTCTTGAGCGCCATACTATGGAGCTGCCCTGCCGCGACGGCGATCACCGAATCGAGGCCCTGGACTTGTACGGGCGCGGCGCGATCCGTCCGGCTGCCGTCGCCCAGTTGACCGTGAACGTTCCATCCCCACGCCCAGACGGTTCCATCGCTTTTGACCGCCAAGTTATGGGAATGTCCCGCGGCGATGGCCGTCACGCTGCTAAGATTGGCGACCTGAACGGGGGATACCCTGTTCGTACCGTCAATCCAATTCCGGCCCCACATCCAGACGGAGCCATCGCGCTTGAGCGCCAAGCTGTACGTATCGCCCGCCGCGAGGGCGGACACCGAATCGAGCCCGCGTACGCGAACCGGCGTATAATGATGATCGGTCGTACTTCCGTCGATGCTGCCGTATTCATTGCTTCCCCATGCCCACACCGTTCCATCCCGTTCGAGCGCGAGCGTATGCGTCGATCCGCCCGTAACGCTCGTGACCTCCAAGTTCGAAGACGCTGCCGCCGCGATGGCAGCGGATTCCGCGGCCGCCGCCCGAAAGGGCAGCAGCAGCGTCAAGCTCAGAACTCCCCACACCAGTAACAAGAACCGTCGCCTCATCTTATTCCCTCCTATGGATGATTCTCTCTAAATCTACCATAATCAGGTAATATTGGTAGTGCTCTAACGATCCATATCCACCCCCCTCGGTGCGAGCGAACGCAATTCGCTTCGGCCGATCAATTGGCCGGATGCCGGAAGCATAGCCTTGCGAATCGAGGGCATAATATCCCCTAAAAATTGGGTTAAGCATGCCTGATTTTCGACACCGCATGAGACTGGCTTGAAGCAGGAGACTGCCGCGAAAAATCCGATCGGCAGCCTTGAACATGTTAAGAAGTGGAGAAGGAATATGAATTGGTTATGGATATCGATGCTGACACGGCTGCTGCAGCCGGGCGCCGGCGACGGACAGCAGACGGACGAACAATTAGCCGTGGCGCTTCGCGGGCAGAACCCCGTCGTGATTCATCGTGCCGATTACGCGTCCCCCGGGTTTACCATGGTGGATTTGGACAAGTTCGACGCGCTTATCGGGCAATTGGAGAAGCGGAGCTATGAGGCGCCTCGCAACGCGATCATCGGCGATCATGGGGGAATCGTGGCCGAACGGCTCGGCTACCGGCTGGACAAGCGGCTGTTCACCGAGAAATTCTACGCGTACTTCTATGGCACGGGGGCAGCCGCCATCGAGGCGCCGCTCGCGCCCGTCTATCCGCGGGTCGACCGCGAACTGCTGGCGGAGATCAAGGAGAAGCCCATCGGCCAGTATGCCACGTACTACAACAGCCGCAACAAGAACCGTTCGCACAACATCCGGCTGGCGGCGCAGGCGATCAACAATACGGTCATCTTCCCGGGCGAGACGTTCTCGTTCAACCGGATCGTCGGCCAGCGCACGAAACAAAAAGGCTATCTGGAGGCGCCCGTCATCGTCAGAGGCGAATTATCCGAGGGCATCGGCGGCGGGATCTGCCAAGTGTCTTCCACGCTGTTCAACGCGAGCGACCGCGCGGGACTGAAGATCGTGAAGCGCTATTCGCACAGCCGGAACGTGCCGTACGTGCGGCCGGGCCGCGACGCGACGGTGAGCTGGGACGGTCCCGACTTCGCCTTTCAGAACCAATACAACCAACCGGTCCTGATCCGCGCGCTGGCGGTGCCGGGCAAGCTGTACGTGTCCATCTATTCCTCCGACGTCATCGAATACAAGCCGCGCAACGTGCCGGGCATGACGTTCGGCGTACTGCCGGAGGAAGCGCCCGCGACGGCCGAGGATCTCGAGTGGCTCCCGTGACGAAGGCCCAGCCGGAGGCACACTTCCGCTTCGCCTACAATATGATGAGTCTAGAACTCCAAAGAGGTGAGCCAATGGGTGTCGTAAAAGCCAGGAAACAGGATATCGATATGTTGGCGAGGCTGCTTCGGGCCGAAGCCGAGACCGAGGGCGAGAAGGGCATGCTCCTTGTCGGAAATGTCGGCATTAACCGGATTCGAGCGAACTGCTCCGACTTTAAAGGACTCCGCACGATTCCTCAAATGATCTACCAGCCGCATGCGTTCGAAGCGCTGCAGCATGGCATGTTCTATCAGAGCGCAAGGGACAGGGAACGCCGCCTCGCGCAGCGGTCCGTGAACGGGGAGCGGAATTGGCCGGCCAAATTCTCGCTCTGGTATTTCCGTCCGGGTTCGTTCGAGAATCCGGGGCCGTGTCCGCCGACGTGGTACAATCAGCCGTTCGTGGGGCGATGGAAGAAGCACTGCTTCTATGAACCGACCGCGCAGGAATGCGAAAATGTATACAATACGTTTTAAGTTGCGAAGGCCGCGGCTGCGCGGCTTTTCGTAGGATCAGGTTAACCAGTCTTACTGGTTGGCCTTTTTTTTTCCGAAGGAAGGCAAACGCAAACGATCGCAACGCCTGCGGCCACTCTCTGAGCGTCCGGCAGCCTGACACGCGGCGAACCGCAGCATGGGCGGCAAGCCGCCGCCCGGGCCGGGATGTAATAGAATCCGTACGGCTGGAATAAATTTCATAGTGGACAAATCGGGGAAGCGGTTTCGTCGTCAAACGGAATGCGGGGGATCGGGGGAAGCGCGCATGTGGATTCGGATTATGCCGAGGAAGATGTACGTCCGCCTTTTTTTATACGCCTGCCTGGCCGTCTGCGTGCTGACCTTGGCGTTCACGATGTACGTAAGCCGCTTGATCGTGCAAAGCACGATGGACGAGATCAACGCGTCCAACCGGGACAAAATGCAGCAGGTCGTGCAAACGTCGGAATTTACGCTGCAGAAGTTACGCCAGTTCGCGCTTCGGGTGTATTCGGACGAAAACATCGCGCTGTGGCTGAACGTGAGTCCGGACCATTACTCTCCGTTGACGTTGTATAAAGCGGCTGCGAGCGTGCGGGAATTCGTGAACAGCGAGCCGTTTATCGATAGCGTCTGCTTATTCAACTTCCAGTTGAATCAGATCTACTCCTCTTCCGAAGCCGGTCTCTATACGCCGCAGGATTACTACGACCCTGCTATGCTTAGGGCGGTCCGCAGCCAAGGGACGACGCCTTACTTGCAATTTTTCGATCATACCGTGCAGGGCCGGTCGCATCTCGCGCTCGTCGTGCCGGCAGCCGGCCCGAACGCGAGCTACAGCGGATACGTGTCGATCCTCTTCAACAAGCCGCTGCTGAACGAGCATATGCTGCAAATTTCCGATCAGGACCAAAACAAGCTGGTCGTCGAGGGACCGGGCCATGCGCTCCTGCTCGGCAATGCCGATGCGGAGCTGGCGTCGGAGCTGGCACGGGCTGAGAAGCCCGCATCGGACGACACGAGCTGGAATTGGACCGCCGGCGGAGCCGCCTGGTCGATTCAAACGGCCGTGCTGCCGATCGAAGGCTGGAGGGTGTACCTCTTGTCGCCGATCTCGGCCTGGCAAGCCAAGATCGATCGTATCCGGATCGACATCATCGCCTCCGCCGTCGTCCTGATCTTCGCGCTGCTGCTGTTTCTCTACTGGCAATCGTATCGCCGCTTGAAGCCGATCAGCGACTTGACGGCGCGGCTTCAGTCCAAGCTGGGGCCGGAGGAGCCGGCCGCGAGACCGGAGGACGCCGGCAACGAGATCGCCTGGCTCGATTCCCGCTTCGATACGCTGGTCGGCCGGCTCGAGCAGCTGGACATGTCGCTTAAGAGCAGCAAGGCCTTGATCAAGGACGATCTCTTGCGGCAATGGATCCTCGGCTCGAGGGCCTCCGGACCTGCCGCGGAGTATATCCGCACGCAGACCGGGATTCTGCGGACAGGCAGGTTCCGCATCGCGGTGATCCGGCTGGAATCGTACGGGCGGTTCACGGACGATTACGACTTCGCGTCGCGCAAGCTGATGCGCTTCGCGCTCGGGAACATGACGGCGGAGGTGCTGGCCAACCACGGCTTCGCGGCGGAAACGGTCGACTTCGGCTCCGATCATATCGTGGCGCTCGTCGCTCCTGCCGCCGCGCATGACCGGGAGCTCCTCGTGCTGAACGCGCTGTCGGACGCGCGGGTGCAGATCAAGCGCTGGCTGAAGCTGGATCTGCAGGCGGCGGTCAGTCCCGCGCTGGACGAAGGGACCCATCTGCAGCCGGTCTACGACCGCGTCTATGAGCTGACGCTGCTGGCTTTCCTATGCGACGAGGACCGGGTATTCACCCTGGACGATCTGGAACGCTACCGGACGGAGGAAGGGAGCGAACCGGACGAAGCGCTGCTGAAGCAAACGATTCACGCGGTCCGGCTTCGGAACGCGGACGCGCTGTCGTCCGATCTGGACAGCCTGACCCGGCATATGCAGGGGCTCAGCTACGAGGAATGCAAGCTGCAGCTGACGCATATCATTTACTCGCTCATGAGGAGCTTCACATCCGCCGGCACGTTCCAAGGGATGAAGAGCATCCATGTATTCCTCGAGCGGTTCTCCACCATCGGCGAAGTAAAGGCCTGGCTGCTGCAAGAGCTTCTACGGATGATGGACCGGGAGCGTCCGCGAAGCGGCTCGGCCCGCAAGGAAGAGTTCGTCTCCGAAATGATGGAGTTCGTGCGCCATCATCTGCACAATCCGATGCTGTCGGTCGACGATGTTGCGGATCACGTGGGCCTCTCCGTCAACTACGTCCGGCAAATCTTCAAGGAGCACGGCCAGCTCTCCCTGTCCGATTATATTACGGATCAGCGGATCAAATACGCGATGCATCTGCTCACGACGACCGATTGGACGGTCGCGGAAATTACGGAGCAGTCCGGATTTCAAACGAAAAGCACGTTCTTCTCGTTATTCAAGCGGGCAACCGGCATGACGCCGGGTCAATACCGTCACGCGCGCGCGAAGCCGGGGCGCTGAACGGGCGCCGCGCAGCGCGGACGTACCGGATTCATTTGCATAATTCATTCACAAAATTCATCCACAAAATCGCGACGTCCCTCATCGTCATATTCCGTACCGTTCGATGAATACCGTACTGTACCGTTTCACGGGAGCCGGGTATGATCGGACTCACGAGCCGGTCTAGCGGACCTGCGAGACTTCGCCTGCCGCTGCTGCTGTCCGGCGTATTCATGGGGAGGGACTGGGCTATGAAAATCGGCAAAACAGGGTTGTGGCTGGCATCGTTCATGTTCGCGGCGGCGTTGTCCGCCTGCAATTCAGGCGGGACGACGGATCCGCCAACCGGCAATGGCGGCACCTCGACATCCGAGCCAGGAACCGCGCAGAAGGCGGTGACGCTCAAAATCATGTTTCCCGGAGATCCGCCGGCGAACTGGGACGAAGTCAAGACGGAGATGGAGCAGCGCATGGCTGATTCGCTGAACGTGAAGCTGAACGCCGTGTTCATCCCTTGGTCCGACGTCCGCCAGAAGCGCCAGGTCTCGCTGTCCTCGGCGGAGGACTACGATCTGATCTGGGACAACAACCCGGTGCAAAATATCGCCGCCGGGCTCTACGAGCCGCTCGACGAATTGATCGATCAATACGGGCCCGACATCAAGGCCGTCCGTTCGGCGGAGCTGATGGACGCGAACAAGGTGAACGGCAAGCTGTACGCGGTGCCGCTCGAGGTGAACTTCATCCGTCCGTGGACGTTCGTCATCCGCAAGGATATTCGGGAGAAGCTCGGCGTCGGACCGATCACCTCGTACGACGAGCTGATCGGCTTCATGTACAAGGTGAAGGAGAAGGAGCCCGGGCTGACGCCCTATATTCCGAACGGCACCGAGCATACCGGCTTGAAACTGGCCGGAATGCTTGACCCGTCGGCCAATCTGGCGTCCGTGATCAATTACCCCGGCTTGTACACGAAGGGCAACGACGGCAAAGTGTATAACGTCTTCGATGATATGGACCCGCTGATCCTGAGCACGTTCGAGCAGAACCACAAGCTGTACAAGGACGGCGTCTTGGCGAAGGATGCGCTGACGCTGCGCAATTCGGAGTTCGCGAAAGGCAAAGCGGCGGTGTCCACCTTCAATGATTTCGGGGTCAATCTCAGCACCCGCACCACGCTGGAGAAGTCGGTTCCAGGCGCGGCCGCGGAGGCGTTCACGCTGTACAGCCCGGATATGAAGCTGAATTCGACCTACAAGGCCGGCAATTTCATCGCGGTTCCGGTCGTCAGCAAAAACAAGGAGCGCGCCGTTCAGTTTCTGAACTGGCTGAACCAGAAGGACAATTACGATTTGCTGGCGTACGGGATCAAGGGGAAGAATTGGGAAGAGGCGGGCGACGGGCTGTATAAGCCGATCCAGGCGAATCCGTACGCGGGCATTCCGTTCGCCTGGGGATGGAATCCGAAGCTGGATCGCATCGATGCAACCTTCCCCGAGGACGTGATCGCGCTGAACAAGTGGCAGCGGGATCCGAGCTATTTTACGCCGGACATTCTGGCGGGCTTCACCTTCGATCCGAGCCCGGTCGCGAACGAAGTGGCGCAACTGAATAACGCGGGGAGCGAGCTGTACGACCCGATCGTATTGGGCGTGACGGAGCCGAACGAAGGGCTGGCGAAGTTCAAGAAGGCGGCGTACGACGACGTGAAGAAGGTGCAGGCGGAGGTTCAGAAGCAGCTGGACGCTTATCTGGCCGGCAAGAAACAATAAGCATGCAGGGTAAAGGTAAAGGTAAAGAAAGGTAAAGGCAAAGCCTCGCCCCGTGCGTCTGTCCGCTCCATGCGAGCGGCAGATCGCGGGCCGGGGTTTTTTTGCGCAGGCTCGCGCTGCGTTAATATCCGTACGGCCGCTTGGCATAAGATTGCTACCGCCGGCGAGTGTGGCCATTCATACTCATTGATACATTCAAGACTGTTCCTCCGGGGCGGAATACGCGTACGATGCAGATACAACCTTCGCGAAAGGCGGGACCGATCATGGGAATATGGCGCGAGCTTCGCAAAAACAAATGGCTGTACGCCATGACGCTTCCCGTCGTGGTCTACGTGTTTACGTTTTCCTACGTGCCGATGACGGCCCATCTGCTGGCGTTCAAGCAGTTTATTCCCGTCAAAGGGGTATGGGGCAGCGAGTGGGTCGGACTCGACAATCTCCGATTCTTCTTCACCGGCCCCGACTGGCTGGGCGTGACGGTGAATACGATCTACCTGAACCTGCTGTTCATGGTCGCCGGCACGGTCATGTCCCTCTGCATCGCGCTGCTCTTGAACGAAATCCGTCACGCTTATTTCAAGAAGGTCACGCAATCGCTGGTCATCTTGCCGCATTTCATATCCATCGTGGTCGTGAACCTGATGGTGCTGAACTTCTTCAACGGGCAAGACGGCATGATCAACCGGATGCTCGGCCAGCTCGGCTTCGATCCGGTCTATTGGTTCCAGACACCGGCCGTCTGGCCGTCCCTGCTGACGCTCATCTTCGTCTGGAAGGGCGCGGGCTGGGGGTCAATCATCTACCTCGCCACCTTGACCGGCTTCTCCGAGGAATACTACGAGAGCGCCCGGATCGACGGGGCCTCGCGCCTGCGTCAGATCTGGCACATTACGCTCCCCCTGCTGCGGCCGACGATCATCGTGCTTACGCTGCTCGCGCTGGGACGAATCTTCTACGGCGATTTCGGCTTGATCTACGGCATTATCGGCGACAACTCGCTGCTCTTCGATTCGACGGACGTCATCGATACGTATACGTACCGTTCGCTCCGGTCGACGAATATGAACAGCTACAGCAATGCCGCCGCGGTCGCGCTGTTTCAATCCGTCATGGGCCTGCTGACGATTCTCTTCTTTAACTGGGTCGTCCGCCGGGTCGACCACGATTCGAAGCTGTTTTAGTTCCGGATAAGGAGGTTTGTCTATCATGGGGAATCAAGCGGAGCGGACGAAGCCGGCGGCGGTGCAATCCGGGCAGTCGAGGCCCAAGAAGCCGTTCGATGCGTCCCAGCTCGCGGTATCGGCGGCCGCATACACGTTCATCGGCGCGTTCGCCTTATTCTGCTTCATTCCGTTCTGGCTGGTCTATGTCGCTTCGTTCACGGCGGAGAGCCAAATCGTGCAAGGATTCCGCATGTTCCCGACGGCCTTCACGCTCGATGCCTATCGGTTCCTGTTCGAGGGCAGCCAAGTGTACCGCAGCGGCCTCGTCTCCGTCTTCATCACGGTCGCCGGTACCGCGGCCGCGGTGCTCATGACGGCGATGTTCGCCTACGCAGCCGCGCATCCGAAAGTCAAATTCCGCTATGCGCTGTCCTTCTACATTTACTTCACGATGCTGTTTCCGCCCGGCCTGGTCGGCTATTACTTGCTGATCTCCAACTGGCTCGGCCTGCGGGATTCGGTGCTCGCGCTGCTGCTGCCGCTATTGTTCTCCGCCTTCAATTCGTTTCTCATGACGTCGTATTTCCGCACGCTGCCGTTCGAGCTCAATGAAGCGGCGACGGTGGACGGGGCGCACGAGCTGTACATTTTTTTCCGGATCATCTGGCCGGTGTCCATGCCGGTCATCGCCACGATTGCGTTGTTTTACGCTTTATCGTATTGGAACGATTGGTTCAACGCGCTGATGTTCATCGACGATTCGCAGCGCCATCCGCTGCAGATGATGCTGCGCAGAATCGTATCCAATTCGCAAAATTTGGACTATCTGAATACGAATGTGAACATTCCCGTCTCCGCGACAAGCTTGCAGCTGTCGACGGTCGTCATCACGATCGGGCCGATCGTCTTTTTGTACCCGTGGCTGCAGCGGTATTTCATCAAAGGGATGACGATCGGAGCGGTGAAAGGGTAGGTCGACGGGAATGTACAAGTTGGTCTTGTGAGGTTTCAGGTCATGGAAGGGGGAATCCGCGATGCAAAGCGGGAGAAAACGGAGATGGAGTTGGGGATGGGCAGGGAAGCTGCTGCTGGCGCTCGTCCTGTTGGCGCCGGTCGTGGCGGTTCATCGGGATCGCGCGAACGCGGAAGGCGAGCTGCTGACAAGCGGGAATTATCTCTACAGTATCGCGCCGGATGCGGGTCAGCTGCCGGATAAAGGCGCCGCGGGGCTGATCGCCTCGGAGAGCGGCGTCATAACGGACGGCGTGCTGACCACCTATGCCGGATGGATGGGGAGCGCGACCTCCGCCGGAACGGTCCAAGTCGTCATCGACTTGCTGAAGGACTATCCGATTGGCACCATTAACATCATCATGAATTCGCCTAACACTTATTGGGGGTATAAGGAAGTTTCGGTCAAATACCGGAATGAAGCGGCGCCGGACTATTACTACATCGCCGGCAAGTATGCGAGGACGGGCACCGACCTCAACAATACGATCAACGTGCCGATGGGCAACAAGACGGCCCGGTTCGTCGTCATCGACATGAAGCGCTCGCAGCCCTATCAGCATATCCCGCTGACGGAAGTCCAAATCTATCAGGGGGCGGGCGAAACAGGGGCGGAACTGAGCCCGGCTTATACGGCTGAGCAATTGCAGGCCGAGATGAAGAAAGATGCCCTGATGATGGATAAGTACGGCCAATGGCTCTATGAGACGTGGGACGGCAAGGTGACGTCCGACGAGCAGCTGCGGCAGGAATACAAGGCGGAGGCCGGGGCGCTGGCGAGGGTGAAGCTGGACCGGTATACGTACGACCAATACGGCGGGATAAAAAGCGGCGGGAAATATAAAAGCACCGGGTATTTCAGGCTGCAGCAAATCAACGGCAAATGGTGGTTCATTACGCCGGAGGGCTATAAATTCATCCTGAAAGGGGTCGATGCCGCGAGCATCTGGGAATGGGGCTACGGCACGCCGTACCACAAGGCGGACGGCTCGCCAAGGCAGGTGTTCGAGGAGCTTCCCGATCCTGCGGCGTTTGCCCCGGCCTATGCCAGCGATGGCAACGGCGAGCGGGTCAGCTTCTTGGTAGCGAACGTCATGCGCAAATACGGCCGCGACTTCGAGGCGAGGTGGGAGAGCATCACGAGGAAGCGCCTCATCGATTGGGGATTCAACGCCTTCTCGAAATGGACCAAGCCGAGATTCATCAAGGATTTCCCGTATATCGAGCTGCTTCAGGATCCGATGAATTTAAAGCGCATACAATGGACCTACGACGTATTCGACCCGCAAGCGCGGTCCATCATCGAAGCGGCGATCGCGCCCCGGCTCAAAGAGCTGCGCAACGACCGGTGGCTGATCGGCTACACGTACGACAACGAAGCGGGCTGGAACGCCGATATCGTGAAGACCGTCTTGACCTACGGGGCGGACTCCGCGGCCAAGAGCGCGTTCGTCGACCAGGTCGCCGCCACGTACAACCAGGACCTCGCCGCGGTCAATGCGGTGCTCGGCACGAGCGCCGAATCGTTCGACGCGCTGAAGGCGGCGTCCATTAATATCGCGAACGTGCCGGCAGAGGTGGTGTCGGACTATATTCGGCTCGCTTCCCGCACGTACTTCTCGACGATCAAGAGCATCATCTCCAAGTACGATCGAAACCATCTGTTCATGGGCGCGTCGATCGTGCCGACCTGGAGGACCAGCCTCGAATGGGATTCCGCGGCGATGGAATTCGTAGACGCGTTCTCCGTCGACAATTATTCGAACGATCCCACTTGGATTACGCGCTATGCATCGTTCAACAAGCCGCTGCTCAACCTGGAATTCACGTTCAGCCATGCGGCACGCGGACTGTCCCCGATCAACGCGAGCACCAGCGTGGCCGGTATCGCGGAGCGGGGGCTCGCGTTCAAAGCCTATGTCGAGAGCCAGGCGGCGAACCCGCTGTTCGTCGGCTCGGGCTGGTTCGCCTACTACGATCAAGCCGTGACGGGACGGAGGGACAACGAGAATTTCAATATCGGTCTCGTCAACCAGCAGGATCAGCCGTATACGGACATGGTCCGGATCATGAAGACCGTCAACGCCGGCCTGGAAAAGGTGCACGAGAACGGAGGCTAACCGGCGTTAGCGAATAGACGCAGCCAAAGCCCGCGCGGAGCGCGGGCTTTGGTATGGGGAGGCGCTTCGAGCATCTCGCGCCGCAGCCGCGGCTAGAGGTCCGTGACGATGCGCGTCTTGGCCACGCCGATCGCCTGGTTCCCCCATAGCGTCTGCTCGACCAAGCGGGATTGTTCATTCGAACACTGCACGATTAAGATCACTTCACCATGCTTTTTTTTCACGGTTCGGAGTTTTCTTCGCCGATAGTGGGTCACGAGGAGGTCGATGACAAATCCGACGGCGAAACCGCCTGCCGATCCGATCAGCCCCCATATGACGGGGCCCCACTCCCATATGAACCCTCTCGCCACCCCGATCGTGCCGAACATCATCGCGAGGATCAGCCCTAGATCGACCAAGGAGGTCCCGTCCATGCCGTGCATGGTATCGAACAGCTTGGTATCCAGTTGGCGATTGTCGAGCGGGATTGCGTAGATGTTGTTGATTTCATGATCCTTCAGTTCGCTGACCGCAAGCTCGAGATAGTGGGAGTGCTGGAAGGTGGAGAAGATCTGGACGCTCTGGACGCTCATTCGATTTTTTCTCCTTTATACAGGACGAAATGTTCGGATTGATGGTGCTCTTTCAAAAAATTCGCTTGCTCGTTGTTGTAGAGTTTTGAGATTTCCACCGCATTCGTATAGGTTTCGTAGATGCCGTAGAAATAAATCGACGGGAAATACAGGGACCACTGCTCGTCGACGACTTCTCGGGCTTTCGCGAAGTCGAATAACATGCAGTAGTGAATGCCTTCCACCAAGTTAGAATTCAGGAGGACGGTGATGGTCATTACCAGCGTCAACAAGGCATTTATGCAGCGGAAGAGGTACAGCTGCCCGAGACTCGGGAAGGCCATGGCCCAGGCAAACGCGATCCAAGGGTCCTTCTTGCTGAGAATTGCGCATCCGAAAGGGGTTATCGCGAACGTCGGGAATTTGGCGTTTTCCCGTTTGGCCAACACTTGGACCTTATTTCCGTCGACGGTCATCCGGTAGCTGTCCCAGATGGCGAATAAATAAACCGGAATGTAGAGGTAGATATGCTTTTCGTCCAACACGGCTTTGGCCCGGTCGAATTCGCCGTTGAACGAATACATCATCGCCGTGTTCAGATGCGTCACTTGATTGATATAAAATTCCCAAAAAAACAAAGCGAAGCCCGTGACGAACCGCTCGCACAAAAAGTGGCCGAACCCCGGAAACGCAACGGACCACATGGCCACGACATGGGGATTCCGCTGGTGCAGCTGCACGGTGCCCCAGGTCGACACATTGGCTTGATAATACCGATTCCGATATTCGTCTCGAAAGTTGTTCATTGTGGTATGCCGAACCTTCCCGATGGATATCCGTGATGTATTTCTTTCTTTCCATTTGAATCCGTTTTATTCATCGTCCGGGAAGGGAAGACGATGCGGCCGGTCGGTTCGTCCCCTGAGGCGCACAGGAAAAAGCCCGCGAATTCCGCGGACTTCCTACAGGCATGGCGCAGCGCTAGCCGTTCATGACGACGCCGCCGGTGACATGGATGAACTGGCCGGAGACGAACGACGAATCCTCCGAAGCCAGATAGACGTAGGCCGGAGCGACCTCGAAGGGCTGGCCCGCGCGTTTCAACGGCGTCTTCTCCCCCCACATCGCCACCTGTTCGGCTGGAAATGAAGCCGGAATGAGGGGCGTCCATATCGTGCCGGGCACGACGCCGTTGACGCGAATGCCTTTGCCGTGCAGCGATTTGGAGAGGGAGCGGGTGAAAGCCACGATCGCGCCCTTCGTCGCGGAATAGTCCATTAGCTGCTCGTTACCTTCGTAGGCCGTCAAGGATGCGGCATTGATGATGGCGCCGCCGGCTTTCATATGGGGCAAAGCCGCCTTCGTCAAATAGAAGACGGAGTAGAAGTTGGTGCGGAACGTGCGTTCCATCTGAGCGGACGTAATGTTCGCCAGATCGGTCTGCACATGCTGCTCTGCCGCGTTGTTGACCAGAATATCGAGCTTGCCGAACCGGTCGATCGTCTGCGCGACCAATTGTCCGCTGAACGATTCGTCCCCGATGTCTCCGGCGACGGTCATGCAGCGGCTGCCTTTCCGTTCGACCGCCCGCTTCGTCTCCTCCGCGTCGGCATGCTCATCCAGATAGGCGACGACGACAAGGGCGCCTTCCTTGGCGAACGCGAGCGCGATGGCTCTGCCTTGACCGCTGTCTCCGCCGGTGACGATCGCCACTTTGTCCTTCAGCTTCCCGCTTCCCGTATAGCCCGGGTCATCGAAGACGGGCCTCGGATTCATAGCCGACTCGATGCCGGGCTGTCGGTCTTGTTGCTGTGCGGGATACGGGGGAGCGGGCGTTAACGGGTTCGGGACGGATACATGCGCGTGCTTCGTCGTTGTCATGGCTTGATCTCCTTTAGGATTGAAATTCGGGGAACGGCACGCGCGCCGTATCCGCCTCCAGCAAGAACGGACGGCTGCCGCCCAGATAGTGCTCGAGCGCTTCTTCCAATTGCCGCAAGCTCGCGACTCGCCGGGCCGCCCAGCCGCACGCTTCGGCGACTCGTACGAAATCGGGGTTCGTCAGTTCCGTTCCTTTCGGCCGCAGTCCTTGCCCCGCCGTTTTATCCCGCTCCATCTGCAGGCTGTCGTTGCGGAACGCGATGACGCCGATTGCCAGCTCGTATCGTGCGGCGGTTAACAGCTCGGCCATAACCATCCCTAGTCCGCCGTCGCCCGTGAGGCACACGACTTGCTGCTCGGGCCGGCACAGCTTCGCCGCGATGGCCGCGGGGAGTCCGAAGCCCATCGTCCGGAAGCGGTTGGAGAGCAGCACGCGCTGCTTACGCGCGCGAAAGCAGCGCAGGAACCACAAGGTGGAATCGCCCTCGTCCAAGGCAATGACCGCATCCTCGTCAAGGGCCCGTCCGACGGCTTGGACGATGCCGGCCGGGTGAAGCGGGGATTCGCGCGAGCCCGCTTCCCGTTCCCGCCGGGCTTGCCATGCCCGCTTGCAGCGACGAATCGCTTCCGGCCAGGACGGGTTGGCTGGATGACCGTTCATCCGCTCGATCAGCT
The DNA here is from genome assembly GCF_042653205.1 of Paenibacillus sp. GCM10023250. Lineage (NCBI taxonomy): Bacteria > Bacillati > Bacillota > Bacilli > Caryophanales > Paenibacillaceae > Paenibacillus > Paenibacillus sp. GCM10023250. The sequence goes on along the minus strand of NZ_JBHSHY010000001.1, from coordinate 555,402 downwards.
GCTTCAACACCATGGACCCGTCTCCGACAATTGCCGTCTCAGCAGGCCGGGAAAGCCCGAGAAGTGCAGGATGCGAGGCGGTCCGGATGACGCGCGCGCCTTGCGGAACGCTGCCCTCGGGCCACCAATCCGACTCCAGGACAAGGACGGCGTCGGCTTGCCGGAATAACTCGTCCAGATGAGGATTGCCTCCTTCTCCCAGGCCGTTCAGCAACAGAGGATGATCGTCCGGCACGATCCCCGTCGCTCCATAAGCCAGCGCGAGCCCGCAGCCCCAGGCTTCCGCGAGCTTGAGCAGCGAATCCCGCTCGTGCCGAAGTCCGCAGCCGGCGAGCATCATCGGTCTTCTCGCGGCACGCATCATGCCGGCTGCCTGGTCCAGCGCCTCCGTATCGGGCTGCGCGACGGGCGGGGCGGGGGGCTGCTTGGCCGGAACCGCCGTTGACAGGCCGAACAGGTCCGCGGGAACCGACAAGTGGGATACGGTCAGGTTGGCGCGCGCGCGATGCATCGCTTCCGTCAATCCGGCCATCGCCGCGTCGGGATCGGCGACGAGCCGGCTGTATCCGGCGACCGCCTGCATCAGCACTTGCTGATCGATGAATTGCTTGGCCGGCGTCCCGATCTTGGCGAGCGGCGACTGTCCCGTGATGGCGAGAACAGGCGCGTTGTCCAGATAGGCATCGCCGAGCCCGACGATCAAATTCGCCAAGCCCGGCCCCGTCTGCGCTACGCAGACGCCGAGCCCGCCCGTCAGCTTGGCTTCGGCGGACGCCATCAACGCCGCGGCCGATTCGTGCTTCACAGCGATGAATGCGATTTGATCTTGGTCGGCGAGCGCGTCCATCAAGCCGAATATCGCGTCTCCCGTGACGCCGTAGACGCGTCTTACGCCCCAGAGCCGCAGCTGTTCCAGCATCGCCTTCGCCACGCTGCGGGAATAAGGGACCGCCGTGCCCGCGGCGGACGGCGGCGTCGCCGTAATGTCGGACATGCCGTTACGCTCCTTCCGCTTGTTCTCGTTCATTCGTAACGGCTCCCGTCCCACCGATAGAAGGCGAGGAGATCCGTATCGAGCTCGATCCCGATTCCGGGCCCGCGCGGCACGGCGACTTCGCCACCCGAAGGCCGAAGCGGGACCAGCCCCGTGAACGGATTGTCCATCGCGTCCCACTCCACCGGCTCGATGGCATCCGGCTGCATCTTGCCGAACGGCTCCAGACAGGCTTGCGCGAGCAGCGCGTGCAGCCGCGTCAGCGCGCCGTCGAACGCGTGCGGCGTCGCGCGAATGCCGAAGGCCCGGGCCATGCTTAACGTCGCCCGGTACTCGTCGATACCCGTGACATGCAGCGGATCGGGCGTGATGTAGTCCAGCGCGCGCTGCGTGAGCAGCGGCAGGAAGTCCGCCGCCGCCTCGAGGTTCTCGCCGCCGGCAAGGGGGACGGGCATCCGTTGCCGGAGCAGGCCGTAATCGGCGACGTACTGGATCCGCAGCGGCTCTTCGAGCCACAGCAGCCGGGGCTGCCGCTCCAGCAAGGGCCGCCAGGCGAGCGCCGCCGCCGCGTCATAGCTTTGGTTCGCATCGAGCGCGAGTCTCATGTTCCCGGATATGGCGGCCTGTACGTCGGCGATATGCCGCTGATCGTCCTCGATCGGTTTACCGCCGATCTTGACCTTGAACGCGTCGAAGCCGGCGGCCGCCGCCCGCTCGACGGCTTCGACGGACCGCTTGCGCCAGTCCGCGTCTGCCGTATAGGACTGGAACGAGGCGTAGACGGGGACCTTGTCGCGGAATCGGCCTCCCCATATCTCGGTGATATTCATCCCGGCCCGGAGCGCCGCGATTTCGGATAACGCCATGCCGACCGCCGAAGCGGCGCGGGCATGCAGCTTTTTCACCGATCGGACCAGCTTCCTCCGGTCGGCGGCTGGCTGCCCGATCAGCTCGGGGATGATCCGTTCATGGAAGCCTTTGTGCAGCGTCTCCAAGGCATCCGCGCATTCGCCCCAGCCGCTGACGCCGTCATCCGTCCCGATCCGGATCAGATAGGCGGACCGAAACGTCTTCAGCCCGTTGGCATCGCCGTAAGGCGAGGGAAGACGATAGAGAAGCGGATAGGTTTCTATGGTTCGAATCTTCATGTTGGGTGCCGCCTTCCGTTGCGTATTCGCGGTTAGTATGGCAGTCATCCCGGTATTTATGTCGGAAACTGGATAATCGGCATGGGCGCCGGAGACGATAACGGCATACAACATTTGCCGAAACGGGGTTGAAGCATGTATTGGGACCACTGGTCGCTGAATCGCGTGTTGATTTTGTTCGTCGGTCTTGCCTTTCTGTTGATTGGCATTCAGGTGACGCTGTACCACTATCGTCAAAATTTTCATAATAAGGTGATGTGGATGCCCGTGGTCGGGTCCCCGATCTTCTTCGTCGCGGGGGTCATCCTCGTCTGGTACAACGCGGCGTGGCTGCATACGCTGTTCATCGTCCTGATGTGGATCGGCGCCGTCGCGGGCATGATCGGCTTGTACTTCCACGTTCGCGGCGTGGGGATCCGGGTGGGCGGCTTCGCGCTGCGCAATTTCATGACCGGCCCGCCGGTCATCCTGCCGATGGTGTTCACGGCGATCGCCGTGCTGGGCTTGATCGCGGCTTATTGGAAGGAGGCGTGAACCGTGACGCAGAAGACGCATTATCCGTCCTTCAACGTGATGGACGAAGAGGATGCCTGGGACGCCCATACGCAGGGGATCGTGAATTCGCGGCTGTCGGCGACGCCGAAGCATCGGGCGTTAAGCCGCCAGGAAGCGGACACGCTCGCTGCCATATGCGCGCAGCTGCTTCATGACGACAAGCCGGCCGTGCTGCGCTTCGTGCTGCATCACTTCGATCAAACGCTGCATTCGTCGCCGGGAGAGGGTCAGCGCAAAGCAGGGGTGCCGGAAGGGAAGACGTTGATCCGCCAAGGTTTGCAGGCCGTCGAGCGGTGCGCGAAGGCGGCGCATGCGTCCTCTTTCGCGCAGCTCGGTCCTGATCGGCAGCGAAAGCTGCTCGAGGAGATCGGCGCGGGGACGGCAGGGCCGTCCGAGATCTGGAACGGCATCCCCCAGCAGCCGTTCTTCCAGAAGCTGCTGGCGTTGACGGTCGAATCCTATTGCTCGCATCCGGAGGTGTGGTCCGAGATCGGTTATGCCGGTCCGGCGTACCCGCGAGGGTACGTGCGGACGCAGCTCGGCCAATTCGATCCATGGGAGGCGAAGGCGGAACAATGAAGAGAAAATACGCGAACGAGGAAGTCGACGCGGTCATCGTCGGCGCCGGCGCGGCGGGGGGCGTATTGGCGAAGGAGCTGAGCGAAGCCGGCATGAGCGTCGTCGTTCTGGACGCCGGTCCGTTCCGGGATCCGCAGAAGGAGTTCGCCAGCGACGAGCTGGCCATGCAGTCGCTCGGCTGGCAGGATACCCGGATCGTGGACGGACGCGACCCGCTGACGCTGGGACATAACAATTCCGGCCGCGGCATCGGGGGAGGGACGACGCATTTTACCGGCGTGTTCCTTCGCTTCCACGATGTCGATTTCAAAGGACGGACCCTGGAAGGCACCGGCGAGGACTGGCCGATTACGTACGAGGATCTCGAGCCGTACTATGCGCGGAACGAACGGGAGATCGCCGTTTCGGGGCCGAAGCGCTTTCCTTGGGGCAACTATGGGGGACCCTATCCGTATCCCGAACGGGAACCGCTCAGTCCGAACGCGTATCTGTTCATGAACGGCTGCGACAAGCTCGGCATTCGGTCCGCGGTCGCGCCGCTGGCCATCCTCTCCGCGCCGTTCGAAGGACGCCCGCCCTGCATCAATCGCGGGTTCTGCAACCAGGGCTGTATGCCGAACGCCAAATTCAGCACCTTGATCGTGCACATTCCGAAGGCGGTAAGAGCCGGCGCCGAGGTGCTCCCGGACTGCATGGTGACGCGCATTGTCATGGGTAGCGACGGTAGGGCCAAGGGCGTCGCGTTCGTTCATGATGGCACCGAGTACGAGCAGAAGGCGAAGCTCGTCATCCTGAGCGCGTTCGTTGTCGAGACGCCGAGATTGCTGCTGAATTCCGCCACGCCGGCATTTCCGGACGGGCTCGCGAACAGCAGCGGGATGGTCGGCCGGGCGATCATGGTTCACAGCAGCAATGACGTCTATGCGAGATTCGAGAGGGAGATCCGACTGTACAAGGGAACGCCGGTCCTGGCGACGACGCAGGATTTCTACCGGACGGATCCGAACCGGCCGTTCGTCCGCGGCTACACGCTGCACGCCCACGGAGCGAGGCCGGTCGAATTCGCGAAAGGGATCTCGAAGGCGCAAGGTGGCCCCGTATGGGGGGAGCGGTTCCGCGACGCGATGCTCCATTACAACTACTACGGCCGGGTGACGCTGGTCGGGGAGGTGCTGCCGAACGCGGATAATCGCGTGACGCTGGCGAGCGAGCGCGACGAGTACGGACTGCCGCGAGCCAAGGTCACCTTCGGTTACGGGGATAACGACAACCGGTTGATCGACCACGCGGTTCGCACGATGCGCGCCATTCTGGAAGCGGAGGGCGGCAGGCCGGAATTCGTCGTCCCGGATACCGCCCATATGATGGGGGGCTGCCGGATGGGGGACGACCCCGCGTCCTCGGTGGTCAATTCCTACGGGCAGACGCACGACATCGATAATCTGTTCATCTGCGACGCGAGCACCTTCGTCACTTCCGGCGGAGGGAATCCGACGAATACCGTCATGGCGCTGGCGCTGCGCACGGCGGAACATATCATCGAGCGGGCGAGCAAGCAAGAGCTGCAGGCAAGCCGGGCTTAACCTGCATGCTCGCGGTTCTTCATGATCATCCGGTAAGCGTACCGGTCGGCCGCTTCCTCGAACGCGAGCTCCCGGTAAGCGGACGAAGACGCCGTCGCGGCTTCCGCCGCTAGCCGCCGGTGCGAGGCGACGTGTCGCTTTAGCCCGTCCAGATCGGCGCTGTCGATATAGGGCATGATCTCAAGCAGATGCGCGGCTTCGTGATACAGGATGAAATAAGGCAGCATCGTCTTCAGAAGCGAATACCGATGAAGCACCTGCCGCTCGTTGGCGGTCAAATAACCGTCGTAGGGGAGTTGAATCAGGATTTTCGCGCGGCGGAACCTGCGGTCGACGGTCATGCTGCCGCCGTAAAACGGCCCCCAGCGCACATGAACGGAGCATTCGACCGACGAACCGAATTCGGATGCGATACCGCGCAGGCGTTCCTGGAGCCGGCGGTTCCATACGCGCAGTTTAAGCCGTCTGACCCGCCAATGCTGCAATAGGGATATCGGCATCTCTATCACCTCTCCTTCACTGTACAAGCTTGATCGAAGAGGCTCAACAGGAGAATGCTGGTCACGCAAGTCCGGTTCGGCAGGCAAGCATCACGGCCCGGCGGATCGGTTCATCGGGCTCGCTCAGCCTGCTTGCTTTCGAAGATTGACGCGGTTGCGGCGCTATAGTAAAATTTCGGCATGGAAATTTTAGGTTATGCACTCCTTGAAGCAAGGAGAGGATGGAACCATGAATCATCAGCACGAATGCCCGGTCGAGACGTTCATTCAAGTTTTGGGCGGCAAGTGGAAGCCCATGATTTTGTGGCAGTTGATCGAATCCAAGAAGCGGTTCAACGATCTGGAGAAGCTGATCCCCGGCGTCACGCAAAAGATGCTTTCGCAGCATCTCCGGGAGCTGGAGCGTGAAGGTATCGTCGATCGAACGGTTCCTCCGAAAGTCGAATATTCCCTGAGCGAATACGGCAAAACCTTGATTCCCGTCGCGGATGTCATGTGTGCCTGGGGAGAAATCCACAATAAGCGCAAATACGAAGAATCGGCATCGTAAGCCGGTTCCATGAACTTGTCCGGAAACGCAATCGTTCGTCATGCCAAAGCTGCCGCGGGCAGCTTTTTTTCATTGCCGCCAACACGTTTGCCGTCGTTCTCCGTCCGCCGTTCTCCGTGTGACGATCGCGGCTCCCGTCCCGGCAGGCTTACTTTAAAGTAAGTCCCTTACTTTGAAGTGCGTTCTTACCAGAATGGCGAAGGGATGCTAAGGTTGAGTCAACCAAATATTGGGGCCATAGGAGGAACGAAACATGAACGTCATTGTGTTCGGAGCGACGGGGAATACAGGGAGAAGGGTGCTGGCGCAAGGGTTGAATTCGGGACATCAGATGACCGCTTTCGTGCGAAATCCGAAGAAGCTGCGCGATCAGCTCGGCGAGCATGCCGCGGGGCAGGTGAGGGTGATCGCGGACGATAGGACGGACCCGGCGAACGTCGGCGAGGTGCTCGCGCAGCAAGACGCCGCTATTCTGGCGGCGGGCCACGCGGGGCAGGGAGAGGAATTCGTTCGCCTCGTCGATACCCTGATCAGCCAATGCGAGAGCCAGCCCCGATTCACCGGGCGGGTATGGATCATGGGCGGCGCCGGGCTGCTGGATATTCCCCATACGGCGCTGATCGGCAATAATTTACCCGGCTTTCCGCCCGAGTTTCAAGCCCACAACAGGAATTTCGAACGGCTGCGGCGCTCTTCGCTCGATTGGTCCGTGATGTGTCCGGGAACCATGACGGAATCGAGGGAGCATCCGGAGCCGGTTCGTCTGCGAGTCACGACGGACATCCTGCCCGTTCCGGTTCCGGAGACAATCCGGGAATGGTCCGAGGCAGCGATTGCCGGACACTTGTTCAGCCGGCTGCATGAGCTGAACGTTGCGTATGACGACGTCGCCTCATGGATGCTGGACCATCTAGAGCTCGGCGGCCCGTTTAATCGGAAGAGGGTCGGTCTGGCCTATCAAAGCACGACGCCGGCGCTTCGAGGGGCAGCGAACTCGCTTCCGAGCTCGTACCGCTGATCAAACGGATCGTACCTGCAAGTCATATCGCGCAAAAATAGCTGCCCCGTAATACCGAATACCGGGGCAGCTTTCGCGATTGTCATGAGGTTACTGTTCTTGTGGTCGTCCCCGGTATAGCATATCTAAGAACCATACCGAACCATACATCCAAATGATCATTAAGATGCCGATCGGCACAAGCGAACCTTCCCGGAAGACCATGAGATGACTGATGTAACCCGCGTAGATCAAAGCGCCGATCGCCGCTACGGAGACGATTCTCCATGCCCAATGTCTTTGATAATAGCCCCAGATGGTAATGGGGAAGGCGACCGACGTGAAAATAAAATTTAGACCGTATTGGCTTAATCTGGGATGGTGGGGAATCAGAGTCGTCGAACATCGCATCGACCCGGACAGATCGAGAATTCCCCATATGCACGGGATCGTACAGATTGGAAACATCCCCAAGAGGATGTAGCCTTTAAAGTACAAGGGACGGACACCCCGGATGAATTGAACGTGCAGCCATTTCGAAATGGCGAAATAAAGCAGCAGCCCGATGAAGGTCATCCACGTTTTCCACCAATGATGCCGATAGATATCCAAATGCACGAAGAGTACTTCGACCATCGAGTAAATAAAGGCGACAATCGCATACCAGTAAAAGGGTTTTCGCCGAATGATCAACAGCACCGCTGATGACGCCACTCCGAATTGCGAGAACAGATTCCCCGCTAACGCATCATTGAAGGGATTGAGCTTCGGATCTCTGATGATGTCCGGATCGTACACATACGCGTTCAAAAAAATCATGACAACGGTTTCAAAATACAGGGGAAGCGCCACAAGCGAGAAGTAGAAAGCAAAGGTTTGACGGCGATTCTCCGAATGGTACAGCGTATAGATGAGCTGCGCTAAGCTGGCTATGCCTAACAATAAATACCAGACGGTGTGCGACCAGAATAGGTTCATGATGAGATCTTCCTTTGGTTTGAATTCTGCGTAATCGTAGTCTTACCCATTTATGTTTATTTATTTATCTTTTGAAATAAGGGCCGGCGCATCCGATCCGAACGGATATGCCCGCGCTCGGCCAATAACCACTTTAACGGAGCGGGATGCGGCTCCGACGATAAGAAATCGATGAGGGGCTGCAGCTGTTCGAAGCTTCGCAGCGCCGCCTCTATATTGCCGGATTGATACAGCGCATGGACGCGAACGAACTGCTCGGTGTCCAGATTCGCGCTGGCCAGAATTCCCCCTTTGCCCCCGTAACAGAGCGAACCGAAGAACAGCTTGTCCTCCCCGCACAGCATCGGTTTGGTCAGCGTCCGCGCCAACGTTAAGAAGCGCGTGATGCTCCCCGAGCTTTCCTTCAGCCCGATAACCGCCTCCAAATCCATGACGGCCTGGATGGTCTTCGCGTGCAGCATTCTTCCCGAGCGGGATGGAGCGTCGTCGAGAATAATAGGAAGCCCCGCGCGAGCGACGGCTTGGAAATGTTCGAGGAGGGCTTGCTCCGATGGACGACCGCGGTGCGGGGGCTGGACGAGCGCGGCATCGGCTCCGGCCGATCTCGCCCTCATGGTCCTCTGGAACGCATCGGCCGCATGATCGGAACCTGTCGACACGATAAGCAGGATATCTCGGTCGCCGATGACGCCGCGCGCGGCCGCGATCATCGCGTCCAGTTCGCTGGGCTCGACGGCCTCCGATTCGCCGACGGCTTCGCTCAGGACGAGCCCGCGTATGCCTTTGCTCACCAGACGGACGACCAGCTCTTCGAACGACTGCGCATCCAAATGGCCATGGGCGTCAAAAGGCGTTACGACAGGAACGTAGATGCCGCCTAAATTGCGTGCCGTAAGCATGTACTCCCTTCCTTTCCCGAATGCATGAGGGTGTCGTTCAACTTCGTTCGCGAGCGCCCCGCGTGGAACGATGTGTCCATGACTATATAACGAATCCCGGCACATGGAACCATCCACTTGACGGCCATGCATGCGGCCCATTTGGAGCGATAGAGGTTCGACCGCCGTTCAAGATGGCCAATTCATGTGCATTTCGTTTCAATCCCTTGAACATGGCCGGGGACCGAACGCCCCAAGCGGATGGTGACGCCTCTAGTTCCATTCGATAGAGTGGACCTGGGCAGATGAAAGGTGGATACAAGGAGCTGATGTACATGTGCAATACCAAATTGAGGCGCTGGTGTTCGTGCCTCGCCGTGACGGCGGTCATGCTGCTCGTCTTCACGGGCTGTTCGAACGCCGGCGTGCTCGATCCCAAAGGGCCGATCGCGGAACAGCAGCGGGATCTGATGTACCTGTCGACCGCGCTGTGCGCGATCGTCATCGTTCCCGTCCTCGTGCTTTCGGGGATTATCATTTGGCGCTACCGGGACAGAGCGGGCAGGCAAGCGAAGTATGCTCCGAATTGGGCGCACAGCACGAAGCTGGAGATCGTCTGGTGGGGGATTCCGATCATCGTCATCCTGGCGATCGCGATCGTGACCGCTCGGGCGACCTACGCGCTCGAGCCGTCCAAGCCGATCCGCTCCGAGGTCAAGCCGTTGACCGTTCAGGTGACCTCCCTCAATTGGAAGTGGCTGTTCCAATATCCCGAGCAGGGCATCGCGGCCGTGAACGAGCTGAAGCTTCCGCAAGGCGTGCCGGTCCGGTTCGAGATCACGGCCGATTCCCCGATGAATTCGTTCTGGATCCCCCAGCTGGGCGGTCAAATATACGCGATGTCGGGGATGGCCATGACGCTGTATTTGCAGGCGGACGAGCTGGGGACGTACGCGGGGTACGGCGCTAATTTTACCGGCACCGACTTCGCCAAGATGGTGTTTGACGTGGAGGCCGTCACGCCGGAGCGGTTCAACCAGTGGGTGAGCGAGGTCAAGGCGGATTCGCCGGCGCTGACGCAGGCGGGGTACGAGCAGCTTGCCAAGCCCGCATCGTCGAAGGTACTGACGTATTCTTCCTTTCCCGACGGGCTGTTCGACAAGATCGTAAGGAAATACGCCGGCCATGCGCACGGCAGGCCCGATACGCCGAAGCACGACGATACGGGCGGTCATGCGATGAACCACATGCCGGACATGCCTGATATGCCGGACATGCCAATGGACAACTAGCGATCACGGAAAGGAGTACAGGCAATCATGCTCGACGCAATAAAAAGCTTCGCCGGCCGTTTTTTCGTCACGGGGGATCCCTTGATCTACGGGGCGGATGCGGCCATCGTACTGACGCTGGCCACGATCGTATTCGTACTGACTTACTTCAAGAAATGGGGGTGGCTGTGGCGGGAATGGCTAACCACGGTCGATCATAAAAAAATCGGCATCCTGTATATCATGTCGGCGTTCCTCATGCTGTTCCGCGGCGGCGTGGACGCCATTATGATGCGGGCGCAGCTGGCAGTACCGGAGCTGCAATTCCTGCAGCCCGACCATTACAACGGCATCTTCACCACGCACGGCGTGATCATGATTCTGTTCATGGCCATGCCGTTCATGTTCGGGCTGTTCAACGTGACGGTGCCGCTGCAGATCGGCGCGCGCGACGTCGCGTATCCGTTCCTCAACTCGCTCAGCTTCTGGCTATTCTTCGCGGGCGCCATGCTGTTCAACCTGAGCTTCGTCATCGGCGGTTCGCCGGATTCGGGCTGGCTTGCCTATCCGCCGTATTCCGAGCTGATGTACAACCCCGGGGTCGGTCAGGATTTCTACATCTGGGGGATTCAGATATCCGGCATCGGCAGCTTGATGACCGGCATCAACTTCATCGTGACGATTCTGAAGATGCGCGCGCCCGGCATGAAGCTGATGCGCATGCCGATGTTCTCGTGGTCGGTGCTGTCGAGCTGCATCGCGATTATATTCTCGTTCCCCGTCTTGACGGCGACGCTGGCGCTGCTCTTCCTGGATCGGTACGCCGGCGCGCACTTCTTCACGCTGGGCGGCGGCGGGAATCCGATGATGTACATCAACCTGATCTGGATGTGGGGGCACCCCGAGGTCTATATCATCGTGCTGCCGGCCTTCGGCATCTTCTCCGAGGTGGTAGCGACCTTCTCCCGGAAGAAGCTGTTCGGCTACAAGTCGATGGTCTACGCCATGATGATCATCAGCATCCTGTCGTTCCTCGTGTGGGCGCATCATTTCTTCACGATGGGCTCGGGGGCGGACGTCAACGCGTTCTTCGCCTTGACGACCATGGTCATCGCCATCCCGACCGGGGTGAAGATCTTCAACTGGCTGTTCACCATGTTCCGGGGCAAAATCACATTCGAAACCCCGATGCTGTGGACGATCGGCTTCATTCCCTGCTTCGTGATCGGCGGTATGACGGGGGTGCTGCTCTCGGTGGCGCCGGCAGATTTTCAGTATCACAACAGCTATTTCCTGATCGCGCACTTCCATCAGGTCATCATCGGCGGCGTCGTGTTCGGCTATTTTGCCGGGCTCTATTACTGGTGGCCGAAGCTGTTCGGCTTCAAGCTGAACGAGCGCATCGGCAAATGGGCGTTCTGGTTCTGGAACATCGGCTTCTACGTCTGCTTCATGCCGCAATACGCGCTCGGCCTGATGGGGATGACGCGCCGGATCGTCACCTACGGCTGGGATACCGGCTGGTGGGCGCTTAACCTGGTATCCTCGGCCGGCGCCGGCTTCATGGGGATCGCGTTTTTGTTCCAAGTGTGGCAAATCGCGCACGGCATCCGGCATTACCGGAGCAATCGCGATACGACGGGCGATCCTTGGAACGGCCGCACGCTGGAATGGTCGATTCCTTCGCCCGCGCCGGAATACAATTTCGCGACGCTTCCGCAAGTGTCCGAGCTCGATGATTGGTGGGAAGTCAAGCGGCGCCGGGAACAAGGCATACCCGATCCGGCCGCTGCTCCGAAGCTCGAGCCGATCCACATGCCCCGAAATTCCGGCATCCCGATCGTGATGGCCGGCTGCTGGTTCGTGGCCGGATTCGGCTTTACGTTCCATTGGCTATGGATGATCATACCCGGATTGGCCGGCGTCGCAGCCTGCATGCTGGCCCATTCCTTCAACTTCAACACCGATTACTACATCCCGGTCGACGCGATTAAGCGCACGGAAGCAGAAGCAAGGAAGGTGACCCCATGATGACGACCAAGCCGGCCGGACACGGAGCCGTCGGGCACCCGGATCATCCGGACGCGGAAGAGATGCGCACATTCGGATTTTGGATCTATCTCATGACGGATATTATGATATTCGGGACGTTCTTCGCCACTTATATCGTGCTGCGCGACAGCACCGCCGGCGGTCCAGGCCCTGGTGAGCTATTCGAGTTGGGCGGCGTGATCGCCAGCACCTTCATCCTGCTGACCAGCAGCTATACATGCGGACTGGCCGTGCTTGCCATGCAGCGGGGAAGGACGCGGGCGCTGATCGGGTGGCTCGGCATCACGGCGCTGCTCGGGGCTGTGTTCATCGGCCTCGAGGTCAAGGAATTTGCCCAGTTCGCAAGCGAAGGGGCCACGATGAGCACCAGCGCCTTTTTATCGGCGTTCTTCACGCTGGTCGGCACGCACGGGATCCACGTCACCATCGGCCTAGGATGGATGATCGCCTTGATGATGCAGCTGGCGAAGCAGGGGATTACCCCCGTGACGAGGCGCAAAGTCCACGTGGTCAGCCTGTTCTGGCACTTCCTGGACGTGGTCTGGATCTTCGTCTTCACCGTAGTCTATTTAATGGGGGTGAACTAGCATGTCATCGATGGAATCGGCTCATGCGCAGGCAGAAGCGCACGGCTCCTTGCGGTCGTATACGCTCGGCTTTCTGTGCTCGATCGTGCTGACCGTGATTCCGGCAGCCATTGTCATCGGCGGCTGGCTGGACGGCTTTTCGAAAATGGCCGCGTTGATGGCGGCCGGCGTACTGCAGCTGGCCGTGCAGCTGTTGTTCTTTATGCATCTGCGGGAAGAGAAGAAGCCGCGCTACAATTTGCTTGCACTGATCCTTGGACTCGTGATCTTGGTCGTGATCGTCGCCGGATCGATGTGGGTGATGACGTACAACATGGTGGCTTAATTATTCCTTGTGCCATGCGGGAACGTCGGCCTCACGTTTTCGCGGCGTTCGGTTCCCGCAGCTCGAACGTGTTCGTTCCGATGAGCTTGACTTTGACATGCACCTCCAGTTCCGGGATATCATCCCGGACGGCAAGGCCCTTGCGGTACCACACTTCGTTTAATGAGTAGATATCGACGGAGCGTTTCTTGGCGGTCTCGTACGTTCGGATGACTTCGTCCTCGATGTTCTTCTTGATGAGCGCGGTCGCTTGCTCCAGCTTGAGCGGAAGCTTCTGTTCCCGAAGGCCGGCGTCCATGCTGAGGTACAGCTTGACCGTCCGTTTCCCGTTCATATAGGCTGGTTTCTTCTTCACGCTGTTGTCCTTGACCGCAACGGTACCGTAATAGGTGCCTTTGCCGTCCCGGAGGGGAAGCAGCCCGCGCATCGTCTTCTCGTTCAGCCATTTCACGCCCTCTACTTCTTCACGGGTGAACAAGGCTTCTTTTCTGCCGTTCCGCAGCGCGACGAGACCGTCCACGACCGGCAGCGTGATCGGCTTGCCGTCTTTGTCCCAGTTTTCGGAGAGCGCGACATGGTCCAGCAGCGCGGTCTGGTACGGTTCGCTTGAAGCGCGAATGAAGCTCTGGTAATTGACCGGCTTGAAGGAAGACTGCATTTGTTTATACAAGAGGTTCGGTTGAAAGTACATGGTGTTCACGGGGGAGGACCCGGTCGTCGGCCTGATGCTGAATACCTTCGCAATGTCTTCGTTCGTTACGAATACCCAGGGCGTGTAGCGCTGGTCGCGCGACCGCATCAGCTCGTCGTGAATGTCGAAGATCCCTTTCTCCAGCATGCGATCGGTGAAGAAGAACACTTTATTCTGCGTCCAGTCGGTCCGCATCTGGCTTTCCTTCCGCAGATCGTACATCGCGAGCTCGATGCTGGCGCCTTCGCCTTTTCCGACGACGACCGGATTCGGCGCGATGGAGGTCCCTTCCTGCTTCGCCATGGAGGTCATCTCGTTGATTTGTGCATAGATGCGGTATTGCCCGTCGACATAATCGACGCCCATCATATTAATGAAGTTGAAGTATTGGATATTTTTGATGTCCCAGCAGCCGCAAAGCAGCAGCAGCATGCAGCCGGTCATAACTGCTTTCCGGGCTCGCTTCATTTCGGGCCGTCCTCCATTCTCGTATCGTCCTGCAAGCTGAGGTTTTGCGAACGCTTCTTCATCATGCCGGCCGGCTTCTTCAGCAGCGCCCCCGCGATATCCGCCCAAGACGGCGGCGACAGCGGAGAGAGGTACGGAACGCCGAAGGACTTCAAGTCCGATAGATAGGCGACGACGAAGAAGGCGGACAGGAAGAAGCCGAACATGCCGAGGACCGAGCAGACGAGCATGATGACGATGCGGATGATCGACACGACGCCGCTCAATGTCGGATTCACGAGCGTGTAGCCGGCGATGACCGTGGTCGCCGCGATGACCGTAACCGTAGGGGACGTGATGCCGGCCCGAATGGCGGCATCGCCGACGATGATGCCGCCGACGACCGTAACCGTCGGGCCGACCGACTTCGGAAGCCGCATCCCCGCTTCCTTGAAGAGCTCGAACAGGACGATGACGCCGATCGTCTCCACCGGCAGCGAGGTCGGCAGTCCGATGCGGTTCACGGCGATGGTGGCCAGCAAGGGCAGCGGGACCTGATCGAAATGAAAGCCGAGCAGCGCGATATAGAGCCCGGGCAGGAACAGCGCCAAGTACCAGCCACACAGGCGGATGATCCGTTGAAAGGAGCCGATGACCGGACGGAAATAGCCGTCTTCCGGCGATTTGAACAGCGACGTCAGCGTAATGGGGGCAATGATGGCAAGCGGCGTGCCGCTCAGCAGAATCACGAACCGGCCGCCGATCAGATACTCCGCGGCGAAATCCGGGCGTCCGGTACTGTCGATCAGCGGCACCGCCGTCATCGACCGGTCCGAGATCGCTTCCTCCAGCTGCGAGCTCGTAATGAGCGCATCGATGTCGATCTTCCGCAGCCTCGCCCGGGCCTCGTCGACGGCCGCTTGGTTCGCGATATCTTGGATGTACAGCAGGGCGACCGCGGTCTGGCTCCGGACGCCGATCGTAAAGGATTCCACTTTCAGCGTCGGCGTCACCAGCCGCTTGCGAATCAGCGCGACGTTGATCTGGAGGCTCTCGGTGAAGCCGTCGCGCGCGCCCTTCGAGGACGTCTCCATGACGGATTCTTCCGGGTCCCGCTGGGGCGGGTCGGCTACATCGTGCACGTAGCAGCTGGCCGACTCCGGCTCGAAGAGCAGCAGGCTGCCGTTCAACACGCAAGCGGTCAGCTCTTGCTCCCATTGCGCCGACAAGGATAGGGGGTGCTGCCGCCATACGTCCTCGCCGCATGCGCTCAGCTCGTTGATTCGCTGCCGGCTGGACATGCCCTCGCAGTAGACGAACAGGAAGCCGCCGGTCGATTCGAAGATGACGTCTCCGCAGTTTTCGAACAGCTTCCGGATGTCGTTTTCGCTAGGGTTAGCCACTTCGCTTCGCCGCCTTCCTGTTCTTGCCCGCCCAAATGCACAGCAAAAGCACGATGCTCATGCCGCCGCATAACAGGCCGGAGAACGTATAGTACGAGGTCACATGATCGTGAAATCGGACGTCCGATATTTTGATCTGATTGATCGCAAAGAGAAACCCGGCAATAAGGAGATACAGGAGCTCCGGATGGCGCCATTTCTTGATCCATAAGCTATGAATGATGTAGATGGCCAGCGAAGTGCGGATGAACGTACCGGCTAACCATTGATAGATGGACAGGAAGTCCGTCTGACCCAGCATGCTTCCGATGGACGCGATGCGCCATTGCTCATAGGCTGGGTACCGCAGCTTCTCGGCTTCGAACGGCCCAAACATGGCCATGATGCCCGTTAACGGTCCGAATGACAGCTCGACTAGGATCAGGATGACCAACGGCAAATTCTTGCGGCTTAGTGTGCCCTTGACGTCGTCCTTCAGGAAGAACACGAGGAAGACCTCCATAATGCCCGCCATCGTATACCATGTGCCGTGCGCGATCGCTTGCGGCGGGTTCTTGAACACGGGCAGCAGATAGTTGTAATCCTTGAATTGAAAGTTCACGCTCATCACGTAGAAGCCGAATACGATGATCCAGGGCAGCAGGATGCCGTTGGTGATGGCGATCGCGGCGATTCCCTTCCTGGCCGTGTAATAACAAATGCTGATCAGACAGAGGCCGACGACCCATGTCGGGGTATAGGTCAAGTAGGTTAAATTCGACCAGATTATCGTATCCCGGACGCTGATGCTCGCCTGAACCGCGAAATACACGGTATAGACCAGCGTGAAGATCAGCCAAACGAACGCATTCGTCTTCTCGTTCACCCACGTGGAGAGCGAAGCGGGGAGCTGCTTGAAAATATAGGTATACAGCAGGCCGACGAGCAAGGCAGGGACGATGGCGAATAAGACGGCAATCCAAGCATCCCGCTTGGCGGCATCGAGCAGGATCGGAATCAGAATGACGTGGTTCGAGATGCCGATGAACGTGATCAGCAGCATGGACAGCTGGAAAGGGGTAATTTTGTCGTTCAAACCAGTTCGCTCCTCCGTGCGGTCGATGTGTGGTTAGGTTTTCCAATGGAACGATTTTCATGCATGCTCGCAGGATTAGAAGGAGTGGAGACGCCGCTCGATAGAGCTCGATAGAGAAAGAATCGTGCAGCCGGTTCCGATCAAGGGTTATAATAGCTCCATATCATGCTGAAGTTGGAGGATCACATGTCTTGGAGTAAATTGAAGCAGCAGCTGGAAGGCTTTCTCAGCCCGGCCTTAACGGGGCGGGTCGAATATCTCGCGACCAGTTACCGGTATTCGCCGGATAAGGCGGGCCTGTGCAATATTGCGGTGGATAAACGGAACGTCCTCAATATGAGCGATGCGGCATCGCCGATCCGATGGTACGGGTCGGAGCTGGAAATCAAGCAGGATACGGAGCTGTATATTCCGATCGGCCGCGAAGACATAGAAGCCGTCCGAATCGATACCAAGGGGAACGTTCCGGAGGAGCGGCTGAAGGTCATTGTGCGAGGCCGGAAAATAACGGAGCTGGCCAAAGCGCTCATGTCCGCGCAGACCGGATTAAGCAAATCCAGCTTTACGGCGGAGGCGACGAAGTTCTTGGCCCGTCCGATCGAGGAGAGCTTGGAGAGCAAGGAGATCCTGCTGAATATTCTCGCGCTGGTGGACAGGCGAATCGGAAAAAAGCGGCTGTTGAACCTGCGCGAGACGATGAAGGGCAAGCATCCCGCCGTTCAATATTTTTATGAACTGCGGCTTAGCGCGCTGTAAGCGTGGCGGGAAACTGGCGCAGGAATCGTCAGGCGCACGGGGGGACTAGAAACGCCGGTAACCGTAAACAGGTAACCGGCGTTTTCATGTTCGCGTAAGTTAGGATTTCGCATCCAAGAAGTGCATAGAGAATCGGATTCATGCCCCGTTAAGCCGTAAATAGCAAAAGAAACCATAGAAATGTCCAAATAATCAACGTATACAATAAAATGTTGCGATGTTATAATTTGCCTTGAGGATTTGATCCCCATCTGTAAGCGCTTTAACTAAAACGAGAATGGTATGGGAGGCGTTTCAATGGATAAAGTTCGGTTTCTTATGATCGGTGTAGGTGGCATGGGAAGAGAGCACATCCGCAGATTATTGAACGTGCCTGAAGCAGAAATCGTCGCATTGTCGGATCCGTCCGAGAAGGCGATTAGTTTAGTGAAGGAATCGTTTCCTCAGCTTGCCGGCATTGCGGTCTACTCGGACTACAAGGAAGCGATCGCCCAGTCCGGCGCGGACGCAGCCGTCATCGTGTCGCCGCACAGCATGCACTTCGAGCAGGGCATGGCTTGTCTCGACGGCGGTCTTCACGTGCTGATGGAGAAGCCGTTCGTAAGCGGTTCCGACAATGCCGAAGCCATTATTGCGCATGCTGAAAAAGTGAACAAGCATCTGGCCGTCGCCTACCAGCGTCACCTGATGGGGCCTTATATGTATATCCGCGACTTGATCGCCAGCGGCGAGCTGGGGAAAATCAACTTCATTACCGCCTATCAGGCGCAGCGCTGGCTGATCGGCGCAACGGGCACGTGGAGGCAGAACCTCGCGTTATCCTGCGGCGGCCAACTGAACGATTCGGGCAGCCATCTGCTGGACGTGGTGCTGTGGGTAACGGGCCTCGAGCCGGAAAGCGTAACCGCCATGATCGAGAACCATGGCAGAGAGGTCGATATCGATTCCGCCGTGACCGTCCGTTTCAAGGGCGGGGCCATCGCGACCTTCAATGTGGTGGGCAGCGCGAGCATCGGCTGGCATGAGGACGTGTCCATTCACGGCGATAAAGGTTCGGTCTTGTATCGTAACAACCAAATTTTGGTGGCGAAGGAAGGCGAGCGGGGCCTGACCGAGATTTCGCAGCAGGAACTGCCGGCCTCGAGCGATCCGGATGTCGACTTCGTGAACCTCGTGCTTGGCCGCGTGAGCGAAGCGGCAGCGCCGTCCAGCTGCGGCTTGAGAATCGCCCGGTTAACGGAAGCGGCGTGGGATAGTGCTGCTAACGGCAGCAAGGTCATTTCGCTAGCCTAGTCATGACGAACGACGATTAATAGCTAGGCAACCAAGTGACAAAAAAGCTCTGAACTGCACCCCGCTTGTTAGACACGATCTAACAAGCGGGGTGTATTTTTGTGGGAAAGTTCGCTCCGGAGTCATGGCCGGAGTGTCTGATCGTCAAGGCGTATCGATATCGATCGAACCGTTTGCTTCTTGTTTGCGGACGGCGGCTTTATGCCCAAAATAGATGATTGCCGCGTAGCCCACGGCGAGCAAGCCGGCGCAGATCATGAACGCGATGAGAGGCAGCTGCAATGGAGCCGGCAAATAGAGGGCGAGGAACCAAGCCCGTTCGCTGCCCCCGAATAGCTTGATCGCCAACGGAACGATTCCTTGGGGGAACAGGGCAAGAAGGCCCAAGATTTCATAGACGAGAAATTGGATGATTTTAGCGCGGGGCATGTTGCTCACGAGAGCGGCGACCGACGGTTCGTTCGGGGTATCGGAATGGGAATCCGCTGCCGGCGCCTTGCCATGGTGCAGCATGCCTTGGAGCAGCGCGGGACCGAAGAGGGTTAATCGCTCCACGGCCAATTGAGGCCCCAATTCGTCGGAACGGCGTACAACAGCAGGGAGAATCCCGTGGGAAGTCCATTCGCGAGACCGCCGGTATCCAGGTTCAGAAGGAGCCAGCCCGTTACAAAAAAAGCCATGATGGCGCCGGTGATCATGGAGCTGAAAAAGGAGCTGGCTTGGGAACGGACGAGCTTCCGGAGCATGCTGGTAACGACCCGGGATATGGAGACCGTGAACAATAGCTGGAGCAGAACGGCGGGAATCGCTGCGATCGCCGACGGCAAGCCGCCAGACTGCAGCGCGTAGACGAAGAGGGTGGAGAACGCCAGAAGGCTGATCAAGGCAGGGACGCCGAATAGAGAGGCGCCAAGCAAACCCGTCGCGAGACGGTGCGGCGTTACGGGCAGCAAACGGAAGTTTTCCGGCAGAAGCGTCTTGTCTTCGCCCGCGAAGAGGATCGGCCCGAAGATCCATCCCAATGTCCAAATTCCGTAGAGAAGCGCAAGCTTATCGTTCTTATCAAGAGCCGGCCCGTATCCAAGAAGGCCGAAATGAAAGGGTGAAGTACACGGCCGCGATTCCGAACAGGCAGCCCCAGCCAAGCCGGCCCAAATAGGCGCCATGCATGCTGTTGCGCAGCACCGCCAGCTTCATTCGGATGAGGATAGCAACCATGACAAGCCCTCCTCTTCGCCGCCCGAGCCTCCGACCAGCTCGATGAATCGTTCTTCGAGCGTGCGTCCGCCACGTACGGCTTCCATTGTCCCGGCAGCTTTAACCGAGCCTTTCGCCACGACGGCAATCGAATCGCATAACTGTTCGACCGTCTCCATCACGTGGCTGGAGAAGAGCACGGAACCGCCGTTATCTACGAATCTGCGCAGGATTCGCTTAATAATCGAAGCGGACACCGGATCGACGGCTTCGAACGGCTCGTCGAGCACTAGGAACCGGGGGCGATGCAGCAGCGCTGCGGCCAGCGCAATCTTCTTGCGCATGCCCGTGGAATAGTCGCCAACGAAGCGGTCCTCGGCTTCGTCGAGGTCAAGTCGCCAGATGTCGATTCCGAAGATGAGGACCATGCCTTGGTCCGGGCGAAGCAATCCCGTGGCCATCGATAGCGTCGTCGTCTTGCCGGCACCGTTCGGACCGACTAGCCCGAAGAACGACCCTGCAGGGACGACAAGTCGATGCCGTCGACCGCTGATTTCTTGCCATACGTTTTACGAAGCCCTTGCAGCCTGAGCGCCGGGATTCGGTCGTGCGTTTCATTATTCATGGGCATTTTATTAACCTCATTTTCGGCTTATCGCCTAGATTGGTTAGTTACTCATGTTAATAATTAACCACACTAAGTAGGTAAAAAATGTTAATTATGGCGAGATCAGTATACCACAGATCGCACTTCCTGCACATGTACCTGCACATGTAAATATGGAAAGGAATGAAAGGAGCAGGTGTGCATAATATAAAACGATATATTTCTGCGACAATTGATCATAACCTGACGCCTAATAATCTGGTCATATACAGAAGGAGTGAGCTATATGCCGAGTCTGGTATACATCATGACCAATTCGAATGACATGAATCATGTCGTGGCATTTCACCGGGACCTAAATGGATTGCTCACCTTTATGGCTTCCTATCCGACCTACGGAAAAGGTACGGGGACCAAGGAAGTCTCGACCGCAACGCCGAACGATGGAATCGATCCGCTTCATTCAGAAGGATCTTTAACTTTGTCCCGTGACGGCCGTTTCCTTTTTGCGGTTAATGCAGGTAGTCATAGTATCAGCAGCTTTATGGTAACTAGTAATGGGCATCTTATTTTCGCGGACTTAAAACCGTCAGGAGGTGCCCAACCCAATAGTATCGGTGTTTTCAGAAACCTTCTCTATGTCTCCAATGTAGGAGATGCCGCCAATCATTCGAATATTTCTGGGTTTTACGTCGATGATAACGGGCGTCTTATTCCTATTCCAGGATCTACTCACTCTCTAAGCACCATTAATGCTCAAGCCGCGCAAGTCCTGTTCACTCCTGACGGCAGCAAAATAGTTATCCCTGAACTCACCACAAACCGTCTCAGCGTCTTTAACGTTAATCAAAATGGTACGGTAACAGGACCTATGATTAATGAGTCCAGTGGCAACATGCCGTTTGGCTCTTTTTTCCTTTCCTCCGGGCTGCTTTTAGTAACGGAAGTAGGTTCTAATGCGCTTTTTTCCTATTCCTTAAGCGACAACGGCATGCTTCAAGTAATTAGTGCATCAGTACCGACGGGACAAAAGGCCACTTGTTGGGTGGTGACATCGAAAAATGAACGCTTTGCATATGCGACCAACACGTTAAACGGTACCATAACGATCTTTCTAATTAGCAGTAGCGGTGCCTTAACGGTAGCCGGTCATGTTACCAGTACTCCGGCAGGAGTACCAACCGGTTTTCCTATGAATATTGAAGTCAGTCAAGATGGTCGGTATCTCTATACGCTTAACGGAAATCAGGGTACCGTATCGGGATTTCAAATCAATGACGATGGCAGTCTTGCCCGATTACAGGTTGCTGCGTGGACCCATTTTCAGTATTTTGGATCACAAGGCCTAGCTGTGCTTAATTAACTTGTTCGTATTATGGGGTCAGCCCCGTCGAGCCCGGAGCGCCTGACGTGCGGGAAGGGGCCAACGACGTTTTTGATTTTCGCCGAAACGTGGCGCAATTGAGGAAGGAGATGGTATAGTAGAAATATCTCTCTGTCTGGAACCGATACCAGATAGTTGGCGAACAGCTTCTCATCGAGACAAATCATGC
This sequence comes from Paenibacillus sp. GCM10023250, assembly GCF_042653205.1. Lineage (NCBI taxonomy): Bacteria > Bacillati > Bacillota > Bacilli > Caryophanales > Paenibacillaceae > Paenibacillus > Paenibacillus sp. GCM10023250. Next base: position 533,383 of record NZ_JBHSHY010000001.1, on the reverse strand, counting down.
TTTTGGAGGTACGTATGACCCAATCTACATTTAACGGAACGATTAGTCGCGACGCGCTGGAAAGCTACTTGTCGCGAGCGGTCACGGCCGCGGATCTGGTCAACAGCACGACGTTGGACGACGATTTGCGAATGATCGCGAACATCGGTGCCAAGTTTCTCGGCCGCGCCTCGGGCGTGTGGACGCTGGAGCCGGATGACGATGCGCATTTCCAGAATTCCCGGACGCTTGCGGAACGGGTGCATGCGGTCGACCCGGACATCATCCTGCAGTCCTGCATTTTTGAAGCCGTTTACAGCGGCGTGGAGAAGATCGATATCCCGGACTGGGTGTTCGAGGCGTTTCAATTGCCGGTCGAACGGCGGACGTTCCGTTACGCGGACATGCTGTTCGATTCGAAGCCGCAGGGATTCGTGTGGGATGGGGACGGCGGCATTCCGAACCTGAATAAGCTGGAGGCGCAGCTGTGGTTCTTCTATCGGGCGGCGCGCTATATCGATGCCGGATACGAGGCGATCCATATGGGACAAGTCCATCTCTATACGGCCGAAGACCACGGGTTCGCGAAGACGAGCGCATTGTTCCGGAAGATCAGGGACTATGCCAAGGCTCATGCAAGACGGGGCATCGTGCTGCTGGACGCGCATGCGCACGGGGTGAATATGAATGGCGCGCTATTGTTTGATTTTCATTCCATGCCTTATTCGCGCATGCCGATCCTGGATCGGACGGGAGACAAGCTCGCTCTGGTGCAAGAGGGGTTCAGCGAAGGCGGCGTTACGCCGAGCGGCTGGAGCTGCGACAGCCTGCCGATGTTGATGGAGCTCGATAATTGGGGAGGAAAGTTCTTCAGCGAAAGCGACGGCATTCCGGACGAGCGCCGCGCCTGGATGGAATGGTGGGGCTGCGATCAGATCGCCTGGTTCGCCTCGCAGGATGCGGAGAGCCGCGATCACTTCTTGACCTACGCGTACAAGTGGACGGCGGTGACCAACATCCATGCGTATCTGCAAATGCCGATTCGCAGGACGCTGGGCAGCTGCCGAATCGCGATGCCGGCAAGCGGCGGAGGCGAAGCGTTCTCCGACTGCTATCAAGCCAATCAGGCGAGCGCCGGCTGTCCGCTCGGATTCGGTCAGGAAGAGACGATCAAGCGGCTGTGGCAATCGGCGTCCGATCTCCGGGGCGGGGCAAGCAATCCGATCCCCAATGCTTCCTTCGGTGCGGCGAACGAGTTCGATCCGGAGACCGGCGTCAAGCTTCCGGCCCGCGTCATCCTGTACGGCAGCTTCCAGCATCAGGTCGGGGCGATCAATTACGATTCCAACAGCGAGACGACCCGCCTGTACTATGCGGGGAACGGCCTATACCGGCGCACGTTCGTATTCCCGTTCCGGGGCGAATACGATTACGCGGTCGCGCCTTATGGAACCTTGTCGCAGACGTATTCGATCGACAGCTACCCGCGAAGCGGCTCTTCGACCAAGTCGGCATTGATCGTCGAACGGGATAACGAGGTCGTCGAGTTCGTCTTCGACTTCGCCAGCCGGCAGCTGACCGCCCGGGTTGTCGAAGGGCTGTAAGCCTGCGAGCGCCGGCCTTGGGACTGTCCGGGCGTCGCTCATTCGTATCGGATAGAGAAGGAGCGTGACAGGCCATTGGATATACGGGCATCGAAAGAAGTGGAAGCGCGCGTGCTGATGGAGCTGCAGGCCGAGGCGCTCTACACGTATGACCGAAGAGGAAGAATGCTGCGGGTCAACGAGCCGAACGGCGGCGTGGCGCCCCGGATGTTCCTCGGGAGGACGATTCAAGGGACGACGGTATGCCGGTTCAGGCACGACGTGCCGGACGATCTCGTCCGGCAGCTGGAAGCACTGTGCGCCGAAGAGGGCGGCAGCGGCGATCCGTTGTCGAATCCCCGTCATTATGAAGCGTATATGGCGCTATTGGACGGGCAAGTCAGCACGATGGGACCGGCCTATCGGATTCCCGTCCTCATCGCGGCCGCGGCGTCGGCCGAAGCCGCTCCGGTCGTCATCACGCGGCAAAACGCCAAGCTGCTGGCCGGCGGCTTCGATTGGCTCGCTGCGGAAGTGGACCACGCGCAGCCCTGCCTCGCGATCCTCTCCGGCGGACGCGCCGTGTCCGTCTGCCGCAGCGTCCGCATAACCGCCCGCGTCCATGAAGCAGGTCTGGAGACGCTGCCGTCTTATCGCGGGAGGGGGTACGCCGCGGCCGTCGTGACCGGTTGGGCGGCAGCGGTCCGGCAGGCGGGCCGGATCCCGCTCTACAGCACGTCCTGGGAGAACCTCTCCTCTCGGCGAGTCGCGCAGAAGCTGGCGCTTGACTACTACGGGACTGACTTCGCGATTGTGTGATGCCGGCCAGGCAATGATCGATTCAGCTTCATCTTTAACACCGGCTGCCAAGTGAAGGCAGCCGGTGTTTTTTGCCGATTACCGGCATTGATTGATTTTGTGCGCCAATGTTCGCTGCACGATCCCGAGGTGCAGCTGCAGATCCGCCTCCGTCGCTTCATGCTCGCCGCGTCTTCCTTGAAGCAAGTACCGATAGCGGGTTCCCCTGACAGGCGTATCGTCAACCCACATGTTGTTCGCTTTCATCACCTGTTTGGACTTCTCCAGTTCCATCAATACGCATCTGCCGACGAGCTTGCCGATCGCTTGCGTCAGGCCGCCGGTTTCCGCGACGAAGGCTTCGGCGCTATCCCGTGCCGCCAGCAAGGCGATTCGGAGATTCAGAGCAATAATCGGATCAAAGCCGTTCATGGTATCATCCCTAACCCGGTTGTTTCTTACTATTATATGCGAACATAGGTTCGTTATTCAATTTCGATTGTGCTGGGCATCGCTTCCTCACAACGCAAAGCGCCGTCGCGGGGCATGAGGCCCTAGGACGGCGCTTTGATTGGGTTCGCTGACGGGACTCGTTAGGCTGGATTTACCCCTCGAGCAGATTGGCTAAAAAGATCTTCTTCACGACCTCTCTTCGGCTTCTTACCCCGACCTTGTCGAAAATATTGCTGAGATGTTCCTGCACGGTATAAGGCGAAATGGCGAGCTTTGAAGAAATTTCCAAGGAATTATTTCCTTTCGCCACGAGATGAACGACGACCTTTTCTTGTGAAGTCAGTCCGTAAGCGGCCGTCTGAAATCGGATGAGATCGCGATGCACGGCTGGCCCCAGGATAATGCCGATTTTCCGATTTCGATCGTCATCCGCGCTCATTTCATAAGCCTTGATGGTGACGCAGCGTCCATTCCGACCATAGCGAGCCATCTCCGGCACGAGCTTGATATCATCCTCGGTTTGCATGGACAGCGATTTTTTGAGGGCGCTTACGACTTGCGTTATGTATATGGGAAGTTCTTTGCGGCACCAATCGGGATGAAGCTCCCCTAATTCTTTCAACCAATGCACCGCGGCATCCGTGTAAGACTCGATATACCCGGTGGGATCGTAAATCAGGAGGCCTGGAATATCAAACTGCTGCAAAGCATCTGAATCGGCCGGTTCTACTGAGACCATCCGCTGCTGGATGGCTGTTCGAATGCCCGTACTGATATGGGGCGCGAGCTTGGCCAGCATCCATGCATCTTGCTCGGAGTATAAAGAGGCGGACTTTTCTCGAGCCATCACCAGCGTGCCCCACATATTTTTGCCGGAAAACATGACGGCGCGGATTTCGTCGTCGAGGCCGATCGGAGCGTACAGCATGTGATGGCGGTACGCTTTACCGGGATGACCGAGCGTTTCTTCCGACAACCGGTTAACCGGAACGCCGGAGTGCAATAAGCGCCGGTAAGCCGGGAGATAGTCTTCGAAATACAAGTGCTCGAAAAAAACATGCTCGACGTCGCTCACCTCGTGATTGTGAATGCCTCCCCGAACGTTGGACGTGATTAAGCCGGTTGCGGGGTCTACCGTTTGAAAGCAGCAAAGATCGTACGCGATGACGGGGTGCAAGATGCCGATGATTTCATTGCGCAATTGCCGGTCGTCCAGTCCGGCGTAACACAAGCGCTTAATTTGAACCATTGCTCGTTGATAGTGGCCGCTAATTTTCATCATTCATCGCTCCCCGAACGAAATGACTACCCCCAAATTGTAGGTATACAAATTGTATCATCGTTGGAATTATAATGAAATATGCAAGCCGGGACGGCAGGAGGTTTTCAGAAGGATATTTGCTTATTTGCGGGTGGAAAGGTGGGGTCGGGATGAGCATGCATCATCTGTTAAATCATGAGTGAGTTCAACTTCGAATCCAAAGGGACGAATAGTTCTTCCAGTGAAACGCCGGAATATGACGTGCCCAACTTCAATTCGATGCAAGAATCCTCCTATGCTCCCAAAGGTATGCAACTACCTCCCTACAATAAAGACCAGGATTTCGAGGTCGATCGGCTCAACATCGGCGATGATGCCGAAGCGCTAGCGCGACTGGCCGTCATGAGCAAGGTCGAAAATATGGCGATCGGGTTGTTCGGCTCGTGGGGAGCGGGCAAGAGCTTCTTCATGCAAGAAATGAAGCGGCGGGTCGATCGGCTCGCGGAAACAAATAATCCGGCTTTCCTCTCCAAAGTCGTCCATGTCGAGTTCAATGCCTGGCATTACATGGATACGAATTTGTATGCGAACCTAGCCAATCATATTTACACGAAAGTCCATGAATCCGTCACGGGCAACAGCGTTCTTCGCGGGAAATGGATGGAGGATATTCCATCCGTAATTGAACTGAAAACGGAAAGAGATCAATTGCTTGATAAGAAAGAGAAACAATCCCAGACGATAAGCGATTTGAAAGATCACCTACTCAAAGAGGAAATTACGAAGCTGGGCAATTCGTACTTGGAGAATTTGAATGAAAATGGAGAGATATCGAGGGTTACCGCTGACGCCTTGGTTGCGCTAGAAGCGCGGGAGCGCGGAATCAAGCTGGCGGCGTCGGTTCAATCCTTGCGCACGAGACTACGCTTGGTCATTCGCTATACGCCGAGGTCGGCATGGTTTGCGCTGTCGGTTTTTCTGGCTGCCGGAGCGGCCGCTTTTTTCGGCCTGAGCCGTTCGGGTGACTGGAATCCGAACTGGGCATGGCTATCACCATTGATTGGCGTGGCAGCGTTCATACGAGAAACCGTCAAGGACAAAAAGGTGGAGAACGCGATAAAATTTTGCCGTGAGGCTTTCGGTAAAATCGAAGCGGCGGCCAGATCGAAAGCTCAAATCCAATCGGAAATCGAGCATACCGATCAAGCTTTGAGAAGGATCCAATACGAGCTGGAGCAGATCCGCTCCGGAAAGATCATTCAATACTATCTGGCTTGAACGCATCCGATCCGATGCCTACAATAAAGAATTGGGCTTTATCCACATGCTGCGCGAGGATTTCGAGAAACTGGGCGAGCTCTTGCATCGAACAGATTCCAAGCATCCAAACGTTGACCGCATTATTTTATAATCGACGACCTCGACCGATGCACGCCGAAAAACGTCATCGAGGTGCTGCAAGCCGTGCATTTGATTTTGTCAGCCGACATCTTCATGATCGTCGTTGCCGTCGACATCCGCTGGGTGACGAAATGTTTGAATGAAGTCTACAAGGTGGCGCTGGAATACGACGAAGAGCAAGATGCGGCTTCGGCATACGATTATTTGGAAAAAATATTCCAAATCACGTACCAAGTCGGCCATATTTCCGAAGAAGACAGCAAGGATTACTTGCGCCAGCTTTTCAAAACACAAGAAGAGAAGAAGCCGGTGCAGCCGAAACCTAAAACTGAATTGAATAATGGGGGACTGAACGCCTCAAGACGGCGTCCTCTCGGCTTCCGTTATCAAGGCCTTGCAGATTCGGCTGAACACAGGTGAGTTCTGACGGAAGGTGACATTGCTTTCTCTGAGGCATATTGCTCGTATATTGATTTGAATCGCGGTTCGCTTCCTTAGGCCCAGAGAAACATCGAACAAGAAATCATTTCGGACAATTACGTATATTATTATTACTAATATTCCTTATTATGACATATTATGCGCATGTCGCGTTGGGTCATGAGATGGATTTGACGATGTCCCCGAACAAGTTATAGTAGTAACAGTTCATTCGCATGACGTTTTCCGGCGTGAAGTAATAATAAGAGGGGGCCAACCGATTCCCAATGGATCGCTTGCTGCAAACCAGCACGGAAGCAAGCCTTGCGGAAGCACCTTACGCGGACAATTCGGAATATCTCCAGGACGTATTAAAACGTCTCGACTACATGATCCAGATCCACCGGCTGCGCCTATCGGAATCGGTTTCCGTCCATCCGGCAGATGAGACTGCAGGACTCGGCTGGTCCGAACAACCCCTCTTGCACGAATATAATGTCCTCGAAGCTCGGATACGGAGCAGAACGATAGCAAGTATGAAGGCTGGCGTTCAATTGGCGCTTCCGTACTTGTCGCAGTTGTTCCGGTTATCTGACATCGAACAGTCGCTATTAATCATTGCCCTGGCGCCCGAACTGGATAGCAGCTATGCCCGGCAGTATGCCAATATACAGAAAGATGCAGCGCGGACGACGCCAACCGTCGATTTGGCGGTGCAGCTGCTTCGAACGGTTCAAACCGGCCGGATCTTGGCGCAAGCGATCGTGGACCCCTCGGCAAAGCTGATGAAGTTCCAGCTCCTTCGATTCCGTGAACCCGATCCTTCCCATGGGCTACGATCCCGCAGTCTATACGTGGATTCGCCAATCGTCAACTATCTGATCGGGATGGAACAGCTGGACGGAAGGCTTGGAACGGCGGCATACTTTGCGGAGCGGCCCCCCGATCCCGATAGCGACTGGCTCCATGATCGTCTTCTCGGCCGTATGCAGCATCTGATCCAGACTCAGCTCACTCCGAGCGGGGCCCTAAATCGGAAGGTACTGTTCGTCTTCTCCGGCGAGGCCGGATCTTGGAAACGGCGTTGCGCGGAGGCCGTATGCCGGGAACTCGGGATCTCGCTGCTCGTCGGAGACGTCGCCAAACTGCTTCAACACCCCATGACTTTTGCAGACTGTTTGTTCCTCCTGTGCCGAGAAGCGCATCTGCACCCCGCAGCCTTATGTCTCCTTCATACAGATTCGCTATTTGCCCACCCAGACCGACATCCGCAAGAAATCGCGGCTTTCATGGACACGATGGAGCTGTTTCCCAACTTGACCTTCGTGTTGGGGACACGTGCTTGGCCGGCTTTGCAATCAAGCGGACACGAGAGCCTTATACACGTCGCGTTCGAATTGCCTGGGCCTGAGCTTCGAAGAACGCTTTGGCAACGAATGGCCGTGCAGGTTCCCCTGGAAGAAAGCGTGGATTTGGACGCCGTCGCGGACAAATTTCGCTTCACGCCCGGACGCATTCAGCATGCGCTGAATATGGCCCGCAACCTGGCGTTATGGCGCGATCCGGTTCATGCGCGCGTCAGTATGAAGGACCTGCAAGTATCCTGCAATGCGGAGTCGAATCATAGCCTCGGTCATCTTGCCGATCCATTGACGCCAGCGGGGACGTTGCAGGACCTGATTCTTCCGCCGGATCAAATGAAGCGGCTGCAAGAAATCATCGATCAAGTGAAGTACCGCAGCGTCGTTCATGAAGCCTGGGGGTTCCGCAAGAAGCTCTCCCGGGGCCGAGGGATCAATATTCTGCTGCACGGCCCGCCGGGTACGGGGAAAACGATGGCAGCTGAGGTGATCGCAAACGAGCTGGGGATGGACCTGTACCGCATCAATCTCTCTCAAGTGGTAAGCAAGTACATCGGCGAAACGGAGAAAAACCTGCATGCCATCTTCCAAGGCGCCGAAGACAGCTACGCCATTCTGTTCTTCGACGAAGCGGATGCGCTGTTCGGCAAACGCACCGAAGTGAAGGACGCCCTGGATCGTCATGCGAATACGGAAATCGCGTACTTGCTGCAACAGATGGAAGAATACGACGGGATTACCATTCTAGCCACGAATCTGTATCACAATATGGACGCCGCCTTTATCCGCCGGATGCAGCACTGCATCGAATTCCCGATTCCGGACGACCGTCAGCGCAGCGAGATTTGGAAAGCCATGTTCCCGTCTGAAGCCCCGCGGCACGGGAACATCGATTACGAGTTCCTGGCGCGGCAGTTTAAAATTTCCGGCGGGCATATCAAGAACGTCGTATTGTCCGCCGCGTTTCTTGCGGCCAAAGAAGGCCAAGCGATCGGGATGGAGCATCTCGTCCGAGCCATCAAGCGGGAGATGGATAAAACGGGCAAGTTGACGTCCAAGGAAGACTTCGGCATTTACTACGCCTTACTGGGAGGAGGTGGACCGTGAGCTCCAACGGGATCGCGGATGTCGGGAAAACGCTCCTCCTGCTGCTGCAGGACGGGATGAAGGACATGGTCCCAAACGAACAAATCGTACTGCATTCGCCTGCGGAAATCGTCGCTTCGAACATTCGCTTGACATTATTCTTGTACAACATCCTCGAAAATCCGTACATGCGCTATCAGGACGGTATACTTCCGACGACATCGGCCTACAAACTGCCGCCGCTCGTCTTGGATCTGCACTACATGCTGACCGCGTATTCGTCAGCGGCGATCTTGACGGATCGGACGATCGAAGAGCATCAGCTGCTCGGAAGGGCGATGAGCGTCCTGCACAATCACGCTTCGCTTGGAGGCGATGTGCTTCAAGAGAGTTTGGCTGACAGCGAGCAGGAATTGCGCGTCACGCTCAATCCGGTCACCGTACCGGAGTTATCCGACATCTGGACGGCTTTCTCAGATAATAATTTGCGTCCGTCGGTGTGCTACGTCGTATCGCCGCTCGTTATTTTGCCGGAACCCGCCGCGCCTGCACCTGCGAAAACGGTGGAGACGAGAATGTTCAAATTCACTGCGCCTATGCAATTGATCGCGCAAAAAGACGATGACGCTTGATAATTGTTGAAGCGCAGTTATATAGGGAGGAAGAGAAGATGCCGCAATATTTTGCGCCAGGCGTGTATGTGGAAGAGATTGAACTCGGAGGAAAACCAATCGAAGGGGTGTCCACGAGCACGGCCGGATTTCTCGGCCAGACCGAACGCGGTCCGACGACGCCGAGACTGATTACGAGCTGGCTCCAGTATCAGAGGGTGTACGGCGGCTTGCTCGGCGATACGCCGTACTTGCCGCATACGGTGAAAGGATTCTTCGATAACGGCGGCAAACGCTGCTATATTGCGCGGATCACCAAGGTAAGCGCCGTGTCCGCCAAATGCAAATTGCTAAATAAGGCAGCTCAGAACGCCTTAACCGTCTCCGCGGTCGGCGAAGGCGCTTGGGGCAACCGAGTCGCCGTAATGGTAGATAGCGGATCGCTTAGCGGGATTAAGATCAACGTGTATGACTTGAAAGATGAAAATCTGGATTCCGCCGCATTAGCCGCGATGTTCGCCGATAAAAAAAAGCAGCCCTCGATCACGGAGAGCTTCGATAACGTCTCCACCGATGCTTCCTCCCCGGACTTCTATGGCACCAAAGTGAACGGCGCATCCGCCTACATCGTCCTGAAGGTCGAAAGCGGCGACACGGGCGCGTTAACGAAGGAAGACAAAAATGAAGCCATGTTATTGATTGGCGGACTGGACTCGAACGAGAGCGAAGGCAAACCGTTAAGCGTCGATGCGGCGGCTAAAACGATGAAGCTGGCGGATTCGGATTCGACCGATGAAGTTGACTACAAGAACATGACGCTTGAAATCGTAGAAGGCACAGGCTCCGGCAAAGATAAAAAATATAAGATTGCCGCCTATGACAAGGCATCTAGGACGGTAACGATCGATCGGGCTTGGGAAACTGCTCCGGAGCTGACCTCCACCTATCGGATTACGACATCAACGCTCGCCGTCGCCGACTTCGAGAGAGACAAGACGGAAAGGCCGGAAAAAAAAGGATTGTTCGCATTCGCGGATATCGACGATATCTCCATACTTCACGCGCCTAACTCCGGAGCGGTTGACGGGCTAACGACCGCATTGATCACGCAATGCGAGAACTTAAGAGACCGCGTCGTCATCATCGATTCGAAGAAAGGCATGGCGCAGATTACGGATGTGAACCCGCGCGCGGATCATTACGATTCCATGTTCGCTGCCTACTACTATCCGTGGATCAAGATCGTTCATCCTACGAGCGGGGCGACGATCGAAGTGCCGCCGGGCGGTCACATCGCAGGCATCTACGCCCGTTCCGACGCCGAGCGCGGCGTTCACAAAGCGCCTGCCAACGAGATCGTGCGCGGCGCGGTCGACCTGGAGTTCCAGATTACAATGCCGGAGCAAGAGATTCTCAATCCGCTCGGCGTCAACGTCATTCGCTCGTTCCCCGGCCGCGGCATCCGCGTATGGGGCGCCCGTACGACCTCCAGCGATCCATCTTGGAAATATATCAACGTGCGCAGGTTGTTCAACTACATCGAGGAATCGCTTGACGAAGGCACACAGTGGGTCGTGTTCGAGCCGAACGACGCGAAGTTGTGGGCGAGGGTCCGCCGCACGCTCAACGACTTCCTTACCCGCATCTGGCGCGACGGCGCGCTCATGGGCACGAAGCAGGATCAAGCGTTCTTCGTACGGGTCGACGATACGACGATGACGCAGGACGATATTAACAACGGCAGGCTCATCGCGCTCATCGGCATCGCCCCGGTCAAACCTGCGGAATTCGTCATATTCAGAATCGCGCAAGTGGCTTCCGGCGCCGACATTAACCAGGCATGACAGTAGAAGGATTGAGATAGAGGAGGAACATGTTCATGGCGACAGGGCAGCGTAAAGATCCGCTTCGCAACTTCCGATTCCGCATCGAGATCGACGGTATCCAGCAAGCGGGCTTCAGCGACGCGACGGGCTTCGACTCGACGATCGACGTTATCGAATACCGGGAAGGGACGGACCCGACGCACGTCCGCAAGCTTTCCGGCTTGACCAAATACGGCAACATTACGCTCAAATGGGGCCAGACGGATTCGCTCGACTTGTACAACTGGCACAAGGAAGCGATCGCGGGCAGCATCCAACGCCGGAACCTATCCATCATCGTCGTCGACGAAGCCGGCAACGATAAAGCCCGGTGGGATTTCGTCGGCGCATGGCCGACGAAATATGATGCGCCGGACTTTAACGCCAAAGGTAACGAGATCGCGATCGAATCGATCGAAATCGTGCACGAAGGCATGACGCGCGTCAGCTAATCATCCGATACCGCACTTGGATCAGGAGGGCTCTTATGACATTCGTGACTGAATTCGAATTCACATTACCCAAAGGCTACATCGATAAGCACGGCAACCTGCACCGGGATGGCATCATGCGCCTTGCGACCGCCGCGGACGAGATATTGCCGCTGAAAGATCCTCGGGTGCAGCAAAATCCGGCTTATCTGACGGTCATTCTGCTCTCCCGCGTCGTGACGAAGCTGGGCGATTTGCAAGTGATCAATCCCGGCGTCGTCGAAGGCTTCTTCTCGAGCGATCTGGCGTACTTGCAGCAGCTCTACCGTCAAATGAACGACAGCGGCATGACCGGCGTAGAGACCGAATGCCCGCGCTGCGAGCATAAATTCGCCGTGGAGGTAGCTGCCGCGGGGGAAGCTTAAACGGCTACCCTCTGGATAAGCTGTATGAGGAGATAGCCTTCATCGCGTACTATTTTCACTGGCCGCACGCGGAGATCATGCAATTGGAACACCGGGAACGAACGCGCTGGTGCGAAGAAATATCGAGCATCCACCGGAAGCTGAATCAGACGCCGGACAACGTATTCAAGCCATAGGAGGGATTCGGAATGCCAACGGCCGTAAGACAAGATCCGCTGACGAACTTTCGGTTCCAGATCGAGATCGAAGGCCTCGTCGTTGGCGGCTTCTCCGAAGTGTCCGGCTTACTGACGGAGCTGGAAACCGAGGATTTCCGCGAAGGCGGCGTCAACGGCTATGTCCATAAGTTCGTAAAGGCGTCGAAAGTGCCCAACTTGACAATCAAACGAGGGCTGACGAGCTCCGATACGCTGTGGACATGGTTCCAAGCCGCGAAGAATGGCGAGATTACTCGCAGAAGCGGTTCCGTCATCATGGTCGATGCGGCGGGCGAAGAGCAATGGCGCTGGAACTTCACGAACGCGTTTCCAGTCAAATGGACGGGACCGGATCTGAAATCCGACAGCGGCAGCGTTGCCTTCGAGTCGATCGAGCTCGTGCACAACGGCTTTAGCAAGGACGGATGACGGATGCCGCAGACGCCGCTTCAATTCGCCGAGAGAATCATAGGGAAGTATGGCATTACAGTTCAGAAGTCAAAGAGCCGCGCCGCATTGGTGTTTCTCGCCGCCGTATCTCCCGTCCGCAACAATCATATCCAGCGGGAGCGGTTCATGGAACGACGCGAATGGTTGACGATCGTTCGGCCGATCGAGATACGATTGCTCGTGAGCATCAGGAATCGAACGACCGTACAGCATGCGGCGAATAGACATACGTATCGACGGGATCACCGATATGAGCGGATAAGTTTTTCACGACAAGCAGTGCGGGAGCATCGCCAGGTTTCGCGTTACTTCCGGGAATCGCAGCACGTGGGAGAACCGGATCCAGCTTCTAATCAACAGCACGCAAAACAGACGAAGCTCGCACCCCAACGATTCATGCATTTTGGCTCTGTTATTCATAACCCGACCTTGATACGGAATCATCCTCTCCAATTGATGCATCAGCCAAGTAGGACGGTTCCGATGGCGACCTCATGGATTCAGGCGCCGCCTGTGTCACCGTTGCAGAATACTCCTTCAACCGTAGGCATGCCGCATCCGCAACGCCTTACGGATCAGCATGCATCAAGCACGTATCGCTATGCTCAATCCGTCAGCTTGCTTCACGCCGATCCGAATCCCAACGAGGGCTCGGTCAGCTCGCCGCCTCGCCGCGAAGAAGCCGTAAAGGATATCGCGCCGCCCGTTGCGCTCGCGCCGTATGCGTTGGCCGCGCCTGCTCTCGACATGAAACGGTTAACTGACGATGTGTATCAAGAGATTGAGCGGAAGCTGCGAGTCGAACGACAGAGAAAAGGCTTATAAGCCAAGTTCCCGGAGGCGCCAATGGCTTTGGAGAAAGCGCTCATTCAGCCGCTGGACGAACAAGGCGGCCATAAAGGACAACCGGTCAAAGTGCTGTTCAATCCCAGCGAATATTCGATCGAGAAGGGCAATCAATACCAGTCCGTCTCGATTCCGGGCCTATCCGTGCCTGCGACGCAGTTCGTGAGCGGGAACGCTCAGATGCTGACGATGGATCTTTTTTTCGACAGTTACGAACAAGGCGAGGACGTGCGAGCGTACACGAGCCAAGTGACCGGCCTGCTCGACATCGACGGCAGCCTGCGCGCGCCTCCGGTGTGCAAGTTTATCTGGGGGAAGCTCGAGTTCAAGGGCGTCATCGAGAAAGTGTCCCAGAAGTTCACGATGTTCCTCGATTCGGGCATTCCGGTGCGCGCGACGCTGAACGTGTCGTTCAAGGAATACAAAACGATTCAAGAACAGTTGACCCCGAGTACCGCTTCCGGTCAGACGAGACAAGTGACGGCGAACGCCGGCATGTCATTGTCTGCCATCGCGCAGCAGCAATACGGAGACCCCGGCAAATGGCGCGAAATCGCCCAAGCGAACAACATTGCGAACCCTCGCCGATTGACACCGGGTCAACCGATAACCGTACCTCCGTTGGAGTGATCGTATGGATTTCGCGCAGTTAGACAAAGAGTACGGCCATTTTTATACGCCGGCATTCGAGATCGAGGTCGAAGGCCGGAACTTGATTCGAGAAGGCATGATTATCTCCGGCGTAACCGTCGATCAATCGCTTGAAGAAGCGGATCATTTCTCGTTTACGATCGATCATGCGTTCGATGCGATCGCAGGCGATTTGAAGTGGATGGATCTGTTCTTGCCTGCGACCAAACGATTGACGATTCGAATGGGTTACGCCGGCAAGCTTAAGCTCATGCTCGTCGGCATGGTCACTTCCATGTCGGTCAATTTCCCCGCGAGCGGCACTCCGCAGCTGGAAGTGAGCGGATTGGATCTCTCGAACAAGCTCATGCAGAAGAAGGAGCCCCGGTCGTGGAACAACATGAAGCACAGCGACGTGGTCGCCGCGCTCGCTGCAGAATATCAACTGAAGAGCGATGTCGAGGACACGAAAGTGCCCTATCCGAAAATCACTAAAGACGCCGGCAAAAACGACTTTCAGCTGATTCAATCGCTCGCGCAGAAAAATCACTTCGAGTTTTTCGTGTTCGGGGATACGCTTACTTTTCGCGCGCCGGCATTGGACAGCACACCCGTCGTGAAGCTCGAATGGCGCAAGACGTTGATCAGCTTCCAACCGGAGCTCAACTTCGCCGGACAAGTGCAAGAGGTTGAAGTGCGGGGCTGGGATCCCAAATCCAAAAAGGAAATCGTGGGGAAGGCGCGCGTCGGAGACGAAGCGGGCAAACAGTCGCATTCCAAGGAGAAAAGCGGCGGGGAGCTCATCTCCTCCTCCTCCTCCGAAAAAATAAGCGAGAACGCGCGTTATCCCGTCTTCTCGCAGCAGGAAGCCGATCAGCTCGCGAGGTCGATTCTGAACCAGCACGCGGAAGGATTGATCAAAGGCAGCGCGGAGTCGATCGGCATTCCGGACATACAGCCGGGCAAACGAATCGAACTGGACGGTCTCGGCAAGCGGTTCAGCAAAGCCTATTACATTGAGAAGAGCACCCATACGATAGGCGGATCCGGTTACACGACGACTTTCCATGTCAAGGAGAATGCGCTATGAGTTTACTTGATCTGATGCAACCCGGAGACCGGAACGGAGAGCAAGTGCAGGGCGTCGCCAATGCGATCGTCACGAACAATCAAGATCCCGAGCAAATGGGACGCGTGAAGCTCCGATTTCCATGGCGCGGCAGCGAGGACGAAAGCCATTGGGCGAGAGTGGCGACGCCGATGGCCGGCAAAGATCGAGGCTGCTATTTTATCCCGGAAGTCGGGGACGAGGTGCTCGTGGCGTTCGAGATGGGCAATATCGATCATCCTTACGTGATCGGCGCCTTCTGGAACGGGCAAGACCGGCCGCCGGCTACGAATGACGACGGAAAGAACAATATACGCAAAATCAAATCCCGCAGCGGTCACGAGCTCGAGTTCGACGACAAGCGCGGCCATGAGAAAGTGACGCTGCAGACGAAAGCGGGGCATCGGATCGTCATGGACGATACGTCCGGATCCGAAAACATCGAGATTGTCGATCATACGGGCTCCAACAAAATCGTGATCGATTCCGTTATGAACGAGATCCGGATGGAAAGCGGTTTGAAGCTGGTTTTGAAGTCGAAGACGATCGAGATCGAAGCGGATTCTATGCTGTCGATCAAGGCAGGAGCGACGGTTACGATTCAAGGCGCCATGGTCAATATTAATTAAATGAATGACGTTAACTAAGCAATCTTAGGAGGGAAGAACATGCCGCCTGCCGCGAGAGTCGGAGACATGACGAGTCACGGATCGCCGCTCGGTCCGGGACCGGGGAGCGCGAATGTGTTCATCGGAGGAATGCCCGCATGGCGCGCGGCGTCGGACTCGCATGTTTGTCCGCTTGCTACTCCTACTCCTCATGGCGGCGGCGTCGTCGTGATGGGCAGCGCTACGGTATTCATCAACGCGATGCCGGCTGCCCGGCTTGGAGACATGATCGTGGAAGGAGGCCCTCCGAATTCGATCGTGTGCGGAGCGCCGAACGTGATGATTGGATAGGGGGAGTTCGATAATGGCAAACGATTTTCTGGGTGTCGGTTGGCGCTTCCCTGTTATCGTGAACGGTTCTTCGGGCGCCATCGCCATGTCATCCCATGAGCAGGACATCGAACAGGCGATCTGCATCATCTTGTTTACGGTCAAAGGCGAACGCGTCATGCGTCCGGATTTTGGCTGCGGCATTCACGATTACGTGTTTGCTTCGCTGAATACGGCGACGATCGGCTTGATGGAATCCAGTGTCCGCGATGCGCTTGCGCGCTGGGAGCCCCGAATCTCGGTAACGAATGTGACCGTGTCGCGGGATCCGGCCGAGATCTCGCTCGGGAAACTCCTGATCGATCTCCAATATGTCGTGCGCGCTACGAATCAGCCTGGCAACCTCGTGTTTCCGTTCTATTTAAGTGAGGATTGAATGACTCCCGTTCCGGTGGTGAAACAATGAAAGCTCCGTTAATCGATGCAAGAGACGTGGACGCGATCTTCAAGGAAATGCGGGAACTGGCCTCTTTCTTCACGCCCGAATGGACACCCGATTCGGATCGAGATACCGGTACTGCGGTGATGGAAATATTCGCCCGAATGTATGGAGGAATCCTGGGGCGTCTCAATCGGGTGCCGGACAAAAACTTCATCGCGTTCCTAAATCGGCTCGGAATCAAGCTGCTGCCGGCCAGTCAGGCGAGAGGACCAGTAACGTTTGCGTTAAGTTCGGGAGCCCTTGATCCCGTGACGGTTCCTTCACGCACTCAAGTCGCCGCGCTACCGCCCGGCGGAGGGAAGCCGATCGTGTTCGAGACGGAACGAACGATCGTGGCGACGCCTGCCAAGCTGATGAACGCCATGACCTATTTTCCCAAGCAAGACAGACTCACCCAAGCCGAATCGGCGGTACTTGGGGCGCATTCCGGGAAACCGTTCGAGTTATTCTCAGCGTCGAACCTGCAGACGCATGCGTTGTATATCGGTCATGCCGAGTTATTCAATATCGCTTCGCAAGCCAAAATCAAACTGGCATTAATCGGAACGAATCCCGACGCTGCGCGGCAGCTTGCGCTCCTGGCGCAATCTCAAACCGTGCAATGGGAATACAGTACGGATACGGATGACAGTTGGAGCACAATGAACGTGCAATTCATAAACGATGGTATCGAGATCGATACGACAACGGTGACCGGTATTGCCGAGACGGCGGTAAATGGACTTCAAAACCGTTGGATTCGCGCGCTTGTACAACCGAATCGAATCAAGGAAGCCGAGCTCGTTCAGTTCGATACGCTTGCGATCACGATGTCCAATGAGTTTCTGAAACCCGATATGGCGTTCGCGAACAACGTTCCGCAGGATGTCGATAAAAACGACTATCATCCGTTCGGACTTACGCCCCGTCTGTACGATACGTTTTACTTGTCCAGCGAGGAAGCTTTCTCCAAAAAAGGAGCCGCGATTACGCTCAGCTTCACGTTGAAGCATGAAGACTGGTCGCGCGCAAACCCGCCCGTAGTCGTTACGGCAACAACAATTGCGGCAGCCGCAGCAACAACGGAAGTAGCGGCAACATCAATCATAACCATAACCGCGCAGCTCTCCTGGGAGTATTGGAACGGGCAAGGATGGATGAGTTTAGGGAATCTCGATGAACATTTCTGGATCACGGCCGAAGAGACGGGGCCGTCCGGCAGAACCGTGAAGCTTCACTTTACGATTCCAAGCTCCATGTCCGAGACCGTCGTGCAAGGGCAATCGGGGTATTGGATCCGGTTCAGAATTGTCAGCGGCAATTACGGCAAGGAAGTGATTACTAGATACGGGCTTCAACCCCAATTCTACGTCCCCAAAATCAGCGATGTGAAAATCGAATACGAGATTCGAAGCAAGCCCGCCGAACGGATCGTCACCTGCAACAATTTGCAGTACCGCGACCGCACATCGGAGATCGGATCTGGCGGTCGGCCGATGCAGCCCTTTTACCGGCTCGCCGACGTGCATCCCGCGCTGTATCTCGGATTCGATCAACCTCCGCTCAAGGGGCCGATCAGCATCTATTTTCGCGTACAGGATCAGGAATACGGCGAATCCGACTTCCCGCGGCTCGAGTGGGAGTATTACCGAACAAGCGGGGGAATGAGCGGTTGGACGAGAATGGACGTGCAGGACGGCACGCGCCATCTGACGCAGAGCGGTTGCGTGGAATTCGTCGGTGCACCGGACTTCGCGATTCCCGATTCGTTATTCGGGACTTCGTTCTATTGGATACGCGCAGTCGACGTCGAAGACCGATTCCAGCCGACCGCACCGTTGAACGGCATGCCCGGCCACTCAATCGGCCGAAGTCGTTCCGCGAACGCGAAAAATGACGATGCTTGCGAATGCGGATGCGGTTGCGGACCCGAGCCGTGTAAAGGCTTCGTACTGTTCGACCCGCGTTTCTCCGCTGCAGCCAGCGGCAGGCTGATCCCGTCACCGCTCTTAAACGGGATCTTCCTCAATACGACGATGGCCTCCCATTCGGAGAGTATCGCGAATGAAACGCTCGGTTCCAGCCTCGGCTTGGCCTCGTCTAAATACGCGCTGACCAAATTACCGGTGCTGGCCGAGCAAATCTTCGTGAACGAACACGGCGTTTTATCGGAGGAGGAACAAGCCGCGCTTCGAGAAGATCGCAACATCGTCGTGCGCGAGGAGAAAGACGATGCCGGCGTGACGTCGGCGTTCTGGGTACGTTGGACGGCGATTGACAACTTGCTGGATTCGAACGGCGGCGGCCGCCATTACGAGATCGACCGAACGTTCGGAACGGTGCAGTTCGGCGACGGCAACCATGGCAAAGTACCGCCGATCGGCTCGGACAACATCGCAGCCGACTATCAAGCGGGCGGCGGCAGCGCCGGGAATATCGGCGCGGGCGAGCTCAAAGTCATGAGAACCTCGATCGCTTACGTCGACGGCTCGAACAATCCTTATGCGTATGATTGCGGTTATGACACGGAGCCGCTCAGCCATGCGCTCGAACGCGGACCGCTCCTGATTAGAACCCGCAATCGCGCGGTTACCGCCACCGATTACGAGCAGCTGGCGCTGCAAGCATCCCGGGGCATCGCCAGGGCGAAGTGCTTGCCGAACTTCAACGACAAGGGCGAACGGGAGACCGGGTGGGTAACCGTCCTTATCGTTCCGCAAAGCAGCGATGCCAAGCCCGTACCCGCCCCTCCGTTAAGACAGCAGGTCGAAGCGTACTTGAGAAGCCGCGCCGCGAATGTTGCCGCCTATCCGAGGCATATCAAAGTATTCGGACCCGTGTACGCCGAGGTATCCGTAGACGCTAAGCTCATCGCAAGCTCGTTCGACGCGATGCCGGCGGTAGAAACTGAAGCGTACCGGAAGCTAGCCGCTTATTTGCATCCGCTCACAGGCGGGGAGGCCGGACGCGGGTGGGATTTTGGCGAACTGCCCTGTCTGAGCGGGTTGTATGCCCTGTTGGAAGCGGATCGGAACGTCGACCACGTCGAAGGATTAACGATGACGATTCGCGATCCCGCGAGCGGAACGACGCTTCGCGTGACGCCGAACGCCTCCGCAGACATTCGTTCCGTGCCTTACATGCTGATCTATAGCGGGGATCATAAGCTGGTCGTCTCTGGTTTGGCTATACGTGCTTAGGATAGATAGGAAGGGGGCAAGAACATGTTGCCTTTGCCGAAGTTGGATGATCGAACGTACGCGCAGCTCGTAGATGACGCGAAAAAATGGATACCGCGTCGAGCGCCCGTCTGGACGGATCATAACGCCCATGACCCCGGCATCACGTTGATCGAGCTGTTTGCTTGGCTGACGGAGCAGCAGCATTATTACTTGGACCAGATCCGCAGCGACAACGAACGGAAGTTTCTTATGCTCCTCGGTCAGCAACCGTCGCCCACGAAAGCCGCTTCGGCGCAAATCACGGTCTCGCACCGGCCCGGCCACGATGCTCCCGTGCTCGTTCCGGCCCATACCTCTGTCACGACTCGCGAAGGGGACGCGGCGTTCGAGACGGAAGAACCGTTGCTGGCAACCGCTGTAAAGCTTCGCAAAATCATCGGCATGCTGCCGACGGGCGTCGCCGATTATTCCGAGGCGAATGTCCGCGCCGGCATGCATTTCGCTGCGTTCGGGCAGCAGGCGGAAGCGGGCAGCAGGCTGTATCTCGGCTTCGATCGACCGTTCCCTGCCGGCGAGCGAATTCCGATCGCATTCGAACTATACGACCGCTACCCCGTAGCCAGAAACCCGTTCGCGACGGACGATAGGTGTCTGTGGATTCGCCCGTCCGCAGAGATCGAATGGGAATATTATTCGGCGGCTGCCGGCGGATCCTGGTTGCCGCTTGCCATTGATGCGGATGAGACGTTGAGGCTGACGTTAAGCGGCAGAATGATTTTCACGGCACCGGCTGACGCACTTGATCGCAAGGTCGGCACGATCGACGATCAGCTCTATTGGATTCGCGCGACGGTGAAGAAGGCGGGCTATGAACTCCCGCCCAAGCTCGAGCGCATTTTGCTCAATTCGGTGCCTGTCGTCCAGCGCGTAACGGTGAAGGATGAGCCCGTCGGCAGCTCGAACGGACTACCGGCGCAGTATTTTGATTTGACGCAGTGTCCCGTCCTGCCTGAATCCTTGCATCTGCTCGTAGAAGAGAATTCGAATACGAGCTCCGAATGGATCGAATGGAAGCGCGTCGATACGTTGGATGCCTCGAAGCCGACGGATAAACATTTTCTCCTCTTGCCGGATTCCGGGCGAATCCTGTTCGGAGACGGAGTGAACGGCGCCATTCCTCAGCCGGCGCACTCGAAGAACGCCATCAATATCCGGGCTTCATGCTATCGAACCACGACAGGCGTCAAAGGGAATGTAGGCGCCGAAGCCATTACGCGATGGGTCGATCCGACTGCTGCGCTTGATTCGCTTGAGCTGACGAATTGGCTTCCGGCCGCGGGCGGCGCATCGCAAGAAACGCTTGAGCAAGTACAGGTTCGAACGCGAAAACAGCTGCAGAGCCTGCACAGCGCTGCCACATCCGAAGATTATGAAACGTTGGCGTTGTCTACGCCAGGCTTAAGGGTGGCCCGCGCGAAAGCGATGCCGCTTCAAGATCGGAACGGCCAACCCGCCCCCGGCGTCGTCATGGTCGTCGTCGTGCCTTACGGGGAGTACGCGAATCCGGTTCCAAGCGGAGGATTTCTAAGCACGGTTTGCAATCATCTTCATCCGCATCGTCTGCTCACGACAAAGCTGCGGGTCGTGGCTCCGGATTACGTCAAAGCATCCGTTGAAGCGGACATCGAG
This sequence comes from Paenibacillus sp. GCM10023250, assembly GCF_042653205.1. NCBI lineage: Bacteria > Bacillati > Bacillota > Bacilli > Caryophanales > Paenibacillaceae > Paenibacillus > Paenibacillus sp. GCM10023250. The sequence goes on along the minus strand of NZ_JBHSHY010000001.1, from coordinate 512,188 downwards.
GTGCAATCCGGTTACGATGCCGCGGCAACGAAACAAAAAGCGATCGATGCGCTTCTCCATTATTTGCATCCTTTGATGGGCGGCAGCGACGGAACAGGCTGGCCCTTTGGCCGGCCGATTTACGTGTCCGAAATTTACGATGTCATCAAGCGTGTTCCGGGCGTCGATTGCGTGCATCGAGTCCGCATAGCCGCTTCCGGGAAAGGGATCCGGCAAGATGCGGAAGGCAGCATCTTCATTCCGCCGCACAGTCTTGTCTATTCCGAAGTCCATCGCATCGACACGATAACCGCGGATGCGGATTGCGAACCGCGGGGAGGTTGCCATGGCCACGAATGAACAAAACGAGTTCACCTCGCTTACGATCAATCATCGCGCAGCCTGGGAGGAAGGGCTGCGAATCAACGTCGAAACCCGCGGTCAAGACCGATTGACGCTGCGAACGATGCATCAAAATTTGCAGGACGCCATCATAGAAGCCAAGGCACTGCCGCATGGCACCGCGATTGCCGATTTTGCGATCGGTCCGTGCGGGACGCTCTACCTGTTGGATGCGGCCGCGGGCGTGATCTATCGCTATGATTCGATCGACTCCCGTTATGAGGAATTCGTCTGTTTGAGGAGTTACTGCGCGGCTCCAACCTCCATTGCGTACGCGTGCGGCGGCATTATCGTGGCGGATCGCGCCGGTTCCCATCGGCTGCTTCATTTTTCCGAGCTGAACGGGCAGCTCACTTGGCGCGTCGGTGATCGGGAAGATTCCGATGGGAAGCCGTTAGGCGTTGCCGCAGGGCAAAGCTTCCAACCGGATCAGATCGAAGCGAATGCCGGCGGATTGATTTACGCGCTGGACGCTCAGCGTTGCCGCGTCGTCCACTTCGATGGGCACGGGAAGTTCCGCACCGAGATCGGGGTCTCGGAACTCGGAGGCAAACAGCCTATTGCCATATCCGTATCCGCGAACGGTACGCTGTACGCGTTAGAGCTGCAAGCTCGGAGGGTGCTGGCATTCGCGCAGGGTGAATTCGCGTCTTCCTTTGATCTCCCGCCGGTGCAAGCCCCGACTGCCATGGACGTCGACGCTCAAGGTTTCCTCTACTTGGGCGAAAGCCGAAAGCTGCTCGGGGAGGACGATGATCGATCGATCTTCAAGCTCTCGCTGAACGGCGAACAGGCGGAAGTACTGGCAGCGTATCGCGGAAACGCGGATCGCATAAGGGCAGACGGCGAGAAGAGGCTATACATCCTGGATCGGGAAGCCGGCAAGATCACCGTGTTGTCGCTGACCGAAGTGCTGTATAGAGCCCCGGGCAACCCGCTGGCGATCGGTACTTATTATTCGAAGGCGTTTGACAAGACCGAATCGAGAACGCACTGGCATAAGCTGGTTTTGGATGCGGACCTTCCGCCCAATACGCAGATCGAAGTGTCGTACGTAACGGATGACGAAGAAATCGGCAACGTCGAGGCGAGGACGGATTGGTCCGAGCCGCAAATCAACCCGACGCAGATGCTGATCCTGCGAAGCAAGAAACGATTCCTCTGGATCAAGCTCGCGTTAGTCGGAAGCGAAAATGAATCCCCTCGCATACGAAGCGTTCAAGCCGTCTTTCCGCGAACTTCCTATTTGCGCTACTTGCCCGCGGTGTACCAGGAAGAGGAGAACAGCCGAGATTTTCTGGAACGGTATTTGTCCATGTTCGAAGCGATGATGGCGAGCTCCGAACGGCAGATCGATGGGATCGCCCGCTGGTTCGACGCCGACGTCGTCGGCGGAGATTCCCTGCGATGGCTGGCCTCGTGGCTGGCGATCGCTTATGACGAGCATTGGCCGGATGATAAGCTGCGGCAACTGATTCACGCCATTCCGGGGTTGTATGGCAAGCGCGGCACCCGGGATGGCATGGAGGAACTGATCCGGCTATTTACGGGCATACGGCCGATTATCGTCGAACAATATCGGATCCGATGCGCCGAAGATCCGGAGATCGTCGCTTTGCTCGAACGCTTATTTGGGACCGATCCTTATAGTTTCTGCGTGCTCTTGAAGCCCGATCAGATTCGAACCGAAGGCGAATACGCAACCGTCAAGCGTATCGTGGACACCGAGAAACCAGCGCATACGAACGGCGGCGTCCTTCATCTGCAGCCTTACATGTACCTCGATATGCACACGTACGTCGGGATCAACAGCGAATTAACCGAGCCGGAACCAAGACTCGAGACGGGCGTGATTCCGCGCGATGCCGTGCTTCGCAATCCGACGCCGTTCGGTCAAGTCGGAAGCTCTACGCTAAAAGCCAATTATTCAGCGCTCGCCTAGCAGAACAAAGGAGGGATCGGACGTATGGCCCCAGTTCATCTGCACGCTTTCGAGCGGAATCGTTATTATAGCGGCAAGCTGATGACGGTTCGCGATTTTCAGACAGAACAAAGCTATCTGAACGAGAAAAGACACCTGCTCAACCGGCTCGTCCACGGATGCGGCATCGTGTACGGCCTACAAGTGGAAGCTTTGAGTGCAAGCGCGGACAACCGAGGCCTTCTCATTCGAGCGGGCGTCGCAATCGACGGCTGCGGCCGCGAAATCGTCGTCAGCCGCGACTACGATCAATTGACGGACATCGGGACACTCGACGGCTACCCCGCCGAGACGGACGGGGGCAAAACGCTTTATTTGCTGCTGAATTATGAGGAATGCTCTCGCGAACGAATGCATGCGAAAGCACATGTGGCATCCTGCTGCTGCGAGTCTTGCGAAGCAAACAAAATATTGGAAGGCTTCTCGCTGTCCGTATCCGCTACGGCTCCGGATAGCAGCGAGGGCTTATGCTCGCTGATGCAAGCTGCGCGGGTCATCTACCAAGATCCGAACGTGACGATCGAAAGATCCGCGCCGCTGGCGGTTCGGCCCGGTGAAGTATTCGAGGTTGCGTTAACGTTGACGACGCAGCGAATGATTGACAGCAGTCTCCAATTCTTGATCGCCGAACAGGTGAACTTCCCGCTTACGATCCGGCATGCCGACGATGTGACGTTTACGCTCGATTATGGAATGGTCAAAGGGAGCCGAATCGAGAAGCGCTATACGATAAGGGTAGAGACATTCGAGACAAACGGAAAATATACGATTACGGGCACAGTGAACGTTGGCAACCAGATTGCTTCGGAACTTGATTCAAGCCACGTGGACATCTTGCCGCCGCATCTGTATCAGCAACAGCTGATGGAGCGCTATTTGACGCAGCATGATGCAGATTCCATTCCACCCGCTGTCTTAATCGCAACGCTGTCGGTGAACGCGCAGGACGTCATCACGAAGATTGACAACTCCGATCGGATGTACGTGTACGGCAATGCCTATCTTAACAAGCGGTTGGGCTGCGACGAGGAACGGTTCGGCAAGCTCCCCTTGCATGCGTTGACGCATCAAGCGGGAGGAAGCGATTCGATCGAGGTAACCGGACTTCACGGCACGCTCGCCGATGCGCAGAAAGTCGCCGTTTACTATAACGGCGGGAAAGACAACATCATCGCTTCAAATATCTGGATCGGAGACGGTCTAACCGTCGAGAAGCTAGGCGGAGATTCGGCGCGGATCAGCGCTTCGATTGCGATGCAGGTGTACTCGGGAACCGTCGTGTTCAAGAACAGTTCTTTCGGGGCGGTATTCGTGTCGGATCCCATTAAATTGGATCTAGACGATCCTCTCGTCTATTACGGAATGGAGACGAAAAGCGAGCTAACTTTTAATAGTCACTACGACGTCGAGATTATGGCGACATACTTTCGAGAGGAAAAGATACTGCGATTCCGCATCACCGACAAACGCGATATGAGAACCGAAATCAACACGCTTCGTTGGTGGGCGATTCCCAAGACTAGCGATATGCAAGAGGTAGGCAGTAGGAGGCAATAAGCGATAAGCGTGCTGGATAACGAGGAGGTCCAACGATGTCTCTGGTGTTCGAGCGTAACCATTATTTTTACGGCAAGCTGCTGACGAGTCGCGATTTCAAAGAGGAGCAAACGTATTTCAACCAAAAGCGTTATTTGCTGAACCGCCTGATCCATGGCCATGGCATCGTATGGGGGCTGAAGGTTCAGGACTTCGACGACCATATGCTCGAGGTCGGATCCGGTGTCGCGCTGGACGAGATCGGCCGCGAAATCGTCGTGGACCAATCCGAAAGGGTCGATCTTCGTCAGTTGAACGTGTTTCCTCCGGAGGCGAAGGATTCGACGATCCTGTACTTGGTTGTCCACTATGAAGAATGCCCGAGGGAACCGATGCCGGTCCTCGTGAATGCCCCTTCCTGCAAAGAAGATTGCGAGCCGAACCGGATTCGGGAAGGGTATAGGCTCGCCCTCACGAACATCGCTCCTAAGGCACCTGTCGGGATCGGACATGGGAATCGGCACGAGTCGACGGCCTTGCTTCATACGGATCAGTTCGATGTGGTGCGCATCGTACCGAAATGGGTGAAAGCGGAAGACGTTTTCGAAGTCGTGCTGCGGCTGACCGTGAGCCAAATGATCACGGCAGCGGATGTCATCACAGTGGACGTGACGGAGAAGCTTCCGGATGCTCTCGCCTGGTTGTTCAAAGACGATCTCGTCTTCACGTTGACTGACGTTCCGGCTGGTACCGTGTTTGAACGATCGTATGTCGTTAGAGCAGGCAAGGGACTGGGAGTTGTGAAGATCGAAGGGCAGACGGCCGTTCAATCAGGCGCTGGGAACCTGGATTTCGTGTCTCCCGCAAGCGATGTCACGGTGATCGCAGAAGAGACCGTCTACGAGCAGATCACCCTGCAGCACTTCGCGGATCAAGCGGAAGGTGGCTGGCTCGCACCCGACCGTTCGACGGTATATCTCGCAGAGCTGAGGCTCGGGGACAATCGGTCGATAACCGAAATTTCTCCTGATGTGCGCGAATATGTATATAGCAATCCGTTGTTGGCTGAGCTTATCGGAGGCGGCGACGAGGCAAGCGGCAAACTGCTCCGTCATCGCCTAAGCCATATGGCAGGCGGTTCGGATCAGCTTGACGTGTCCGACCTTCCGGGCGTGCTGGCGAAACCGCAAAAAGTAAACGTCCTCGATGGCGGCGGCGCTGCGATCGAAGCGACTTTGATTCAGTTCGTCGGCGACGGCGTGACGGTTGCGAATAATGGTCAGGCAGCCGTAGTGACCGTTGCCGGAGCGGGCGTGGGTCCGGTTCCGGACCCGAGGCCTCCGATCGTGACGGGCTTTGTCAATTTTAAAGCGTTGATGCCCGGGGAGATTCGGACCTCGACCGAAATCGCATTCCCGATCAAGGAACCCTGCGCCATCCAATTGGCCATTGAATATGCGTCGCCAACCTCTCAGACGCTTATCGGCGTCATTGGACATCTGGCCGAGCTCGACGCGCAATTGACAGCCATTTACGATATGAACCGATTCAGCTTCCAAATTCTTCTTCAGGATCCTCATCCCAAAGAACAAGATATCAAGCGCTCTTATCGTGTACGGTATTGGATCATTCCGCCAACCGAAGTGAAACAAGAAGCGGATAAAGAAGGCGATATTTGGTATCAAGACTACGTGCTCAGCCGGTTGATTTTGTTTGGCGGCCGGACGATCGATGAACTGAGCATCGATCCTCTTTTGAAAAGTAAAGTCAAACCGGAGGATCTGAAGACGCTATTAGAAAAACTGAGCAACGATGGCGTCGTGAAACATGATGATGGCGATAGGTACATTGTCGTCTAACTGCATGTTGACGCAAAATGATTTCGAGCGGGGTGATTCCCATGAGAGCTGCAATGGAAACAGAGAAGAAAACGCGCTCCACGACGTATCGAGATGAGGCGCGGACATCGAAGCCTTCTCCTTGGATACAAGCTAAGTTGACCGTGAATCAGCCGGGGGACCCATATGAACTTGAAGCGAATCGCGTGGCGGAGCAAGTGATGCGAATGCCGTCGACGGTTCCATTCGATTCAGCGCCCAATAAGGTCAGCGATATGCAGATCATGCGGGCTGAAACGCAACCGCTGGCAGGCACGCTCGCTCCAGCAACGATGCTATCTCCATCAGAAGAAAGAGACGTTATTTCTCTTCAAGGAGCGGGAGTCCCGCTAGAAAATAGCTCGCGTATTTTTTTCGAGAATAGAATGGGCAGAAATTTCGCGGATGTTCGCGTTCATACGGATGCCCGAGCAAATGCTACAGCGCGTTCGCTCAGAGCGAGAGCCTTCACCGTCGGGAACGACATCGCCTTCGCTCAAGGGGAATATCAACCCGCAACGATGGCAGGTAACCGATTGCTTGCGCATGAGTTGACGCATGTTGTTCAACAATCGAGAGGCTCCACGCAACAGATTCAACGCTCTGAATCCGATCTAAACACGTCACGAGATGAACTTCTAGCAGCCTTAAGAGAAGCAATTCGAAATGAAAAATGGCAAGAAGTCGCCACACGACTTAACGGTTTCAATGATGACGATATCAAACGGTTAGCTGGCGGACTAACTGATCGCGAAGCCGCAAACACCCAAGAGGCCGTTGAGTTGTACTTGTCGGGATGGCCAAGAGAGTCGTACATCATAGCGAGTCTGACCGCAAATCGCGCTATAGTCGCTCCCTCCCGCAATATTTCCCTTGCCGTTATCGTCAATGGGGTTTCTTATATTAAAACGATAGCGCTCCATTTGTATCGTGGAGATTCATCTGATGAAAACGATGAGTGGTCAATCACGCTGAAGCTCGCAAGAGAAGGTTACGACATCTATAAAACGATTAAACTTGTCCAAGAGGTGGCAGAAGAAATATCTGAAGAAGCAGCCATAGAGGTAGCCGAAGAGACAACGATCGTAAATGTTGGCGGAACCGCCGTGACCGAATCGGCTGCCATTACCGAGGTCAGCATCGTCAGCGTCTCCGGTCAAGCCGTGGCAGTTGATGTTGCACTACCACTTGCAGCCTCTGGCAGCGTGTTTCTGATCGGGGTGGCCATCGGAGCGGGGATTGCTCTATCACCGTTTGCTATCGCACATGCTCAATGGGTCCATGACACTCTTGGCGAATATGGAGGCACGCTGCCGGACGGAGGAGGATTACCGAATCCCAGTGAATCGGAAGATTCAGAGTGCGAATCTTGTCGGATCAGTAGGATCGGTACGACGATTTTGAATAATTATGGATATTTGGACGATCTAGGCCGCCCGACGGGGGTGACAGCCCGGATCAAACGAAGACCCGATCCAGGTTCTGCTCCAAAATGCGATCCCGTAGGCTGGCCGAAGAAGAATCCCAAGGAGAATAACAGATATTTGTTCTCGCGAGCCCATCTGATTGCAGATACGCTTGGTGGTGAAGGCGAATATAAAAACCTGGTTACGTTCAGGCATGAAATCAACCAAGAAATGTTCACAAAAATGGAAAGTAAAGTCCGGAATTATTTAAACGAAATCAAACATCGTGACAGTTGCGTGATCATTGAGTCGACCCCGCTTTGGGCGGGAAGGAATCTTGTACCGTATAAAATCGAACTTCATGCATACGACGAGTGTACGCAAAAAGAGATCGTGCGAGATAGTGTAACCAACACGCAATAAATCGTCTTTTAGGCAAGACAACTACAGGTAGTAAGTAGGCAAGCAAAACTCGCCGCATAATGATCATCGAAACGATCAAATACAGCCTCGGCTACCAACCGGGAGACAATCGCCATAGCCGCAGCATCATCGCAGGTCACGCGCAAAGCAAGGCGGTGAGGCAGCCGCGACTGAAATTTTTCCCTTCACTCGAAAGCAAATAGAAGCTCTGGGGCCAGCGTATCTGATACCCACAATACTTCGGCAAAGCGAGCGAGAAATACGTCGATGCCCCGATAAAAGATCTCCAGAAACTATTGAACATCACAAACGTGCATCCAACATAGCGAGAGCCTATTGGGGCTCTCTCTTTTTTATTGCTCGCGCCGTCCCATGGGAGCGATGGCCTTTCTAGATGCAATAATTCCAATTGATTTACCCTGAATTGTCCGGTATGATAGCAGTTAACAAAAGCTGTAAGACGGACATTATTAATAAATTTGTTCGTTTTCGAACAAATGTGATGATTGTGTTTTCCGCGAGATAAGGGAGGTGTGGTCAACATGAGCGTGGTTCGAACGGATCGTCGAATTCATAAGACGAGACAGCATATCAGTACTGCTTTTTTGTCTTTATGCGAGAAGAAGCAGTTCGATACCATTGTGGTCAAGGATATCACGGAAGCGGCCGATGTCAGTCGCTCCACGTTTTATGCTCATTTTAAGGACAAATATGATTTATTGGACCAGATCGTCAACCTAAAACTGACCGAGCTACTAAACCGGTATGAAACCAACAAAAACGCGGTGCTCCGTTATGTACCGCATCAGGAAGCGCCCGATCCGTATTTCACGCTCCTTTTTGAACATTTGACCGAACATGCCGCTGCGTACCGCGTGCTGTTGCTGCGTTTGCCAGAGTCCGGGTTCGAAGCAAAGTTGAGTAAAACCGTACTGAACACTGTGGCCATGCGTATCGATAGCAACCGCATGGATCAAAAGCAGCCGATTCCGCTGGATATCTTGCTGGAGAGCATGACGCTCTGGATTACGGGAACCGCGGTCTCCTGGTTGAAGCAGGGGATGATCTACTCGCCGAACTATATGGCGATCCAGCTGAGCAGGCTTGCGGCGATGGGATTCTACCGCGCGATGAACTTTGAGGCGAACAAATGAAGCCCTCCTGTCGGATTCACGATCGCGCAGCGTACATGATCTGGATGATTGACCGATAAGCGTCATCTCCCCGAATACTGTTTGTTGACCCTTGAAAGGCGCAGGCAGTAAGATATACCCAATCCCAATACCTGAGTTAACAAATCGGAATTATAAGTATTGATAAAGGAGGTGAACAAGTGAGAGGCGATGCCTTTTTGAAAAGCCTGAACGACGGGCGGACGGTGTGGCTAAACGGAAGCAAGGTGACCGGGCTCGAGACGCATCCCGCCTTTCGCGGGACGCTGGGCACGATCCGCTATCTCTTCAATACGCTGGACGATCCGCTGCTTCGCGATCAGGCCGGATACCGGGTCGAGGGCCGGGAAGCCTACGCGCACAGCTCGTTCTTGGTTCCCCATACCCCGGGGCAGCTCGCCCAGCGAAGTCAATCCTTTGCCTTCTGGTCCAAACAGTGCAACGGGATGATGAGCCGGCTTTCGGACTACGCGCGTTCGTTCGTTACCGGCTGGTACGCGGCGCGCCATGAGGTGGAGCGCTTGGAGCCCGGCTTTGCCGGCAAAATCGCGGCGTATTACGAAACGGCCCGGGACAACGATCTGTTCTTGACGACCGCCATTATCGATCCTCAGATCGACCGCTCCAGCGGCCTGGACGATGACCGCATTGCATCGCGATTCCTGCACGTCGTCAAGGAAACGAGCGAAGGTATCGTGGTCCGGGGTGCGAAAATGATCGCCACCGGCGCGCCGTACACGCATGATTTCGTGATCTTCTCGTTTCTCAAGCTGGAACAGGCGCACCGGGAGCATGCCCATGTCCTGATCGTTCCCGCGAATTCGCCGGGCCTGCATATTGTGTGCCGGCAGTCGTTCGCCAGCGACAACGAGCACGATTCGCCGATTAGCGCGAGGTACGACGAGATGGACGCGGTTCTCTTCTTCGATGACGTCCTGATCCCTTGGGAACGCGTCCTGCTGTACGGCGACCCCGCGAAGGTGATGGCGCTGAGGGCGAACACGACCGCGAATGCTCTTGCGTTTCACCAAAATATCGTCCGCTATGTCGCCAAGCTCGAATTTATTGCCGGGGTGACGTTTGCGATTGCGGAGGCGATCGGGGTTGCCGGTTATCTGCATATCCAAGAGAAACTCGGCGAGCTGCTGACGCAAATCGATTGCATGAAAGCCCTCGTCATCGCTTCCGAGACGCAAGCTGCATTCGACGGGAACGGCGTGCTCGTCCCGGAGCTGTCCTACATCCATACGGCCCGAAACATCGGGACGAAGTTTTATCCGCGCGCGGTCGATATCCTACAGCAGGTCGGCGGCGGCGGATTCGTGCAAGTCCCTTCCAGCATCGAGGACTTCTACGGCACGATATCGGACCTGATGAGTCAATATTTCGAGGGTGCGACGGTCAGCGCGGAGAAGAAGGTCCGGCTGTTCAAGCTCGCCTGGGACTTGATCGGAAGTCCCTTGGGCGCCAGGCATGAGCTGTACGAACGCTTTTACGCCGGGGATCCGGTGCGGGGCTACGCGAACCAGTACTTGTCGTCCGACAAGGAGAGTCTGACGGCCCCGATCTGGAAGCTGATCCAAGACTCCGCCAAGCGCGGCGCTGCCGCCCCTATATAGCATAACCGTTCGACCGGACCACCGGAGACCTTCAGCCCCATAAGGGCAGCAGGTCTCTTTTATTTATGAGGAAAGGCAGTGTGGACGATGGAAGCAGAAGTGTTCGGATTCATGGCAGCGTATGGAGCAGGCAGCGAGGAGGCGCGGCATGGGACAGCGTAACGCGGTGTGGGGACGCGGTCCGTCGGCCGCGTACGAGCAGCTGGCCGAACGGTTCAGACCCGAATTTCGGCGCATTCGCGCCGGCGCGGTCGAACGCGAGCTGAACCGGAAGCTGCTGCACGAAGAGATTCATGGGCTGAAGGCGAAGCGATTCGGCGCCCTGCGCGTTCCCGTGGAGGAGGGGGGCTATGGCGCCTCGATTCCCGAGCTGTTCCAGCTGCTGATCGAGTTGTCGGAAGCCGATTCCAACGTGACGCAGGCGCTCCGCATACACTTCGGATTCGTCGAACGGATTCTCCACTTGCCGGATGGCGAACGCCGGCGAAGGTGGCTGCGGCGCATCGCGGATGGCGCGATCGTCGGGAACGCGTTAACGGAGACCGGCAGCGCGCCGGTCGGGCGTTACGCGACGACATTGACCGCGCAGGAGGGCCGCCTGCGGGTAAGCGGCACGAAGTTCTATTCCACGGGAACCCTGTACGCCGATTGGATCGTCGTCGGCGCCACGGACGATCAAGGCGACATCGTTACTGCGCTGGTCCCGTCGACGGCCGGCGGCGTGGAGATCGCGGATGATTGGGAGGGCTTCGGGCAGACGCTTACGGGAAGCGGCACGACCGTGTTCCGGGAGACGCCGGTCGAACCGGACGACGTGTTCGCGCGGGATACCTATCCGAAGTACGCGGCGGCGTTCGCCCAAATGGTTCATCTGGCGACGCTGGCCGGAATCGCCCGCGCGGCGGCAGGCGACGTCGCGGCGGCGATCGCCGAACGGCGGCGCACGTATTCGCACGCGGCCGCCGGCCGATCGAGCGAGGATCCGCAAGTGCTGCAGGTCGCGGGACGCGTGCATAGCCAGGCCTACGCGGCGGGGGCCATCGTGCAGAAGGCGGCCGAGGCCGTGCGGCGCGCGGACGAAGCGCACGACGGGGAGGATGACGCATCCGCGGACAGCACGAGCGTCGAGGCGGAGATCGAAGTCGCGCAAGCGCAGACGGTCGTGGCCGCGCTGGTGCTTGAAGCCGTGGCCGCGCTATTCGATGCGCTGGGCGCATCGGCGACGATCCGCTCCAAGGCGCTGGACCGGTACTGGCGCAATGCCCGGACGATCGCCTCCCATAATCCGCTGATCTACAAGGAACGGATCGTGGGCGATTATGCCGTGAACGGCACGCGCCCGCCTTTCGCCTGGCAGACGGGCATCGGCTCCCCCTTACATACCGACCAGACAACTGGGGACAGCGACGTCCGGCACAGCCCGCCGTCCTAGTCTTGAGGCTTTCCTATAAATCCATTCAAAAGGAGTCGTAGAAGGATGAAGAAACCCATTCGATTGACCGCGCTTATGCTCGTCCTCGCCCTGACTTTCCTGGCCGCGGCATGCGGGAAGGGAAATTCGGACCAGGCCGCGGGCACAACGGCAGGCACGGGGAACGGAAAGTCCGCAGCCGAGAACCCGGAGGATAAGATCATTCATCATGTGATGAGCGACGCGGGGTTTAACAGCGAGATCGTGAAAATTTTAAAAACCGAGTTAGCCAAAGACGGCTATACGTTGGATTATGTCGTCGTGAATGACATCATTCAGCCGAACAAGATCGTCAACGACGGCGAAGCGGATACGAACTCGTTCCAGCACGAGGCGTATTTCGATCAGTTCGTCAAGGATCAGGGCCTGAAAAACATCTCCAGAGCCTTCTATACCACGTTCACGCCCTCCGGGCTGTATTCCAAAAAGTATAAGTCGTTCAAAGACGTTCCCGACGGCGCCCTGATCGGCATTCCCGTCGATCCGGCGAACAACGGCCGCGCCTTGTTCATGCTGCGCGATCTCGGGCTGCTGAAGCTGAAGGACGGCGTGGACGTCATCCATACCACGCTGAAAGACATTACCGACAACCCGCATCGCTACAAATTCAAGGAAGTCGATCAATTGATGCTGCAGCGGACGCTGGACGACGTCGACGTAGGCTTTCTGTTTGCAGGCACGGCCGTTCAAATCGGCTATAAGCCCAAGCAGGACGCATTGGCGCTGGAAGACGGCAAAGACTTGCCGTACAAAGGGATCGTGGCCGTGAACAATAAGCTGCTCGGCACGCCGAAGATCAAGGCGCTCCAAAAAGCGTACGAGAGCCAAGCGATTAAAGACTTTTACAAGGAAAAATACGGCGATGCCATAGAGAGCCTGGATTATCTGAATAAGTAACGATGGGAGGGGCTTATCATGATCACCCTGGACAACATCAGCAAGACGTTCGAGACGGCCGGGGGACCGCTGCATGCGGTATCCTCCGCTTCCCTTACCGTGGAGCAGGGCGATATTTACGGGCTGATCGGCTTCAGCGGCGCCGGCAAATCGACGCTGCTGCGCACGATCAATTTGTTGGAACGGCCGGACGAGGGGACCGTGGTCGTCGACGGCGAAGAGCTCACCGCGCTGCCGCTGCGCGAGCTGCGGAAGAGACGGCTGGAGATCGGCATGATTTTTCAGCATTTTAACCTGCTCAATAACCGCAACGTCTACGACAACGTCAGCTTCCCGCTCGAGATCGCCAAGGTTCCCCGAGCCGAGCGCAGGCCGCGCATCGAGAGCTGCTTGGAGATGGTCGGCTTGTCCGACAAGGCCAAGGCATATCCGGCCAAATTAAGCGGCGGGCAGAAGCAGCGGGTCGCGATAGCCCGGGCGCTGGCCGGCAGCCCGAAGATTCTGCTGTGCGACGAGCCGACCTCGTCGGTGGACCCGCAAACGACGGGCAGCATCCTGGCCGCGCTTCAGGATATCAACCGCAATTTGGGCATCACCATCGTCATCGTGACGCACGAGATGAACGTGGTGAAGGCGATATGCAACAAGGTCGCCGTCATGGAGCACGGCAAGATCGTTGAGAAGTTCGACTTGCGCGAGAAGAACATCGTGCCGCAATCGCCGATCGCGCAATATTTGTTCAAGAACGAAATCGCCTTGGAGCGGGAATTGGAGGCGAGCTATGCTTAGCCATGTCGGCACGGCATGGCCTGAATTGATTCAGGCGCTGCTCGAGACGTTATACATGCTGGTTCTGACGATCCCCATCGCGGTTGCGATCGGGACGCCGCTCGGCACCATCTTATTCCTGACCCGGCCGAATTCGTTTTTGAAATGGCCGAAGTTTTACGTCGTTCTCAACGGTTTCGTCAATATCATGCGGTCCTTTCCGTTTCTGATCCTGATGATCGCGATTATCCCGTTCACCCGCCTCCTCGTAGGCACGGCGCTCGGGACGACGGCCGCGACCGTACCCATGATTATTAACGCCGTGCCGTACTTCGCCCGGTTCATCGAGCAGATTCTCCTGGACGTCAACCGCGGCGTCGTGGAAGCCGCCGAATCGATGGGCGCCAATAAATTTCAAATCGTATGGAAGGTGCTGTACACGGAAGCCCGCTCCGGGATCGCCAATTCGATTACGATCGTCACGGTCAGTTTCTTGTCCTACTCGACGGTCGCGGGGCTTGTCGGCGGGGGAGGCATCGGCGATTTCGCCATCCGGTACGGATACTACCGCTATGAGACCGACGTCATGTTCGTGACGATCATCATCATGGTGCTGTTCGTGCAAGTCTTCCAGTTCACCGGCAACTACATCGTGCGCAAGTTAGATAAACGCTTATAAGAAAAGAAAGGGGGACGGAACATGCCTAAAAAGATTCATCTCAACGCGTTCGAGATGAACTGCGTCGGCCACATCGTGCACGGCCTGTGGCGTCATCCGGCGAACAACCGCCACCGCTACACGGATATCCGCTATTGGACGGAGCTGGCGGAGCTGCTCGAACGCGGAAAGTTCGACGCACTGTTCTTGGCGGACGTCGTCGGGGTGTACGATGTGTACAAGCAAGGACCGGAGACGGCCATTCGCGAGGCGGTGCAAATTCCTTGCAACGACCCGCTGCTCGTTGTCCCTCCGATGGCGCTCGCGACGAGTCGCCTTGGCTTCGCCGTCACGTTCTCCACGACGTACGAGAAGCCCTTCGCGCATGCGAGACGGATGTCGACGCTTGATCATTTGACCAACGGGAGGGTGGCGTGGAACGTCGTCACGTCCTACTTGCCCAGCGCGGCCCGGAATTTCGGGCTGCATCGCATGATCGCCCACGACGAGCGCTATGAGATCGCGGATGAATTCCTGGACGTCTCGTATAAGCTGTGGGAGGGCAGCTGGGAGGACGATGCGGTCATTCGCGACGTCGGGCGGGGGATCTACACGGATCCCGGGAAGGTCCATCTCATCAACCACGAGGGACGTTACTTTCAGGTGGCCGGTCCGCATCTGAGCGAGCCTTCCGCGCAGCGGACGCCGGTCATCTATCAGGCCGGCAGCTCTTCGCGCGGGCGCGCGTTCGCCGCGAAGCACGCGGAGGCCGTCTTCCTGGGGGGCGGAAGCACGGAAGCCTTGAAGCGCAACGCGGCCGACATTCGCAAGCAAGCCGCCGCCCTTGGTAGGAATCCCGCGCATATCAAGCTGATGACGGGCTTGCTTGCGATCGTGGGCAGGACGCGCGAGGAAGCGCAGCGTAAACTCGAGAGCTTTCAAGCGCTGTACAGCCTGGAAGGCGTGCTGGCGCATTACGGCGGCGGAAGCGGGTACGATCTGTCCGCTTATGCGCCGGACGAGGTGCTGACCTACGCGGAGACGGACCACGGGCGGACGGCTGCGGCCCAATTCACGAAGGACAGCCCGCGGCCCAAAACGGTTCGCGAAATCAAGGAGACGCTGGGGACGCTCGGCGGACGGGGATTATTCGCCGTCGGGACGCCGGAGGAGGTCGCCGACCGCATCGAATATTGGGTAGAAGAGGCCGGCGTTGACGGCTTCAACGTCATCCAGATTCTCTCGCCCGATACGCTGCGGGATTTCATCGAGCTGGTCGTGCCCGTGCTGCAGCGCAGGGGGTTGTTCCGGGAGGAATACGAGGAGGAGACCTTGCGGGAGCGCTTGTTCGGCGCTGGAGTCCGCCGGCTGCCTCAAGACCACCCCGGCGCGGCTTATCGCAAGCAAACTACCATGACCTGACAGGACAGGACAGGAGGATCAGGATGTCGATACATGTAGAAGCGCTGTCTGCCGCGGAGCCTAGCGTGCCTCATGGGCTGGCGCTCGCGTATTCCCTCGGGGAGCTGCCCTTGGATCTGCGCCGCAGCGGCATCCCGGTGACGCGGGATGCCGGGTCTTACCGGCTGCTCCGGCAACCGGGGCATGACGATTATCTCGCGTTCGAACACCCCGTCCGGGCGCTCCGGCGGCTCGCCGCGGGGGAAGACGCCGCGGTCATCGGCCTTCAGTTGACGGAGCGGCGGCATGCGATCCTCGTGCGTTCGGATTCCGCGCTGCGTTCCGCGGCGGATCTGAACGGGGCGGTCATCGGGATCGCGGAGGACGATCCGGCGAAGCTCGGCCTGCTCAAGCGGGAGGCCGCCCGGCAGCTCGGCGAAGTGCTGGGACAGGCGGGCCCATCCGCGGGCAGACCGGCGTTGATGGAGCTGGCAAGCGCGAAGGTTGAGGGTGAGGCGGGCGCAGGGCGAAGATCGCTGCGGTCGCTAGTGCAGGGCGAAGCGGAAGCCGTGTATGTGGAACGCCAAGTCGCGATCGAAGCGCGGCGCTGGCTGGAGGTCCGGGAGCTGGAAGATTTTCGCCCCGTCACCCCGGAGCTGACCGTGCTGCTCGTCTCGGCTCGGTGGCTGCGGGAGGAGCGGGACACGGTCGAACGCGTGCTGGGTCATCTCCATCTGGCCGCCGAATGGGCCATGCGTCATCCGGAAGAAGCGAACCGGCTGGCGGCCGCGCAGCTCGGCGTTCCCGAGTCTTCGATCGGTTCGCTGTTCTCGGAGCAGCTACATCGCCAATTCGGCGTTGCCGTGACCGATTCGAAATGGAATCGATTCGTTCGCCTTCATCAAGAGCTGAAAACCGGCGGGTGGCTGCAGGGCGAGGTAACGCTCGACGCCGCCGAGGGCCAGGCGCTTCAGCGGAGGGCGGTCGAACTCGCGGACGGCGGAGAGATCGAGCGGCCTCAGCGGGAGCCGCTCACCCGGTATGCGGAGCGGGATTTGCCGCTTGCGTTCTTCCGCGAGCGTCCGCGGGCGCATCGCTTGCGAAGCGACGAGGAGGCGCTGGCTGCGGCGCGCGCGTTCGCGGACGAGATCCGGCCCGGCGCTTCGGACCGCGACCGCGGACGCCAGCTTCCGCTGCGCGAGATGCGGCGGCTGGCCGAGCTGGGCCTGCTCGGACTGGTCGTGCCCAAAGCCTACGGCGGGCCCGAGGTCGGCACGCGAACGCTCGTGGACATTTTCAAGCACATCTCCCATGCCGACGGATCCATCGGCCAAATCCCGCAGAACCATCATTTTTTCGTCAAGACGATCGAATTGATCGGCAGCGAGGAGCAGAAGCGCTTCTTTTTCGAAGAAGTGATGCAGGGCGCCCAGTTCGGCAACGGTCTCGCGGAACGAAACCGCGGCGGAGGCGCCAGAAAAATCGCGACGTCGCTTCGCGCCTCGGATGGAGGCGACGCGTATGTGCTGAACGGCAGCAAGTATTATACGACGGGCGCGCTGTACGCGCACTGGATTCCCGTCACCGCCCTGAACGAAGCGGAACAACGGATGACCGCCTTCGTGCCGCGGCACGCGCCCGGCGTCACCGTGCTGGACGATTGGTCGGGCATCGGCCAGCGAACGACCGCGAGCGGCAGCGTCGTGCTCCGGGACGTGCAGGTACCGGAGGAGCACGTGCTGCCGCATTGGCGAATCTTCGAAGGCCCGCAATATTTCTCGGCGTTCGGTCAGATTATGCATGCGGCGATCGATATCGGCATTGCGCGCGCGGCTTTGGAGGATGCCGCGGCTTTCGTGCGGACCTATACGCGCCCCGCATACGGCAGCGGCGTCGCGACGGCAGCCGAGGAGCCCGACCTCATCCGCCGCTTCGGGGAGCTCGGCATTCGGCTGCAGGCCGCCGAAGCGCTGCTGGACCGCGCCGCGGACGCCATCGACGCTGCCAAAGCTGAATTGAACGCGCAAACGGCCGGACATGCGGCGCTGACCGTCGACTCGGCGAAGTGGCTCGCGACGGAGACGGCGATCGAGATCGCGAACGCGCTCTTCGAAGTCGCGGGCACGTCCTCCATGGACCGCAAATATAATTTGGACCGCCATTGGCGCAACGTACGCATCCATACCCTTCACGATCCGGCCCGGCTGAAGCTGCACCATGTCGGCAAATGGTTCTTGAACGGGGTCTACCACGAGTACAAAATTTAGGACGCAAGAGAAAGGCGGCACGAGCGATGGGGAAACGAATCATCCTGAATGCGTTCGATATGAACGGCGCGATGCACAATTCGCACGGGTTATGGAAGCATCCGGACAGCGAGCGGCACCGTTATACCGAGCTGGCGTATTGGGCCGAGATGGCCCGGCTGCTGGAACGGGGAAGGTTTGACGCGTTGTTCCTGGCGGACGTGGTCGGCATCTACGACGTCTATAAGCAGAGCCGGGATCCCTCCATCCGCGATGCCGTGCAGGTGCCGCTGAACGATCCGGCGCTGATCGTGCCGGCGATGGTCGCCGTGACGGAGCATTTGTCGTTTGCCGTTACCGTCACGACGACGTACGAGCATCCTTACGCGCACGCAAGGCGCTTCTCGACGCTGGATCACCTGACGAACGGCAGAATCGCGTGGAATATCGTGACGTCTTACCTGCCGAACGCCGCCTTGAATCACGGCTTGAACGAGATGATTCGGCACGACGACCGGTACGAGCTCGCCGATGAGTTCCTGGAGGTGGTCTATAAGCTCTGGGAAGGCAGCTGGGAAGCGGATGCGGTGGTGCGGGACGCCGCGCGCGGCGTGTACGCGGAACCGGGGAAAGTCCATCGCATCGACCACGAAGGCCGGTTCTTCAACGTGCCCGGACCGCATTTGAGCGAGCCTTCGCCGCAGCGCACGCCGGTCCTGTACCAAGCGGGGAGCTCGGATCGGGGCCGCGGCTTCGCCGCCAAGCATGCGGAATGCGTCTTCGTCGGAGGCAGCTCCGCGGCTTCGCTCCGGTCGAATATTGAAGCGATCCGGAACGAGGCGGAGCGACTGGGCCGGGATCCGCAGCGCATCAAAATGTTCACGGGACTGAACGTGATCGTCGGCCATACGAGAGCGGAAGCGGAATACAAGCTGAAGGAGTATGCGGCCCTATGGAGCGGGGAGGCGGCGCTGGCCCAATTCGGAGGCTCCAGCGGCTATGATTTGTCGGCGTACGCGCCGGATGAGGTGCTCGCTTACCGGGCGACCGACCATGGGCAGAGCAGAGCCGCCCAATATACGAAGCACGCTCCGAACCAGCTTACGGTGAAGGAAGTCATGGAGCGGATCGGAACGCTGGACCGCCGGCAGGGGCGATTGCTGGTGGGCACGCCGGCGGATATTGCGGATGGCATGCAGGAGCAGCTGGAGGAGGCGGGGCTGGACGGGTTCAACCTCGCCCATCTGATCACGCCGGGGAGCCTGCGGGAGTTCGTCGACCTAGTCGTTCCCGAGCTTCAGCGCCGCGGCGTCTATCAGACCGAATATGAGCCCGGGACGCTCAGGGAGAAGCTCTTCGGGACGGGGAACCGGCTGCTGCCGGCGGATCATGCCGCCTCGCAGTACCGGAGAGCGTACGGGTAAACGGCCGGAGGCGGGCTTCATTCCAGCTGCCGTGCCTTGACCATCGCGGTTAATTCAAAAGGCAGTTTACTTGAACGGCGCGCCTCCTAAGGGCGTCCATTCCGGTAAACTGCCTTTATCGTATCGCCGGCGAATAGGAGCTATTTCTGCCGGAGCATCATCGTCCACATGTCCGGGCTCTCGTAACCGAGTCTCCAGGCTGCAATTCCGGCCAATCCGTATTGCTTGACGAGGCGGATGCGGGCTTGTACCGTATCCGGCGTTTCCGCCCAAAAAACATGCGTATAGCTGTCTTGCTTGTAGGTGTACTTGATCTGTTTGGACAACGGATCGTAGACGCCTGCAGCCTGCGTATGCTTGATGAGCGCGGGTATGGCCGCCATGGTAATCGCCTTGCTGCTTAGCAGCTTGCCGTCCGCGCCAAGCGTCCAGTCACGGACGTAGAAGGGAATGCCGAGCATCAGCTTGCTTGCCGGAATGCCGTAAGCCAAATAATTCTTAATGCCTTGCTCGGCCCACGGCAGCTCGGAGACCGATCCGGCTTCCTCGCTGCCGCGCCAATGCTGGTCGTACGCCATAATGACCACCCGGTCGGCGATTTCGCCGAGCTTGCGCCGGTCGTAACCGGAATAGGGGTCCCACTTGACATCCCCGCGGGGCAGATCGATGGTGACCGCCAGCTTGCTGCGGTGCGCGGCTTCGGTCAATTGCCGGACGAACGCCGTGTACGGCGCCTGATCCCCTGCGGCGACCATCTCGAAATCGAGATTGATGCCGGCTGCGCCAAGCGCGGACATCCGTTTCACGAGCGAAGCGGCAAACCGGCTTTGGCCATCCGGATTGCGGAGGAACGCGCTGGTCAGCTTCGGATCGTTCTGATTGCGGACGGTCGGCGTCAGCTTGGTCCCGGAGCTTCGCAGGGCCTTGACCAATCCGGGATCCGAATCGTCGACCAGCGTTCCGTCGGCCGCCCCCAGCTCGAACCAATCGGGCGCGGCATCGTCCAATCCTTGGGCGGGTCTGATCTGCGCCAGCACGGTCTGCGTCTTCGCCGAGCCGTTCCAGCCCAGATAGACGAGCCGCTTCTCATTGCTCCATAGCTTTCGGCCGTCTGCCGCGACGATGGCGGAATCGCTGAACTTCAAGGCATATTCGACTGCGGCTTTGCGTGTATGGAAGGACCGGAGCGGCTTCCCGCTCTGCGTGACCGTCAGATACGGCACGTTCGTCCACCATTCGCGCCCCTCGCTTTCGATCGCGGCGCCGGGCAGCTGCTTAGCGAGCGCTAGCGCCCCGGTAAGACCGTAAAACGATTGTACCGTCGTGCCGTTCTGCTTGACGGCAAAGGCGGGGACATTCGAGAACACCGCTGCATTCGTGGCCGTGTTGAATACCTTACTGCCCGGCATCTTCGCGGAAGCCCGAATGGCATCCAGCAGGAACGCGTACTTGGGAGTACCTGACGGGCCGCCGTCCGGCAAAACGATGTCATAGACGGGCGGCCGCGCCCGCTGCTCCCGCTTCTCGGCGTCCGACAGATTGTCCCACACCCATTGATTGGACGACAACTCGATGATATGTACGTTGCCGTACGCCGCCGCCGCGTGCTTGGCTTCGGCATGCGTGGCGAAGCTCCAGTTCGGGAGCGTCCGGTCGCCCTGGTACAGCCTGTAGTTGGCATATACGGCCGATATCCAGCCTGGCTTCTCCAGATCGCGGATTTGGGCGAAGGGCTGCTTGTCCGCGAATGTCTTGGCTTGCGCAAGCGTTCTGAACTCGTACGAGACCTTAGAGAACCCGTTCACATACACCTTGTAGCGCGGGAGATTATCCCAGATCCACGAACGGTCGGCGGCCTTTTCGACATGGCTGGACGAAAACGAGCCCGCGTACGCGATTGCGCTTCCGGGGGACGAAAACTCTTGCAGCGCTTTGTCGTTTTGATAGACGCGATACTTCGTTACGTTCTTGATGGCGGCGCTTTCGGCGTTCGCCGCCGCGGCGCCCAATCCGGTTTGCGTGACGAGCAAGACGGCGGTCAGCGCCGTCCATGTTAATGCGCGAATGAATACCACTCCTCTTCCCATAATGCTAGGAAGGTTGTACGCGAAGAATGGCTTCGAGTTGCGCTATTACGACAAATTTCGACCATTGCTGTTCATGCTTAGTCGATAGTCCGCCATCATCGCCTCGGCTTGCCGCGGATCTTCGATCAGCAGCCTTCTGTAGGTCAGCATCCAATTCAGCGTCTCCAGCATATGATCGTATTCGTCCTTCTTGCGCTCGATCTCCTGGATCTTCTCAAGAATCCATTCGATGACTTCTTGATTCGTGCGCGCGTTCGTATCGTGATCCCGCAAGATCGTCTTCAGCTCCGCCAACGAGCAGCCGATGCCTTGAAATTTCTTGATCAGCTTTAACCGCTCGATGGCATCGTCGGAGTAAGTGCGGTAATTATTCTTCTCCCGCTGAATATGCCTGCCGTCAAGCAAGCCTTCCTTCTCGTAATAACGAATGGTGTGGGGGGTTAGACCCATCAAGTCTGCCAGCTCTTGAATTTTCATCCGATCACCTGCCTCCAACCGCTTGCCTTAGAGTTCACTTCATAGTTTAGACTGAAGGCGTAGCTTCGTCAAATGCTGAAGGAGGCGTTAAAGATTATGCGTATTTTCGTTACAGGTGCTTCAGGTTATATCGGTACGGCCGTTGTCCGCGAACTCATCGGAGCGGGCCACCGCGTCGTTGGACTGACCCGTTCGGCGCACGGTGCTCAAGTATTGGAGGCGTTGGGAGCCGAAGCGGCTCGCGGCGTAATAGAGGAGCCGGACGTCCTGCGCCGCTGCGCGGCCGCTTCGGACGGCGTCATTCATTTGGCCTTCAATCACGATTTCGCGAATTTCGGCGCATCGCTGGCCGCGGATCTTCGCGCGGTTCAAGCCATGGGAGAGGGGCTGGCGGGCTCCGGCAAACCGCTCGTCATTACCGCTCATGCGAATGGCCAAGCATCGGAGGATGCGGCGCTGGCGTTCGTCGAACAGGGCGTGCGAGCCTCGATCGTGTCGCTTGCGCCTTCCGTTCATGGCGAAGGGGATAAAGGCTTCGTGCCGCAATTGATCCGGGCCGCCCGGGAACGAGGCGCTTCGGCTTACATCGGAGACGGCTCGAACCGCTGGCCGGCGATTCATCGCTTGGATGCGGCGGCGTTATTCCGGCTCGCCGTAGAATCCGCGCCCGCAGGGTCGCGGCTCGACGGCGTGGGCGACGAAGGCATTCCGTTCCGCGACATCGCCGGCGCGATCGGCCGCCGCTTGAATGTGCCGGTCGTCGGCATCTCGCCTGAAGAAGCGCAAGCGGTCATCGGTTTCGTAGGCATGGTCGCGTCGCTTGACTTGGCCAGATCCGGCGAGGCGACGAAGGAGCTGCTCGGCTGGAAGCCGGTCCATCCCGGACTTCTAGCGGATCTGGAGCAAGATCATTATTTCGCGTTATCGCGTTAACTCGCCGTTGAAGCGCACGGCAAATAACCATCGCCTGTTGGCGATGGTTATTTGTTAGGGTTACGGCTTTCGTGCTCTTGCTTTGACCGGTCGGCAGGCGGATGATACTATCTAATAAACATCGTTCACCATTCATGAACAAGCGAATCGCTTAAAGGAGGAAGGAAGATGACTATGGCTCTGTATGTCAACGTGCATCGTCTGCGGGTAGATCGGCGCTTATTCGAATTCGTCGAAACGGAAGCGCTTCCGGGAACCGGTCTTCAGCGCGATGCGTTCTGGTCCGGATTCGATCGTCTGATTCATGACTTGACGCCTCGCAACACGGAATTGCTGGAACGCCGGGACGCGATGCAGCGGCTGCTGGACGACTGGCATCGGGCGCACCGGGACCGCTTCGACTTCGCGGCGTACCAATCGTTCCTGCATGATATCGGGTATCTCGAGCCCGAGGCGGATGATTTTCTTATCTCCACGTCGAATGTCGATGACGAAGTCGCGAGGCTGGCCGGACCGCAGCTCGTCGTTCCCGTCAACAACGCGCGGTATGCGCTGAACGCGGCCAACGCGCGCTGGGGCAGCCTGTACGACGCGCTGTACGGCACGGATGCGATCGGCGAAGAAGAGGGCGCGGCGCGCGCCTCCGGTTACAACGCCGTGCGGGGCGGCAAGGTCATCGCGTTCGCGCGGGGGTTCCTGGACCGTACGATTCCGCTCGCGGCAGGATCGCACGCAGACGCGGCGAGCTATGCCGTGTCGGACGGCCGATTGACGGTGCGGCTGCGGAGTGGAGCCATGACCGGGCTTCGGGAGAACGGCAAGCTGATCGGCTATCGGGGGACGCCGGACAACCCGTCCGCGCTGCTCTTCCGCAATCACGGCCTGCATTTCGAAATCCAAATCGACCGCCATCATCCCATAGGCGGGACCGATGCCGCCGGAATCAAAGATATTCTGATGGAAGCGGCGTTGACGACGATCATGGACGCGGAGGATTCCGTGACGGCCGTCGACGGGGAGGACAAGGTGCTTGTTTACCGCAATTGGCTGGGATTGATGAAGGGAGACCTGCACGCGGCCTTCCTTAAGGACGGGCAAGAGGTCAGACGATCCCTCGCTCCGGACCGGGACTATATCTCTCCCGCCACCGGCGAAGCGTTCAGCGTTCGCGGCAGGTCGCTTCTGTTCGTCCGCAACGTAGGCCATTTGATGACGAATCCCGCGATACTGGACCGGGACGGCCGGGAAGTGTACGAGGGCCTCATGGACGCCGTGATGACGGCGCTGATCGCCAAGCACGACGTGCTCGGAAACGGCAAGTTCGCGAATTCGGCCAAGGGCTCGGTCTATATCGTCAAGCCGAAGATGCACGGCTCCGAAGAGGCCGCGTTTGCCGGCGAGCTGTTCGACCGCGCGGAGGACCTGCTCGGCCTGGAACGGCATACCCTCAAGATCGGAGTCATGGATGAGGAGCGCCGAACGTCGCTGAATTTGAAAAACTGCATCCGACGCGTGAAGGAACGGGTCGTCTTCATCAACACCGGCTTTCTGGACCGGACCGGCGACGAGATCCATACGTCGATGGAAGCCGGCGCCATGATCCGGAAGCATGAGATGCGCTCGTCGGCATGGCTGCAGAGCTATGAACAATCGAATGTTGACGTGGGATTGGCCTGCGGTCTCCAGGGAAGCGCCCAGATCGGCAAAGGGATGTGGGCGATGCCGGATAGGATGCGGGCGATGCTCGAGCAGAAGATCGGCCATCCCCGGGCCGGCGCCACCACTGCCTGGGTCCCGTCCCCGGCCGCGGCCGTGCTGCATGCGCTTCATTATCACGAGGTGGACGTGACGGCGGTTCAGACCCGCTTGAAGTCCGCCTTCGCCGACCGGCGGGCAGACATGCTGCGCATCCCGCTGGCACGGAATGCACAGTTGAGCGAGGCCGAGATCGCGCAGGAACTGGACAACAACGCGCAGGGGATTCTCGGCTACGTCGTCCGCTGGGTCGAACAGGGCATCGGATGCTCGAAAGTGCCGGACATCCACAACGTCGGGCTGATGGAGGACCGGGCCACGCTGCGGATCTCCAGCCAGCATATCGCCAACTGGCTTCGTCACGGGATCTGCACGCGGGAGCAGGTTCTGGTCACGCTGAAGCGAATGGCCGCCGTCGTGGACGGGCAGAACGCAGGCGATCCCGGCTATCGCCCGATGGCCGCGGATTTCGATGCTTCGATGGCCTTCCAGGCCGCGTGCGAGCTCATCTTCGAAGGCGCTGGCCAGCCGAACGGATACACGGAGCCGATTCTTCACCGCAAGCGACGGGAATTCAAGGCGAAGCAAGCGCGCCGCGCGGAATCCAACGCGCAGTCTTCATGAGCCGCTAATTTCGGCCGACCTCTTGACGTCGGCGCTGCCTATACGTCATGGTAGTGGAGAGACAAGCCTTATTTTGCGCATCGCCGTTTGCCATTCGGCGAATGGGCAAGCGAGGCGCTGGCGTGAAGCTTGCGTTCGACTATTGCATATGAGAGCGCTTGCAGTTTTAAACGGGAGGGATAAGGAATGAAAGTCGGATTTATCGGTTTGGGCAACATGGGCTTTCCGATGGCGCTGAATTTAATGAAGGCGGGCTATGAAGTGTACGGGAAGAACCGCAGCCAAGGCAAAGAGCAAGCGTTTGCCGCCGAGGGCGGACGTACGGGCTTGTCGCCAGCCGAGCTGGCCGCGCGGATGGACGTCGTGGTGACCTGTCTCCCGCTGCCGGCGGACGTCGAGGACGTCTATTCCGGCCCTGAGGGACTGATCGCGAACGCGCGCCGCGGTCTCGTGCTGATCGATTGCAGCACCGTATCGCCGGGGCTGAGCCGCAAGCTCTATGCGAAGGCCTGCGAGGCCGGCGCCGATTTCCTCGATGCGCCGGTCAGCGGCGGAACGACCGGGGCGGAAGCCGGAACGCTCAGCGTCATGGTCGGCGGCCGCGAGGACGCGTTTAACCGCGTGCGCAGCGTGCTTGCGGCGTTCGGCAAGTCGATCAGCTTCGTCGGCGATGCGGGCAGCGGCTCCGCGGTCAAGCTGATCAACCAGCTGATGGTCGGCATCCATACGCTCGCGGTCGGCGAGGCGTTCGCGCTGGCGCGGCAGGCGGGACTGGAGGCCGACCAGCTGTTCGGCATCCTGAACCATAGCTTTGCCCAAAGCAAAATCATGGAGCGCCATTATACGCAATTTATTGCCAAAGACGCCTTCGAGCCCGGCTTCGCCCTGAAGCTGCTTGCCAAGGACATGAATCTGGCCGCGGATATGGGAGCCGAAGCCCAGGTGCGCCTGAACGCCGGCAAGAAGGCGCAAGCGCTGATCAATCAGGCGGTGCAGGAAGGTTACGGCGACGCGGACATGTCCGGCATGTACAAGTACCAGGAGACGGAGGACCGGAAGCGCCGGGAGTCGGGCGAACGCAAGCACTTCGCCGTCTTCCTGCCGATGCTCGATGCGGAGAAGAGCGCCCGATACCGCGCGGAGCATTTGCAATTCCTGGCCGATAACCGCGCGGCGGGCAGGCTTCACACCAACGGCCGCTTCGTCGACGGTGCCGGAGGCTTGGTCATCTACCGCGGCTCCTCCCTCGAAGAGGTAGAGCGCCTGGTCAAGCAGGATCCTTACGTCAAGCTCGGCGCGCGCGGCTACGAGATTCACGAATGGGAGATTGTGCTGGCTGATAATTGATATCCCGTTAAGAGTAGAATTAACTACACGATAAAGGAGACTTGATCATGGCGGAACAACGAGTTGTAAAATGGGGCATTATGGGACCGGGGGGCATCTCGAGCAACTTTGCTTCGGAGCTGCCGCACGCACCTGGAGCGGAGCTCGTCGCCGTCGCGGGTCGCTCGCTCGACAAGGCGCAGGCGTTCGCCGGGAAATTCGGCATCCCGCGCGCGTACGGCAGCTGCGAGGAGCTCGCGGCCGATCCGGACGTCGAGATCGTCTACATCGGCACGATTCATCCGGCTCACAAGGAGAACGCGCTGACGCTGCTGCGCGGCGGCAAGTCCGTGCTATGCGAGAAGCCGTTCACGATCAACGCCGCCGAGGCGAAGGAGATCGCGGATTTGGCCCGCGAGAAGGGCCTGTTCGTCATGGAAGCGATGTGGACCCGGTACCTGCCCGCGATCGCCAAGGTACGGGAATGGCTGGACAGCGGCGCGATCGGCGACGTGCGTCTCGTGAAAGCCGAATTCGGCTTCGATGCGGGCTGGAATCCCGAAGGCCGGCTGCTGAACAAGGACAAGGGCGGCGGCACGCTGCTCGACGCCGGCATCTATCCGGTGTCGTTTGCGTCGATGGTGTACGGCGGGGAGCAGCCTTCCAAGATCGCGAGCTCCGTCGTGATCGGCGAGACGGGTGTGGATGAGCAGTTCTCGCTGCTGTTCGAATACGAAGGCGGCCGCACCGCCTCCCTGCACGGGGCGATCCGGCTGTCCATGACCAACGAGGCCGTCATCTACGGCACGAAGGGACGGATCGAAGTGCCGGCATTCCTGTTCGCCAAGGCCGCGACGCTGCATGTGCACGGGCAGGAGCCGGTCGTCTTCCAGCACGACCTCGAGCCGTCCGGCCATTTCTACCAGGCGATCGAGGCGATGGAGTGCCTGCGCGCGGGCCGCAAGGAGAGCGAAGTGTTGACCGTCGACGAGACGGTGCGCATCATGGAGACGCTGGACCGGGTGCGGGAGCCGTGGGGACTTACGTATCCGACCGAAGCGTGACCGGCCGAACCGAATAGTAAGCGAGAAGGACGATGAGCGGTGATGAGGCGCTCATCGTTCTTTTTTTGCGCCTTGAATCTGAGAGCGGAAGCATGACTTTTGGCATGGCGCGTGATCATGGTCATGCGCTGCGGCCTGCGGCGATGCTTTTTGCTTGGCATTGTCATGACCTTTAACAGATTTCGCGCGCCGGCAGGCTTGGTAAGATCAAGGTGCAAGAACGAGCGATACCGTCCGGCTCCGGCACGAAGCCATTTCTGTAGGGCCGACAACGCGGAGCCTGGTGCCTCGGGATTGCTACAGTCCATGGATGTTGCCCGACATCACATCTTGTTCAGAAAGGATAGGAGGCATATGCTGCGCAGTTTATGGATGAATGGATTAACGGGTGCTTACGCCCGGTTGAAAGATTTGGTGCAGACGTACGGAAAATGGGTCGAGAAGAATGAAGCTTACTTGGATGGCTGCTGGTAAAACCGCACATCACGAATCCTTATCCCCGTTCCAAGTATTATGAATGAACGCGAAGGAAATCCTGAATGTGGTGTCCGCCATCGGATTGGCACAAACGAAGAGGAGCGTGCATGTAAAATGGATAAAATCGAAAAGAAACTGTACACGGCCACGGTTAACGTTCAAGGCGGAAGAGACGGCAAAGCAGTCTCCAGCGATAACAAGTTGAACGTGGATTTACGGTATCCGAAGGAATTAGGCGGCAATGGCGAGGGGACGAACCCGGAGCAGCTGTTCGCGGCGGGCTTCGCGGCTTGTTTTGAAGGCGCCATGGGGACGATTATGCGAATGAAAAAGATCAAAGCCGAAGGGGTTTCGATCGAATCGAACGTAACGCTCGGCAAGGATGCGAACGACGGTTACGCGCTAGCCGTGACGTTCGATATTACGATAAAAGGCGTAGAGCGCAGCGTCGCTCAAGAAATCGTCGATGAAGCGCATCACGTGTGTCCGTACGCGAAAGCGACGCGAGGCAATATCGAGGTGATCTCGAACGTTGTCGGGTAAGGCTGATTGAGCGACAAGAAACCGATCGGCCATGCGGCTTACCCCCCGGCCGATGATGTATTGGAAATGAGCTGCGAGAAAAGCAACGTTCTTGCAGCTCATTTTATTTTTCGGCAGCAAGGGAGGTTGTTTACGAAGGCTCCGCGTCGATAATCTCGTCGAGAGAAGTATGCGCATCGCGCTCCGCGGCTTCCGTAATCGATTGATCAGTTTCGTTCGCGCCTTGGATGGCTGCGGCCGCGTCGGCCTGCCGATTCAATTGCGCTTCGGTTTGGCCGATCCCGTGCGCCCCTTGATGATTCCGGCTAGATGTCATGGTTCATCACCTCCAACACGCTGTTCAAGAACGCTCACGCGTGCGATTGGCTGTACCTGCGCAGGTTGCCTGTAAGAGTATGTCCCGTTGGTTTGCCCGTGATTCGATTAGCTCACGATTGCCGCGGAAGGCGAATTGCGAGGGCTTCGCCAATGCCGTGCCCGCGCTCGTGCAGGTATATAAACAGGTTGCAAGGACAGAATAGGCTTAGCCAATCTTCAAGCAGACAGGGAGACATTCCGCTATGTCCAATAAGAAGTGTTATTATGTATTCGAGGATCCGTCGGGTACCAAACTGGAAGTGAAAGCCACCAGCCTGCAGCAGGCTTATCTCATGAAGAAGAAGAGAGCGGGCGAACTCGGGATTCCGAAAGAAGCGTTCGAGATCACGAGCATCTGCAAGAAGCCCAGCCAGAGCGAATAGCGAAGCATGCACCGTTTATTAAGCCGAAAGAAGACCGAGCGCCTGCTCGGTCTTCTTTGCGCTGAACGCGGATGCGCACGATCGTTCCCTACCGCAGTTGAGTTACTTGCGTTTGAACATAAACGGCAAAAAAATAAATGGAAAAAAGAAAAAAAAGGAAAAACCCAGCATTCTTCCGATCAATAACGATACCAAGCCGATTCCGATTGCAATCAGCAAACTGTATAAACAGCCTCTGCCGGAAAAGTTGCCAAAAAACATGCGATCACGCCTCCCCGCGTAGTTGATCCAACCGGGCGGCGTCGAAGGGCTCATACAGCCAACCGAGCCGGCTGGCCGTATGGCCGCGGCCACGTTCCCGCCCGGAACGATGATTAGTATAGACGAGCCGCAATACCGTTCATGATTGCGCAAAATGAAGCATCTATGTTTCCTTCCTTTTATTTGTTGGATGTTTTGGCATTAAACGCATGTCATGCAACCACCTCCCGTATGGCCAGTTTGAGTAGAATTCCACGCCTCATGGAAGTTATTCATGATAAATCCACAGAGGCGACTGCCGAATCAGCGCCGAATGCCTCTCGGCGCCCTAAATTGACTTTCAGATGAATATCGCATACTATTTCGTTATACGATTGTTGAATGAAATTGAAGGACAGTGAGGCGAATGAAGTGAGTAGGACACCCAGGACGAGCAGAGACATGCAGGCGGCGGAGCGGAAAGGTCAAATACTTCGAGGGGCCAAGGAATTATTCGCGGAGCATGGCTTTCACGGCACTTCGATGCGGATGATCAATAAGCACGTCGGCATTACCGACGGGCTGCTGTATCATTATTTTCCCGGCGGGAAACAGGAGATCTTGGAAACAGTCTTCGCCGAGTCGCAGGCAGCGCGGATGGCCAGCATGGATAAGCTGCTCGCATCGATCTCGCAAAACCAGCCGCTGGAAGACGCACTCGCCCAGTTTCTCATCGGGTTGTATAGCACGATGACGGAAGACCGGGCTTTCATCCGGATGATGTTCCGCGACGCGGAGTCGATTCAGTCGGAGCAGCGCAACTTCATGTCCGAGATGATCAAGATGCGTCACCAGTCGCTCACCGATGTACTGAGGAAGCGGGCGGAGGCAGGCGAGATCCATGAGATGGACTACGCCTTGGCTGCGCATCAGATGCTGTCGATCGGCGTCGTCTGCGCGCTCCGCGAGGTTTCCTTCATTAACGTGATTGACGTCGAAATCGAGAGTTATATTCGCAACATGGTCGCTTTCTCCGTTGCCCAATGGCGAAAGTGATTTCTTTTTTTGCATTTCATTAGCCGAACGTAGAATGAACTAATTGGAGGTTCGAACTGTTTATGATCCGTTTCTTTCGACAAAAGCACCCTTATCTGACAGTCTTCCTTGTATTTCTCGTCGTCCTCGTCCTCGGCCTGGCGCAGCTCGGCTCCAGCGTGAATCCGGTGCCGCGCGACTTGCCCGTCCTGCTCGTGCAAGGCGATGCCGGGACAATGACGCTTGCCGGCGATGCGAATTACGGCCGCGATCTAGCGGAGCGCCTGCAGCATGACGAGCCGCCTGGCGGGAAGGGACCGGTGCTCGTCTGGCGCGTCGTTTCTTCCGAGGATGCGGCCGTCCAGGCGATGAACCGTGAAGAGGCCTATGCCGCGCTGGTCATTCCCCAGGACTTCTCGAAGAAGCTGTCAAGTCTGCTCTCGTCCGATCCGCAGTCCGCCACCGCCGTCCTGTACGTGAACCAGGGGATGAATTATAATGGCGCGTCGATGGCAAGCGGCATCGTAACCCAAATGCTCGGCGGCGCCAACGTGCAGCTTCGTGAACGGCTGCTAGCGAAAGCCGGGCCTGGCGGCACGCTGACTCCCGAGCAGACGGACGCGCTTGCCGAGCCGATCCTGGTCACGAACCGCAGTATCAACGGCGTCGGCCCGAACAGCTCGAACGGCAACGCGCCGGTCGTGCTGACGCAGCTCGTCTGGTTCGCCGCGATGGTCGCGACGATGATGCTGTTCGTGGCGGCGAACCGCGCGATCGACAATGGATTCCGCCTGCATCGCTTCGGTATCCGCATCTCCCAAATGCTGATGGGCATTCCCGCGTCGGGCGCCGCCGCGCTTAGCATCCTCTGGATCGCCGGGCAATGGTTCGGCCTGCACATTCCGGATTATGCCGGCATCGGCTGGTACTTATTCCTCGTCTGCTTCGTGTTCTTCCTGGTCCAGACGACGGTCGTGAGCTGGCTGGGCTTTGCGGGCGTGCCGCTCTTCATGCTGCTCTTCTTCTTCGCAGCGCCTCTCCTGGCTTCGCCGCCGGAGCTGCTGCCGGCATTCAGCCGGCGCTTCGTGTACGACTGGCTGCCGCTGCGTTTCGCGGCGGAAGGGCTGCGGGATTTGTTTTATTTCAGAGGCTTGAATTTGGGCCATCCGACGTGGACGCTGGCCGCGATTGGCGGCGTTGCCGCTGTTCTGATTCCTTTATCGGTGTTGAAGCGGCACCGGACGGCCGTTAACGAAACGGACAATAAGCGATCGGACGCGGACGCGCCAGGCGCCGTTTCTCGTGCGGAAGCTGATGGGAAGGCCGAACGCCGCAGGCAGGACGCTGTCACAGCGCCGGATGCGAGCGATCCGGCTGTCCAAATGGCGCTCGCGGAAGCGGCGGCTCACGCGGACTTGGCGATCAAGGATCACGATTATCGCAAAGCGATTCGAGCGTTTTTAACCCCTGCCCAGCCTCACGACGAGGGGGCTTTCACCGATAAAGCGTATCGGAAGGTACTGCTGCAGCTGAAAGATGCCGCCACTAAGGAAGCGCGTCTGCGAACAAGAGAGGAGCTCAATCGATGAAAATCTATATTGTCTATGACAGCGAAGCGGGGCATACGGAACAGCTGGCCCGATCCATTGCCAAAGGGGCGCAAAGCGTGGAGGGCACGGAGGTGTTCCTCAATCACGTCAATACGGCGAACGTGCGAGATCTGGCCGATGCGGATGCGATTATCTGGGGATGTCCCGGACACTTCGGCACGATTAGCTCGGGCCTAAAGGAATGGATCGATAAACTCGGGTATTTGTGGGCGAAAGGGACGTTAGTGGATAAAGTCGGCGCGGTATTTTGTACGACGGTCACCATTCATGGCGGGATCGAAGCGACCTTGCTGAACCTGATTACGCCGATGCTGCATCAAGGCATGATGGTGGTCGGCATGCCGGCTAATATTCCGGAAAATGCGTTGTATGGCACGTATTATGGAGTCGGGGTGACGTCGCCTGTCGAAGATACGAATGATGAGCTGATTCAATCGCTGTTCACGAACGGGCTGGCGCTAGGGGAAGTGCTTGGAAAGCGCGTGGCCAATACGGCAATCGCGGTCGCGGCAGGCAGGGAATTACAGGGATTGTCTTAGCGGTAAACGCAAAAAGCCGCATAAGCTGCGGCTTTTTGATGTTGTGTATAGAAGCTCCAACACTTAACAGATGGTAACCATTGTCAACCAGAATGAAATGTTAAAATTGCTTGGCCATTTCAATGGCTTGTTGAATGGCGTCTTCTTTGATACGCTCGGCTTGATCCGGCATCTCGCTCGTGCCTTCAACATAGATGGCCTGTATATCCTCGATGCCTATAAATTTCAAGGCAGCCTTGAGATAACTGTGGCTGTATTCGACCTCTTGGAACTCGCCGTGCGAGAGAACGGTGCCGGATGCCTGAATGTGCAGCACCTTTTTACTTTGCTGCGTCCCTATTACGCCGCCCAGTCCCCGCCGGCCGTTATCGGCACGGGTGAACGTTTGTCCCGGCACGATGACCGCATTCAGGTACGTGATCAATACCGGAGGAAACAAATAGTTCCAGACCGGATTTGCGATGACGATTTTGTCCGCGGCCATGAATTGATCGAGAATTTCACGCATCCGAATCGCTTTCGCCTTCGTCTCGTCGCTTAATTCATCGAACGAAGGGCCGCTTAGCGGTTGACCCCGCCGGCGTAACAGGTCTGCGTCGAATTGGGGAAGGTCCATCCGATACAAATCGAGATGAATCACTTCATCGTTTGGATTGACTTCCCGGTATGTCTGAATGAACTGGGCTCCAACCGACAAACTATACGTATCGCTTTGAAACGGATGAGCGGTGATATAAAGTACAGTGGCCATCGTTAACACTCCATTCATATGGTTTGGCGAATGACTAGACAACGAAGAAAAGTTTTTGAACATTTGTTCTTAAATATGGCAAAAAAAAGGTCACATTTACGTCGCATCACTTAACTATCGCTGCGTTTCGTCCAGACAGTATCATACTTGATTCAAGAACGATTAGTCAACAACTCGGTTAGCTGCGTGCCCATGGCGTCCGGCGACCAGCAGACAATACCAGGACAGCGCCATTTTCGTCAGGGAGTCCTGCATCACGAATAACTTCTCCAACAATCGCGAAATCATGCGTATTTTTGAAGCCGCAGCACAACTTATATCAAATCGAAGCGGTCATTTTCCTCTATAATCAATGGAGGAGGAGGCGCCTATGGACCACACGATGCAGGAGATGATTGACTGGATCGAAGATCATCTTCTTGACGATTTTTCATTAGCGAGCTTGGGACAGCAGATGGGGTATTCCCCGTATTACTGTTCGTTCAAATTCCATCAAATGACGGGGATCACCATAAAACGGTATAGATCCCTTCGGAAGATGTATTTGGCTTCGATGGAGCTGAGGGAAACGAATCAAAAGACGATCGATCTTGCGTTTAAATATGGATTTTTATCTCAGGAGGCTTTTGCGAGAGCATTTAAAGAAACATTCGGCCTAAGCCCGAATGCCTTTAGGAAAAATCCGCAGCCGCTGCAGACCTACGTGAAGATCGATATGAATCGTAGAGAGGGGGATTATTCGATGGACATCTCGCGGAAATTGAAAATCGAAGCCCTGCAGCATCAAATTCAGGATGCGTTCGATCAAGTCATCCTGAATATCTTAAATGGGCAAATGATGTATGAACAATTTCAGCGGCATCAATTGATGGAAAAAAGCGACTACGTCCCCTTTAATGAAGCGATGTGTTCGCACGAGACGACCGCACCGATTTTCAGCGAGGAATTTATACGACTCAGAGCTTCCGGACATCAGGTGCCTTTAGAGGAGTATAGGAAGATTACCGTGGCGCCGCTTAAGCCTCTGTTCGAGAACCGTTACAAATGCATCGTGTTATGGTTCGGGGACGATATGTTCTGCCAAATCAATTTGTTGACCGTGCTGGCGTATCTAGAGCAAAGGGGATACGACGGAAAAGTGTATTTCCATATGGTGAAGGAATCGACCTACGACGTGGAAGAAACGGAGATCCGGCTGGAGGGGTACAGCGACATCTATCGACAGGTTCTGCTTCATCATCGTTTCCCCGAAACGCCGTTAATGCCCGTGATGTACCAGGGAATCCGTTTATTTTTGGAATATGTAAAGGAAGATAACGAAATCACCGCATTCATTAAGAAGCATGTTGGCAAGCCGCGGGAAGAATTATTACAGCGCTTGTTTCATCTATTTCCGCACTATGGACTAGGGGATCTGCAATATATCCGGCTCATCGACAACCTGAAACAAGCTTAGGTCCAGCCAAGTTCTCCGTATACACCATATGAAACCGTCGGTTTCAAAGAACCCAGTCCAGTCCCCGCGTCTTGGCATATTTTAATTTCGGATAGCGTAACAACGCGGAAGGGCGAGTGGAAAAGCGTGAATAAACAACGCAAACGGAGCACGCCGCCGGCGAGGAAATGCGTGAAGCAGGAAGTTCAATCGCCGCAAAGGCTAGACTCCACTGTTAACGAGCTGGAATGGCTGGATGAAGACCATTCGAAGGAGCAAAAGCGTAGATCAACGGAAACGCCCGTTCAACGAAAAACTCGAAGGCAGCTCAATTGAGCTGCCTTCGTTGGTATGCGCATAGGGGAGAAGACACGAAGCATCAAGCATCAAGTTCTGCCGGGCATTAACGCAACGCTTCGCATTCAGTCATCGGCTTTCGGCGAATAGACGTCGATGTAGCGGATTGTCGCCGCTTTTCCTGCTGGATCCGTTTTCGAGCCGACGAACTTCACTTGACGATTGCCCGCCGCATACACGTAGATCTGGTCGTTGTCGTTGAATGTGACGGCTTTCGGCATGCCGAGCGCGGCGATGACGGCATTGAACGTGAATTGGCTGAGGCCTCTCGACGGGTCGGTCGGCGGAAAATAATAACGAAGATCGTAAACGATGCCGGATTTGCTGCTGACCCCGAGATCGTACGCGCCCTTGCCCATGCTGAGATCATATCTCTCGTAACCATTGCCTAGATCTTCCGAAGCGCCCCAAAGGTTGTGAACCTCGTCGATGTTCGTTTTTCCGGACACGAAGTCGCTGCCTTGCACCTTGCCTTGCTTCGCCAGCACCAGAATATCCTTGATTCGCCCGTTATCTATCGTTGTAGCGGATTGCGCGACGGGCTTTGCCTCGTTCTCCGCATGCGCCGGAATAACGGAAGCCAGCACACCGAGGGTGATGATGGCAGCAGCGAGGCCGATAACGGACCATATGCGAAGTTTTTTGCGGTTTGATATGCGATTCATGAGTAGACACCTCGTCGTCGTCAAGTATTGTAGCGATTCCTTATGAATATGATCTTAATTCATTCGCGTGGGTCAAAAGTTACAATATAGTTAAGGGCCGATGACGAGGAGATTACACGGCTGATTGCTTGAGGACAGTGAATTCGGGGGGACTGCAAGTTTCGAAACGAACTGCAATAATAAAGACGCCTGTTAACTCTTTCACAGGCGTCTTTTTACTGTTTCCAGTATTAACGATTTGAAATCTCCGAAAGTTTATCCGTATAGGCACGCAGAACATCCGGTTGAAAAACAAGACTCATATATTTACCTTCACGGATATTATGAATGAGACCCGCAATTTCGAGTTCTTTAAGATGATGAGACACCGTGGCGGGGCTGACGTTGTGTTTTTCTTGCAGCACGCTGCAAGGCATCGGTTCGGTACAGGAACTGATCTCTTTCAGCATCTGATAACGTCTCGGTTCAGCGAGCGCTCGAGAAATCCTTGCAAATTGTTGATCGGATATTTCAGTCATACATTCACCTCCAAGTTTATCTTTATAAAATTATATATCCATCTAACTATGGGGGTCAATCCGTTCATTGCGGAGGATGTCGACATCTTTTCCAACAGATAGTTGGATGAGTATCTAAATAACATATTGACAAACGGGTCCTAACCTTGCATTATTAAGTACGATACTTTTACAAGTGTCGAACTAACGGGAGGGGGAGCAAATGAAAACATCGACATCATTGATCATCTCTATCTTGGCTTTCGGGATCTTCGGCATCATCAATACCGAAATGGGCGTAATCGGTATTTTGCCGCAAATCGCAGAGCACTTTCAGGTGAGCGCATCGCAAGCCGGTTTGCTTGTGAGCCTTTTTGCATTAGCTGTGGCGATCTCGGGATTATTTCTTCCGTTATTGTTTTCCGGGGTAAACCGGAAGCATGCAATGTTGTTTGTAGTTGCCGTTTTCGTTATGGCTAACATCGTATCCATTTTTGCTTCGAATTTCACGGTTGCATTGGTTTTCCGGGTTGTGCCTGCGTTCCTGCACCCTGTGTACTTTTCGGCCGCATTCACAACCGCAGCTGCTTCAGTCAGTCAAGCTCAGGCGCCTAAAGCAATTGCTAAAGTATTTATGGGGTTAACGGCAGGAATGGTCATCGGGATCCCGATAACTTCGTTTATTGCGGATATTTCATCGCTTGCGTATGCCATGACTTTCTTTGCCATCGTCAATGCCATCACGTTCTTGACGATGTTATTCTTTATCCCTTCAATGCCCGTAACAGGCAGACAATCCTATGGAGAACAAATTAAGGTCATGCGAAAGCCTATTATTTGGATCAGTCTTGGCGCGGTGATTTTTGTTGTTTCCGGCATGTATGCGGTCTACAGCTACTTCGCGGAATACTTGAGCACCGTTACCCGCATGTCGTCCAATCAAATTAGTTTGATGTTGATTTTATTTGGTTTAACCGGAATTATAGGCAATATTCTTGCCGGTAAATGGCTTAGCCACAAACCTCAACAAGCAGCTATAGTATACCCTTTGTTCGCGGTTCTGATTTATCTGCTTGTATTCGTTTTTGGCAATAGCGATACGGAGGGCAACGCCGGATTCGTCGCAAGCGATGCAGGCAAGGCGCTTGCCGCGTCTACGCCGCTGGGCGGTCGTTTCGGGCGTCCGGAAGATATTACGCCGACTGTGGTCTTCCTGGCCTCGGATGAAGCATCGTGGTTGACGGGCGAACGCATCAGCGCATCGGGCGGCGTGCATTAATCATTTCCGCATTGCATGGATTGGTAAGTAGAGTATCACCGATATCGCTGTCTACATTGAAAAAGGCTGCTTTCCACCAGGGAAGCGGCCTTTTTCACCGTGTACGCGGATTGCAATTGCGAGCGTGAATACCAGGTCGTTTCAAAATCACGCCTGGAGTCAAAGCACGGCCAACCCTTGCGACCCGAAGTAAGGAAGCTTCGTCCAAGCGGCGACTTGCAGATGTCCGAGGCTGCCGTCGTCCTCGATCTGAAAAACGGATATCGTGCCTTGATTCCCGTTAAGTACGTAACAAAATCGGCCGTCCTTACTTGTTCGAATATCAATTGGAAGCCCTGTCGGGGTACCCGCAGGCGTGCTGGGGACATTACGAATGAAATTTACTTCGCCATTAGACGCGATACGATAAATCGCAATGGTTCCGCTTAAGGTATTCGAGGTATAAGCGAATTGTTCGTTCCGCGCGGCCGCGACCCAACATGACGTCATTTGGCCATTCGGTACGGATCCGCTGATCGCGTTTAGGCTTCCATCGGGGCTCAATGCATACGAGGAAAGCGCGCTGGTGCCTGCTTCGGTCACCAGCAAGACCCCGGATGATAGGAACAGCGAACCGAATGGGAGCGTTCCGCTAGCTGTGTTGATTATCGGACCCATGAGCGAACCGTCGTGATTCACTTGAAATACGCTGAGATGATTCGTAGATAGTTCCGACACGACGAGCTTACTGCCGTCAAGATTGAATAACACTTGCGAAGGCTGCGCATTGACGGTACTGAGGCTGTGGGTCGCGCCGGGAATCGGATACAGTCGTCCGTTATTATTGATCAGAAATCCCGTGAGATTGGATGCGAAGTCGTTAGCGGCATTTCCAACATGGGACACATAAAGCAGGTTGCCCAGCACGCTCATGCTATTAGGCTGCACACCGCCGGACGGCCGAACATCGACCAGAATCGGTACGCCATTATTGCCGATCTTGAAGCTGCTGATACTGTTGCTGCCCGCATTAACCGCAAAGAGATAGCGCCCATCAGGGGATAAGGCGAGGGAGTCTTGCGAAGCCAGGGGATCGATGCCGTCGTTTGCCGTAGCAGCAGAGACTTCCCTTGTACCCGTGCCGGTTCCGAAGGTGGGGAATGTGCCAACATACGTCAACGTTCCATTCATTTCTCTATAAAATGCTACGATTTGGTTACTTGCTGTCATATTGGTCATCATGTATGACATCCCCTGAATAGGACATCTCTCCTTCCAATGGGGTTCCGGATGATCGTTTAATCGTATTCGACTGCCTTGAAGAAGATGAGAAGAAGTTCGTATTATCTTACAGCCGTTATAGAATGGAAGCGCCGTTATCCATGCTGAGAGCATTCCTACGGCGATATGGAAGAAGGACCGGCGGTTTGGCGAAGAGGGGAATACCAGTGTTATAAGTGAAATTTATCTAATGAATATTAATATAATCGCTCATTTTATTATAAGGAAAACTTATTAACATAAAACAACCGTGCTGTAAATCGCCCTCGTCGCAATCATCCGGGAGGAAATGGGAGGGATTTGGCGATAGAGGCCGGTGACTGCCATTGAGATCAAGTTAACCTAGAATAAGCTGAATTATCTTACAATTCTGGAAATGACCCCAGGTGCCAAATGGTGGTAGCCTTGTAAGTGTCGAAAAACTTTAGGAAAGGTCGTGAGAATGCGTGAGAGGAAAGTGGTTGATTCTACTGGTTCTTCCCTTGCTGCTGCTTAGCGCGTGCGGTTCGAAGACGGACGACGAGCCGGCTGCCGGCGCGGCGGGAAACGCGGAATCGGGCAACGGGGGGGAGGCGTCCGACAGCATCCTGGAGAAGCTGAAAGCGCAGGGTTATGCGACCGTCGGTTTCGCGAACGAGAATCCGTACGCGTACAAGACAGCCGACGGCGAGCTTACGGGAGAGGCGGTCGAAATCGCCAGAGCCGTCCTGAAGCGGCTCGGCATTAACGAAATTCGCGGCGAGCTGACGGAGTTCTCCTCGTTAATCGCCGGGCTGCAGGCGGAGCGGTTCGATCTGATAACGGCCGGCATGTTCATCAATCCCGAGCGATGCCAGGCAGTGGCATTCGCGAATCCCGAGTACAGCATCGGGGAAGGCTTGGCCGTCCAAGCCGGCAATCCGCTGAAGCTGACGAGCTACCAAGCGGTCGCGGACAATGCGAAAGCCAAAGTCGCCGTGATGGCGGGTGCCATCGAAATCGGCTATTTGAAAGCTTCCGGCGTGGCCGAGAAGCAAATGGTGATCGTGCCGGATCAGGATGCGGCGCTCAGCGCGCTGCAATCCGGAAGAGCGGACGCCATTACGATGACAGGCCCGGCGCTTCAATCCCGGCTGGATGCCGCGGGAGACCCCAAGCTGGAGCGGGTGATGGATTTCGAGCAGCCGCTCGTGGACGGCAAGAGCGTTCGGGGTTACGGAGCAACGGCTTTCCGCACGGCGGATACGTCCTTCAGGGACGCCTACAATGCCGAGCTTGAGCAGATGAAATCCTCGGGGGAACTGCTCACGATCTTGAAGCAATTCGGCTTTACGGAGCAGGAGCTGCCGGGAGACGCCAAGGCAGCAGAGCTGTGCGCCGGGTAGCATGGCCATGCACGGGGTAAATTGGCTGCCGTTAATGGCGAGCGGGATTGGCATTACGATTAAGGTTGCGCTGCTGTCAGCCGTGCTGGCGCTCCTGCTATCCGGCCTCGCCGGACTCGGGAGTCTGTCGCGAATCACGGCCGTTCGGGTCGTATGCCGGACGTATATCCAAGTATTTCGGGCCGTTTCCTTGCTTATTTTGTTGTTTTGGTTGTACTTCGCGCTTCCCTTCGCGGGAATCGGTCTGTCGAAGCTCCTGTCGGCGGTGCTTGCGATCGGTCTGAATATCGGCGCCTATGGCGCCGAAATCGTAAGAAGCGCGGTCGAAGCCGTTCCGAAAGGACAACTGGAAGCGTCGACCGCCTTGAACTTGACGCCGCTGCAGCGGCTGCGGCTGGTCATACTCCCCCAGGCATTCGTGCGGATGCTGCCGCCGATGGGCAATCTGATGATCGAGCTGCTGAAGTCGACATCGTTGATCTATTTCATCACGCTGGCGGACCTGACCTACCAGGCGATGGTGCTGCGCAATAATTATTATTCGTGGACGCCGGCCATCTTCGGCTTGCTGCTGCTGCTTTATTTTCTGCTGTCGGCATGCATGATCGTCACAGTGCGGGTCCTCGAACGCAAGTTTTCGGAATGGAGGTGAACGGTCTTGTGGGACTGGTCGTACGCGCTTGACGTGCTGCCCGAGCTGCTTCGCGCCTTCCTAGTTACGATCGCCGCGACGCTGGCCGGATTCGCGGCGGCCGCCTGTATCGGCATGGGCTTCGCGATTCTCGGCCGAACCCGCTTCGCGCCGGTGCGTCTCGCAATTCGGGGAATCGTCGAGTTTATCCGAAGTACGCCGCTGCTCGTGCAGTTGTTCTTTCTATACTACAGCTTGCCGATGTTGACCCCGCTGTCGCTGTCGGCGTTCGCGACGGGCGTCATCGGCCTCGGACTACACTATGGCGCCTACTTATCCGAAGTCTACCGTTCCGGCATCGATGCCGTGCCCCGCGGACAATGGGAAGCGGCGAAGGCGCTGAACCTCTCGCGGACCCGGACCTGGGTATCGGTCGTACTGCCCCAGGCCGTGCCGCCGATTATCCCGGTCATGGGCAATTATTTGATCGTGATCTTGAAGGAAACGCCTACGCTGTCGGCGATTACGCTCGTGGAGGTGCTGCTTACCGCCAAGAATACCGCCTCGGTCACGTACCGGGTCTTCGAGCCGTACACGATCGCGGGCATTTTGTTCCTGGCGCTCAGCCTGGCGCTGGCCTACGGCATCGCCAGAATCGAGAAGCGGCTAAAACGGCGCGCAGCCGGTTAGGGCGCGCAGCCGGTTAGGAGGTAACGCATGAACGGACTATTCATTCCGGAGGCAGCGGAGGACGAACTCGAACAACCGGTCAAGGCCGCGGAGCCGGCCTCGGCGCTCGTAC
Organism: Paenibacillus sp. GCM10023250; assembly: GCF_042653205.1. NCBI lineage: Bacteria > Bacillati > Bacillota > Bacilli > Caryophanales > Paenibacillaceae > Paenibacillus > Paenibacillus sp. GCM10023250. The sequence goes on along the minus strand of NZ_JBHSHY010000001.1, from coordinate 470,437 downwards.
GCTTCGAACGCGTCACGAAACGCTACGGAGAACTGGAAGTCATCAAGGGCATCGACTTGACGATGCGGCCCGGGGAGAAGCTCGCGCTGATCGGGCCAAGCGGATCGGGCAAAACAACGCTCGGCCGCATGCTGATGACGCTGGAGGAACCGACGAGCGGCCGGATCTGGATCGACGGCGAATCGCTGTGGGACATGACGGACAAATCGGGCCGCATCGTGCGGGCGGACGCCAAGCATCTGCGCCGGATGCGCGGAAGCATCGGCATGGTCTTTCAGCACTTCAATTTATTCCCGCATCTGAAGGTGCTCGATAACGTCACGCTGGCCCCGCGCGCGGTGCTGGGCCTAACGAAGCAAGAAGCGCATGATCGCGCGATCGCGATGCTGCGCAAGGTCGGTCTGGCCGACAAGCTGGACGATTATCCGTCGCGGCTGTCGGGCGGGCAGAAACAGCGCGTCGCGATCGCCAGGGCGCTGGTCATGCAGCCCAAGATTATGGTATTCGACGAAGTGACCTCGGCGCTCGATCCGGAGCTGGTCGGGGAGGTGCTCGGCGTCATCAAGGAAATCGCGGCCGAAGGGGACATGGCCATGATGCTGATTACGCATGAGATGGATTTCGCGCGGGACGTGGCGGATCGCGTCATCTTCGGCGACGGCGGGCGCATCGTCGAGGAGGGACCGCCTTCGGCGATATTCGAGAATCCGCAGAGCGAACGGCTGCGGGCGTTTCTGAAGCGCTTCGGCGCGAATCTGCGATCGCTCCACGAAGGGAACGGCGGCTATTGAAGATTCCGAACGTATCGAACCTGACCTTCCGCAGGCCGCATGTCACGGACGGCGCGGCGATCTGGCGGCTTGCGGCCGAGACCAAGATGCTGGACGCGAATTCCGTCTATGCGTACTTGATGATGTGCGACATATTCGCGGATACATGCGCGGTCGCGAGCCTCGCTGATCGCCTGGCCGGCTTCGCGACAGCCTTCCGCAAGCCGGCGGAGCCCGATACGCTGTTCGTCTGGCAGATCGGCGTGCACCCGGACTTCCAGGGCGCGGGCGTCGGCAGGCGGCTGCTCCGTCATCTGTTGGAGCGAGAGGCATTGTCCGGCATTCGGTACGTCGAAGCGACGGTCGGTCCTGGCAATCAGCCCTCGCGCCGGCTGTTCCTTCGGCTAGCCGAAGACTTCGGAACCCGATGCCGCACGGCCGAGCACTACCGGGAGACGTTATTTCCAAGCGAAACGGTCCATGATGCGGAGCTGTTGTATCGCATCGGACCGCTGGACGATGCCCGATCCGTAAACGCAAATCTACCGACAGGGAGGTTGTAACGACGTGAAATCTATTGATAACATGCCCGGCGCCTTGGACGTATTCGACCGGCTCGAATCCGAGGTGCGCAGCTACTGCCGCAGTTTCCAAACCGTATTCACCAAAGCCAGCAACGCGCGCGTGTGGGACAAAGCCGGAAAGGAATACATTGATTTCTTCGCGGGCGCCGGCGCGCTCAATTACGGGCACAACAATCCGCGTATCCGCGCCAAACTGATCGAGTATTTGCTCGCGGACGGCGTGACCCACAGCCTGGACATGGCGACAGAGGCGAAGGAGACGTTTCTCACGCGCTTCCATGCCTTCATTCTCGAGCCCCGCAAGCTGGATTATAAGGTCATGTTCCCGGGGCCGACCGGCACCAACTCGGTGGAGAGCGCCTTGAAGATCGCGCGCAAAGCGACGGGCCGAACGAACGTGATCTGCTTCACCAACGCCTTTCACGGCATGTCGCTCGGCTCGCTCGCGGCGACGGGCAATGCATTTAAGCGCAAAGGCGCCGGCGTTACGCTCGGAGGAACGACGTTCATGCCGTACGATCAATATTTCGGTACGCGCATCGATACGGCGCTGATGCTGGAGAAGCTGCTGGACGATCCGGGCAGCGGCATCGACCGGCCGGCGGCCGTCCTGCTCGAGACGCTTCAAGGCGAAGGGGGGCTGAACGAAGCAAGGACCGATTGGCTGCGCCGGGTAGAGCGCATATGCCGCGACCGCGGGATTCTGTTCATCATCGACGACGTGCAGATGGGCTGCGGGAGAACCGGCACCTTCTTCAGCTTCGAGGATGCCGGCCTATCGCCGGATATCGTCTGCCTGTCGAAGTCGATCGGCGGATACGGCTTGCCCATGGCACTGACGCTGATTAAGCCAGAGTACGACGTCTGGCGTCCGGGCGAACACAACGGAACGTTTCGCGGCAATAATCTGGGTTTCGTGGCGGCGAGCGAAGCGCTCGACTATTGGCGGACGCCGGAGCTGGAACTCGCGGTCGCGGCCAGTTCACGGATCATTCTCGAATTTCTGCACCGCATGGCGGCGAAGTATCCGAAGGCGATCGCCGAGGTCCGGGGCAAGGGGCTGATTCAGGGACTCGTCTTTCGCGAGCCGTCCCATGCCGCGCGGCTTAGCAAAACCGCCTTTAAGCACGGGGTCATTCTCGAGACCTCCGGACCGAAGGACGAAGTCGCCAAGTTAATGCCGCCCCTCACCATCGAAGAGCATGTCCTCAAGCAAGGACTGGACCGTATCGAGGCGGCGCTGCACGAGATGCTCGGCTCCGTCAAGCTGGCCGGCACGGCGCAAGCCGGCGTGTAATTCATGCCATTAACCAAAAGGAGAGACGAAACGATGATCGTAAAACATTTAAATGACGTGATTCGAACGAAAGACGATGTCGACACGAAAACGTGGAACGCGCGGCGTCTGCTGCTGAAGAAGGACGGAATGGGGTTCTCGCTGCACGACACGCTGATCAAAGCCGGGACGGAAACCCTGATCTGGTACCGGCATCATGTCGAAGCGGTCTACTGCATTGAAGGGGAAGGCGAAATCGAAGTAATCGGGGGAAGCACGTATCCGATTCGGCCGGGGACGCTGTACGCGCTGGACGGCCACGAGAAGCATCTGCTGCGCGCCCGCAGCCAGCTGCGGATGGTGTGCGTGTTCAACCCGCCGCTTACCGGCGCCGAAGTCCATGACGACGAAGGCGTATATCCGCTCGTAGAGGAGACTGAACCGAGGAGCGTGCTGCCATGACGGCCGAGCAGGCAAGCCGCCGCATCGCGGCCGATCGCTACCCGTCCCGCGTACGGTCCGAACCGGAGCTGCTGGTTCGGGCGGACCCTGTCCTGTACGGCGCTTGGTCGCCGGATAGTCCGATTACTCAAGCACGGGCTAACGAATACGAACAAAAGGGCTATTTGTTCTTCGAATCGTTCTTCTCGCCCGATGAGGTAGCCGCCTGGAAAGCGGAGCTGGGAAGGCTTCAACGGTTTTACCGGGAGCGCGAAGCCGAGCATGTCATCCGGGAGCCGGACAGCGACGAGGTGCGCTCCGTCTTCGCCGTGCACGACAACAATCCCGTCTTCAAGGGGCTTGCCGAACATAAGCGGCTGACGAGCGTTGCCCGGTTCCTGTTGGGATCGGACACGTACGTCCATCAGTCCCGCATCAATTTCAAGCCGGGCTTCTCGGGGAAGGAGTTCTACTGGCACTCCGATTTCGAAACGTGGCATGTGGAGGATGGGATGCCGGCCATGCGGGCGCTCAGCGTCTCGATTGCGCTGGAGGACAACAATCCCTACAACGGACCGCTCATGGTGATGCCGGGCTCGCATAAGACATTCGTCGCCAGCGTCGGCCGCACGCCCGAGGATCATTTCAAGCAATCGCTTCGCAAGCAGGAGTACGGCGTCCCGGACAAGGACAGCCTGACCAGGCTCGCGCGGGAAGGCGGCATCGACATGCCGGTCGGCAAAGCGGGATCGCTGCTCGTGTTCGACTGCAACCTCATGCACGGTTCGAGCAGCAATATCTCGCCCTATCCGCGCAGCAACGTATTCATCGTCTACAACAGCGTCGAGAATCGGCTCGTGACGCCCTTTTCCGGGCAGAAGCCGAGACCGCCCTTTATCGCTACGCGCGATCGCGAATGACGCTTGTCCTGATCGCGCTGTCGATCCTCGGCATCAACATCGCGTACGTCTCGATCTTCACCATGCGTCTCATCCTGGTTATTAAGGGCAGGAGAGGCGCAGCCTCCTTGTTCGCGATGATCGAAGTGTTCATCTACCTCGCCGGCCTGCAGCTCGTGCTCCAAAATTTATCGAGCCCGATCCATATGGCGGCCTACTGCATCGGCTTCGGCCTCGGCGTGTATCTTGGCAGCCGCATCGAAGAGCGGCTGGCACTGGGGTATTCGGTCGTGCAGGTCATCGCGGATACCGTCCATACGTCGCTTCCAGACAAGCTGCGGCAGCATGGGTATGGGGTTACCGTATGGACGGGGGAGGGAAGGCATGGCCAACGGCTCGTCATGCAGGTGCTCGTCAAGCGCAGCAACGAGAAGAAGCTCTTGAAACGGATCGAAGAGGAAGCGCCGAAGGCATTCGTGATCTCGCACGAGCCGAGGTATTTTCGCGGAGGCTTCTGGGCGAAAATGCTGGAATAGCGGCAGCTTCGGCAGATCCGGAACATATATAGAAATTAAGGGCGGGGACGCATGTCCCGCCCTTTTTTGCGTACCCGCCCGAACATCCCGCGCTATTCGTCTTCCTTCGGAATAAACGAGAAGATGTCCCCGGTTTCGAACGAATCGATCAGCCGAAGCAGCCACTTATAATAGCTTAGCGCGGCATTGATTTTATCTTCGTCGATCGACGTCACGTTATTCAACGCCTCGTTAGTCGGGTCGGATTGGCGAAGCTGCCGGATTTCCCGCAATGACTTCTCGAGCGAGGCCATATTGCTTTCGACGGCTTTGCGCCACTTAATGGAGAAGAAATCCACGAAGTTCTTGTGCCAGTCCGGTACGACCTCGTAAAAGTCCTTCCTGGAGCCTTTGCCCCACACTTTGTCGATCATCTTCAGATCCATCAGGGTTCGCATCCCTGTGCTCATGGACGTCTTGCTCATGCCCATCTTTTCGCTCATTTGATCCAAGGTGATGGGTTTGGTTTGAAAGTACATATAGCCATATAAATGTCCGATGGACAACGTAATTCCGTATAAGTCCATGTTCTTGCCGATCGAATCGATTACGCGTTGTCTGGATGCGTCCAGCGACCGTTCTTGCTCAGGCGTTAAACCGTTCGCTTCTTCATTCATGATTTGCCTCCTAGGTCACCTTGTCCGACGTCATAGTTATTGTAATCACCCGCGAAAACATTGTAAAGCGTGCGTTGACGGGAGGAATTTTGAGCATATGGGCGGATAGGGGAGCATTCCATTCGTAAAGTTTATACTGTACGTAAATTATAAACGGTTTTTATTGTTGACTAAACAAGCGATCCTCCCTAAACTGGAACCAGTCGCCAGCTATAGAAGCCAGGAGGGGAACATGCATGTCCATCATTGATGTCAGATCATTGACGAAAGTATTCGGCAGCGACCCGGACAAAGCGCTCCAGCTGCTCCAGCAAGGATGGACGAAGGAACGGATTCTAAAGGAATCGAAGCAGACGGTCGGCGTAAACCGGGCGAGCTTCTCGATTGAAGCCGGGCAAATCTTCGTCATCATGGGGCTGTCGGGAAGCGGAAAGTCGACGCTGCTTCGGCTGCTGAACCGGCTGATCGAACCGACGGACGGCCAAATCCTGTTCCAGGGGAAAGACATCGTCCGCATGAATCCGAACGAACTGCGCGAGTTCCGCCGCAAGCGCATGGGGATGGTCTTTCAGAAATTCGCCTTGTTTCCGCATCGTACCGTGCTCCAAAACGTGGAATATGGCTTAGAGATTCAGGGGATCGCCAAACCGGTCCGCAAGCAAATGGCCCGACAGTCACTCGAACTCGTGGGACTCGGCGGCTGGGAGGACAGCTATCCCGATGCGCTCAGCGGCGGCATGCAGCAGCGCGTCGGATTGGCGAGGGGGCTTGCGAACGACCCGGATATTCTGTTGATGGACGAAGCGTTCAGCGCGCTCGATCCGATGATCCGCAAGGATATGCAGGATGAGCTGCTTCAATTGCAATCAAGCATGCAGAAAACGATCGTGTTCATCACGCACGATCTGGACGAAGCGCTGCGCATTGGCGATCGGATCGCCCTCATGAAGGACGGTTCGATCGTGCAAATCGGCACGCCGGAAGAAATCCTGATGAAGCCTGCCGATTCGTATGTCGAGAAATTTATCGAGGATGTCGACCTGTCCAAGGTACTGACGGCAGCGCATGTCATGCGGCGTCCGGAGACGATCATGCTGGAACGGGGACCTCGGGTTGCGCTCCAGCTGATGCGCGAGCAGGGCGTGTCCAATTTGTACGTGACCGATAAAGCGAAACGGCTGCTTGGCGTCATTACGGCCGAAGGCGCTTCGACTGCCTTGAAGGAAGGACTGGCGCTGGACGATATTCTCATCCCCCAAACGCGGGTCGTCGCGCCGGATACGGTGTTAAACGAACTGTTCGAACCGATGGCCGCGACGCCTCTGCCGCTCGCCGTCACGGATGGCGCGAATCGGCTGCTCGGCATCGTGATTCGCGGAGCCGTCTTCGCGGCGCTGGCAGGGAACGCCGTACCGGAGGCAGGTGGCGTGCGATGAACATGCCGAAATTGCCGCTCGGCGATTGGATCGAATCCGTTGAAGCCTGGCTCGAAGGCCACTTTTCGCCATTATTTGACTTTATCCGAATCGTCATCGGTTCGATGGTAGACGCCCTGCAGACCGTGCTCGTCTGGGGATCGCCGCTGGTCGTGATCCTGCTGGCGACGGCGCTCGCCTGGCTTGCGGGGAAGTGGAGGTTCGCCGTCTTCGCCTTGATCGGCTTGCTGCTCATCGACAATTTAGGCTACTGGGAACATGCGATGGACACGCTGGCCATCGTCCTGACAGCTTCGCTGCTGTCCATCGTCATCGGTGTTCCCGTCGGGATCCTGTGCGCGAGAAGCCGCATCGCGCAGAGCATCGTGACGCCGGTGCTTGATTTCATGCAGACGATGCCGGCCTTCGTGTATCTGCTGCCGGCGGTCTCGTTCTTTTCGCTCGGCGTCGTCCCGGGGGTCATCGCGTCGATTATTTTCGCCGTCCCGCCGACGATCCGACTGACGAATCTGGGCATCCGCCAAGTGCCGCACGAGCTGGTCGAAGCGGCGGAAGCGTTCGGTTCGACGCCGAACCAAAAGCTGTTCAAGCTTCAACTGCCGATGGCGCTTCCTACGATGATGGCCGGAATCAACCAGACCATCATGCTGTCTTTGTCGATGGTGGTGATCTCCTCTATGATCGGGGCGCAGGGATTGGGCGCCGACGTCTACCGCGCCGTGACGCAGACGAAGACCGGAACCGGGTTTGAAGCGGGGATCTCGATTGTCGTGATGGCGATCCTGTTGGACCGCTTGACACAGCGCATTATCAGAAAACAAAAAACGTGAGAGGTGACGACAATGAAGAAAACATGGGGTTTGGCCTTATCGGCCGTTGTCATGGCGGCCGCGCTTGCCGGATGCACGAAATCCGGGGACGGCAAATCGATTAAATTGGCTTACGTGGCTTGGGATTCCGAGATCGCAAGCACGAACGTCGTGAAATATGTATTGGAATCAAAGCTGGATTACAAGGTTGAGCTGATGCAGGTGGATGCAGGTCCAATGTGGGCCGGAATCGCGGACGGCAGCGCGGACGCGATGGTGGCGGCATGGCTGCCGACGACGCATGCCTCGTACTTGGAGAAGTATGGCAAAGATCTCAAAGATCTCGGTTCCAATCTCGAAGGTACGAAGACCGGGCTTGTCGTGCCATCTTATATGAAGGAAAATTCGATCGAAGACTTGAAGCAGGACGCGGCCGGAATTTCCGTCGATCATAAGATCATCGGAATCGAGCCCGGCGCCGGCATTATGACCTCCACCGAGCAGGCCTTGAAGGATTATGGCCTTGAAGGCGACTGGCAGCTTGTCGAGAGCTCGTCGGCGGCGATGGCGCAGGAGCTTCAAAAGGCGTACGAGGCGAAGAAGCCGATTATCGTCACCGGTTGGACGCCGCACTGGATGTTCGCGAAGATGGACTTGAAATATTTGGCCGATCCGAAAGGCGTATATGGCGGGGACGAGGAGATCCATACGATGGCCCGCGAAGGGCTGGATGCTGATATGCCGGACGCCTACAAGCTGCTGGATCAGTTCCATTGGACGCCGGATGATATGGCCGAGGTGATGGTCGCGATTCAAGAGGGGGAATCGCCGGAGGACGCGGCGAAAGCTTGGGTCGATAGTCATGAGCAAGAAGTATCGGCATGGCTGGACGGCGTTTCATAAGATTGTCGCGCTTAAGCTCTACACGGCTGCTACAACGGGAGACGACAAGGATCGCGGAATACCGCGATTCTTGTCGTCTTCTTTTTGCTGCGAATCAATTCGAGCGATCTGGATAAGAGGAGACAGCCGCGTCTTCCATGAAGATCCGCTGCGCGGGATAGGCCATCCGGATGCCCGCTTCTTCCAGAATGCCCATGACCGCGAGGTTGAGTTCCTGACGGATCGTTAGATATTCCGACCACACCGTCGTTTTGGTGAAATAATAAAAGAAGATGCCCAGCCCGCCTTCCTGGAATTCGTTAAATCGCACCATGATCGTTCCCGGCGCCACTTGATCATGTTCCCGGAGCATTCGTTCCATGCGTCCGATGGCCGCCGCGAGCCGTTCCCGATCGGTTTCCAACGCCACTTTAAGCGTAAACGTCACGCGGCGCTTGCCCATCTTGCTCCAGTTCGTAATGGGATGGTTAGCCAACGTCGAATTCGGGACCGTTACGACGGAATCGGCGAACGTGCGAATGCGCGTGCTTCGAAACGTAATATCCTCGACGACGCCTTCCGCGCTGGGCGTTAGAATCCAATCGCCTTTGGCGAACGGCCTTTCCGCGATGATGACGATGCCGCCGAATACGTTACTTAGCGTTTCTTTCGCGGCGAGCGCGATGGCTAAGCTTCCGAGACCCATCCCCGCCACGACGCCGTTGATGCTGAACCCCCATTCGGAGCCGATAATCGTGACGACAAGCAGGATAATGACAAAGCGAATCGTCTTGGATAGAAACGGGATGAGCATGCTGGCGTGATCCAGCCCGAAGCGTTTGCCAAGCTGTTCGATCAGGATGGACGAGGTGGCGGAGACGTTATAAATGCCGAATCCGAGCAGCGCGATCAGACCGCTGCGGAAGAGAAGATTCAGTTCGATCGCCCCTTCGATCCGAAGCGGAAGCGCGATGCGAAGCGCCGTATACAGACCGAAGAGCACGAAGCCGTAACCCAGCGGTTTCTCAAACGCCTTTGCCCAGGCGGAAAATCCTTGCGAATGTGATAAGCGGCGCCGGAAGAAAGCTACGGCGTATGTAGCAAAAAATGTGCGGCAAGCGAGAAATAGCAGCGCGACGACGATCGCGACGGTGACGTCAATCCAGCGGACACCGGCAAAAAGGCGGGATAACCAGTCGATATCAACCAGGGTAAGTACAACTCCTTTCGGCAAAAAATAAAGGTTCATTGTACCATATTATCGGTGAGCATGAAACCAGTGGTATCAGGTATCATGCCATGTATCTAGCTATATCTCCCAAGAGCCGAACCGCGCATGATACCGGAAGAGTCTGCCGCAAGCAGGCTCTTTTTTGCTGCATTCGGCAATGTCCGTTAGACCTTCGCCTCTCGCTCGTATGTGCTTCTTGCCCGAACAGCATCCGAGAAAAGTGATAGCGAGATTCCAAAGAAATTGAATTCAGTCCGCCGCGCCTCCCGCGTATGATAGAGCTACTTTCCGAAGTCCGGCGGCCGGCTGCCCGAATCGCTGCAGACTTCGGCCAAGGAGGTGTCAAGCCCCAGGAGCATTATGACAGGGTGCCGGACTCATCAAGGCAGACTGACGTTCGGCATAACGTTGGAGGACAAGTCATCGGGGGGAAATCACAGGCAACAGGTTCTCCATCATGCAGGAATGTTGCGAGCAAACACTTCATTGCAGCGGGAGGATATACAATGCGAATGCGAATGGGATTACGCGGCGCGCTAACGGCGATGCTGGGTCTGGCGTTGCTGCCCGGCATCGCCGCGCCGGCAGCAACTGCCGCGCCGGGCGACCGGTACCCGTATGATCAGCGGGACGACAAGAACTTCGTGAGCAATACGAGCGTGCTGGAACGGTTCTCGCCAGACGGCGGCGATAATAGGAGCTACAAAGTGAACACGCCTAGAGCGCAGGCCAGCGCACGGTTTACCGCCGGCCCGATCGCCGTGGATGCTGTCAAGGAAGCGGCGTGGGACGAAGCCGACGCCTACCCGATCGGCAACAAGTTTAACCCGGCCATGACGGCAGCCGCCCCCGGCGCAACCGCCGAGGGGACGCTGCGGCTCTTGTGGGACGGTCCGATGCTCTATGGATTGGTGGAAGTCACCGGCGACACCTCCGCATCCGACGCCGGCACGCCGAATTGGAACACGGCCAGCTATGCCCCTAATATGGACGGCTTGTTCGTCAATATGGACGTCTTCAATGACAAATGGGGCCTCGAGACGGACACCCAAGGCGTGTTCTTCCTGGGGGCGAACCCGAACGCGGCCTCGGCCGCTTCGTTCAACAATGCCGGCATTCCCTCGCTCGGGTCATTCTTCAATCCGAACAACCAGGATTACTCGCCGCGGCTGGCTGCGTTCAAGGCGTCGGGCTACGATGCCGCGACCAACAGCCCGGGCGTCAACTACACCTATGAGTTCGCGCTGCAGATGGAAGGATGGGGCGACGATTGGGACCGCCCGCTGGTCAACGGCACGCAGGTCGGCCTGGAGGTCGCGATTTACGACCAGAACCATTCCTTTACGTATTGGAGCAAAACCGACTACAACGCGGGGCGCGAAGGCAACTCCAATCTGCCGAATTCCGAACGCGTCCGGAACCGGGATTGGGGCGAAGTCACGTTGGCCGGCTGGGACGGGCTGACCCCGTTCGCCTACAGCGGCTGGCGTGCCGACGAGGACATCCGCTTCTGGAATTCCAAGAGCAATCCCGGCGGCTCGGGCAACGGTACGGCCGGAACTGGCGACGGCGACGGCAGCCTCGTATGGACGGCCGCCTCCAAGGACCGCATGGTGAGCGCGAAGGCCGCTTACCTCGCGGTCAAGGACAATCCCGACGCGACGCGCGTGGAGAAGGAAGCCGCCGTCTTGGCGGTGTGCCAGGCGTTCGCGGGGTTGAGGTGGGCCGACACGAAGTACCCGGATCCCCACGACCTGCCCGTGGTGAACACCCTGCCTAGCGTCTGGGAATTCTTCGACAAGTCCAAGGGCACGAACGGGATGGTCACGAGCGAAGCGGAATGGGCCGAGCGGAAGCAGGAGATTCTGGACCTGGCTCAATTCTATGAGTACGGCTACAAGCCGCAATTGGGCGTGGATTACACGGTCTCCGTCGTGGCCAACGATTACGGCGGAACCGGCAACGCGACCGTCACGGCGAAAGTGACGCCTACCAACGTCAACTTTGCCGGCGGCGTCGAGCAAACCGTGCCCATCTCCATCACGATGCCTGCCGCCGGCGTCCCGTCCGGCCAAGCCGCGCCGATCTCCTTCGGCGGCAGCTGGACCGGCAACGGCATCGCCAATATTGCCTTTCCCGTCGCCAATTGGGCGAGGGACGGCATGCGCACCGATGCCGCGGCGTGGGGCACGCCCAACCGCGCGGGTACCTTCTACGCGCTGTTCCCTTACTCGCGCAACAGCACCGTCGACGTGAGCATGGAGATGGCCAACGCCGCGTCCGTATCCATTTATTTAGATATCCTGGAGCATGCGGCCGCCGCAAATCCCGCGCTCGCAGCCAAGATCGATCCGTCCCGCGCCGTCACGAAGGGCTTCTCCATCAACGGCAAGCTTGCCTTCCTGGCCGGCGTCTTCGACGAGCGGGTCAAAGCGGTCGTCGCCGGCGGGGCAGGCGCGACGGGGCCGGCCAATTGGCGCTACAATGCCCAAGGCCAAGCCTACAATTTCAAAGACACGCCGTTCAGCGGCGGCAATCCAGGCGCCGAGCAGATCGTCGCCCACGGGACCGAAGGGCCGGGCAACAGCTACCGCCACAACCGCACCCGCGAGACCGAGCTGTTCCGTCACTTCCTGCCGTACGGCCACATGTATAAGCACGAGGACGGTTCTTACGGGTACGGCAGCTTCGGCCGCTTGCCCTTCGACCAAACCTCGCTGGTCGCGACCCTGGCGCCAGACCGCGCGATCATCATCGACACCAACCTCAACGACTATAATGACGGGGCGGCGACCGACAACATGAGCCTCAGCGTCGCGAAGAGCGTCTGGAACGCGCTCGGCGTGAGCGGCGACGATTACGTCAAATTCAACACGGGCAACTACGTCGCCAGCGGAGATCCCCACGGCGCTGCCAGTCCCGTCGTCGAAGGCAAGTATTTGCATGATTGGTTCTATGGCACCCGGACCTTGACCGAAGACGAAGCCGACCGGTTGAACACGGACCCTTACGCGCTCCGCGTCTCCAACGGGCAGACACAAAGTCCGTACGATTATTATTGGGGCGGGTACAACACGATTACCGGCGGCCAGGACGGCATTAGCGGCACCGACGGCTGGTATTACTACGAGTTCCCGGGCAACCCTGTCTTCGACATCCTGCCGCCGGTCCGCAGCGACGGGAGCGGCGTATTCAAGCAAGGCAGCACCGTACCGGTCAAGTTCCGGCTGACAGATCGGACGGGAGCCGCGATCGCCGGTGTCAAGGCGGTACTGACGATTGCCGAGATCAAGAACGGCAAGGCAGGCGAAGAGCAGGCAGCCGTGTCCACCAGCGGCGCCGTCTCCGGCAACGCATTCCGGTACGACGGGCATGAAGGCCTCTATATCTTTAACCTGTCCACCAAGCCCTTGCATGAGGGAACCTATCGGCTCACCATCCAATATGTGACCGATCCGAACTCGAAGGCCGTGCGCAAGGAATCCGTGATCGTGCGCCTTCGATAAGCCCTCAGGGGCTCGTGCCGGACAGCTAACGGCTGGTTTCGCGCGTGTCGTCAAGGTATCGCTGATTTCATCACCGATTCCATCACCTAGCTCATACGGTCTCATCTCGCCCGCAGAACCTCGTTTGAGGAGCTGCGGGTTATTTGCTGCGTTCACTTGAGCGGGCGGCAGCTGGTCACCCACGGTAATATGCATAGGAGGAAGGCCAAAAGGGAACATTACGCCTATTCATTGGCTTGTTTACCATTAATTTCTCATCCCAAGGTGGCCCGCATATGGACTGGACGAAACGCGTAAACCAAAAACTGCATAAGCCGTCTAGCCCGCAAGACGCGGAGTCCGATGCTTCCTTCACGAATCTCGTGGAAGACCTGTCCGCCAACCGGCTCGCCTTCGAACAAGCGTTCCGAAACTGTTCGGACATCGAGTATCGCGACATTCCCATGCAGGATGGGAGATCCGTCCTGCTCATCTATGTCGACGGGATGATCGACGAGGAGCTGATCACCGCCAACGTACTGCAGCCCTTGCTGTACGAGGGACTGCCTCGGGGATTGGGGGCCATCGACAGTATCGCCGAGATGTGCGAGCGGCAGCTGCTCGCCGTCCTGCAGATCAGCAAGTCGTCGGCGTTCGGCGATATCGTCACCCGCATCCTGAAAGGAGACCTTGCCGTTCTCGTGGACGGGGAAGCAGCCGCTTGCCTCGCCGGGGTCAAGCAGGTTGCCGGCCGCGGCATCGAAGAATCCACCTCCGAGCCCTCGCTTCGCGGACCCAAGGAAAGCTTCACCGAAAATCTCCGCCAGAACACCGTGCTGCTGCGGATGAAAATCGCGTCGCCCAACCTGAAGACGGAAGCCCTGTCGGTAGGCAATCTCACGAAAACCGACGTCGTGCTCGCTTATCTGGACGGGATCGCGGACCCCGACCTTCTGGACGAAGTCCGCACGCGCGTAGCGCGCATTCAGATCGACGGCATCCTGGATTCCGGGCATATCGAGGAAGCGATCGAGGATACGCATTATTCCCCGTTTCCGCAGATCATGACGAGCGAGCGTCCCGACGTCATCGCAGCCGGATTGATGGAGGGGAAGGTCGTCGTCATCGCCGACGGCACGCCGTTTGCCCTAATCGCGCCGATGACGTTCTGGAGCGGGCTGCAGGCGCCCGACGACTATTACGAGCGGTTTCTCTACGTGATTTTGAACCGGACCATCCGTTATTTCTTCGCGGCGTTCTCGGTGCTGCTGCCGTCCTTCTATATCGCGCTGACCAACTTCCATCAGGAGCTGATTCCCGGCAAACTGATGATCACCATCGCGGCGCTTCGGGAGAGGGCGCCGTTCCCGACCGTGATCGAAGTGCTCCTGATGGAGATCATGTTCGAAGGGTTGAGGGAGGCCGGGCTCCGCCTGCCCAAGACGATCGGGCCGCTCGTGAGCGTCGTCGGTGCGCTGGTCATCGGCGAGGCGGCCGTCAACGCCGGCATCGTCTCTTCGCCGATCGTGATTGTCGTATCCGCGGCCGGCATCGCTTCGTTCATCATCCCGCGCTACCGGTTTGGCATCCCGCTGCGTATGCTTCGTTTCCCGCTGCTCGTGCTTTCCGGCATGTTCGGCTTGTTCGGACTGACGGCAGGAGTCGTGGCCATCCTAATCCATCTCGTACAGCTGCGTCCGTTTGGCATGCCCTACCTGTCTCCCCTGGCGCCGGCGGCCTGCCGCTGGCTGAAGGATTGGTGGATTCGCTGGCCGCAGCGCCTGACGAAACGCCAAGGAGCGGTTCCGAAGAAACGAGGCGGGGAAGCATGAACGCGCGGTGGCCGGTCTTGCTGCTGCTCGCGTTCCTGTGCGTATCGCTCCTTGCCGGCTGCGGCAACCGCAGAGAGCCCGACCATTTGGCCTTCGACATGGGCGACGGGCTGGATTTGACGAAGGACGGGAAGCTCGAGGTCAGCTTCCAAATCGCCATCCCCTCCGGTATCGGCGGAGGAGGAGAAGGGGCCTGGGAAGGCGGGGGAAGCCTGCATGAAACCTTCGATCTGACAAGCGCCGCCGGCATCAATATCTACGACGCGATGCGAAATGCGCAGAAGGAGCTGTCCCGCGAGTTGTTTCCCGGTCATCGCGAGGTCATCCTGATCGGCCAGCAGCTGGCGGAACGAGGCATCTCCCATCTCCTCGATCAATTCGTACGGAACCCGCGGTCGGAGCTGCGTTCGAAGCTCTTCGTCGTGAAGGATGCCAGGGCCAAGGATGTGCTGCGGCAAAAGGCGACATTCGAGCCGTTCACGTCCATGGCGATCAAACGGCAGGAAGATATATTCCGGCTGCGGTACGTCTACTTTCATGATTTCCTGTCGGATACGCTGACCGAAGGCTTGGATCCATTCGTGCCGGCGATCGGCCTGACGGCGCAGTCCAAACCGTATTATTACGGCTCGGCCGTGTTCAATAAAGCGATGGGCCTGAAAATGGTGGGCTTCCTGAACGACAGCGAAACCGTCTACGCCAATTGGATCACCGGCAAACAAAACGGTTACGAGTGCTCGCTGCCGATCGGGGGAGGCGCGGACGAGAATGTCAGCGTGTCGTTCGAGTCGCTTAGCAGCAGCATCCGAACGCGGATCGCGCGGGATCGAATCACGATCGGCCTCCGGCTGTCCGGGAACGGCGCGATCGTGGAGAACAATTCGGACCTGAACCCGACCGTGGCCGCGGATCGGCGCGCGATCGAACAAGCCATTAATGACAAAACGAAGCGGGAGATCGAAGCGCTGATCGCCAAGGTTCAGCGTGCGTATCGCGCCGATATATTCGGCTTCGGCGAAGCCGTTCACCGCCAACATCCCGTGCGGTGGAAGGCCTTGAGCGGGAGCTGGAACGACCGCTTCGCGAAGCTGCAGGTCGCGGTGCAGGTGGACCTGAGCTGCGTCCGTAATTCAGGACTCGTGACGACTCCGATCCACGAGGATTGATCTGGGCAGTCGGCGCGACAGAGGAGGGATCGGAATATGCGGGTAAAAGGACTCACGACGCTCTCGGGATCGCAGCTCATCTGGATGCTGCTGGTCATGGACGGCTGCAATTTCGTGCCGTTCATTAAGACCGCGATCGTCGAGGCGAAGCAGGATGCATGGATGTCGATCATCATCGCCGGCGCGTCCGTGATCGTCCTCACGCTGCTGCTCGTGCGATTGAGCATGATGCATCCGGGGCAAACCCTGTTCGGCTTTAGCCGGACCGTCTTGGGGCCTTGGCTGGGCCGTATCGTCGTCCTGCCGTATTTGACCGCGTGGATCTCGATATCCGTGATAATTCTGCGCTACAGCGGGGATTTCATCCAGAGCGTGCTGCTCGACAAAGCGCCCGTATGGGTGGTCATGCTGATTCTCTCGATGCTGATGGCGTATTCCGCGCATGGCGGGATCGGCGGGATCGGACGTTATAACGAAGTCGTAGGCCCGGTGTTTTTCGTCACGACCTTCGTGAGCTTCTCGTTGAACGGCCGCAATTTGAAGTGGGAACGCATTCTGCCCGTGTACTACGATAACGGATGGCTGCAGATCGCGAAGGGGGCGGTTCCATTGACGACGCTGCTCGGGGGCGAGTCGCTGCTGCTGCTCGTGCTCGTCGCCTTCATGGCGCATCCCCGCAAAGCGCCGCTGCTAGCGTCGATCGCGATCGCGGGGACGAGCCTTACCTTTGTCGTCATCACCGTGCTCTCTTTAGCGGTGTTCGGTCCCGCGCTCGCGGTCAGGCTGCAGGATCCGTTCTTCTCGTACATGCGGACCGTCGATATCATGGAGTTTATTCAACAGATCGATATTTTCATGTTTTCCCTGTGGATCTTCGGCATCACGACGATTCTATCCGTGCATCTGTTCGTCGTCAGCTATGAATTGTCGCTGTGGCTCAAGCTGAAGAATTGGTACGCGTTGATCTGGATCATCGGCCCCGCGATATTCTTGACGGCGTTGGTAAGCCCGGGAGCCGCCATGTTCGGGCCTTTCTTCAGATGGTGGTCGTATTACGCCTTCCCGGTATGCGGGATTGGCATACCGCTCATTCTGTGGATCGCCACGCTCGCGCGCCGCGGGCGCATGCGGCCAACCGCCGCCCGGCAGCCCGGAGACGGGGGTTAATCGCCGCCTCCCGCCGGATTCGATGGAGCGCTTGCGTTCGCGCCGCTTCTGCATTCGCTTGGGGTCATGGCGGTCCAGCGCTTGAATTGGCGGCTGAAGTGCGCGCTTGTTTTATACCCGAGTATCATGGCGATATGATCGATAGACAGATCCGTCTGAAGCAGCAGGCGTTGGGCCTCGCTTAACAATATCTCCGACATATATTGGCGGGGAGCCTTCCCGTATACCTGTTGAAAGATCCGATTCACCTGGGAAGGACTCATTTTCAAGGTGTCGGCGATATCTTGGACGTACTTCCTTCCGCTGTCTTCCATTTGGCCGTGAAGCAGGCTGCTGCGGATCGAAGCCTCGATCTGTTCGGCGATGCGGCCCGCCAATAATTCCTTCTTCGTCAGCACGACGTTATCGGAGTGGGACAGCTGTTCCGCTAGCGTGCCCAATAGCTCGAGCACGGCTGCGTACGCCTTCATGTTTTTGGCGGGGGACAGCGATCGCTTCCTATTCTCGGTCGCCAGGCTGCATAAGTCCGTCAGCAAGGGCGCCAGTTCGTTGACAAGGGGAGAGGAGACTTCGTAGCAAGCGGTAGGATGGCGCTCCAGCTCCTTGGAGAAAGCGGGATCGGATACGCTGAAATGCACGCAAAAATAAGTGAAGCCCTGAGCGCCGGCCGACTTGCACGAATGGATGACGCCCGGACGGATGATCAGCAGATCTCCTTTCTTTTGCGCGTAAGTCCGGCCTTCGACGATCATCGTCATGTCCCCTTCGATCATCCAATGAAGCTCGTACATCGGATGTTCATGAGAGGGATAGGTCCAACCGGAACCCACTTTGCGAAGATGAAGCCCCATCAGATGAAGCGACATTCGAACGTCGGGCAGCCGTCCGATTT
Organism: Paenibacillus sp. GCM10023250; assembly: GCF_042653205.1. NCBI lineage: Bacteria > Bacillati > Bacillota > Bacilli > Caryophanales > Paenibacillaceae > Paenibacillus > Paenibacillus sp. GCM10023250. The sequence goes on along the minus strand of NZ_JBHSHY010000001.1, from coordinate 452,375 downwards.
CAAGTTCGGCGATCCTTGCAGACATCGTAGTCGTCCTCCTTGTTCTCCGAATCATTCCATTTCTATTATACAGCGCTTTCAATTGCAGGGAATGCATGAAATGGGTAAATTTGTTTCGCGATTAGCGCATCGTCAACTCCGTCGAAGTGGTGGTATGTTAGTATTATCACCGGCCAATGTAAGCAAGGCATCTATTCGTAAGGCATCAGCCCTATCGGGCGGCCGGAGAACGAAGCCATGCAAGGAGGGCGGCCGATTAAGCTTCATGAAGCGATCCGGCTCATTCCGCTCAAGCTGGTATACTAGGGCAACTAGTCATCCCAACAATTTCTGTAAGCGCTTTATGTAAGCGCTTGAATGATGGATGGCGTCTCGCCGGGCTGGAGGAATCTCATGCGCATTCAGATTGACGTTCCGAGAGACAAGAGAGGACTCATCCGGGATTTCGTTTACGCGACCTTGAAGAAGAACATCATGGAGCTGCGACTCGAGCCGGGGCAGTTTATCTCGGAAAAAGAACTGGTCGAAATGCTCCAAGTGAGCAGGACGCCGATTCGTGAGGCCTTAGTGAAGCTCACGCAGGAGGAATTAATCGAGACCACGCCTCAGAAGGGCTCCGTCATTTCGCTGATTGATCTGCAGCACGCGGAAGAATCCCGGTTTGTCAGGAAAACCTTGGAATCCGCCGTTGTTCGGGAAGCCTGCGAGCGGCTTGGCAAGGAACAGGTGCTGCATCTGCAAAATCTCGTCTCGCTGCAGGAACTGTGTCAATCCGAACGGAATTACGGGCGTCTGTTCGAGCTCGACGAAGAGTTTCACCAATCGATCATGATCGGCTGCGGCCGAGCCCGCACGTGGGGACTCATTCAGCAAATGGCCACGCATGACAACCGGATCCGGTTATTGCGGCTCGCTTCCGATTCCGACTGGAAGGTCATCCTGGCCCAGCATCAGGGCATTGTCCGCGCGATCAAGGACAAGGATCCCGACCAAGCCGAGCTGATGCTGAGGGATCATTTGGAGCTGGTCGTGACGGAGAAGGAAAATTTGAAACAAAAGCACGCCAAATATTTTAAATAGGCCGAAGGAGTGAAAGACGATGATTAAAGTCGCTGTGATCGGTACGGGCGGCATCGCCAATTCGCATTTGGAGGCGTATGTGTCCGCGTTTCAGGGGAGATGCCAAGTCGTTGCGTTAAGCGATATCTATGAAGATAAAGCCGTCGAGAGCAAAGAGAAATTCCAGCTCGACTGCAAGGTCGAACAAGACTACCGCAACCTGCTGGACTGCGAGATCGATCTCGTGTCGGTCTGCACCCCGCCGTATACGCATGCGCAAATCGCCATCGATTTCTTGCGTGCCGGCAAGCATGTATTGGTCGAGAAGCCGATGGCGTCTTCTTTGGAAGAATGCGACCGCATGCTGGAAGCGGCTGCGGAGTCGAACCGCATCTTGTCCGTCATCGGGCAGAACCGGTTCAGGGATCCGATCATGAAGCTGAAGCGCACGCTCGACACCGGCAAGATCGGCAAGGTCGTGCATGCGCAGGTGGATTCCCATTGGTGGCGAGGGCACAGCTATTACGATCTGTGGTGGAGAGGCACGTGGGAGAAGGAAGGCGGCGGCTGTACGCTGAATCACGCCGTTCATCATATCGACATGCTGCAGTGGATGATGGGGATGCCGGACAAAGTCCATGCGGTGATGAGCAATACGTCGCACGATAACGCGGAAGTCGAGGACATCTCGATCGCCATTCTTTCATACGGCAACGGCAGCCTGGCGCAGATTACAAGCTCCGTCGTGCATCACGGAGAGGAGCAGCAGCTGATCTTCCAAGGAGAGAAGGCCCGCATATCCGCACCATGGAAGGTGTATGCGTCCACCTCCAAGGAAAACGGATTTCCGATTCGGAACGCCGCGCTCGAGGAGGAGCTTGAGCACGCGTACGACAGCATGGAGAGCCTCCCGTATACCGGGCACGCCGGACAGATCGACGATGTGATGAAGGCGATCGAGAGCGGGTCGCCGAAGGTGCTCATCGATGGCAGCGAAGGACGCAAAACGCTGGAGCTGATCACGGCCATCTACGAAGCGGCGGCTACGGGCAAGAGCGTGAGCCTGCCTTTAACGAAGGACAGCCTGTTCTATTCGAGAGACAGCCTGCTCGCGAACGCGCCGCATTTTTACGAGAAGACCTCGTCGGTCGTATCCTTCGCGAAGAACGACATTACGCTGGGCAGCGAGTACAAGAAATAACACGAAGCGGGAGATGAAGGCGATGCAAACGCAAGACGGCATGAATTACGCCCCGAAAGGAAAGCCGGCCCCGGTATGCGAGAAAGACGCGTTTCCGTTTGCGGCGATCGGGCTCGATCACGGGCATATCTTCGGCATGTGCAACGGGCTGATCGATGCCGGCGGACAACTGACATGGGTATACGACCCGGATCCGGCCAAGGTGGACAAATTCGTGCAAGCCTATCCCGGCGTCAAGGCGGCAAGATCCGAACAGGAGGTGCTGCAGGATCCGAACGTGAAATTGGTGGCCGGCGCGGCCATCACGTCGGAACGCTGCGCCCTGGGCATGCGCGTCATGTCGCACGGCAAGGATTACTTCACGGATAAAGCGCCGTTTACGACACTCGCGCAGCTGGAGCAAGCCCGGCAAAAAGCCGCGGAGACCGGCTTGAAATATGCGGTCTATTACAGCGAGCGCGTGCATGTGGAAAGCGCGGTCTACGCCGGACAATTAATCGAGCAGGGCGCGATCGGGCGCGTGCTGCAGGTGAGCGGATACGGTCCGCACCGGATCAACGTGCCGTCCAGACCGGATTGGTTTTTTGACCGCGAGCAATTCGGCGGTATTTTATGCGATATCGGCAGCCATCAATGCGAGCAATTTTTGTATTACACCGGCTCGAAGGACGCTAGGGTGTCAAACAGCCAGGTGGCGAATTACAACCACAAGCAATTTCCGACGTTCGAGGATTTCGGCGATTGCAACTTGGTCGGCGACAACGGTTCGACAGGCTATTTCCGCGTCGATTGGTTTACGCCGAACGGCCTCAGCACCTGGGGAGACGGACGTACGATTATTCTGGGTACCGACGGATATATCGAATTGCGCAAGTACGTGGATATTGCCAGATCGCAGAGCGGCGGGCACGTGTACCTCGTGAATCATGAGGGCGAGCATTATTTCGACGTCAAAGGGAAGATCGGTTATCCGTATTTCGGGGAATTGATCCTGGATTGCCTGAACCGCACGGAGATCGCGATGACGCAGGAGCATGCGTTCAAAGCGGCTGAGCTGTGCCTAACGGCGCAGCGAGATGCCGTATGGGTTGAGCGCGCGAGCAGCGGGAGATAAGAATCGATTCGTACGCTGGGGTGCCTCGGTACACACTCGTGGACAGCGGCGTTTTTTGGAGGAATCGGCGATGAGAATGGTATTCAGATGGTTTGGCGAAGGCAATGATACGGTAACGCTGAGCCAAATCAGGCAAATTCCCGGCGTGGAAGGCATTGTCTGGGCGCTTCACGACCTCCCTGCGGGGGAAGCGTGGCCGCTCGAACGAATGCTCGAGATCCAGAAGCAGGCCGACGAATACGGCTTTCATATCGAGGTTGTGGAGAGCGTTAACATCCATGAGGATATCAAGCTGGGCCTGCCGGCCAGGGACGGCTATATCGATAACTATAAAATCACGATCGAGCGGCTGGCCCAGGTCGGCGTGAAGGTGATTTGCTATAACTTCATGCCGGTATTCGACTGGATCCGCACGAATCTAAATGAACCGATGGCGGACAACTCGACGGCGCTCTTTTATGAGAAGGTTAAGATCGACAGCATGAATAACCCTGCGGAGCTGGTCCGCGTCATCAACGAGAATCCGGACTTCACGATGCCGGGCTGGGAGCCGGAGCGCATGCAGCGTCTGCCCGCGCTGTTCGAGGCGTACGCGAACGTGACGGAAGAGGACTTGTGGAACAACCTCCAGTACTTCTTGGAACAGATCATTCCGGTATGCGAGGCCAACGACATCAAAATGGCGATTCATCCGGACGACCCGCCGTGGCCGCTGTTCGGGCTGCCGCGAATCATGACGAACCGGGACAATATCCGGAGGCTGCTGACATTGGTGGATAGCCCTTATAACGGCGTCACGTTGTGCAGCGGGTCGCTCGGCGTCAACCCGAACAACGATGTCGCGGACATGGTGAGGGAATTCGCAGACCGCATTCCGTTCGCCCATATCCGCAACGTGAGGCTGTACGACAACGGCAATTTCATTGAAACCTCTCACCGTGCCCAGGACGGCACGCTCGATATGTGCGATATCGTCGCGGCGTATCATGAGAAGGGCTTTACGGGCTATGCCCGGCCGGACCACGGAAGACAGATCTGGGATGAGCAGTGCCGTCCCGGATACGGGCTGTATGACCGGGCACTCGGCATTATGTATCTGTGGGGCATATGGGACTCGCTCGAAAGAACAAAACGGAGGGCATCGGCATGCTTGCAATCAACGACAATTTAAGAGGGAAAGTCGCGGTTATTACGGGAGGAAGCGGCGTTCTATGCTCCGCGATGGCGCGGGAGCTCGGCCGGCATGGCGTGAAGGTGGCCGTATTGAACCGCACGGCGGAGAAGGGAGAGCGGGTTGCGGCAGCCATCAGGGAAGCCGGCGGGGAAGCGATCGCCGTCGCCTGCAACGTGCTGGACGCGGATAGCGTAAGGGCGGCGGAAGACGCGGTGACGCGCCAGCTGGGCGTGTGCGACATCCTCGTCAACGGGGCGGGAGGCAACCACCCCATGGGCAGCACGACGAACGAAACGTTGAAGCCCGAGGATCTGGGAAACAAAGACATCACGACATTTTTCGATCTGACCCAGGAGGGCTTCAGCCACGTGCTCAATTTGAATTTCCTCGGAACGCTCATCCCAGCGCAGGTGTTCGCCAAAAAGATGATCAACCGCCAAGGTGCGGCCATCATCAATATCTCTTCGATGAGCGCGCCAAGCCCGATGACGAAGGTGCCGGCGTACAGCGCGGCGAAGGCGGCAATTGAGAATTTCACGCAGTGGTTGGCCGTTCATATGGCGGATGCGGGCATCCGGGTCAACGCGATCGCCCCGGGCTTCTTCTTGACGGAGCAAAATCGAAGACTTCTGTTGAACGAAGACGGATCGTTAACCGACCGGTCGCATAAGATTATCACCCATACTCCCATGAGAAGATTCGGTAAGCCCGAAGACCTCCTGGGCGCGTTATTATGGCTCGCGGACGAGAACATGTCCGGTTTTGTAACCGGTATCACGGTGCCGGTAGACGGCGGGTTCATGGCTTACTCGGGCGTATAGCGGGGACGCGGTCTCCCCGATCGGGGGAGTGGCGGGGATCCTTCTTCCATGCTTATGCGCAGAGCAGGTTGCGAAACCAGTAAAATGGAGGTTGTAGTGAATGCCAGCAATGAATCGACATGTTGCTCTAAGCGTGGGAGAGCCGCCGAAACGAAAAAAAGGCTTGTTTCACTATATTAGAAAAGATATCATCCTTTACCTGATGCTGCTTATCCCCGTGGCCTACATCGTGACGTTCAAATATGCACCTATGTACGGCATACAGATTGCGTTTAAGGATTACAACATTTTTCAGGGCGTCAGCAAGAGCCCGTGGAATAATTTCGAAACCTTCCGGCAAATCTTCTCGTCGCCGCAATTCTATCAGGTGGTTCGAAATACGCTGATGCTGAACTTCCTGGATTTGATTTTGGGATTTCCGGCACCGATTTTATTGGCTATTTTATTGAATGAACTGGTGTGGAAGAGGTTCAAGAAGGTAAGCCAGACCATCCTATATCTGCCGCATTTCCTATCCTGGGTTATTATCGGCGGTATCGTAGCGCAGCTGCTGTCTCCCACGGGGATGATCAACTCCTTAATCAATCATATGGGCGGGGAGCCGCTCCCGTTCCTTACGAACAAATACGCATGGGTCGCCACGTATGCACTGGTCGGCGTCTGGCAGAACGCGGGCTGGGGGACGATCCTATATCTTGCCGCCATGACGGGAATCGACAAGCAGTTGTACGAGGCTGCCGACGCGGATGGCGCGGGCAGATTGAGGCGGATCTGGCATATCACGCTGCCGGGGATCCGTCCGACCATCGTGATCCTGCTGATCCTTCAGCTCGGCAATATTATGGCGGTGAACTTCGACCGGCCGTTCAACATTCAAAACAACCTGGTCATGGATTTCGGCGACGTCATCAGCACCTATGTTTATCGTGTCGGCATTCAATCCGCGAACTTCTCGGTCGGTGCGGTCGTCGGTCTGTTCCAGTCGGTGATCTGCTTAATCTTCCTGGTCACCTCGAATTTTCTTACCCGCAAATTAGGCGAAAACGGCATATGGTGAGGGGGTACTGACGATGTCGCATCTTTCGAAAAATCGAATCGTGGATTATACGGCCGCATTCGTCATTTTATTGACGGTCATTGTATGCCTGGTTCCTTTTCTCTATATCCTATCGCAATCGCTTAGCTCCAATAGGGCGATTATCTCCCAGGCCGTTACCATCTATCCGATCGACTTCAATATCGAAGCCTATAAAGTCGTATTCGGGGATCACGGGATGCTGTACTCCTTGTTCTACACGGTGGTCCTGACGGTCGTGTTCGTGCTCCTCGCATTGACCGTGACGATTCTGGCCGCGTACCCGCTGACGAAAAAAAGGCTCAAAGGCAGAAGTGCTTTACTGTTATTGATGCTGTTTACCATGTATTTCAGCGGCGGGTTGATTCCGGATTATCTGAACATCAAGAGCCTGAACCTGCTGGACACGCCAATGGCGCTGATTCTTCCGGGAATGATGAGCGTCTATTATATGATCATCTTGAAATCGTTCTTCCAGAGCTTACCGGACAGCCTGGAGGAAGCCGCGCACTTGGACGGATGCAGCGAGCTGCAGATCCTGCTCAAGATCGTGCTGCCGTTATCCAAGCCGGCGCTTGCCACCGTCAGTTTGCTATATGCCGTATTCCGGTGGAATTATTTTCAGGATGCGCTATTCTACATCACGGACCAGCAGCTCTATACGATCCAGCTTAAGCTGTATAACGTCATCAACATTTCGCAGCAGATGTCCGGCGAGAACGTCAACGTCAATCTGCCTTCGGAGGCGTTGAAAGCAGCAAGTATTATGTTCGGTACGATTCCGATCCTGCTCGTGTATCCGTGGCTCCAGAAATACTTCGTATCCGGGATCATGATCGGTGCCGTAAAAGGTTGATATAGACGCGCGAAATGGATGATCCCATCGATTTCGCGAATTTATATACAGTCAGTTGCCCATTATCCATTATAAAAAGGGAGCGATTTCTTTGAAGGTAAAGGCACAACGATCGATCTGCGTTTCTTTGGTAGCGCTAACAATTGCGTCGGCGCTGACCGCCTGCCAGAGCAATACGCCGTCAAGCGCCACCGAAAACGGCCCGGCAGAGGCAACAAAAGAACATCGAACGTTAACGGTCGAAGTATTCGACAGAGGCAAGCCCGGACAGCCGGACTTAAACAACAACTTCTGGACAAAGTACATCAACGATAATTTCGGCAAGCAGTTCAATGCCACGGTCAAGTTCGTCTCGGTTCCCCGGGCGCAGGAAGTAGACAAATTGAACGTCTTGATGGCGGCAGGCCAGGCGCCTGACATCTCCTACACCTACAACCAGGGCGTTGTTTATAATTATGTGCAGCAGGGCGGCTTGGCCGAGCTGGATTCCGTCCTCCAGGAGCATGGATCCACGCTTACATCATATCTGGGCGAAGAGGTCTTAAAGTACGGCCAATTCAACGGCAAGCAGTATGCCGTGCCGGGCAAGCGGACGGTGCTCGCGGGTTCGAATACGTTTATCCGCAAAGACTGGCTCGATAAATTGGGCCTTCCCGTTCCTACGACGGCGGAACAATTCTACGACACCATGGTTGCCTTCAAGGAGAAGAACCCCGGCAACGTGACCGGCGTCATTCCATACGGCTATTCCCTGCAGCCGGCAAACCCCGGTCTGAGCTATATGCCGGAAGCCTTCAAGCCATCTAACCTTACCGAGGAACAGTTTGCCACGCTTCAGCCGAAAGCGATCTGGGATGCGAACTGGAGTATGCCAGGGTTCGATAAAGCTATTCAATACATGAACAAGATGTATCATGCAGGCTTGATCAGCCCGAACTTCGCGACGGACAAGGACGGGAAGCTGCTGGACGCGGATATCTCCAACGGCAAAGTCGGAGCGTTCCAAACGAACTGGGACGGTCCGTACAGAACCGCTCCCGGTACCTACGCCAACCTCGCCAAGAACGTCCCCGGAGCGGAGCTTATCCCGATCGATCCTTGGCAGAACGATGCGGGCAAGCATCCCAAGAACGGGTACAGCCCGAATGGCATGTACGTCATTATTCCGAAATCCAGCAAGAACGTTGACCTGGCCATACAGTATCTGAACTGGATGGCTGACCCGAAGGTAACCCTTTTCCTCCAGAACGGCGAGGAAGGCGTCGACTACAATATGGTGGACGGTGTTCCCAAGCAGACCGGAACGACGAGCTCCGGCGATAAGATGATGACGGTGGCCAACAACCTCGACTATGATATCCTGTCGAACGGGATCGAGCTTGGGGATCCGAAAAAGAATGAAGCCGCAATCTCCGCAGGCTATCCCGGCTATGAGAAGGATGTCGAGAATGCGTTGAAGGTAGGCCTGGTCGACTATTATACGACCTACTTCTATTCCATACCGAATGCGGCCGATGCGAAGAACAACGCGGCGCTTAAGAATCTCTCGGCGCAAATGCTCGCCAAACTGATCGTCGCGAAACCAGAGGAAGTAGACAGCCTGTATAAAACATTGGTCCAGCAGTACATGGATCAGGGCGGCAAGGCGGTCGAGGACGAGTATATCAAGAATTACAAAGCTCAGAACAGCCAATAACCAAGGCGATTGCAGGACGGACCTGACGGAGGCTTAGACGGATTCTATATGCGCGAATTCTTATAGCCGCCTTGAGCGGCTATTTTTTTCGCGTATCGGGTCTGTTCGCGCCCGAACGCGGCTGGATACCCTGGTAATTGCTGGACGTGCTGCCGGTCCTCTGCTAAGATGAGATTATAATATAGGATGCTGTTCTATATTATAGAACACATAGAAAAGGCTGATACGCATGCCAATCATCCAGTCGCTGGACCGCTCCTTAAAAATAATCGACCTGTTCGACGAGCAGAACCGGGAACTGAAGATCACCGACATCAGCCGGCTGATGAATTTGCACAAAAGCACCGTTCATTCGCTGCTCAAGACGCTGCAGCTGCACGGCTACATCGACCAGAACGAAGAAACGGGCAAGTACCGGCTGGGGATGCGGCTCGTGGAGAAGGGGCAGCTGCTGCTGCAAGGGTTGGACATCCGCCAAGCGGCAAGGCCGTATCTGGTCAAGCTGTCCGGGCAGACGGGGCAAACCGCTCATCTGGTCGTGCCCGACAGGGCGGAAGGCGTGTACATCGACAAGGTGGAAGGGGCCAAAGCGGTCATTCGCTACTCCCGGATCGGACGGCGCGTGCCGCTGCACAGCAGCGCGGTTGGCAAAGTGCTCGCGGCGTTCCAGCCGCCGGACGCGCTCGCGCGGATGTTAAGCGGGTATGGCTATAGCCGGCACACGCCGCATACCATCGGCAGCGAACAAGCGTTTCTCGCGGAGCTCGAACGGGTGCGCGAGAGCGGGATCGCCTACGACCGCGAAGAGAATGAAGCGGGCGTGCGCTGCGCCGCCGCGCCGGTGCTCGACCATAGCGGCCATGCCGCCGCCGCGATCAGCATTTCCACGCTCATTTCCCATGTCGATGACGCGATGCTGGAGCGGTTCGTCGCGCTGCTGCTGGAGCAAACGAGATTGATCTCGCTGCAATTGGGTTATCGCGCTTAGCGCTTGACCATAGGAAAGCCGTACAGGCTTGATGAGAACGCTTCTTCATTTGTTGTTGGAACTTCGTTTCACACTAATCAATGAGAGGGCGATTGGATGCGAATCATTCGAATCATGGAAGGCGATGCCCAAGTGCTGGCCGCATTGACGGAAGAGAACCAGGTGTACCCGCTGCCGGACTCCGATTTTATGACGCTGGTCCGGAGAGCGGACCGCGAAGGATGCTCGGTATTGGAAGCGGTTACCCGCCATATTGCCGGAGCGGCTCCTGCGGAGAAGGACTTCGGGTCGCTCGCTCTCGCGGCGCCGATCGACGCTCCCGAAGTGTGGGCGGCGGGCGTTACCTATCTGCGGAGCAAGGAAGCGCGCAATTACGAAGCGACGGGCGGCCGGCTCGATGCGTCGACGTTCTACGACAAGGTGTATGACGCGGAGCGGCCGGAGCTGTTCATGAAATCGACGGCTGCCCGCACGGTAGGCCCGGGCGGGGAGCTGTGTCTGCGCAGCGACTCGTCTTGGCAGGTGCCGGAGCCCGAGCTTGCGCTCGTGCTCGACAGCGGCGGCGGCATTATCGGCTACACCATCGGCAACGACATGAGCTGCCGCGATATCGAGGGCGAGAATCCGCTCTACCTGCCGCAGGCGAAAGTATGGCGCCAATCCTGCTCCATCGGCCCGGCGATCAGGCTGGCCGACACGCTGTCCGACCCGTACAACCTGACGATCACGTGCCGAATATTCCGGGACGGAGAGAAGGTCGTCGAGGAATCGGCGAGCACGGGCCAATTGAAGCGGAAGCTGGATGAGCTGGTCGCCTACTTGGCCAAGGACAATGTCCTGTTCGACGGCACCGTGCTGCTGACGGGCACTTGCATCGTGCCGCCGAATCAATTTACGCTGGCGCCCGGCGACCGGATCGAAATCGATATTACCGGGATCGGCACGTTGACGAATACGGCTGTCTCCGCTTAGCGCTAAGCGCTAAGCGCATACGTTCACGAGTTCACGGCTAACTATTATTGATGCGAGAGGATGGATATTCGATGCATGCTGTTCAAGAGCCTCAAGTCATCCGCAATTATATCGGCGGCCAGTGGAAGGCGCCTGCAGGCGGCGGGAGTACGCCGAGCATCAATCCCGCCCGGAAGAGCGAAATCGTCGGCTACGTGCCCGACTCGCAGATCGGCGATTTGAATGAGGCCGTCGAGGCGGCGGAAGCAGCCAGACGGTCATGGCGCAAGCTGTCCGGCGCGCAGCGGGGCGCGCTGCTGTTCAAGGCGGCGGACGCGATGGAGCGCAGGCTCGACGAGATCGGGCGGACGATGTCGCGCGAGATGGGCAAGACGTTCGCCGAGGCGAAAGGCGAGACGGCGCGCGGCGTGGCGATCTTGCGCTATTATGCGGGGGAAGGCATGAGGAAGATCGGCGATGTCATTCCGTCGACCGACGCCGATGCGTTTATGTTTACGACCCGTTCGCCGCTTGGTGTCGTGGGCGTGATATCGCCGTGGAATTTCCCGGTGGCGATTCCGGTCTGGAAGATGGCTCCGGCGCTGATCTACGGCAACGCGGTCGTGTGGAAGCCGGCGACGGAGACGGCGGTCACCGCCGCGGCAATCGCGGAATGCTTCCATGAAGCGGGGCTGCCGGCTGGGGTCGTGAACATGGTCATCGGCGGCGGCCGCGTCATCGGGCAGGGGATCGCCGCGCATCCCGGCATACACGGCGTGACGTTCACCGGCTCTAACGAGGTCGGCAAGCAGATCGGCCAGACGGCATTGAGCCGCGGGGCGAAATATCAGCTGGAGATGGGCGGGAAGAATCCGATCGTCATCGCCGCGGACGCCGATCTCGACCTGGCCGTCGAAGCGACGATCAGTGGCGGGCTGCGCTCCACCGGCCAGAAATGTACGGCTACGAGCCGCGTGATCGTCGTTCGCGACGTGTACGAGGCGTTCAAGGAGAAGCTGGTCAGCCAGGTCAAGGCGCTGAAGGTCGGCGACGGCTTGGAAGCCTCGACATGGCTCGGTCCTTGCGCCAACGAGAAGCAGCTGGAAACCGTCATGTCCTACATCAACCGGGGCAAAGAGGAAGGCGCGGAACTGCTGTGCGGCGGCGAGCGGCCCGATGGAGCGGAGCTGGCGGACGGGTTCTACGTAACGCCGGCCGTATTCGACCGGGTGACGAGCGGAATGGCGATCGCGCAGGAGGAAATATTCGGACCGGTACTGACGCTGATCGAGGCCGACGATTTCGAATCGGCGATCGGGTTGGCGAACGATACGGAGTTCGGGCTGAGCGCTTCGATCTATACGCGGGACATCGGCAACGTGCTGTCCTTCGTGCATGAGGTGGATGCCGGTCTTGTCCGGATCAATGCCGAGACCGCCGGGGTGGAACTGCAGGCTCCGTTCGGCGGCATGAAGCAGTCGAGCTCGCATTCGAGAGAGCAGGGACAGGCGGCAATCGAGTTCTATACTTCCGTCAAGACGGTGTTTATTAAACCGTAACCGCATCCCGCGACCATACTCAGATTCCAGAGGTGGAATGCACATTGAACAAGCCAGTCGTATTCAGCATCATCGGAGGATCCGGATTCCGGGCGCAATATTTTCTCCGCATTGCGAAGGCGCTTCCCGACCGGTTTCGGGTGAGCGCGATGACGGTTCGGGACGAGGCGAAAGGACTGGAGATGGAGAAGCAGTGGCAGGTGCCGACGTATCGGACGGTCGAGCGGATGCTGGAGCATGACCGGCCGGACTTCGTCGTGGTGTCCGTCAGCGCATCGGCGCAGCCGGGCTATCTGCTGCAGCTCGCCGAGCGCGGCATTCCGGTGCTCGCGGAAACGCCGCCCGCGCCGAACCTCGAAGGGCTGATCGAGCTGCACGAGCAGCTGACGCTTCGCGGCGCCCGCGTCCAGGTTGCCGAGCAGTACCCGTATCACCCGCTGAACGAGGCCAGAATGGCCGTCATCCGGGACGGTAGGCTCGGGGACATTACGCAAGCGACCGTATCGTTCTCCCATATGTATCATGGAGTCGGTCTGCTGCGCCAACTGCTCGGCATCGGATTCGAGGACGCCGCGATTCGCGGCATGCGGTTCGAATCCGACTGGCTGGCCGGTCCGAACCGTAGCGGTCCGCCGGCGGAGGAGAAGATCGTAACCTCGCGGCGGGATCTGGCTTGGCTCGATTTCGGGAATAAGCTCGGCATCTACGATTTTACCGCCGACCAGCACCGGTCCTGGATTCGCTCCAATCACGTATCCGTTCGCGGCGTGCGCGGCGAAATCTTCGACCGCCGTCTAAACCTGCTGCACGATTACAAAACGGCATGTCCGCTCGAATTGCAGCGGATCAACAAGGGCGAATGGGAAAACCCCGAAGGTTATTTTCTGCAGGGGATCATGGCGGGCGACCGCTGGGTGTACGAGAATCCGTTCGCGCCGGGCAGGCTGTACGACGATGAGATCGCCATTGCGACCTGCTTGCGGAAGATGGCCGATTACGCCGCCGGCGGGCCGGATTTTTACGGGCTGCCGGAAGCGTCGCAGGACTGCTACCTCGGTTATCTGATCGAGCAGGCCATTCAAACCGGCGAGACCGTGCGGTCCGTCCGCCAGCCGTGGGCATCGAATTAAGTCGCATGCGTCGGCTGCGCCGTGAACGCTCACACCGGTAATCTTGCTGCGAGACCTCAGCTTTCCTTACATCAAAGTAACTAGATGAACTTTATTTCAGTACTACTGGCGCAATATCCGAACTGGTATACTTGTTAACGGCAGATTTCATCTCTGCTTATGGAAGCTTCATTCACTATCTTCTTAGGAGGTTGTACGATGACAATGCCACAACGCAAGCTGGGTTCGACGGGAATTATCGTGGGGGAGATCGGTATGGGCGGCATGCCGTTGTCCGTTAACGGACGCCCTTCCGAGGAAGACGGTATCCGAACGGTGCATGCCGCCTTGGAGCAAGGCATCACGCTGTTCGATACAGCCGATTCGTACTGCTTGAATTCGACCGAAAACGGCCATAACGAACGTCTGTTCGCCAAAGCTTTATATAACCGCCCCGAAGCGGTCATCGCGACCAAGGGCGGACACATTCGTCCGGAAGGACGCTGGGAAACCGACGGCCGTCCCGAACACTTGCGCCAAGCGTGCGAGGACAGCCTGCGCGCGCTCGGCGTGGAAGCGATCACGCTCTATCAATTCCACCGTCCGGATCCGAAGGTGCCGTTCGCGGAATCCGTGGGAACAGTCGCGGAATTGCAGCGGGAAGGGAAGATCGTTCACGTCGGCCTGTCGAACGTTTCCGTCGCGCAGTTGGAACAAGCCCGCGACATCGTAACGGTCGCGTCCGTTCAAAACCGCATGAACTTGTTCGACCATTCGTCCATGGACGTGCTGAAGCGCTGCGAAGAGCTCGGTATTGCCTTCCTGCCCTACAGCCCGCTGAACGGCATGGGCAACGCGGGCGGCATCGGCAGCAACGAGACGTTATCGCGGATCGCTGCGAAATACAATGCGTCGCCGCAGCAGATCGCAATTGCCTGGCTGCTTCAGCTGTCGCCCGTGATGCTGCCGATTCCCGGCGCCAGCAAAGCGGCGAACATCGTGAACTGCGCCGGCGCATCCAGCGTGAAGCTGTCCGCCGAAGACGCAGCCGAGTTGACCGGCATCGCTGCGCAAATCACGGCCTAATCGCCGGTCGGCAGGCACATAACCGCTCCTGTCAAAACCATCGCCAAGCCGGTGATGGTTTTTGCGCCTTGAACGCCGTTCTTCAGCCGTTATCGACGATACGGTTCAGGGAAGATACCGCCGATGATTACAATACAACCCCTTGGAGGAATGGACAACATGAATACGGATCGCACAGAAGCGACGAAAGTCGACAAGGACAAGCTGGAACGTTTTGTTCGCACGCTTGCGCAAAAAGCCGGCATGCCTGAAGAAAAAGCGGCTTTTCTCGCCGAGCAGCTAGTCAAAAACGACCTTAGAGGCACCTTTAGCCACGGCACCGTACAGATCGCCACATATGCCCGGATAATGCGCGACGGATTGATTAATCCGGATCCGCAGTGCCGTATCGCAACGGAATCCCCGGCGACGATCATGATCGACGGAGACGGAGGTCTTGGCTATTTCGCTGCTTACAAGGGAGCGGAGGAGCTGATTGACCGCTGCTGGAAGACCGGAATCGCGGCCGCGGTTACGCGCAATCATGGACATATCGGCGCTGCGGGAATTTACGCCCGTTTATTGGCCGAGCACGACCTCATCGGTTATGTCACATCCGGACATCAGCTCACGCTGCGGCCCGAGGATTCCATCATGCGGGCAGCGGGAGGTTCCCCGATGTCATTTGCTGTGCCCGGCGGGGAGAAGCCTCCGATGGTGCTTGATTTTGGCGCTATGCATGACTTGTATGAAGACTCTCCCCATGTCTCGAAGCTGTTCGAATTAGCGCCGGGTCTCGTATTCCGCAGCATGGGACTCGGGTTTATGTGCCAAGCCCTGGGAGGGTTTCTGGCTGGCGTTCCGGTAGAAGAAGAGCGGGCCGAGCGCAGGTACCAAGGCGCGAATCAGGGTTCCTTGATTATTGCGCTGGATCCGGGGCGATTCATCGATACCGGGGCCTTGAAGCAGGAAATGGATACGTATATGAAGCTAACCAGCGCGATGCGTCCGATGCCCGGGTACGAACGGGCGACGTTACCCGGCGTACTGGAGTCCGAGCGCGAGGCGGATTTCGGCATCACGGGCATTCCGGTCGACGAGCATCATAAGGCCGTCCTCTCCGAGGCTGCGGCCGAATTCGGCGTCGAGCTGCCCTTCTAGAGCCGCCTTCCATCTACAGCCTCCGGGAATGGAGAATAACGAGAGGAGTACATGCAGATGGCAATCCCCTTATTATTCGGTCCGTACGGGAGCGGGGAGCTGCCCGCTAACGCGAAAGACTATGGCGTCAACGCCAGATGGTTTCATATGTTTAACGAGGCCGCATTCGAAGCGTGCATGGCGCAGCAATTGGAGCCCTGCGTGGAATTCAAAACATTCCGCGCCGATTACCAGTCGCATCCCGAGCTCGTTCCGATCGGCGTAGACGGACAACCGATTCGTTACGGCCGCTTGGTGCAGGGCATCTGTTTGTCGCAGAAGGAATATTTGTCCAAAATCGAAGAGGAACTGCTAGCCGGCTTGAAGCAATTTAAACCGAGAGGTATATGGCTGGATTATTTGACCTACGC
Source organism: Paenibacillus sp. GCM10023250 (assembly GCF_042653205.1). Taxonomy (NCBI): domain Bacteria; kingdom Bacillati; phylum Bacillota; class Bacilli; order Caryophanales; family Paenibacillaceae; genus Paenibacillus; species Paenibacillus sp. GCM10023250. The sequence continues at coordinate 436,136 of NZ_JBHSHY010000001.1, read as the reverse complement.
CGGCTGGTTCGAGACGCCTGAGCCGGATCTGCAGGAAAGCTGCTTTTGCCCGGACTGCATCGCGGATTTCTGCGAGTCGTGCGCGATCGACGCCGCGAATCCGGCAGAAATCCTGGCAAACTATGCGGAAGAATGGAAGCATTACAAATGCCGCAAAATTGCCGATTTCGCGCTCCGTTATTCAAGGCTGATCAAAGCGCATCTGCCGGATTGCATCGTCGGGGCGTACATGTGCCCATGGACGCCCGATGAATTCGACGGCGCGCTGACCCGGATCTTCGCCCAGGACTATCGCGACTTGGCGGAAGCGATCGACGTGTATACGCCGCTGATCTATTGTTCGAAGAGCGGGCGAGGCCCCGGCTGGGGAAGGGAATGGCTCGCCCAATCGGCAGGATTCGTCCCCGAAGGCCGCCAGGTTCAATTGATATTGGATGCAAAGGATTTCCCGGCGAGCCTGGAGGACACCGGGCGCTCAGAGATTCCGTCCTTGGGGATTCAGCTGTTTGCCGGCGCTCCGCTGTTTCACGACAAGGACAAAGCGATCGCATTCCAGCGTTCGGTTGAGGCAATTCGGAACCGTCTCCCTGTCGACCGAAGCGTTTGAAGCTCTTCTATTCCATTACGGCCGCGAGTATTGCGGCTGTTTTTTTATTGCCCGTCCTCACGCTGGAGATTACCGTGCTCTCCGCGGAGATCGGCCGGCGCGCATCGACGGCAGGTTCCCTTCGAATCATTATCCGGCGGCGGCATGGCTGCGGTTTCCCGCTCCGCTAGTTCATCCCGAAGATCTCCATTCTCCCCTGCAATCCTGCCAGAACTTCGCCCGGGATTTCCCGGACCTTGATATCTTCCCCTAAGAAGAGCAGCCAGCTCGTGATATCGGCTAGTTCATCCGGTTGATGGACGTGGACGAACGTTTTTAGCATGGCCGTGGTTTGATAAGGATTCGTGTAGGAGAGGGTCATTTTGAACGGATGGTACTTCTTGTACTGCCCGATCGCCAGGGGGCCGAGTTCGAGGACCAGGTTGAACGCTTCTTCCTGCTGGCGAAGCCGTTCCGCGACCTTCTTCTTGCTGAATCGTTTCTTCCCGGGATATGGCTGGACATCGGTGAGGCTGTCGACAGGAATGATCCGCCGCTTCTCTTCCTCGAGGTCGAAGCCTTCGATTTGCCAAGAGCTCTTCTCGCGATAGAGGTGCAGGAGATAGATGGGATACGACTTGATATCGCGTCCTTCTTTGACGGAAATCGTTAAGGAGACGTCACGAAGAAGGAGCTGGATGAGTTGTTCCAACATCGGGTGGGGCAGATCGGACAGATCAAGCAGATCGGGATTGTGGGGATTGGTGCCTTCGAAGAGCAAGAGTTGATTTAACAGGACAAGATCGTCCTGCTGGTTCTGAGAGATGAGGCCGAGCAATTTTTCCGTTAAGGAATGGCGGCTCTTGAGATAAGGGAGCTGCAGATTTCGGGTGGCCATGAAGGCGATGAAGAGCGCTTTGATCTCGTTATCGGTAAAGCGGACGGTGGGCAGCACGGAGTTGTTCATCACAAAATAACCGCCGTCCCTCCCGACTTCGGCGACCAGAGGCATGCCCATCGCTTCGATTTCCCGGATATCCCGAATCGCCGTCGAACGGGAGATGTCAAACTCATGCATGATTTCCGAAATGGTAAAATGGGCGCGGTTGTTGATGTACCGCATGAGGATGTTTATCCGTTCTACTTTTTTCATGGGCACCTCTAAACAGGTTCATTTTTTGACATGATTCCACGTTATTATAAACCCATCAAGGATACGAAATCAAAGGAGGAATAAGCATGCGTACGATTACCGGCCAAGAAAACATGGCGAAGGCTGCATCCCGCACCACTGTCAGGGCAGCCGCTTATTGGATCGTCACCCTCATGCTCGCAGTCTCGATTACGTTAAGCGGTATCGGGCAATTGATGCGATTGGGCGGCAATGTCGAGCTCGTGACCGCGATCGGTTTCCCCTTATACGTCACGAACATTCTCGGAACCTGGAAATTGCTTGGCGTCCTTGCAATCGTCATGCCGGGTTTCCCCCGGCTGAAGGAGTGGGCGTATAGCGGTATCTTTTTTCTGATGACGGGCGCGGCCTTATCCCATGCGTTCGCGAATGATTATGGCGACGGCGGATTTCATATGCTGCTTCCGCTCTTCTATGCCGCGCTTTGCCTCGCCTCGTGGGCGCTTCGTCCACATAACCGCAGGCTCTGATGAAGCGCGAATGTGCCGGACGTAACAGGTTTTCGATGGACTTCTCCTGCTGGAACAACTACTATTTAAGAAGGAACGAGCGGCGCGGTCAAGCATCTTCGGCCGGCTTTGAAACAGGTTCATGTTTTGACATGATTGACGATTATGATGATTGTATCAGGCAGCAAACAAATCCATTAGAGGAGCGGATGAGATGATGGCAACGCATGCGTTTGAGGAAAAGGACAGCTTTATCGTGCTAGGAATCGGAACGGAGCTGAAGAGCGATTACACGGACTATGCCGGCATCAACAAGGAGAAGGAAACCTTCTGGCGGGCGGTGGGGCAGGATGGAAGGCTTGACTCGTTGAAGGCCATCGCCGCGAACGACTATCTGTTTGCCGTCAGCGAAGCGGTAAATCGCATGATGATGTATTATGCCGGCGTCATGACGGACTCGTCGTTGCCGGACGAACACCGGGTAATCCAATTCCCGAAGGGAACCTACCTCGTCGTGAAAGGCGAGGGAAAGTCGGCCGATGAATTAAACAGCATGCTGACGGGCGTTACCTTTGGTCAAGTGCTGCCGGCAGCCGACCGGTACGCCTATGTGGGCGGGCCCAACACAACGGTCGAAATGGGGCGGCGGGACGGCCTGGTCTACGGGGAGATGTGGGTTCCGGTCGTGGAGAAGTAAGCGAAAATGGGGAGGAGGAATGAGCATGTCCGTTCGTGTCGATTATAAAGAAGTGTCGACGATTGGGCTGGAAGAGTCACCGGTTGCAGCGGCGTTAGCCGGATTGCGCGCGAATGAAGCCCGGTACTTCATGAATAAATACAAGCACGACTTCACAGTCGTGCCGGCCGGCGAAAGCCGGGAGACGCTTGATTACGTGAACCGGATATTGAAAGAAGAACGCGGAATCGAGTTTGCGGCCCGGCCGCTGGAAACATCGCGATTCCAAGTCGACAACATCAGGTGGGCCTTCGTCTTCTATGAGGATGGTCTCGCGGTCAACGTCATGTATACGGTGGACGATCCGAAGAAGCGAGCCGTCGGATTCAAGCTGTCCGAGGGGATGGACGTCCCGAAGGAGCTGGAGGCGAAGAAGTTCAAATTCGCAAGACAGAAGTCCAAGCTGGCCGGGACGATTCGCGGTTCGTTCTTTATCATCAAAGGCGAATATTGAAAGCCAAATAACCGCCCCATATGCGCATCGCCGATCATACGGCGGAACATGCCCGTTCTCTCGTGACGAGGGAACGGGTTTCTTTTTCATCACTGAAGAGCTGATTATTTTACCGGCCCTTGTTGACAAATGAATGAACGGTTCATACAATATTGGTAAATGAACAATTCATTCAATTCAAAGGAGGAGTTCAAATGACCGGAAATCAAACCAATGGCCACAACGTAAACGGGAAATATGCGGTGATTACGGGGGCTACGAGCGGGATCGGATTGGCGGCCGCGCGTGCGTTAGCCGCGAGAGGAGCGAACCTGGGCCTCGTTGCGCGCAATGCGGCCAAAGCCAACGAGGTTGCGGCAAAACTGCGTGCGTCCTACGGCTATCGGATAACGGTGGATGTCTTCATCGCAGACATGTCCTCCCAGCGATCTATCCGCCGCGCGGCACAAGAGATGTACGCCCAATGCCCGAAGATCGATATTCTAATCAACAATGCCGGCGCGATGTTCGTTGACCATAAGCTGACGGAGGACGGATTAGAGATGACCTGGGCGGTTAATCATATCGCACCGTTCTTGTTAACGACCCTGCTCCTTGATAAACTGACTTTGAGCGATGATGCCCGCATCATTACCACGTCGTCCCATGGCCATAAGATGGCGAGGAAGGGCATCGGATTCGACGATTTGAGCGGGAAGCGATGGTTTGGATTTTGGGGCAAAATGAAGGGCGGACCTAACTTTCGATACGGTGAGACGAAGCTGGCGAACATTTTATTTACGGCCGAGTTGGCAAATCGACTGCAAAATACGAATATCGCCGCGTATTGCTTTGATCCCGGGCTGGTGGCTACAAATTTCAATCGGGATAACGGGTGGATGGCCCGGATGACGACAGCCGTCATGATGAGATTCGCCCGAACGCCCGAGAAGGGCGCGGAGACGCTCGTATGGCTGGCGGGTGCCGATCGTGCGCACCTGGAGAGCGGGGGTTATTATGCTGATAAACAAGCAGGGACGTTGTCGGCGCAAGCGAGCAATATGGAAGCGGCGAAGAAGCTGTGGGAAGTGAGCGAGGTGCAGATTTGCGCATCGCAGGCTTAATCCGCGGGCAACGCGAGACAAGGAAGAAGGTTAATCGATGCCAAGAATAGCAAGAACGAAGAGCGAGCAAATGTTCGACGAACGCAAAGATCAGATCAAAAAGGCCGCTCTTAAATTATTTGCGGAGAAAGGGCTCGCTGGCACGAAGATGAGCATGATCGCGGAGGAGGCCGGCATTAGTCAAGGCTTAACCTACCGGTATTTCGAATCCAAGGACGAGATATTCGGGATTCTCGTGGAAGAAGCCATCGAAGAATCCCGCAATGCGATCCGGAATATCGGAACGTTACCCGGGTCGCCTCTTGAACAGCTAAAGGCGTTTACGCTTCGGCTGTTGGATGAGAACCACAAGCAATATTTCCTCCTCGTTCAACAGGCGCAAACGTCGGAAGTCGTTCCTAGCAAGGCGCTGGAAGCAATTGAGCGGTATTCCCCCCAGGATACCATCGAGCAGATCATGCCGATCTTCGTCCGCGGACAGCAAGAAGGACTATTCGCTGAAGGAAACGCTGCCAAGCGCCTGATAGTGTTTCTATCGGTACTGAACGGACTCATGCTCCAAGATGCGAAGGCGATGGGTATGAATTGGGCGCAGGATGTTGACCTTGTGTTGAACATCCTGACCAAATAATAGAGCATACAACGGGCCGGTTATGACTGTAATTGCGAAAACCGCAAGGCTGGTATTTGAGGCAGTTCGGGCTAAGGGAGAGCCAGCTGGGCAAGATATCCCAGATCGTAAAGTGGTTTCGCGAAAATTTCATGAGGCCGATCGACATTGGCGAGATGGCGTCCAGAGCCGGCATGGCGATCAATACCTTCCACCATCAATTTAAACGGGCAACCGGTTTAAGTCCAATTCAATCTCAGAAGCAGTTAAGGCTGCTGGAGGCGAGAAATCTCATTGCGTTCGAAGGCTATTCCGTTGCCGGCGCCGCCTATGAGGTCGGCTATCAAAGTCCCTCCCAGTTTAATCGGGAGTACTCCCGATTTTTCGGGTTATCGCCGGCCCGGGACACAGAGGAATTAAGACGAATCGAGCGCGTGAGGGATTAGAAGCGAGAAGGGCATACGGAACAGAAGGAGCGAATTTTCGCTCCTTTTTGTATGCCGGCTTAACTGCCGGGCGGCGCGGCGAGCGGACGATCAGGACGGATCGTCGCCCGGCTTGGATTGATGCTCGGTAAATACCGCCAAATATTTGACCTCGTCCGAGAGCGGGACGACGGTATGCTCCTGCAGGGAATTGAAGTAGAGGCTGTCGCCCGCGCTCATCTCGTAGTCCGTGTTTCCGACCTTGTAGCGCATCTTCCCGGAGATGACGTAAATAAATTCCTCGCCGCTGTGGGAGAAGGTATGCTCATTAATCTCGCCGCGGCGCGCGACGAAAATATACGGCTGCATGATCTTGCTGTGCCGCGTGGACGCGAAAGCGAAGAATGAATAGCCTTTATTCGTCTTGATCCACTTGGATATATCCTCGTACTGACCCGCCGAGACCATGACGGTGTCGTTGCTGGACTGCTCCTCAAGCAGATCCGATACTTTGACGCCGAGGGCGCCCGCGATTTTCATCAACGTCGAGACTGCCGGCATCGCCCCGCCGCTCTCGATTTTGGAGAGCATGCTCTTGGTGAATCCGCATATCTTCGCAATCTCTTCCTGGGTTCGCTTCTGCTCTTTGCGTATTAGCCGAATTCGTTTGCCAAGGTCCAGATCCATAATTCCCCTCTTTCTATTAACCGGGAAAAGTTAATAAGTATAATATAAATCAACTAAGTTGAATTCGCAAGAAATAGGACGGATTCATCTGTAAAGCGAACAAATCAAGCGGTTAGCCGGACGAAATCGAACCAGAAGGATTTTTAATAAGATTAGAAAGCGGTTGCAGGAACGAAATGGATATTGTAAGATAATCTTAATTCAACTAAGTTGAATTAAATTTATAGCAATCAACTTAATTTATACTTGGTTGATAACACTTCATCTGGCAGTCCCAATCGGAAGGAGGGTTCTTTTGCAGCGGACAATCGGAATGATCGGCGCCATGGATACGAAGGGGACGGAGTTTGCTTTTCTGAAGCGGGAGATCGAGCGCAATGGGTTGGGCGTCCGGGTCTATGACACCGGCGTGATGGGCGAGCCGATGCTTCGGCCCGACGTGAGCCGCGAGGCGATCGCGGAGGCGGGCGGCGCCGCTCTGGCCGAGCTCGTCGCCCAGGCCGACAGGGGCAAAGCGATGGCGGCGATGGCGGAGGGAGCAGCCAAGCTCGTGCGCGAGTCGGTGCTGCGGGGCGACATCCATGGGCTGATCGGGATGGGAGGAACAGCCGGGACGGCCGTGGCGAGCAGCGCGATGCGCGCGCTTCCTGTCGGCTTCCCCAAGCTGATCGTCTCGACCGTCGCCGCCGGCGATACCCGCGGCTACGTCGGCATAAAGGACATCGTCATGATGCCGGCCGTCGTCGATGTTGCGGGCATTAACCGAATCAGCCGCCAGATCTTCACCCGGGCAGCCGGGGCGATCTGCGGCATGGCCTCGGCGGACATCGAGCCCGCGGAGGACCGGAAGCTGATCGCGGCCAGCATGTTCGGCAATACGACGAGCTGCGTCGAACGGGCGAGGGAGCGGCTGGAGCGGGAGGATACCGAGGTGCTCGTCTTCCACTGCACCGGCGTCGGCGGGCGGACGATGGAAAGTCTGATCGACGGCGGTTATATCGGCGCCGTCCTCGACATTACGACGACCGAATGGGCCGACGAGATCGCCGGCGGCGTATTCGCGGCGGGACCGGACAGAGGGGACGCCGCGGCCAGAAGGGGCATTCCCCAGGTCATCGTGCCGGGCTGCGTCGACATGGTCAACTTCCATGCCCGCGACACCGTGCCTGGCCGCTATGCGGGACGGAATCTGTACGAGTGGAATCCGAACATTACGCTGATGCGGACAACCGCGGAGGAGAACGCCCGGATCGGCGCCATATTGGCGGAGAAAGCGAATGCGAGCGCAGGACCGGTCGCCTTCGTCCTTCCGCTCGGCGGGGTATCGCAGCTCGATAGTCCGGGCCGGCCGTTCTGGGATCCGGAGGCCGACCGCGCCTGCTTCGATGCCATCCGGCAGCATGTCCGCAGCGGTATACCGGTTCACGAGATGGCCTGCAACATTAACGACCCGGAATTTGCCGACCGAGTGGCGCAGCTGCTGCTAGACATGATGTCCGGGCAGCAGCGGTAGACACTTACGCAAGGCGAGGCGGGAACTTATCGGATGCACCGTAGACATCACCCAAGAGCGAGCAGACGGCATGTACTTATGATCATTTATTCAGGAGGCGGTATGAATCATGAAGAAGTACAAAGTAGGTCTTATCGGCGCGGGCGGCGTGACCGAGCTTCATCTGGAAGGGTATAAGGAGCACCCCGAGCGAATCGAAGTGGCGGCGATCTGCGATCCGAATGCGGAGGCGATGACGCGCAAAGCGGACCAGTATAACATTCCGCTGCGGTTTTCCAATCTAAATGATTTCATCCGGGAAAGCGGCGTCGATGCCGCCATCGTGGCCACGCCGACGTCCATCCGCACCCAAGTGGTGTTTCCGCTGCTGGAAGCCGGCCTGCCGCTCTTCGTCGAGAAGCCGTTCTCCGATACGCTGCAGGACGCGGTCGACATTACCGAGAAGGCTGCTGCTTTGAACGTGCCAGTCTCGGTCAATCAGAACTTCCGCCGGCATTTCACCTTCGACGTCGTGAAGGGCATCGTCGCCGAAGGACGGATCGGCGGGGTGACGCAGATCCTATTCAACAATCTGTTCTTCCGTCAGGACGCCGGCTGGCGGCTGCGGTGCGAGCGGCATGCGCTATCGGTCATGGGCATCCACTGGTTCGACGGGTTCCGCCAGATTCTCGGCTCGGAAGCGGTAGCGGTGACCAGCCTGATGAGCTCGTCCTCGGCCATCGAATGCGCAGGCGAGACGGATGCCACCGTGCAGGTCGCATTCGAGAACGGCGCGTTCGCCACTTATGTGCAGAGCTTCTCGTCCCCGTATCCCCGCACGGAGATGATCGTCATCGGCGAGACCGGTACGCTGGCCTGCGGCCACCGTTCCGTCGAGCTGTATCGCACGGGGCAGCAGGCGCCGGAGACGGCATGGAGCAACGACGTCTCCCGCGAAACCGCGACGTACGAAGGCTTGAATCATCTGCTGACCTCGCTTGAGACGGGGATCGAAGCGCCGAACAGCGCGCGGGACAATCTGAAGACGGTGGCGATTCTGGATGCCGCTTACCGTTCGGCTCAGCAGCGGCGGACGATCACGCTGGATCGCGGTGTGCTCGTATGAGCATCAAGTACGCGTTCTCCCGTCCGACCGCAACCGATGACGATCGCGACCTGCTGTTCAACCGCTACCGGTCCGTCGGCTACGACGGCTTGCAGCTGAAGCACGGGCAGTACGCGTCCTACATGGCCGAGCCGGAGCGATTCTTAGAGAAGTGGGGATCGCTGCCCGGCGCCGGCTCGGCGCTGATCACCGGCGGGACGCTGGGCGGGGACGGCCGGGGCCAGCTCGAGAAGCTGATTGCTTTCGCCGAGCGGATCGGCGCCGGTACGATCGTGTACTGCCACGGCGTCCCCCGCAATAGCGTGACGGCCGCTGATATCCGGCGCTACGCGGACATTCTCTCGGAGCTCGGCAAGGCGGCGAGACAGCGGGGGATTGCCCTGTCGCTGCATCATCATTACGATCAGCCGGTCATGTACCGCGAGGACTTCGACGTATTCTACGAGCGCATCAAGGAGCGCGAGGTCGGCCTGACGGTCGATACCGCCCATCTAGTGAAGTCGGGCATTACGGATGCGGCCGAGGTCATTACATCGTTCGCGCCGTTCATCGACAACTTCCACCTGAAGGACTTCGACGCCGGCGAGTGGCGGGTGCTTGGCCAGGGCGCCATCGATTTCGCGCCCATCTTCAAGGCGATCGGCGACATTCGCTACAGCGGATGGGTGTCCGCCGACGAAGAGAGCGGAGGCGGCATCCTGGAAGGAATGCGGACATGTCTGGCCTTTATGAGAGATGGCTTGGAAGCGCGTCATGACCGTGCGATCGGGAGGTAGTGGGCATGAACGCTGAGACCGCCAAGATGATGCGGACCGCGCTTCCGGGCAGCCGGGCGAGAAGCAGGCGGCTGTGGCTCGATATCCGGCGCGACAAATATTTGTATCTGCTCATATTACCCGGCGTCCTGTTCTTCATTGTCTTCAAGTACATCCCGATGTGGGGCGTCCTCATCGCGTTCCAGGATTACTCGCCTTACCTGGGCATGATGCAGAGCGAGTGGGTCGGCTTCGAACATTTCGCGCGCTTCTTCTCGAATCCGGACTTCGCGCTGCTGTTCCGCAACACGATGATGATCAGCCTGATGAATTTGGTCTTCTTCTTCCCGCTGCCGATCCTGCTGTCGCTGCTGCTGAATGAGGTTACGCAGCGGGCCTTCAAGCGGACCATTCAGTCGATCGTCTACATGCCTCACTTCCTGTCGTGGGTCATCATCGCGGGAATTACGTTCTTGCTGCTGTCGCAGTCGTCCGGCATCGTCAACATGATGCTGCAATGGGCTGGATTCCGCCCGATCGATTTTCTCACGAACAAGAACCTGTTCTGGGTGCTGCTCACGCTGCAGAACATCTGGAAAGAGACCGGATGGGGCACGATCATCATTCTCGCGGCCATATCCGCCGTCGATCCGCAGCAATACGAGGCGGCCAAGATTGACGGAGCGGGCCGGATGCGGCAGACCTGGCATATTACGCTGCCGGCGATTCGCAACGTCATCATCGTTCTGCTGATCTTACGGCTGGGCAGCATCATGGACGTCGGCTTCGAGCAGGTGTTCCTGATGATGAACGGCGTGGTCGCGGACGTGGCCGACGTCTTCGAGACGTACGTCTACCGCAACGGGATTCAGAACGGCCAGTTCAGTTACAGCACCGCCGTCGGGCTGTTCAAGTCCGTGATCGGCCTTACGCTGGTGGTTCTGGCGAATAAGATTGCCAAGAAGTTCGGCGAGGAAGGGGTCTATTGACCGCCGGCCGAAGAAAGGAGGCGCTGTATGAAAGAAAGCGCGGGAGCCCGCATCTTTACGGTTTGCAACTATCTCGTGCTTGGCGTGATCGGACTGATCACCTTGTTTCCGCTGTACTACGTATTCGTCGTATCGTTCACGGACCCGCATGAATATTCGGAGCGGAACGGCTTCATCCTCTTCCCGGCCGAGTGGTCGCTCGCGGCGTACAGGTACCTGTTCTCCACGTCCGCCTTCCTGAACGCCGCCGGCGTCAGTGCCTTTTTGGCGACGGCCGGTACGGCGCTAAGCCTGATCGTCACCTCGGCGATCGCCTTCGGGCTGTCGCGGAAGCGGCTGCGCGGCAGGCAGTTCATCCTGGTGGCGATCGTCCTGACGCTGCTGTTCAATCCGGGCTTCATTCCTCCCTATCTCGTCGTACGGGAGCTCGGCCTGATCAACAGCGTATGGTCGCTTATCGTCCCGGTTCTGACGAGCGGCTGGTACGTCATTCTGATGAAGAGCTTCTTCGACAACATTCCGGTCGAGCTGGAAGAGGCCGCGATGATCGACGGCAGCACCGATATCGGGACTTTCTTCCGGATCGTCCTGCCGCTGTCGGCACCGGCGCTCGCCGCCTTCGGCTTGTTTTACGCGGTGGGCTACTGGAACACGTTCTTCAATGCCGTGCTCTACATCAACGATTATGCCAAGGTGCCGCTGCAGATCGTGCTGCGCAACATGCTGGTCGATTCCTCGACCTCGACGGGCGGCGCGACCGCGGTCGAGATGGTGGCGGATCAGCAGATCCCGACGCAGACGATCAAGATGGCGGCCGTCGTCATCTCGACCTTGCCGATTCTGTGCGTCTATCCGTTTCTGCAGAAGCATTTTACGAAGGGAGTCATGCTCGGCTCGGTCAAGGGCTGATCATCCTGTGCAGTCAGACGAAGGAGATGAGACGTCATCCATTCGAAAGTCTGGGAGGGGTTAGGCGAACATGACAACGAATGCCCGGTTAAGCGTATCGGTCGCGCTGCTGATGGTCCTGCTGCTCGGCTCCATACTCGCGGCATGCTCGAACGGCGGATCGAATAGCGGAAATACGGCGGGGAAAGGCGCCGATAACGGCGGAGGCAAGCAGGAGGCACCAACGACGATCAAGATCATGTCGGACTTCACGATCGCGCAGCCTCCGTCCGCGGACAATCCGGTTCTGAAGGAATTCGAGAAGAATACGAATACGAAGCTTGCTATTACTTGGGTATCGGCGGCGAATGCCTCGGATTACGTCGACCGGCTGAACGTGGTGCTGAGCTCGGGCGATCTGCCCGATCTGCTGAAGCTCGACGACGTGACCAATCCGCTGTTCCAGCAGATGGTCAAGCAAGGCGCGTTCTGGGATCTCACGCCGTTCCTGAGCGGCTACTCCAACCTGATGGACTATCCGAAGTCGGTGTGGGAGAACACGAAGATTGACGCGAAGAACTATGTCATTCCGGTGGCCCGCCCGCTGAACGGGTTCGTCTTCCTCAACATGCGCAAGGACTGGCTCGACAAGCTCGGGCTGCAGGTACCGAAGACGGTGGACGATCTGTACGAGGTGCTGAAGGCGTTCAAGGAGAAAATGCCGGAAGGCAAATCGCCGACGTACGGGTATACGATGCGGGGAAGCGACATCCTCGACGGCGTGTTTACCGATTCGAACGGGCGCTGGAAGGATGTCGGCGGCAAGCTGATCGACGTCAACTTCGATCCGGGCATGCGAGAGTCGATCCTGTTCAAGCAGAAGCTGTACAAGGAAGGACTCGTGCCCCCGGATTACTCGGTCATGAAGGACAGCCAGTTCTGGGATCTCGCGTCGAACGGCAGCGCCGGAACGACGGCCGAGACGATCGAGGCGCAGTGGCGATGGACGTACGATCAATGGAAGCGCGATTCGAAGGTGGATTGGCTTCCGCTCTCGTCCCTCGAGGGCAAGAACGGCGCGTACGTACCGGAGTACCGGGGGTATATCGGCGTGCTGGCCATTCCGAAGAAGGTTCCCGAGGAGAAGGTCAAGAAGATTCTCTCCCTGCTCGATTACGGCGCGTCCGAGGAAGGCGGAACGCTGGCGCTGTACGGTATCAAGGGCGTGCATTACAATGAAGAGAACGGAATCAAAGTGTCCACGGAGAAATCGGTGGAAGACAGCGTGGGCGTAGGCGCATTCGGCAAAATCTTCATGCATTACGACCCGTATATGTATGCGTTTGCACCCGGCATGACGAAAGAAGTGTTCGAGCGCAACAAGCAGGTCATCGACGAGCGCGCCAAGGTGGCGAAGCCGGATGTGGCGATCGGCCTGGTCTCGCAGACGGACATCAAGATGGGCGCGGACTACACCAAGAAGATGAGCGACATGAAGACCCAGGTCATCATGGGCAAGGCAACGATTGAGGACTGGGACAACTTGATTGGCGCGATTCAGAAGGACCCGACCTATGTGCAGATCACCAAAGAAATCAACGAAGCGTATCAGGCGAGACTGGCGCAGAACAAGTAAGCGCCCAATCGAATTCGGACAGACAATCCAACATGCAAAGGAGAACCAAGATGGCGACCATTACGAACCTTCACGAGAACGAGGCACATAGGGTGCTCGATATGGGCTGGGGCAAGATCCAGTGGCTGTGCGGCAAGGATATCGATCCCGAAGCGGAGATGACCTTCGGCATGGTGTACATCGAGGCGGGCAAAGAGAACACCCGGCACTATCATCCGAACTGCGAGGAAGTCATCTTCGTCCTCTCCGGCGAATGCGATCATACGCTCGGAGACGAGTCGTTCCGCCTGAAGCCCGGCATGATGCTGCGGATTCCCCGCGGCGTACCGCACAATGCCAGAGTGACGAGCTGGGAGCCCTGCCGGATGATTATCGCGTATTCCTCGCCGGACCGGCAGACGATCGGCGAATAACAAAGGAGAGCAGACCATGGCGATATCCAGAACAGAAGCGCTCCGCCGGCTGAGGGCTCAGCTGGCGGACGGCGCGACGCTCGTCGGAGCCGGCGCGGGCACGGGCCTCTCCGCGAAGTGCGCGGAAGCGGGCGGCGTCGATCTGATCATTATTTATAATTCCGGCCGTTACCGGATGGCGGGCCGAGGTTCGCTCGCCGGTCTGATGCCGTACGGCGACGCCAACCAGATCGTCGTCGAGATGGCGGCGGAGGTGCTGCCGATCGTCAAGAACACGCCCGTTCTCGCTGGCGTATGCGGGACGGACCCGTTCCGCGTCATGGACGTCTATCTGAAGCAGCTCAAGGAAATGGGCTTCGCGGGCGTGCAAAATTTCCCCACCGTCGGCCTCTGTGACGGGGTGTTCCGGCAAAATCTCGAGGAGACGGGCATGGGCTACGATCTCGAGGTGGAGATGATCCGCACGGCGCACGAGCTGGACCTGCTGACGACGCCGTATGTATTTAACGAGGAGGAGGCGCGGAAGATGGCAGCCGCGGGCGCGGATGTGCTGGTCGCCCATGTCGGGCTGACGACCAAGGGCAGCATTGGCGCTGCCACGGCGCTCACGCTTGACGAATCCGTGGACGTCGTCCAGCGGATCTGCGATGCGGGCAAAGCCGTCAATCCCGACATCATCGTCATCTGCCACGGCGGCCCGATCTCCGAGCCGGAGGATGCGGCTTACGTGCTGAGCCGTACCAAGAACGTCGCGGGCTTCTTCGGCGCTTCAAGCGTGGAGCGGCTTCCGACGGAGATTGCGATCACCGAGCAGGTCCGCAAGTTCAAGCGGATCGGTTCTTAAGGACGATGACCGGGCTGACCGTACTGCAGATACTGATCGTGCTCGCGGCCGCGCTGTGCTGCGGCTTCGCCAAAACCGGCATTGCCACGCTGGGCATCTTCAACGCGATGCTGATGTCGCAGGTTTTTCCCGCCAAGGAGGCCGTGGGCACGCTGCTGCCGATGCTGATCGCGGCCGACGTGGCAGCCGTCCTGCTTTACCGCCGCCATGTCGTCTGGAGGCATCTGATCGCGCTCATCCCATGGGCGCTGCTCGGCATCGGCTGCGGCTACGCGCTGCTGTTCTACGCGAACGATACCGCGATCCGCCGGGTTCTGGGCATCATGCTGCTCGTCCTGATCGCCTTCCAGCTGCTCAAGGACCGCGCGGGTGCCGCGTTCGAGCGGTACGTCCCCCAGAACAAGGGATTCACCACCTCGATGGGGGTATTGGCCGGATTCGCGACGATGGTCGGCAACGTATCGGGCGTCGTCATGTCGATCTATCTGTTCGGCAAGAAGCTGCCGAAGGAGGTCATCGTCGGGACGGGGGCCTGGTTCTACCTGGCGGTCAATCTGATCAAGGTGCCGTTCTTCGTCCAGCTCGGCATGATTACGACGCGTTCCTTGGCGATCAACGCATGGACCGTCCCGGTGATCGCGCTCGGCACGCTGGCCGGGGCGAGGGCCATCCCGCGCCTGCCCCAGGCCGTCTTCCAGAACGCCATTCTCCTGATCGGCGCGGTCGGCGCGCTGCTGCTGGTGTTATAGCGTCTTCCACTCTTGTACGTTGCCATTCAAGATGACGATCATTGCACCCATCGCCTACCAAGTCTAGTTGACGGAGACGAAGAGTCCGCGGGATAACCCGCGGCCTCTTCGCGCGTTTGACTGTGTGCAGACCGTACAAAGTTCTTTGAATGGCTTTAAGCCAATAGAAGAACAGATCCTAACACTGGATAAAATAGCCAATTGCCGTCGTGAAATACGAAAAGATCATAGGTGGAGAGCCGGCCGGCGAATCGCCGGCATCTCCGTAAAGAAGAGAGCGCCTCTGGACGATGGGTTTGTCGACACGTCAAGGAGGCGCTCTTGTTATGCACGTATGAAAATATAGCAATCCCATATGCAAGATCAACCTTTCAAACGAATAACCGCCTCGCACCTCGTCATTGTGACTCCACTTTCACCCATATCACCGAAATGTTCGCCGGCCAAGAAGAACGCTCCCGTCTATTCGCACATGCAGGCTGATCCTCCGTCTCGTTCTGCGAGGTCGATCGCGCCGCCGACGAAGTCGTCCGCCCGTTCCAGCAGCCGTCGGGCTTCATGCTTGCCCACTCCCGCCTGAATCATGACGATCGCGGTCTTCACATGCCCGCCCGCGGAAGCATAGGCGGCCTCCACTTCCGCATCCGGGGCTTGCGTAGCCAACTGTATGATCCGCTTCGCCCGATCAACGAGCTTGACGTTCGATGGCTTCAGATCGACCATCAGGTTGTCATAGACCTTGCCGATCTTCACCATGGAAGCGGTCGTCAGCATATTGAGAATCAGCTTCTGCGCCGTACCCGCCTTCATGCGCGTGGAGCCCAGGATAACCTCGGGGCCGACTACCGCCTCGATCATCACGTGCGCGACGTCGCGCATGGGACTGCTCGCATTATTGCTGATTCCGATCACCTTCGCGCCAATCTCCCGTGCTCGCGCCATCGCGCCGAGCACATATGGTGTTCTGCCGCTGGCCGCGATGCCTACGACGATATCGTTCAGCTGGATGCGGTTATCCGTCACATCCTGTGCGCCCAGCTCGCAGCTGTCTTCCGCGCCTTCTACCGCTTCCCGGATGGCCGCATCGCCGCCTGCGATGAAGCCTTGCACCATCGATGGATCCGTCCCATAGGTCGGCGGACATTCGGAAGCGTCCAGAATGCCCAGCCTGCCGCTCGTTCCCGCTCCGAAGTAGAAGAGGCGGCCCTGCTTGCGAAACGCTTCGACGATCAGAGCGACGGCCGCGGAGATCGCGGGGATCGCGGCCCCGACGATGTCGGCGACGCCGCGGTCCTCTTCGTTGATTAACCGAAGCAGCTCCTCGATGGAATAGTGGTCGATATTCCGCGTTCTGGCATTTTGTTGTTCTGTCGTGAGGGTGCTCATTTGCTTGTTCATAGGAAGCCTCCATTGCTCGGTGTATTCGTCGCAGTCGACCTTACGCTCCCAAAGGCTGATGGTGACTTTCAGAGCCAAGTATATACAGAAAAGTCCAATTTGTAAAATAAAAAATTATATTTAATTTAAAGTATTGATATATTATTTCAAAACTCTATAATGGGGATGAAGGCAGCGCTTTCAAATAGCGAAAGAGGGCTGGAGGGAGTCGAAAATCGGTGGTTATGGGGTCGCGCAAGGGGAATCTTGGCGTTTTGAATGTAGAAGCGTGATAAAAAATTTCACAAAAAAATAGGTTGATGAAATTAAGTTTCTGACGTAACATAAGAGAAAACATAACACAAGATTTGATATTCCGCTTGTGAGGTGAAGTATATGTCAACTATTGTGCATACTGGGGCAGATAATCTGACAAGGATGTCGGGGCAGCTCCTACAAGGCAAGAAGTTCGGGCTATTGACGAACCCGACCGGCATCGATTCGAACTATCGCTCCACGATCGAGCTATGCGCATCGCTGCCGGGGGCCGAGCTTAAGGCGCTGTTCGGATGCGAGCACGGGATTCGGGGCGACCGGCAAGCCGGCGTCAAGTTCGAAGAAGAAGTAGACCTCGAGACGGGTCTCACCGTTCACAGCCTGTACGGCAAGCACCGCGCCCCTACGGCCGAGATGCTCGAAGGGCTGGATGCGATCGTCTTCGACATCCAAGACCTGGGCGTCCGATTCTACACCTACCTCTCCACGCTGGTCTACGTCATGCAGGCTTGCGCGGAGCACGGCGTCGAGGTGATCGTGCTCGACCGTCCGAATCCGCTGGGCGGCTTCGGAGCGGAAGGCGGCTACCTGCAAGAGGGCTTCTACTCGATGGTAGGCGCGTGGCGCATCCCCTTCAGCACGGGGCTGACGATCGGCGAATTCGCGACCTTAGTCCGCAGCCAGATGGAGAAGCCGTGCGCGCTTCAGGTCGTCCGGCTCGAGGGCTGGAAGCGAAACATGACCTACACCGACACCGGCCTTCCCTGGATTCTTCCTTCTCCCAACATGCCCACGATGGATACCGTCCGCGTCTACACGGGCAACTGTCTGTTTGAAGGAACGAATCTATCCGAAGGGCGCGGCACGACGAAGCCGTTCGAGATGATCGGAGCGCCGTGGCTGCGACACCGCGAGCTATGCGCCGAGATGAACGCCATGGGCCTCCCCGGCGTCGTATTCCACCCCGTCACGTTCACGCCGGTCATCTCCAAGCATCGGGGCGAGCTCTGCAACGGCGTCATGACGTTCGTGACGGACACAGACGCGTACGAAGCGGCGGCGACCGGACTCCGTCTGATCGAACGCATCATGCGCCGCCATCCGGACGAATTCGCATGGGTCAAGCCTGCGGAAGCGGAGTCCGGCTGGTTCATCGACGTCCTGAGCGGCAGCGACCGGGTCCGCAAGACGCTTCACCGAGAAGGCGAGCTGGACGCGATCCTGGCCGACTGGCGCGCAGACAGCATCGACTGGAAGAACGTTCGGCAAGCCAGCCTGCTCTACGACTAACTAATAACCATTCAAGAGGTGATCCCATGACAACCGTTCACTACCATCACTACATGCCTGGCGATGAAGCGGCGATCGTGAAGCTGTGGAACCGCTGCTTGACCAAGGATCCGATAACCGACCTTCGGTTCCGCAATCTCGTCCTGCTCGACGCCAATTTCGATCCGCAAGGGATGCGCATCGCAAGCGTGGACGGTGAGCTAATCGGCTGCTTCTACGCCATCCGGCGCTTGCTGCCGATGCATGGCACGGAGCTGGAGAGGGATCGGGGCTGGGTACCGTTTTTCTTCGTCGATCCGGCCTACCGCAGACAGGGCGTCGCGACGCGTCTCCTGGAGGACGCCACCGCTTTTTTGCGCGCCAATAACAGGGACAAGATGTTCTTCTCCGCGTATGCACCCAACTATGTCGTGCCCGGCGTGGACAAGCAGGCTTACCCGGAGGCCGCCGCCTGGCTGGACAAACAAGGCTTCGAACGCCAGTATACGTCCGTCGCCATGGATTATTCGCTCGTCGGCTTCGAGATCCCGGATGCCGTTCGTCAATTGACCGAACAGCGGATCGGCGAAGGCTATACGTTCTCGCAGGCGACGGACCGCGATCTGTACGAGGTGATTCGATTCGCGACGGACGCGTTCAACCCCGATTGGGGCCGCGCCATCCGGGAAGGCTTGACCCAACGGCTCCAGCTGTCTCAGATCTTGGTCGCGAGGCATAAGGGGACGCTCGTCGGCTTCTGCCTGCACGGCGGTTACGAGGGCGTCCGGGAGCGGTTCGGCCCGTTCGGCGTCGATCCCAGCCAGCGCGGCAAGGGGATCGGGAAGATTCTATTATACGAATGCCTCCGGCTCATGCGCGCCCAAGGCATGCATGGCGCATGGTTTCTATGGACCGGGGAACAGAGCCCGGCGGGTCAGCTGTATCTGAAGACCGGCTTCACGATCACACGAAGCTTCGATATCGTGTGCAAATCCATATAAACCAATTGTCTTGGGGAGGCGCGAAAGATGAAGATGTGGAAAAGGGTACTGAGCGGATCGCTGATGGTGGCGCTGGCCGGAACCACGGCCGCATGCGGCGGGAACAAGGATGAAGGAGGAAGCTCCGGGTCGTCCGGATCGTCCGGGTCGGGCGAGAAGGTGACGCTGACGCTCCTGTCGCACTACAACGGCGCCAACGAAGAAGCGCTCAAGCCGTATATCGACAAATGGAACAGCGAGAATCCCGACATCCAAGTCAAGATGACCCCGGTCGACTTCGGCGAGCTGCTCAAGACGATCATGACCAAGCAGTCGGCGGGTCAGGTTGCGGACATCATGCACGTCTATACGCTCTGGGGCGGCCAGCTGGCCAAGAACAACGTGCTCGCCGAAGCGCCGCAGACCGTCGCGGACGACGTCGCGCAGAACTACCCGGAAGCCGCGGTCAAGGGCGCATCCCTGAACGGCAAAGTGTTCGGCTATCCGACCGAGGTGCAGGCATACGGCCTGTTCTACAACAAGAAGCTGCTGAAGGAAGCCGGCTACGACGCGCCGCCTAAGACATGGGACGAGCTGCTCGAGATGAGCAAGAAGATCGAGAAGAAAGACGCCAGCGGCAAGGTGCTCGTGCAAGGCTTCGGATTCCAACGCGGGTATGCGGGGCTGGTCGACCAGCCGTTCATGGCGATGATGGCTTCCGCGGGCGGCGGACTGCTGAGCGAGGACTTGACCAAGTCCAACCTGGACAGCGACGCGGGCCGCAAGACGATGGAGTTCTACAGCAAGGTATACGGCAAGAACGGCATCACCGACATCGCATTCAACACGACCAAAGGCTTCGGCGCGGGCCAGGTCGGCATGACGATCGGTGCCGGCTGGTGGGATGGATCGCTGAGGACGCTGATGAAGGATGCTTACGCCGATGTGGGCGAAGCACCGATGCCGACGCCGGACGGCGACCCGGGCGGCACGCTGGCGTACACGTGGGCTTATGGCGTCAACAGCAAGTCGAAGCATCAGGAAGAAGCCTGGAAGTTCCTGCAGTGGATGAACGCCCAAGCCGACGATAGCGGCATGACGCCGGAAGGCCAGTTCCTGCTCGACGCATTCAACGTCATTCCGTCCCGTAAGACGGACCTCTCGTCCGCCAAGGTGCAGGAGAAGCTCACGTCGAATCCGAGCGCGAAGCTCTTCGCCGACGCGCTGAACAACGCGCTGGATGAACAGAGTCCTTCGGCCGGCACGGAAGTGCAGGACATCCTGTACAAGCAGATCGAGAGCATGTGGACCGATCAGCTCTCCATGGACGACGCGCTGAACGGCGCGCACGCCCAGATCAACGCCAAGCTGGGCGGGAATTAAGGTTTCCGGGAGCGGCGGGGCTGACGATAGAGGCGGCCCCGGCAGCTCTTCTGACTCGAAGCAGCAAGGAGGTGGGCCATGAGACGATTCATATTCAAAAGAGAGACGCTGCTAGCTTATTCATTTCTGTCGCCCGTTCTGCTGTTCTATATGATTTTCCTCATGATTCCGGTCGTCTTTTCCGTATTGATCAGCTTTACGGACTGGGGCGGATTCGACTTTGCCTCGATGAAGTGGGTCGGTCTGAAGAACTACCGTACCATCTTCTCGCCGCAGTCGAGCTTCCTGCACCCGATTATGACCAATACGTTCGTGTTCGCGTTCGGCGGAGTGGCGATCTCCTTCATCGCGGCGCTCATCATCTCGTACCTCATCTCGCGCATGCGGTTTGAGGGCTTATGGAGGACGCTGTTCTTCATGCCGGCCGTCACGACCGTCGTCGCCATCGGGAACGTCTGGTACTACATGTACAACCCGACGAACGGATTGATCAACGGCATCTTAACATCTCTTGGCTTCCGATCGGTGAACTTCCTGGACGATCCGGATCATGCGCTCCTGTCCATCACCGCGGTCGGCGGCTGGATGGGCATCGGCAGCGCGGTGCTGCTCCTCAGCGCGGGGCTGAAGGGCATTCCGCACGATTACTACGAAGCGGCGGCGCTCGAAGGGGCCGGACACTTCAGCCAGTATACGAAGATAACGTTCCCGCTGCTGAAGCCGACGATCCTGTTCGTGCTCATCACGTCCTTCATCGGCGGCCTGCAGTCGTTCACCTTGACGATGGTCATGGCCAAGAGCGGCGGACCGGGCAACTCCACCAACGTCGGAGCGCTCGAGATGTACAATCAGGCGTTCAGCTTCGGCAATTGGGGCGTCGCGAGCGCCATGGCGATCCTATTGTTCTTCGTCATTTTTATCATTACGATGGCGCAGCTTCTGATTTTTCGCAAGGGAGGGGTGGAGAGCTACTGATGAGATCCAATCGCGCTCCCTGGTTCTTCTATGCCATCATTATCGCCGGCAGCGTCATCATGGTCTTTCCGTTCTTGGACATGATCTTCTCTTCCTTTAAGAGCGCATCCGAATACGCGCTCTTGAATTACACGCTGCTGCCGAAACAGTTTATCTTCGCGAATTACCGGATGGCGGTCGAGGAGCTTCAGCTGGCGCTCCTGTTCAAGAATAGCGTGATCCGCTCGGTCGCCATCACGCTGATCGTGCTGATCACGAGCTCGATGGCCGGGTATGTGCTGGCGAAGCTCCGCTTCCCGGGCAAGCAGCTCGTCTTCCGCTTCATCCTGTCGACCATGATGTTCCCTGCGTTTTTGTTTTTCATTCCGAACTACTTTATCTCCGTCCACTTCCCGCTTGCCGGCGGCAACGACATCCTCGGCCAGGGCGGGGTGGGCGGACTCGCGGCCAGCATGCTTGGGCTTATCGTACCCTTCTCGGTCAGCGGCTTCGGCATCTTCCTGATGCGCCAGTTCATGCTCTCGATCGAAGACGCCTATCTGGAAGCAGCCCGGATCGACGGCGCCAAGGAGCTGCGCATCTTCGTTCAGATCGTGCTGCCGATGACCGCGCCGGCGCTCGCCACGCTCGCGATCTTCGAGTTCATCAACTCGTGGAACGAATTCATCTGGGCGCTGCTCATGAACTCGGTCAACTCGGATCTGGCGACGCTGCCCGTCGGCATCCAGATGCTGAAGTCCGCGATCGATCCGACGCTGACCCAGCCGCTGGTCATGGCCGGACTCGTGATCGCGACGATTCCGATTCTGCTGCTCTTCGTCTTCCTGCAGAAGTACTATGTCCGCGGAATGATGAACACTGGTCTGAAGTAACGGCGGCTACGCCATCTAAATCTATCTACTAAGGGAGAGATATTCAATGAGCGACAATCAAAAACAGCATATTCTGGCCATCAGCGCGCATGCGGGAGATCAAGACCTGACGGCGGGCGCCACGCTCGCGAAGTACGTCATGGAAGGCCACAAAGTGACGATGCTCCATTTGACGCCGGGCGAGAAGGGCCATCCGCGCCTGTCGCCGGCGGAGTATGCCAAGCAGAAAATCGAGGAAGCGCATCAATTCGCGCACATCATCGGCGCGGACGTCCGCTTCTTCGACTACAAGGACGGCGAGCTTCCGCTGAACGAAGAGGTCAAGTTCCAGGTCGCCGACGTCATCCGCGAGCTGAAGCCCGATATCCTCATCACCCACTGGTCGCAGAGCATGCACAAGGACCACGAGAATACGCACTTCATTACGAAGGATGCGCGATTCTACGCGGCGATCCCGGGGTTTGAGCGCGAATTGCCGTATCACGGCGTCAAGCGCGTCTACTACTCGGAGAACTGGGAAGATATGTACGACTACAATCCGGAGGTATTCATCGATATTCCGGAGGAAGCTTACGAGAAATGGGTCAGAGGCTTGAACTGTTACGCATTCGCGCGGGGCGAGACGTACGGCTTCCCGTACATCGAGTATTACAAAGCACTGACGGTCGTGCGGGGGGCGGTCAACGGCTTTAAGCGCGCGCAGGCTTATGCGGTCGCTCCGGGCGGAGTGCATCAACGCCTGCAGATGTTCATGTAAAGGCAGTATCGGTTCGGGTTCATCATGATCGCGACGGCCGATCCCTCTAGTCGGACAGGCAGCTCTAACGGGAGCGTTTGCCGGTCTTGCCGATAGGGGATCGGCCGATCGCTATTCATCGGGGGGATACTACTACATGGCGATTCGAATGGGAGGGGGAACTTGACGATGAACGAAGAATGGTTCGAACAAGCCCGTCAGATGGGGCTTAACACGAGGCTCGTCGGCTGCGCGATGGCACAGCTGGATCAAGCGGTCGCGGACGGCGAGATTCCGGGCGGCGTCGCAGCCATCGGCCGGAAGGGACAGCTGCTCGAGTACGCCGCGGGAGACGCCGGACTGACAGGGGCTGCGAAGTTCCGTGTCCGTACGGATACGCGGTACGACTGCGCTTCGCTCACGAAGATCGTCGTCACGCTGCCGCTCGTGCTCCAGCTCTTGGACGAAGGCCGCCTACGGCTGGATGATGCGGTTGGACGATTCATTCCTGCGTTCGACGGGGAAGGCGGCACCAAGTCCTCCGTCACCATCCGGCATCTGCTGACCCATACGTCGGGGCTGGCGCCCTTCGTCGACCTGCACACCCACGGCTGGACGCGCGAGCAGATGCTGAGCTTCGTTGCCGGGCTGGACCTGGAATATGAACCCGGAACGCAGGTCGTCTACAGCGACTTGGGCTTCATCCTGCTCGGCCGATTGATCTCGGACTTGCTGGGAATGCCGCTCGAAGAGGCGGCCGCCAAACGCATCTTCGAACCGCTCGGGATGCTCGACAGCGGTTACCGGCCACTGCCCGAGGATCGTCCGCGGATCGCGCCTACCGAGCATTACGCGTATGAGCCGGAGCCGCGATGGGGGATCGTCCACGACGAGAACGCCGGGGCGATGGGCGGGGTCAGCGGACACGCGGGTTTGTTCGCTACGGCAAGGGATCTAATCCGGTACGCTGCGATGTGGCTGAACGAAGGCGAATGGGAAGGGAAGCGGCTGCTGTCCCGCTCCGCCGTACGGCTCGCCGCGCGGAACCAGACGGCATCCGCCGCCGGCGGGACGCGCGGACTCGGCTGGGTGCTGAAGGGGGATAAGTGGGACGCGTCCGGCGATTTGCTGTCCGAGCGAAGCTACGGGCATACCGGGTTCACCGGCACGAGTCTGTACATCGATCCGGAAGCCGGATTAACCGTCGCGCTGCTGACGAACCGCGTGCATCTCGGGCGGGACAAGTCCGTCGCGCGGTTGCGTGCTTGCTTTCATAATGCCGTCGCGGCTAGTTTGGAAGATTTGACAATTTAACGTATAATAGGCTTGATATTCATTCCAATCTGGAAGCGAACACGAGTACGGATTCGGATTAGCGCGGAGGTTTGAAGCGATGAACGGTGGCCTTGTCAGGCTTAGAGAAGTGCTAGCCCAGTTGACGCCTTCCGAGCGGAAGGTAGCCCAATTCATACTGGAGAATCCCCGGCAGATGATCGGGATGTCCGTCGCCCAGTTGGCCGATCAGAGCGGCGGCAGTCAGGCGGCTGTCATTCGCCTGTGCAAGTCGATGGGGTTTAAAGGCTATCAGGAGTTAATGCTGAAGGTGGCGGGCGATCTGCAGGAAGGGGGAGGATCCGGCTATCAAGAGATTCAGCCGCAGGATTCGATCGCTTCGATCGTCCAGCACGTCTCGAACAACAACATTCAGTCAATCCGGGATACGCTCAAGATTCTAGACGTAGCGATGATCACGAAAGCCATCGACGTGCTCTACCGGGCGGAGCGGATCTTCTTCTACGGAGTAGGGGCGTCCAATCTCGTCGCGCAGGATGCGCAGCACAAGTTCATGCGGATCAACAAGACCAGCTTCGCCTTCACCGACACGCATCTGCAGCTGAGCTCGGCGGCGACGATGACTTCGCGCGACGCGGCGGTGGGGATCTCCTACTCGGGCGAGACGCAGAACGTCATCTCCAGCCTGAAGCTCGCGCGGGAGAAAGGGGCCGCCACGATCAGCATCACCAAGTACGGCAGCACGCCGGTCAGCGCGCTAGCGGATATTCCGCTCTACATGACGTCGACGGAGAACGAGATTCGCGTCGGCGCGACATCCTCCCGGATTACGCAGCTGAACGTGATCGATATCCTCTATCTCGGCATGGCCAGCAGAGATTACGAACAGTCCGTGTCGTATCTGGAGCTGAGCCGGGAGGCTGTTCAGATCTTGAAGGGGAAGAGCTGATCGTCTGTAGGCAACGGGCGCTCAGCCATAGAAAACGTAAAAACCATTCGGATGAACGAATGGTTTTTTTGCGTCTGCGAGCGCTGCCGTCGATGCGCGATTCCGGCTAAAGTAGCAATAACCGTTTTGAATTATTATCGATAAATTATCGGCCCTGTTGATTCCTCGACCGCTTATGCAGTAGATCTAGCTTGCGGTTCAGTTGGTAAAATAATGCCCCTGTTCGATGTCCGGAATTAATGCAGGCTGCACGGGTTGCCATCCCAAGCGTTTCCGGGTCAGCGTGTTCGACATAGGGTTGTCGGTAAACGTAAAGGGGCCGAGAAATCCGAAATGGGCTTGCGCCTCTTCAGGGGAAATGCTAACCACGGGCAAGTTTAGGTTGCGGCCAATTGCGCTGGCGATGTCACGGAATGGAATCCCCTCTTCGCTGACAGCGTGCAGCCTTGAGCCAGCCGTTCCTGATTCGGCTGCGAGCCGATACAATCGCGCCGCATCGAGACGATGGACAGCCGGCCAGCGGTTAGTCCCGTCACCGACGTAGGCAGAGAAGCCTTTCTTACGAGCAATGTCGATCAACATGGTAATGAAGCCATGATCGCCGGGACCGTGCACGGTCGGCGCGAGACGAACGACCGATGATCGTATCCCCCGGTCCGCTAGTGCGATGGCTGCGTTCTCCGCTGCGCCTCGCGGTACATTGGAGTCGACCTCGATCTCTTCCGTTCCGAGAATCACCGACATGTGCGACCATGCGACCACTAAGGTTCCAGTGGTGAACACAAATGGCTTATTGGAGTACTCAAGCGCTGCTCCAAACGTGTTGACGGCGCGCAGATCGGCTGCGACGGCGTCGGAGAAATCCGCGAAGTCGGTCTTGAAGCCTACGTGAATCACGCCGTCTGCCGTGGCAGCGCCCTTATACAGACTGTCGAGGTCGTCGAGGGAACCGTCATGCACCGAAGCCCCGACTGCCGTCAACGACGCGGCAGCCTTGTCTGAGCGAGCAAGGCCGACTACCTGGTGTCCGGCTTCGATGAGTTCGCTGACGACGGCCGTACCAACGAAGCCCGTCGCTCCCGTGACAAAAATACGCATCATGAAATCCTCCTTGAATACCCGATAAGTGAATGGCTTGAAGCAACCGATACCGCGTGAAAAAGATAAAGATTGGCATCGCCGGCGCCTCAAGACAACCTCATTATAATTCGCGTATCGCTCGGGTTAATGCCAGTTTCTCGCCGCTTATTGCCTAATCCTCCGGAATAAACGCTGATCCCTGGCTGTCAAAGATGAATCTGGTATGCGGGAACATCCGATACGGAGACTGGAGCTCTTAAACCTTCTGTTGACGTAATTTAGCGACATCTCTCTTGGGCGGGCTGCCGAAAAAGCGGCTGTAATCTCTGCTGAACTGAGAAGTGCTAACATACCCGACCAACTGACAAGCCGTATTGACAGCCATAGAGCTGGATACCATTAGACGCCTCGCTTCATGGAGGCGCAGCGCTTTTTGGTAGTGCAGCGGGCTCAATGAAGTGACTGCCTTAAAATGTTCGTGAAACGAGGATTCGCTCATATGTACCAGCTTGGCCAAGTCCTGAATCTTCACTGGGTGAGAGAAGTTGTCGTGAAGCCACATTATCGACTTCACAATTCGCTGCATGCTTGAGTCGGCAGAACACATCTCAGCGACGTGAATGCCAACAGGGCTGAGCAGGACTCGTATCAAAATTTCATCCACCGCAAGCGGAGCAAGCAATTTGGCTTCAACGGGATTCGAGAGACACTCCACGAGTCTCGATATAGCTTTGGTCATAGCCAGGTCAGCGCGAACGACGTAAGCTGGGCGCCTCGTGGATCAGACGGGCCAAGCGCGTCGTTTCTGCATCAAGCGATTCATCTAAAAGCGCATCTTCATCTGTCTTCTTCTTCATTCGTTTCGGAAGCAACTCCATTTCAAGCGGCATCGTGCGATGATAACCATAATTCTGCCTGATCGGCATGTCAACGTCAAATGATCTCGAGCTTCGTTAGAATCCCCTGCCTGCAGAGTCAGGAGTTTTTATTTTCAAGTGAATCCTTCCTTCTAATCGTTACCAGTTTGTAACGGTTTCGTTACGGTTCTGACATTCCTTGCGAGTCGGTTCTGGGTAAGATGAGGTTGCAAGCAGACGCCGCTTGTCTCCAATACAAATAAGAGGTGAACATCTATGCGTTGAACCCATCGTCGATCGTCTCGTAACAATTTGCCGCCAATCATCCGTTTAAATAATAGCGAAACACGTTGAGGAGGAACTAAATATGAAAAAGAAAAACAAAGGAGCCGCCGCGCTGCTGCTGCTGGTAGCTGCCGTTGCCATATCCGTACCGGCCGTGGTATCCGCAAACAAAGCGAATCATGCGAAACCAACCGCACCGGTCGTGGCACAAACGAATCAAGCGAAGCAAGCGGCACCAGCCGCCGTTGAACAAGCGAATCCAGTGGACCCAGCCAATCAAACCGTTTATGAGAATAGCGAATATGGTTTCCGTTTCACGCTGCCAGCTAGTTGGAAAGGGTACACGATCGTAACGGGCAAATGGACCGGTCAAGATCCGGCAGACGGCAAAGCTATCGAAAGCGGCGCGTCGATCGGCATCCGCCATCCCGAATGGACAGCTGACAAGCCTAGACAGGACATCCCGATTTATGTCTTTACGATCGCGCAATGGAACGCGCTCCAGCAGGAGAAGTTCTTCATCGGTGCGGCGCCTATGGGTCCAAGCGAACTCACGCGCAACGATAAATACGTATTTGCGCTTCCGGCACGATATAACTTTGCCTACCCGGATGGCTACCAAGAAGTGGAAGACATCTTGAAGGGCGATCCTATTCAACCGATGTAATCTGCGCTCCGCTGCATAGCGAAGCGTGCACGGATACGCTGCATTGAGGCTGCCAACCGGCAGCCTCTTTTTTATTGTGACCCCAAGCGAACGTCGTGTAAGGCTTGTTGCGAGCGAGCCTAACACGACTTTTTGCTATGCGCGCTGGTAATGAGCGTGCACGCGAAGGGGGTTCGGGCAAAAAAAGCGCGAAAAGGAATAAGGTTGCGTGCAGGCATTTCTGGACTGATTTGGCGAGAGGATGCGATCGACTCGAGATCGATGACAAAATGATGCAAAAGAGGAGGAAAATGATGAACGAGATGCCGTCGCTTTACACCGCGATCGATAATTACCCGTCCGGATGGAAAATGGGGATGCATAAGCATCCTCATTTTGAAATCGCCGTCGTGATGCTGGGCTGCGGGACGGTGTGTACGGAAGACCGGTATTTATCCTTTCGGCAGGGAGACGCCATTCTGATTAACCCCGAGGTGCCGCATGATTTCAGCTCCAATACCCCGATTCGCATCGCCGTGTTGCAAGTGGACCCGTTGACCTTGGAGCTTCGGCAGCTCTTTCATCAAATCACCAACGAAGAACAACTATGCATGGTTCCCCTGGCGTACTATGCGCTGGAACGGTACGAGAAACTGTTCAGCATATGGATCCATATCTCGTCCTTGCGGGCGACGAAGCTGTTTAACCAATTCGTTCGAACGTGGGTTCAGCTGTTTTTGTTATTTTTATTGGACTGCATCGATCACCAGGATAACCGGGTCACGCTCGATACCGTCTCCGCGTATATACGCTCCAACATCGACAAGGACATTCGGATATCCGAGCTGGCGCGGATGATGAATATGTCCGAGAGCGGATTGCGCGCCGCTTTCAAAAAGGCCCATGGCTTGTCGCCAAAGCAATATCTGCAGCAATACCGCATGTCGGAAGCCAAAACCATGCTTCAATTGACGGATAAACCGATTCAGCAAATCGCCCAGCAGGTCGGATTTCCCGGCATCCACGCTTTCTCCGCCTGGTTTCAGAAGGAGACGGGCGCATCGCCGTCCTTATGGCGGCGAGACCATAAAGCCGGTAACCCGGATTAAAGTGTGCTTTTTTACAAAGAGTGTCCGTTTATTTATAAATACCCGTCAACCCAATGTGGGTAAAATAGCCATGTCAGCCAAATACATGAAAGAAGGAGGCCGATCGATGTGGTTATGAATGTCTCATATGCCGTCATGTAACCGCTTTAATGCTAGCTTCCGGGAGGTGATCGCTTGACGAGCGCAAGGACCGCGATTGGAGACGAGGCGCAACTTCGTACAACCTCCGACAAGATGAGCCGCATGGCGAAAAAAAATCTCAGGAACGGCCTGTTCTTCGTTTCGCCGTGGTTGATCGGGTTTGCCGTGTTCTCCTTGATTCCGTTTGTCCTGTCCTTGTATTACAGCTTCACGAATTACGATGCGGTAAGCTCGCCCGTGTGGGTGGGCGCCAGCAATTTCACGCAATTGGTCAAAGACGTACTGTTTTGGAAATCGATCGGCAACACGATCTACTACACCGTATTCGCGGTTCCGCTCGGCATCGTGTTCGGTGTCGCCTTGGCGCTGCTGCTGAACATCAAGATCAAAGGCATGGCCGTCTACAGAACGATCTTTTATTTGCCCAGCATCGTTCCCGTCGTGGCGTCCTCCATCTTATGGCTGTGGCTGTTCGATCCGCAGTTCGGGCTGGTCAACAGCATGCTGAACGCCGTCGGCATTGCCGGCCCGGGATGGCTGGTCGATCCGGCATGGTCCAAGCCCGCCCTGATCGTGATGGGGCTCTGGGGCGTCGGCGGCTCGATGATCATCTATCTGGCCGGCCTGCAGGATATCCCGCAGGAGATGTACGAATCGGCGCAAATCGACGGAGCCGTCTGGTGGCATAAGATCGTCTATATCACGCTGCCGATGATAAGCCCGGTCATCTTCTTCAATCTGATCATGGGTCTGATCGGATCGTTTCAGTATTTCACGCAGGCGTATATTATTACATCCGGTGGCCCAAACGACTCTACCTTGTTCTATTCGCTGTATCTCTACAAGAACGCCTTCTCTTACTTCCACATGGGACTTGCCTCGGCCATGGCCTGGATCTTATTCCTGCTCATCATGGCCGTGACGCTGCTCGTCTTCAGAAGTTCCGCCCGCTGGGTGTTCTACGGAGGAGAAAGATAGACGATACCGGAGGTGTAGATCGATGAAACGCAATAGATGGATCGCCGCTTCGCTTATTGCCGCCCTGTCCGCCAGTATAGCCGCCTGCTCTTCGTCCGGCACGAACTCGGCCGCGGAGGGCGAACCGAACGCTACCGGCGCCGCCGACAACCAAGCTGCCGATGCCGGGAGCACAGGGGACGGCAAGGTCGTTGAAGTTACATATTGGCATATGTGGACGAGCGATTGGAAGAAACTGATCGATAGTCTTGTCGATGAATTTAACAAGTCGCATCCGGGCATCCATGTGAACGCGCTGTCCATTACCGGGGATGCCAACGCCAAATTTCTCACCGCGCAAGCCGGAGGCGACCCGCCGGATGTCATGACGCAGTGGAATCAGATCATTCCGTCGTGGGCGAAGAAGGGGGCTATTGCCTCGCTCGACCCCTATATCCAAGCGGACGCGCCGGATATGGAAGCTTGGATGTATCCGACCGTAAGAGACATCGGCAAATACGACGGACATATGTATGCGATTCCATTCTCCATGAATTCGTTTGCCATGTACTACAACAAGGAGATTCTGACGGAAGCAGGATTCGATCCGGAGAAGCCGCCGAAGACGATCGAAGAGCTTGACGCGATGCAGGACAAATTGTGGCAGACGGACAGCCGCGGATTCATACAGCGCGTCGGCTACATGCCGAGCGGTCTTACGATGTGGACCCCGTCGTTCGGCGGGAAATGGGCGGATCCGGATGGCAACCCGACGGCAACCGATCCGAACAACTTGAAGACGCTGGAATGGTTCCAATCCTATGCCAAGAAGTTCGATCCGAAGAAAGTCGCCGCCTTTAACAAGAGCATGTCGTCCAACGTGAATTCGGCATGGCCGTTCCTAAGCGGCAAGCAGGTTTTCGCCATGGACGGGATGTGGCGGCTTGAAGACTTGAAAAACTACGCGCCGGATCTGAAGTACGGCATTATGCCGCTCCCCTACCCCGAAGGATCGGGCAAGGAAAATGCGACCTGGGTAAACGGGAATTTCAACATCATTCCCGAGAAGGCCAAACATCCGAAGGAAGCGTGGGAATTCATCCTGTGGCTGACCGGCTACCATAACGAAGACTGGGCTGCCCGCATGCTGACCAAAGGCGGCTGGATTCCGCCCTCGCCCCTCATTACGGAGAAACAGGCGTACCAGGACTTCATCAATGAAATTCCGGCCAGGAAAACGTTCGTCGAGCTGCTCGGAAGCCCCAATGCGCAGATTACGCCCGTCATTCCGGTGCAGCAGTATTATTGGGACCGGGCGGCGAAAGCAGAGGAATCCGTCATGACCGCGAACAAGGATCCGCGGGAAGCGCTGGAGAACCTGCAGAAGGAAGTCGAAGCCGAGATCGCCAAAGAAAAATAACGTTCCGAAGCCGGGCGGAAGGAAGCAGCTTCCTTCCGCCCGATTCGCGGATGTCGTGAAAGGAGTGATCGCATGCTAGCGGTCAGAGCGGAAGGGTCGAATCGTATCAGCAAGCGGAGCAGGGGAGCTATCGCGCATCTCATCACCCATATCAGCTTGATCGTGCTCGGCCTATCGTTTCTATTTCCGTTCGTATGGATGCTGTCTACCGCCTTGAAACCGGAAGCGCAGATCTTCGTCTGGCCGCCGGAGTGGATTCCGGATCGATACTTATGGTCCAACTTCCCGGAAGCGCTGACGTTCGTGCCGTTCGGCAAGTATGTCACCAACACGCTGACGATTTGTATCTGGGCCATGGCCGGCACATGCGCGTCCTCGGCGCTGGTCGCTTACGGATTCGCCAGAATCCAATGGCCGGGGCGCAATGCGCTGTTCATCGTCATGCTCAGCACCATGATGCTGCCCTCCCAGGTGACGATGATTCCGATCTTCGTGCTGTTCAAGAAAATCGGGTGGGTGGGTACCTTCAAGCCGCTCATCATACCGGCTTTTTTCGGCGGGGCGTTCTTCATCTTCTTGCTGAGGCAATTCTTCCTGACGATCCCGCACGAATTATCCGAGGCGGCGAAGATTGACGGCTGCTCGGAATTCCGGACGTTCTGGCAAATCATTCTTCCTCTGGCCAAGCCCGCGCTCGCGACGGTGGCGTTATTCACGTTCATCAACAACTGGAACGATTTTATGGGGCCGTTGATTTATTTGAGCGATGAGACGAAGTTCACGGTTTCGCTTGGCCTGCAGCAATTCATCGGTCAGTACGGCACCCGGTGGGGGATGCTGATGGCGGCTTCGACCGTCGCGACGCTGCCGATCATCGTTCTGTTTTTCTTCGCCCAGCGTACCTTTATTCAAGGGATATCCACGACGGGCATCAAAGGATGACCCGGCGTCCTGCCGGCATTAGCTACGTTATCCCAAGGGAGGATCGATCATGAAAAAAATCGTTTTTATCGGAGCGGGCAGTCTCGTCTTCACCAAAAATCTCGTTCGCGATCTGCTTACGTTTCCCGCGTTCGAGGCGTGTACGATCGCGCTGGTCGATATTGACGAAGAGCGTCTCGGCTACGCGAAGAAGACGGTGGAGAAGATAATCGCCGCCGGTCAATATCGCGCGCAAGTGGAAGCGCATACGGACAGAAAGGAAGCGCTGCCCGGAGCGGACGGGGTCGTATGCACGATTCTGGCCGGCGGACTGGACGTATGGCGCAAAGATATCGAAATCCCCAAGAAATACGGCGTCGATATCAATGTCGGCGATACCCGGGGCCCGTCGGGCATCTTCCGGGCGCTGCGGACGATCCCGGTCATGCTGGACATCTGCCGCGATATCGAGCGGTATTGCCCGCAAGCCATCGTGCTGAACTATACGAATCCGATGGCAATGTTGTGCAGAGCGGTGCAGAGCGAGACGAACGTCACCGTGACGGGGCTGTGCCATAGCGTTCAAGGGACGGCCGCCATGCTGGCTAGATGGATCGGCGCGCCGAAGGATGAGATTACTTATCTGTGCGCGGGCATTAACCATCAGGCGTTTTATTTGGACTTTCGGTGGAACGGCCAAGACGCCTATCCGCTCATTCGGGAGGCGATGAACGATCCCAAGATTTATAATGAGGAGCAAGTCAGAAACGAAATGTTTCTTCATCTCGACTATTACGTGACCGAATCCAGCGGCCATAACTCGGAGTACAACGCCTGGTTCCGCAAGCGGCCCGATTTGATCGAGAAATACTGCACGCACGGAACGGGCTGGAATCCCGGCGAATACGCGTATATCGTCAAAGGCTACGAGAAGCGGCAGAGCGACTGGAGAGCGCAGATGCAGCGCTGGACGGACGCCCCCATCGATTTGAAGAGGGGCGAGGAGTATGCTGCTTCGATCTTCAATGCCACGATCGGGGACGGGACGTTATTCAAGTTTAACGGCAATGTCCGCAATACGAACCTGATCGATAACTTGCCGGACGGCTGCTGCGTCGAGGTCCCCGTATTGGCATCCAAAAAAGGACTCGAGCCCATTCACGTGGGTGCGCTGCCGGCCCAACTGGCGACCTTGACGAATATTAGCGCGAGATGCGAGGAGATGGCCGTCGAAGGCGCCCTGACCGGGGATCCGAGGAAGATCTTCCATGCGGTATGCTTCGATCCCTTGACGTCGGCCGTGCTTAGCTTGAGCGAGATCAAATCCATGGTCGACGAGATGTTCGAAGCCAACCGGGCGTATCTGCCGCAGTTCAATCATGTGAATTAACAGGCAGCCGGCTAAGTGAATCGCACCTCCGATCGTTAGGGTAGCGCTAACGATCGGAGGTGCTTTTTCCAATACGACCGGCAGCCTTTGTTCATCTCGGATAGGATACGCTCATATCGAGCGGCGCACGGCTGCGACGGCTGCTAATTGACATAACGTTGGAATTTCGTTGTTCGGCGTACGAGCCTGCATCGCCGCATGTACGAACGCGTACTCTTCTTTTGAGTATGGCTGTTCCAATTTTTTCGGCGGATGCAGACATAGTGCCGTTTGGAAACGGAAAAGGCGCGAAAGCCCCGCCGAAGGCAGCGAGAGAGCCACCTTGAATCCGTACCGGCTTTCCGGTTCGCGGGAAACTTGACCCGCCGCCAAACCGATTTGCGAAACACAAACGATCCGCCTTTGAGATGGCGCTTGTATTTCCATTCGCCGCCTCTACGAAATACCATCAACGCTCGTTTAGCTTTGAAGTAGAGGTAAGCCGTGTGCTTGCCGACGATGGGGGCTCTGCCGTGCTTGATTGCGCGCGCAGCTTCCCGCAGAAACTTCGGGCCGTAGTAATCGTCGTCGTCGAACTTGGCGATGAGGCCGTTGTCCGCCCGCTTGATCGCATAATTCAGGCATTTTCCGAGCCGGTATTTCTGCGGCAGCTGATAGACCGTGATTTCGCCCGGCGGATATTGGCTTGCCCGCTCCTTGTAGACTTCGATGTCCATGTTGTCATTGTTTAGGACGATAATCATTTTTTTGTTCTTCCAGCGCTGGCGATCGTAATTATTAAACACATTGTCGATATACGACGACCGTATCGTGCACGCGATCACGGTAATCATTTCCGATTCATCCCCAATTTAGCTTTGCGCCGGTTCCATAGCGTGTTTTTCTTGATTTTATAGAGCTTCTTGTTGAGGACTCTCCGATACAGCTTCAGAAATGCGTTCGTCATGTTCTGTTCGGAGTAACGAGTCCGGGCATACCGCCGGAGCCTGCGGGCGCTGGGGAGCCGATGGCGATTGCGAACTTTCGCCGCCATGCCGGTCGTCGTGTTGCACACGAGCCGCGGCATGCCGCGCAGCACCTCGGGCACGGCGCCGCGGCGGAAGCCGAGCACGGGCGTGCCGCTCGCCATCGCTTCGACGAGGACGAGCCCGAACGGCTCATCCCAGGTCGACGTGAACAGGACGCAGTGCGCGTTGGCCAGCAGCCTGCGCTTGCGGGCGCCGCCGACGGCGCCGACGTAACGGATTTTTTTGCCCAGATGCGGTTTGATCTTGGCGTTATAGTACTTCCGGTCGTTCAGCGTGCCGGCGATGATAAGCTTGCGGCCCGTCTTCTTGGCCACCTTGATGGCCAGGTGGACGCCTTTCTCTTTGATTAATCTGCCGAGGAAGAGCAAATATTTCTGCTTCTTCTTCTTGAACGTGTAATCGTCCATGCGCATGCCGTTGTAGACGGCGTAGCCCTTCCCCTTGCCGTACTTCCGCAAAATGAATTTGCTCACGTAGACTCTAATCTGCACGTTCGATCGTATCCACTTGGAATGGGACTGGCAGATGGTCGGGATCGGCGGATTCGCCTTGGCCACGATGCCGTAATGGTCATGGATGATGTCGATGTCCGGCGGCATGTTCCGGATGATGAAGTCCAACTGCTTGGTCCGATCGTTCGAGTCGTACTCGAACGTTTGGGTCGCGTTCGACGTCGAGCCTTTCTTGGCGAACAGGAACACCTCGTGCCCCCGCCTGACCAGCTCCTCTGTCAAATAATGCACGTCGCGCTGCGTTCCTCCGTACTTCTTCGGCGGAACGGAAATCGTGTTCGTCGAGATTTGCGCAATTCTCAAATGTCCTTCAGCTCCTTAGGTCGATGTCTGCCATAGGCATTCACTGTAGGATATGAGCGGACTTCCGAGCGGGGCACGGCACCCGCCGTTCACGTTGCGTTTGGCGCTGAACAAGAGAGCGTCTTCCCGAAGCGATCATGGAACGATCGGCCGTCGGCAGCGATGTCAGGTTAGGAACGGATGAGAAACTTCCCGATCTGTTCGAAAGGAAGCGTTAAAATACTCAAGGGACTAAAGGGGAGCTTCTTGCTCAAGATGACAATCGCGTACATCAGGACTGCAGCGGACATAAGTCCAAGATAGACGATGGCCGCCGACCGTTCACGTTTACGGAATAGAGAGCGAACTTGGATAATCGACACGGCGGACACGAGCGCTAGAAATAAGCATACGTTCAAAATTTGCATTATGCGCCTTCTCTCGTAAGAACGTTTCGATGCAGGGGCTTCTTTGCGAACCCCGTTCCGATGACGGAGATATTCGCCTGCGTCGTGATTTTGATTTGCGGATAGAGGTCTGCCCAGGACGAGGATAGTCGTCTCCACTCCCGAGGATGCGTGGCATGAAGGATACGGCCGAATCCAAACACGTCGGACTTATAGAACAGCTGGCTTTTCTTGACCGCCTTGTCGACCGCGCTATTCACCTGATTGGACAGCAGCGTATTCACGAGCTTTACGTTGGCGGGTTGAGTGAAATCCAGGTTGGTGCCGTTTTCGGTCAGCTCGCAATCGCTCTGAACGTTCACAGTCATGCGGATGTCGTTGCCGACGATTTCCGGGCGAATGACGTGCTTGGACGAGAGAACATGCACGCTGACGTTCCCTTGTCCTTGCGGGACGTACGCGGTCAGATAAGCATCCTTCATATTCTCTGTAGCCCAGTTCATGGCACGGGTTTCGGCATCGTTAAAATAACCGATCAGCTTGAGATGCTTGAATATGCCGACGCCGTACAACTTAATGCGCGGTTCGGAGCTTGCCGTTGCCGAAGCTCCCGATCGGTTGGACGCTTGGTCTTGACTCGCCTCGAAAGCCCCCATGATCGGCACGATTCCTTCCGATGCGGCAGTCGCGTCGAAGTTCATGATCGTTGTAGCGGTTCCGGACGGCTGCATATGCAGATCTTGAAATTGATCCGCAGGGATAGATTCGAGCGTTACCGGACAATTCAAGATCGTCGCCGCATCCGTTCCTTTCGCGACGAACACCATATTTCGCATTCGCATATCGATTTCGCGATGAAAGCTGTCAAGAACCTGTTCCAATCCATGCCGCGCCATACGTTCGCCGATGATGATCACCCTCCGATGCGAATAGTAGAGCTTGAGATGAATTTTTTGTTGTAATTGTTGCCGGGAATCCGCGAGCGTCTTTCCTTTTGCGCTTAGAACGAAAAATGTTTTTTGGCGGCTGCCGCCTCCGCTGGATTGCACCGGCGAAGGGATCGCGATTTGGACGCTCTGCGTCAAAGAGCCGTCTGGATTGAGGTCCAGGCCGGTTGCGGTCACGATCGCCAGATTTTTAACCTCTCTCCGATCCCAGCAGCCGGTCGCCGCAAGTAAGCAGACCATGACCAAGATGACGATTAGGCGTCTATACATTGTGTTCCATCCTCCAGCTTGAACGGATCCAAGCGATCCCTAGTAACATCGTCGGAATTAGATTGGCTCCAATAAAGCTGGCGATGGGAAACGAATAATAATAAAACTCCAAAATCGCATCCATCCCAGGGGAACTCTTCATCGTCCATAGAGCGCCGACAAAAACGATCAGCATAACGGGCAGGGACACCGAGCGTTGATTCTTGACCTTAAACATCCGGCTCACGCAAAGACAGGTCACGAATAAAAAAGTAGCCAATTTTAAAAAGCCCACGGAAACCCAAATCGGCAGAAAAACGGGATCGATCCGTTCAAGTACATCGCCTAAGCTGATGTAGCGGATTACGGCCGCATAGGGGAACGGAAATTCGGATACGAGCGGGCCTTCGACCAGCGTGCATTCGAGTACCGTTTTCAACATGAAGAGCGTAATAATGATCGTTGTATAGAACGAAGCTTTACGCGCTTGTTCGGGTTGATTCAGGAAGGGGATCAAAAACCCGATCAGCATGACTTCGCCCAGCCAACCGCTGGGGACCGAAGCTCCGCGCAGGATGGACACCAGATCATGTTCGGCGACCGGGCGAAGATACATGGCATTCCAGTCGCGGATCGTCAAAAAGAAGATCGAGCAAGCGATGACGATCATAACCGGAAAGATCATTTCGCCGCATCGGCCGATGACACCGATCCCGCACCACGCCGCTATTCCGCAAATGGCGAAAAGCATGAGCAAGAGCACGATGTGGGGGGTGAGCGGGTGAGAAATCAAGGAGATGAGATCCACGATGACTTTCGCTATGACGCTTGTGTATACAAATAACAGGCATAAATAATAGAG
This sequence comes from Paenibacillus sp. GCM10023250, assembly GCF_042653205.1. NCBI lineage: Bacteria > Bacillati > Bacillota > Bacilli > Caryophanales > Paenibacillaceae > Paenibacillus > Paenibacillus sp. GCM10023250. The sequence goes on along the minus strand of NZ_JBHSHY010000001.1, from coordinate 397,799 downwards.
CTCGACTAAGATACTGAGCCATTTCCCTAGAATCGATCTGCTGTACTCGATAATCGTCATGTTCGGGTAACGAGCGGCGAGCGCCGTTGTCACCAGGATGCACCATAGGCTGGAGACTGGTGCGATCAGAATGGACATCCAAGCATCCTGCTTGGAAAATTGCGCGGGAAAAGCCGCGATATTGAAGATTTCGGTCCCTAGAACTGACACGCTCAGGATGATGATAAATTGCCACTGCGAGATCTTCTCTGTTCCGATCATCTGTGCCTCCGCGTTTTAATCGTCTTGATTGCGAGTATCGGGCTGCTTCCCCGGCGGGATTCTTAAGCGGTTCCGCGCGGCGGCCGGCCTTGGCCGCGAGCCCATGTTGAACCACGCTTTACGAACGAACACATCCTTCAATCCTTCCATCGACAGCGGTGCCACCGGATACAGATACGGCAAGCCGAACGAGCGCAGCGAAGCCAAATGGATCATGATGGCGAGTATGCCGATCATTAATCCAAAAAAGCCCATAAAACCAGCCAGCAGTAACAACGGGAACCGCAACAAGCGAAACGCAAGGCCGAAATTATACCGGGGTATGATGAACGACGCGATTCCGGTCGTGGCCACGACGATGACAACCGGAGCCGATATAAAGCCGGCCTGAACAGCGGCTTGTCCTATGACGATTCCGCCGACGATGGTAACGGCGGAGCCGACGCCTTTCGGGAGCCGGACGCCCGCCTCGCGCAAGGCTTCAAACGTAACCTCCATCAGAAGCATTTCGATAATCGCGGGGAAAGGGGAGAGACGCTGCGATGACGCGATGCTCAGGAGGAGGTTGGTCGGTAAAGCCGGATGGTCGTAGCTGACCAAGGAAACGTACAAAGAGGGCAGAAACAAGGAAACGGTCGTAAATAAAATGCGGAGCCAACGAATAGGTGTCGCGATCATCGATCGTTCGTAATAGTCCTCGCTTGCCTGCAATCCGGTCCAAAAGGTCATCGGCAGCACCAATGCCACGGGCGTTCCCTCGGTTAATAGAGCGACTTTGCCTTCGAGAAGACTCCCGATTACGACGTCGGGACGCTCGGTGTTCTGGATTTGGGGAAATGGCGAAATCGGGGTATCCGTTATGAATTCTTCGATATACCCGGACTCCAGCACGCCGTCGATTCGGATACGTTGGAGCCGGCTGCGGACCTCTTGGAGCAGGTCCTCTTCCGCAATCGCTTTTAAATAAACGAGCGCTACCTCCGTACGGGAAAGCGTGCCGATCGCGTACGTTTCGATTTTTAAATGCGTGTTCCGAAGCCGCCTGCGCAGCAGGCTGGTATTCGTCACCAAACGTTCTACGAAACCTTCGCGAGGGCCGCGAATGGCCGGCTCCGATGGCGGATCCTCAATCGCTCTGCCTTCCGATTCCGGTACGCTCGCGGCTAGTCCATGGGATGCGCCATCGAATAAAAAAACGACTTCGCCCGCCAACACGGCGTCGACGGCTTCATCGATCGATTCCACTTTTCTAGACATGCTCACCGGAACAAGCCTCTGTTGAAAAAACGGTTCAGCTCCCTCCGGCCGATCGGAGGTAAGCGGCTCCCTCGAACGGCCGGCGTTCAGCTGATTCAAAAACAAGGCGTCGAGATGTTTCGTATCGGGCAAGCCGATGATATAGACGGCGAGCGTGTCGCTCTGCATGGGCATTGGAAGACAGTGGAACGCGACGTCGGAGCAATCCTCGAAGATGGTTCTTAGACGTTGTTCGTTTACGGATAGTGTCGGGTCAATGGGAAAATTGTAGTCGGTATTCGGATGGTGAGCGGCTTCCATCGCTGCGCTGGAAGAATGTTTTCGAAATTTCATAACAAAGATCTCCTTTGGCAACCCCGTAAAAACAATGATGAGGTTACGTTGCCCCGAATTGGTTGATTTATCCATCGAAACGCTCTGATGGGGACTAAAGAAAAAACGAGGCCGCCAGTGAGTTCTGGCGGCCTCGTGATGCTGAGGGCTGCTATGCGCGTGTTGGAGCGGGGAGAAGGATCAACCATCTGATCCCTCTTACGAGATTCAGAGTTCGCTTAAGGATAGGACTGATGGTCCGTGTCGCGTCGTCTGTACATGCTCATCAGCTGGTCGACGGGAAGCTTCTCGGGAAGCGCTGCCGCCCGATCCTGATACCAGTAGGCGGTCGAAGCATACCAGTAAGGCTTCAGGTGCTGCGACTCCCAGGGGTTCACGAACGAGATGCTGAGGCTTTTGTCGAACGCGATGGCGTCGCGTTCGTGGAACCGGTACATGCTGATCATCGAACGCAGCGTATCCTTGAGCGGCACGCCGTGCAGTTCCGCGTAGAATTCGCCGTCCCTGAAGTACCAGCCGCCATTAAAATAATCTTCGAGTCCGGTGCCGACGATCGTCGGGTTCATGCGGTCTTCCGTGTCGATGAACATATATTCCGGCGCTTCCAGGTAAGACAAGTAGTTGAGTTCCTCCCCCTGCATGGACAGGCAGCATCCGATGTAATGGCCGCGGCCTTGAATGTCGACCAATGGAAGCGGGGCATTGCCTGCGAGGCGGGCCGTCCGGAAGAGGCAATGGAACCGCCCGGATTCAGCCGGCGGTTCGGGGTATTCCTCGTAGTTGGCGTTAAAGAAAACATCGAGCGGAATGTGCTCATGCAAGTTCTCGAGCTCGATGCGCACCTGATTATACGGCATCGGGAAGTAGGAATAGAAGCCTCCGCTCGACATGCCGAGATACCGGGAGACGTAGTGCCGGAATTCGCAATGCCCGATGCCGAAGAAGTCGCCGACCGGACATTCGACGGATGGCTCGGTCTCGCCGTCCCAATAGATGCGGAGGATGAGCTTCTTCAAGGTAGACGTATCGTTCTCGGCCTGCGTATCCCAATGCCGCCAGAACCATCCGGGAAAGGTCAGCCACATTCGGCTGATGATGCCAGGCTTGTCGCTATTCACGATCGTGCGTGGAGGCTCACCGGGCGTGATTCTCACCGTTTTGCTCTTGGTGACGGGATCGAAGGTCGTGAATTGTCGAGTGGTCGCTTTTCTAATTTCGTATAAAGGGGGGAACATGCTCATCTCTCCTTTGCATAGTGAATGGGTAACGCTTACATAACATTTCGGACTAGGCGCAGATCGTAACTTCGGCTGGCCGGATAAGGGGGATGTCGCGCTGCGCGCCTGAGGAAGGGGGACAAACGTCAGGTTCAAGCGGCTTGGGGGATAGGGGGGAGTCTCTGGAGGCGGAGTGAACAATTCGTAAGACGCGTAAGCTTGCGATGGTCACTCGATTACGTCATAAATGACCCTGGCGATCAAATCCTGCTTGTAGTTTCCAAAGTGCGAGCCGTAGATCGTCAGCCCGCCTATTTGTCCGGTTTCGCAGACGCCGATCCGGAACCGAATATCGGAGTTCTGTTCGAGCTCGATGTCATGGATCGTCGTGCCGGATACCCGGACGCCGTCGATGAACGTGCCGTTCTCATTGATGCGAACCATTTTCAACAGGCCATATTGGTTCAACTGGGGCGGCCACCAATTGGGCGCGACTTTGCCTCTCTCATCGCCGAAATCGCCGGGCGACGTCCAGATGCAGACTTCTTTATTGTTGACGGAGAAGACGATGTCGGAGGGATAGTCGTTATTGTAACACGGCGCTTCAGAGCCGAGCTCCATAATGAATTGCAGCTCGCTGAACCGCTGCCGCGGCTTCAGATAGTTCGGGATCCGGTACTCCAGGTAACCTCGCGTTAACCAGACGATTCCGGCGTTGATGCGCTCGGGATCCGCAAAATAGCTGGGATTGTCGAATTCCCCAATGATACTGTCTTCGGTCGCCAGGCCGCATGTCGGTTCTACCCGGTAATCCGTGTAATGGCCGACCTTGATTTCGACTTCGTACAGATTCTTGCCTGCGCCTTCATGGTGCAGCTCAACGGTGAGCATGTCCTCGTTCAGATAACAGATCTTCTGAAGTCCGTGCTTGCCGACCGCCGTCGTGATATCGATGAGGCCGCTGTCCTCGAGCTTTTTGATATGCATGGTGATGGCGCCGTTGGTCAGCCCGAGCTTCTCGGCAATTTCGTTTAGATTAAGGCTGTTGTGCTTGTCAAGCAGTTCCAAAATCTCAATTCTGATTTCGGAGCTCAAGGCTTTGAAAATATTCAGACCGGATCGAAGGTCTTTGATATGAATCAACCGGAAAGCCTCCTGTCCTGACCATCAAAATGGTTTACATCTATTATAAACTTAAAGGAAAATGCTGAGAAGAGCAAAGTCGTGCATTGGAGTGCGTTTAGTTTAATTAAGACTAAATTAAACCTGCTTAGTAAGCGCTTTTATTTAGGTATTGACAAAGTTAAAGGCGAATATTTATGATGAAACCGTAATGATTTAGGTTTTACTAAAGCAAATAACATCCGGTCAGTCCGCCGCGGCAGCTCCGGCTTGATCCCGAACGGGAGCAAGCGTACCAACCTAATTATCGAGGGGGATACGATGTGAAAAAGCAGGTGCTCGTATGGTTGTCTCTGATGGTCGCGCTCGTCATGGCATTAGCCGCATGCACAAACGGCGGCAGCCCGGAAAACGCGGCTTCCGATTCCGGAAGTCCGCCGGACGGAGCGGCCAAGCTGGAAATGTGGACGTTCCAAGAACTGCATAAGACGTTTTATGACGACATGGCCAAGCGTTGGAACGAAGCCAATCCGGACAAGCAAATCGATCTGACCGTCAACGTCTACCCGTATGACGACATGCACAACAAATTGCTCGTTGCCCTGCAATCGGGCACCGGAGCGCCTGATCTGGCCGATATCGAGATCAACAAGTTTCCGAACTTCCTCAAAGGCGAACCCCAACTCGTTCCTCTCAACGACATCATCGAACCCGAAATCAACAACCTGGTCAAATCCCGAATGGACAACTACGCGAAGGACGGTAACTACTACGGCATCGACTTCCATGTCGGAGCCGCGGTCATCTACTACAACAAAGAGATTCTAGACAAAGCCGGCGTCAATCCGGATGACATCGTGACGTGGGCCGATTATGAAGCGGCGGGCAAAAAAGTGCGCGATGCCGCCGGCGTTCCGATGACGACGCTCGAGACATCCGACCTGTGGTCTCTCTGGCCTCAGGTGTCGCAAGCTCCTGGAGCGGATGACTTTCAGACCGCAGACGGACAGTTGAACATCACGAACGCCGTCGTCTCAGGACCGTTGACCTGGCAGCAGAACCTGATCAAATCCAAAATCGCGATTCAGGCGCCCGGAGGGAACCATCACGCGGAAGAGTATTACGGCATGATGAACGCCGGCGGAGCCGCTTCCGTCTGGATGCCGATGTGGTACATGGGACGCTTCACCGACTATATGCCGGACCTCAAAGGCAAGATCGTCATTAAGCCGATGCCGGTCTGGAACCCGGGCGAGCCCCGTTCCGCCGGGATGGGCGGCACCGGTACGGCGGTGACCAAAGCGTCCAAAAACCAGGAGGCGGCGAAGGCGTTCCTGGCCTACGCCAAGCTCTCGCGGGAAGGCAATATCGAGATCTGGAGGCAGCTCGGATTCGACCCGCTGCGTACGGATGTCTGGGATGCGCCGGAGCTGAAGGAGCCGAACAAATTCACGGACTATTTCGGGCCTGACATTTTCGACGTCCTGACGCAAGTGAAGAGCGAGATCGAAGGCGTCATCATCAACGAGAAAACGCCGACGATATCGGATGCTTTCAGGACCAGCGTGATTACGCGCATTCTCCAGGATAACGAAGATGTCGGCAAGGTGTTGTCCGAAGCGGCGGATCAACTGAAATAGCATAACGTCCGGCGCCGCGCGGCTCATGTCTGAGCTGGCGGTGCCGGAATACGAAAGGCGGACCTCTGATGGAGATTTCCCCGGCAACGGCTGCCAAGGCGGGTGGGGGTAATAGACGCAAATTAACCGGCATTCTGTATTCGCAGAAAATCGCCCCGTGGTTGTTCGTTCTCCCATTTCTCGTCTCGTTTGCCCTATTTTTCGTCTATCCGGTTCTTTCCTCGGTGAATATGAGCTTCCAACAGGTGCTGCCCGGCCAGGTCGAATACATCGGGCTCGATAACTATGAAAAGCTGTGGAACCCGACGTTCTGGAAGGCGATCGTCAACAGCAGCAAATATACGCTCTATACCTTGCTCATCCTCATTCCGCTGCCGCTCGTGCTCGCCGTCTTCTTGAATTCGAAAGCGATGGCGCTCCGGAGCTTCTTCCGCTCGACGCTGTTCATCCCGGCGCTCACCTCGGTCGTGGTAGCCGGTACCGTATTCCGTCTGGCGTTCGGCGAACTGGAAGGTTCGCTGATGAATACCGTCGCTGTAACGCTCGGATTTGAACCGCAGCAATGGCTGCGCCAGGAAGGACTGGCGATGTTTGCGCTCGTGCTGCTGGCCTGCTGGCGGTGGATCGGCGTGAACCTGCTCTATTTCATGGCGGGTCTGCAGAACATTCCGAAGGAGCTGTATGAATCCGCGGAGATCGATGGGGCCAATACTTGGAACAAATTCAGCCGCATTACACTGCCCCTGCTGAAGCCGATCAGCATCTACGTGTTCACGATCAGCATTTACGGCGGCTTCTCCATGTTCACCGAAAGCTACATGCTGTGGGCGGGGAACCGTTCGCCGAACGATATCGGCCTGACGATCGTCGGGTACTTGTACCGCAACGGCCTCGAACAGAATAATCTCGGTCTCGGTTCGGCCGTCGGCATCGTGCTTCTCCTGCTTACCTTTGCGATTACTATCGTGCAGCTGAAGCTGTTCGGCATGTTCCGAAAGGAGGAATGAACGGTGGACAGCCGTAATAAACGCAAACGGCCGGCGATTACCGCGCTGCTGGTGCTGCTATTCACCGTGTTCGGCGCGTTCGCGGTGTTTCCGATCGTCACGCTGATCATTGCATCCTTCAAGCCTGCCCAGGAATTGATGCGCTTCGGGCTGAATCTGAAGATTGATCCCGATCTGTTCTCGCTCAAGAACTATGCCTACTTGTTCAGCGGCGAATCGCTCTATTTGACCTGGTATTGGAACAGCTTGCTGATCACAGCCGTATTTACCGCGCTGTGCCTCCTGCTGTCGTCGATGGTCGGGTACGGGCTCGCCGTGTACCAATTCCGCTTTCGCAACCTGGTCTTCGTACTCGTGCTTGTCATGACGATGATCCCGATCGAAATCATCATTCTTCCGCTCTATAAGCTGTCGATCGCGCTCAAGCTGATCAACAGCATATGGGGGATCATTCTGCCATTCGTGGTGGCGCCGCTGCCGATCTTCTTCTTCCGGCAGTACGCCGCCGGACTGCCGCGGGACTTTCTGGATGCCGGACGCGTGGACGGCTGTACGGAGCTGGGCACGTTCTTCCGGATCATGATGCCCTTGATGATGCCGGCCTTCTCTTCGATGGCCATATTGCAAGCCCTCTTCAGTTGGAACAATTTCCTGTGGCCGCTCATTGTGCTCCGCACCAACGAACAGCTCACGATCCCGATCGGGCTGGCCACGCTGCTCACGCCGTACGGCAATAACTTCGACATGCTGATATCCGGCGCGGTGCTCGCAATCCTGCCGATTCTAGCCGTATTCCTATTCTTTCAGAAATATTTCATCGAGGGCATGACGGCTGGCGGCGTGAAGGGGTGACCCGCGCGGCTGGCATCACCCGAACGGCGACCATGCGTTCGGCATCCCGATGAACCGTGGGGGGATGCAACCCGATTGAGGGGAGGTGGTTCCATTGGACTGCTTAACGGGTCGATTGTAGCGCCTGAAACACATTCACAGAAAAGTAAAATCATGAAGGAGAGTAGATAATGAAAAGCATCGGAATCACGGCTTTGGTACTCGTATTGGCGATGGTCTTGGTTTTGCCCGTGACGGCGCAGGCCGATAAGAATCCGGTCTCGAAGCAGCAGGGGTTCGCGTCCGGCGAGGAACTTGTCGAGGGGCCGACCGTTATGAAGGATCCCGATTCGCCGACCGGCTATACCGTACGGTTTGTTTATAAGAACGAAAACGCTTCCCGCGTGACGTTCGTCGGAGACATGCTGTTGAGAAACTGGGCCGATCCCGCAGACACGAACGTATACACGCCGCGTGAGTATAGGCCCGGTTTGATGCGCGGCGGCGGTGCGTTCGAGGCGGAAATGGAGAAGCGCGACGGCGGTTATTGGGTCATTGAAGTACCGCTTGCAGCCGGCGCCAACCAATATTGGTTCTACGTGGACGGGAATCGTAACTACTGGGTGCCCGATCCCGCGAATTCGCCGAAATTCGCTCCGGATGGCCTCACAGGAAACGCCAGGCGTTCCTTTAACGCGGTGTACGTGCCATACGATCCGGACAAACAGGATAAAATCATGGGGGCGCGCGAGATTGAAAACCCTAGAACCGATGGAAAGACAGGGAAATGGGATTATGTGGAAATCCCGACGCTGATCAATGGCAAGACGCGGTACCTGGGCGTGTATCTACCGTACGGATATGATGAAGAGCGAGAAGAGCCGTATAAAACGATATATCTGCAACATGGCAGCGGCCAGGACGCCTCCGATTGGATGAACATTGGCAGCGTACCGAACATTATGGATAACCTGCTCGCCGATGGCCTTACCGAACCCGCGATCGTCGTTACGACGGATTCTACGTACCTTGGAAACGCTCAAGACGGATATCCCAATTTGTACAATATCATTCTTCCATTCATTGAAGACAACTATAATGTGTCGAAGAAACCCGCTGATCGGTCGTTTGCCGGGTTGTCCATGGGCGGGGGGATCACAACAACCATCATAAACGATGATGCTGCGAAGTTCGGATACTACGGCGTATTCAGCGCCGGCATGCGAATCAGCCCCGAAGCGAAGAACCTGGGGGCACCCTATATTCTCATTGGCGCCGGGCGATATGATTTCGGATTGCCGAGTCCGGCCCAAGTAGCCGCGTTGGACGTTACCGACGCGAATTATAAGAATCTCGTGGTTGCAGGCGGACACGACTTTAATACTTGGTGCCAGTTGTTCACCATCTATGCCAGAGACTATTTATGGAAGCCGGAAGCGTTTCTTATAGACAAAATGCATAAACTTCTTGACGGGTATCTTGCAGACGGAGCGATAGATAACCCTGGCATATATAACAGCTTGAAGGTAAAACTCAAGCAAGCAAAACTCACTTCGTTTATAAACGAAATAAAAGCTCAGAGCGGTAAACACATAAGCAGAGAAGCGGCATCAACACTGCTTGAATATGCAGAAAGGATCAGCTTCGACAACTAGCACGCATTTACGCATGCCAAAATAGCCGCTTTGTACTCGCTGATCCCGCAAAAAGCCATTCGTGCTCAAACGAATGGCTTTTTTTCGGTTATCATCCAAATGTGCTGACAGGCTCGGCGTGAAGGGCCATCGCGGTTAGGGGAAGGGGGGGCTCAACCGCCCCAACCGCCGCCGAAGTAGCGGTCGTTCGCGTACGCGTCCGGACGCCAGGATCGTAGCTCGCGCCGTCCCGGGGCTTGATCAGCGACTTGCGGGCCGGCATCCGGTACGTGCTTCGTGCGCCGAGCTTCGACACTTCCAGGCTGTTGTTGTACCGGATGAACTCCCACGCATGCCGCGGGTTGCGGGCTTTGGCGCCGATCGCCATAAGGCCGTTCAGCGTCAACCCGCCGCCGATATCCGGGTTCTCGGGGATTGCCGGCAGCGGAACGACCTCCCAATCCAGCGCGCGCAGCTCCGAATCCTTCGCGTACGTCTTCGCAGCCAGCAAGTCGCTCAAATATTCGTACCCGCCGACCGCCATTGCGACCCGGCCGCTCATGAACAGATCCGCGTTCGCGTTCGAGACGCTCGCCAAGTCCTCCTGCGACGGCACGATTCGGTCGGCATACAGGCCGGCAACGTCCGTCCAGACGCGATTCCATTGCGGCGTATCGACGGTCATTGTCCACGCCTGCTTGTCGAACAGCTTCAGCTGCAGCATCATCGCGTACAGCCGGGCGTCGGCGAACGGGTCGGCATTCCAGCGGTCGAAGGAAAGACCGAATATCCGTCCGTCTCCGCTGCCGCTCGCGATTCGCTTGGCCAGCGTCATCACGTCCGGCCAGGTCGACGCTTCGGTCGGAGGCGCCACCCCCGCAGCGGCGAACAGCGACTTGTTGACATACAACCCGCCCGCGTTGAACGACGACGCCAGCGCATACAGCTGGCGATCGTCCGTATCGCGCAGCGCCTCGACGACGCTCGGCACGTAATCGTCCAGGTCGAATCCGTCTTCCTGGACCATCGGGTCGAGAGGCGTCAGCAGCCCTTCGCGCGTCAATGGCCGGTAATACGTCGCGTCGTCCAGTACCACCGCGTCCACCGGATCGGGTCCCGCGAGCAAGCGCTTCAACGCTTCGAATCGGTTCGGCCGGCTGCGGTCGCCGGCAAGCTCCCGGCTGCGCAGATCGTCCAGATCTACGGCGGGCACGAGCTTGACCTCGATGTCCGGATGCGTCAGCTCGAACGCATCGGTCCAAGCTTCGCGCTGCCCGGCCTCGTCCGCGTCGCCGGATGCGATGACGCCTACCCGCAGCACGCGGTGCTCGGCGTCTTCGCGGCCATCGTTCGTGCACGCGGCGAGCAGGCTCATTCCAAGCGTCAGTATCATCGCTGCCGCCGCGGCGCGGCGCCTTTGGCCCGTACGGCCTTCATTCATCTTGCCATTCCCCTCCGCATACATAGCGCCGGCGTAATCACCACGATTCGTCTCGCACTCATCGACGGCGCCGCGCCAATCGTCAGTCTGAGTGTAGCGCAGTCGTATGGCCCGTAGTATCGATCTGCCCTTCAACAAACTTACAAGGTTGCAAGATTGCGCGAAACGCAAAAAGAACCCCCGACCGTACGAACGGAAGGGGTCTTGGAATGCCGTCCAAGCTGCTTCAGGCCAATCAAGCTTCGCTGGGCGGCGCGGTCGTACGCGTGCTTTCCCCGAAGATCACCTTGGTGGATAAGCGAATAACCTCGAATGCCCTGTTCGGTCGCTGGATCCGGAATAGAAGCTCCGCTGCGGCCCGCTGTCCCAGTTGAAACTCGTTATTCGTCACCGTTGTGAGCGAAATATCCAGGAGCTCGGTTTCTTTCATCTGGTCAAAGCCGGCTATGGCGATGTCTTGCGGAACGCGCATGCCTTGCTCCTTCACGAACCGGATGGCGTGCAGCGCGATGAGGTCGTTACCGCATACCAATGCGGTCGGAAGCCGTTCGAGCGCTCCAAGCGTATCGGAAATGCCTTCATAGGATTGAGGGAGTATGGACGGTGCACGCGTAATGCAGCAGCTGGGATGCGGGGGAATATTCGCGTCATGAAGGGCTCTGCTGTAACCGATCCAGCGTTCGAGGAAGCTTCGGGACGACGTATCTCCGATAAATCCGATCTCGCGGTGCCCCGAATCGATGAGATGGCGGGTCAGCCGGTACACGCTTTCCTCGCTCTCCATCAATACCACATCGGCTTTCAGGTCGGTGATCGGCAGCTCGGCATTCAAATCGATGAAAACCTTCGGCAGCGAATGCGCCAGCAAGGTCTCGGTGTAGGCTTTGTCCAGCATGCCCACCACGACGAATCCGTCGATGGCGCCGTTCAGCAGGGGAGGCGCCGAGAGGGCATGGATATCCTCGTCTTGGATGAAGGACATCTTCATGTCGTAACCGCTGCCTCGGAGTACATCCTCGACGCCTCTCATCAGATTCATCCAATAACCGTTCGTGCTTCTGTCGATTCGCGTCAAATAGGCGATACACTTCGTGCTTCGGGTACTAGCGCTCCGTTCGGCGGGGCCGGGAGTTACTCGCTTATATCCCATTGCAACGGCATGCTCAAGCACTTTTTGCTTGGTCGCTTCCGATATGCTGGGGTGGTTATTCAGTGCCTTCGATACCGTGTTTCGAGAAAGACCGAGTGTGTTGGAGATGTCGTACGTGGTTACTTTTTTATTCACCGGCTTCAATCCTTCGTTTAGAAGAGTATGAATTTAATTGTAGTTGACAGCAAGTATTTGTCAACTAGTGTGCAGTTCATATGTAAATATGTTTACTTTACGAAACAAAAGATCACATCGTTTGTCAAATAAACTCAGCCTCGGAATAGGCAGGATAAAATCGTAGGGTTCGAGCATAATGCGACCTATAACTTCAACTGGAAAAAGAAGGTTTACACATAAATGCAGCGGTGCTATAATTTACCTCGGACAGATTGGTGTGCAAAATGACGATAATGTAACGATCGTAACGGTTCGTGTTTATCTTCTTTGGCACATCAGTCTTTTTTTCATAAGGAGATGGAAGCGCTTTATTATGTCGAATTTTTCGAAACGGAGGCGAATTCATGATTAGAGGATTGACGCGAGCCGGGCTGGGATCAACATGGAGCAACGAGGAATTTATTCGTAAAGCGGCAGCATACGGCTTCGAATCGGTGGACATCGACGCGAAAGGGTTGATAGCTTCGCTGGGTCGGGAGGGGGCTGCAAGCTTGCTGGCCGAAACCGGCGTAGCGATCGGCGCGATCGGGCTCCCTGTCGATTGGCGCGGCACAGACGCGGCATTCAGGCATGCGCTGCCCGCGCTCGCCGAGTCGGCAGCCGCGGCGGCCGAGCTCGGCTGTACGCGCTGCGTGACGTATATTCTGCCTTCCACGGATCAGCCGTCCGCCCGCTTCATGGCGCAGGCGATCTATCGGCTTCGCGTGTGCGCGGAGATGCTGGGCGCTTATGGGCTGCGGTTCGGCCTGGAGTTCGTCGGGCCTCACCATGGGCGCGTATCCAGGAAGAATCCGTTTATTTGGACGGTAGAGGAGACGCTCGATATGGCCGCCGCCATCGGTCTTCCGAATGTCGGTCTGCTGATTGATTTTTATCACTGCCATACGACCGGATTTACACCGTCTCAGCTGGAGCAGTTGAAAGCGGATCAAATCGTCCACGTCCACATCAACGACGCCAAAGATTTGCCCATCGAGGAGCTGAGAGACAACGACCGTCTCTATACAGGCGAAGGCGTCATCGACTTGACAGGGTTCCTCTCCGCATTGAAGAAGATCGGCTATGACGGACCGGTAGCGCAAGAAGTGCTGACTCCGGAGCCGCCCGCAGGCGATCCCGAGGAGCTGCTGAGACGGACCAAAACAGGCTTCGACCGCGTATTTCCGGACTAATCGGACTCACTGGGTCATCCCGAAAGTACGGCAGAGGTGTTGATCCCATGACTGTTGGAAGCGATTGCAATCGACGGTTGAACATGAAGGAGGGTCTTGCGGATGAAGAAACGAATCAATGCCAAATGGCTCGGGCTGACGCTGACCGGCGTCACGCTGCTGGGCACCGCTTGCTCGAACGGCGGTAACAATGCGCCGGCGAACAACGGGGCAGCCGATGCCGACGCGGCCAAGAAGCCGATGGATATCAGCATCACGCTGAATGGCGGCCCGAAAACGCCGGATGCGTGGAGCGAGAAGGCGTTAGAAGAGCAGCTGACGGATAAGCTCGGGAGGCCGGTCACGATCGACCCGATCTTCCTGCCGTCTTCGGAGGTTGATACGAAGATCAACCTGCTGATGAGCGCCAAGAATACCCGGCCGAATATTCTATGGACCGGCGATACCAAGGAATATTCGAAGTGGGTCCAGGCGGGCATCATTCAGGACCTCACCCCTTCGCTGCAGAAATACGGCAAAGAGATTATCGATTATTACTCCAAGGACACCCTATTCTATCATTGGGATTCCAGCGGCAAATTGTTTCAAATCCCCGGAGATGTTGCCGAAGCCGGCACCATGACCACGATCGTCCGCAAGGATTGGCTCGATAAGTTGGGGCTTCAGGTGCCGAAAACGCTGGATGAGTTCGTACAAGTGCTCCGTGCCTTTACGAACGACGATCCGGACGGCAACGGCAAGAAGGACACGTACGGCTTGTCGGGCGACTACTATTACCGCAGTCTCGCGCCGTTCTTCTACGCCTATGGGGTGGATCCCGACGCGTTCATCAAACAGGAGGACGGAACGATCAAGTACGGGGCCACCATGCCGCAGGTCAAGACGGCGCTGCAGCAGATCGCCCAACTGTACGGTGAGGGCGTCATCGATCCCCGAATGGCCAGCGCCTCGAACAATACGAATGAAAAAGTCGACGAAATTTATGCGTCCGGCAAGGTCGGGGCGTTCTACCGCTGGGTCGCCTACTTCAATCCGACAGGCAACGCGGCCATCAATTTCAAACAGAACAACCCCGGCGGCGATTATATCGCGATCGATCCGGTGGCGGGACCGGATGGATTCAAGTCCGACATTCCGTCCGCCCCGAGAGGCTGGTGCTACCTGGTCGTGACCGACGCGGGCTCCGCCGACGATGCGGTGCAGGTGCTCAACGCCATTGCTTCGCCGGAAGTCAACACCTTGCTCCGCTTCGGCAAGGAAGGCGAACATTATACGATGGATAACGGCTTGTACAACCGGAAAGTCACGCCGGACGAAGCCAACAAGCTGGGCCTCGACAATTTCTCCTGGGTCATCACGCGCAAGGACGCGGCCAACCTCTCCAATACGCCCGAGGTGACCAAGCTGTTCGAGTATAAGGCCGAAACGTCCCAGCCGATGCGTGACAAGATCGCCGTATTCAAAGCGACGAACCGTCCGCAATGGGACAAATATTCCGCGGACATCCAGAAGGCCCGCGACGAGACGTTCTGGGGCATCATTACCGGCAAGCTCGGCATCGAGGCATTCGATACCTTCGTCGATCAATACCAGAAGCTCGGCGGCAAGGCAGTCGATGAAGAAGCGAACGCGCTGTACAGCGCGCAGGAAGAAGAATACGCCAAGTATGACGAATGGTACGAGAAAAACATCACGCCTTATAAGTAGTAGGTTGTCGTAGAAGACCGGACGAAGGCGAATCGCAAAAGGGGGAAGGGGAAGCTCCGACCCGGGGCTTCTCTTCCATTTCAAGAAGAGACGAGGTGTCCGAATGGAACCGGCTGCCAAAACCGCGGTCCAAATGAAATTGAGGTCGACCGGCCAACGGAGATTGTGGAAGGACGTGGTGCGCGACAGGTACTTGTATCTGCTGCTGCTGCCCGGTCTGCTGCTGATTCTAGTGTTTCGCTATGCCCCGATGTACGGCATCGTCATCGCCTTTCAGGACTACAACATTTATAACGGCATCGGGGGCAGCGAATGGGTCGGCTTCGAGCAGTTCGACAAGCTGTTTCGTTCCCCTGATTTCTACGAGATCTTGCGCAATACGCTCGTGATCAGCATCTATAAACTGGCCGCGGGCTTCTCCGTTCCCATCCTTCTATCACTGCTGCTGAATGAATTGAAGAACATGGTCTTTAAACGGATTACGCAATCGATTATTTATTTGCCCCATTTCGTGTCGTGGGTCATCTTCTCCGGCATTCTCATTACGTTCCTGAACCCGGTCGACGGCCTCGTGAATTATATCATCAAAGCCTCCGGCGGGAAGCCTATCGATTTTCTCATCAATGTGAATTACTTCCGTTCCATTCTCGTGGCGAGCGATCTGTACAAGGAAGTGGGATGGGGCACGATCATTTATCTGGCGGCCATGTCGGGCGTAAACCCGGAGCTGTATGAGGCCTCGAGAATGGACGGCGCGAGCAAGGGAAGGCAGATGTGGCATGTGACGCTTCCTGCCATTCGGCCCGTCATCATCATTCTCGTCATCCTGAGTCTGGCCAACATTCTCGAAGCCGGCTTTCAGCAGATCTTCTTGTTGTACAGCCCGCTCGTCTACGACGTCGCCGACATTATCGATACGTACGTCTACCGAGTGGGGATTGCCGATGCCAATTACAGCTATGCGACCGCCGCCGGCGTATTCAAGTCGTTGATCGCCATGATCTTGATCGTGTCGGCCAATAAAATCGTGAAGAAATTCGGACAAGACGGGCTCTGGTAGGAGGCGAGGATATGGTTGGACGATCGAAGGGCGAACGGTTGTTTGATATGCTGAATCACTTGTTTTTTATCATCCTGATGGTTGCGATGATCTATCCGTTCTGGTATATCGTCATGGGCTCGTTAAGCGAACCTGAGCAGACGATGGGCGGCGGATTATTCCTGCTGCCCGAAGGGTTTTCGTTCGCCGCCTACAAGGCGGTGCTGCAAAACGTATCGCTGCTGACCGGCTTTCAGGTGACGGTGATCTCGACCTTGAGCGGCGTGCTGATCGGCACGTTCTTCACCGCGGGGACGGCGTATGCGATCTCGAGAAAGCGGCTGCGGGGGCAAAAGGCCATCGCGCTGCTCATCCTGTTCACCATGCTGTTCAGCGGCGGGCTGATTCCCACGTATCTGCTGGTCAAAGGGATGGGCATGATCGACTCCTATTGGGCGCTCATTCTGCCGAATGCGATGGGGGCCTGGAACATCTTCGTTATGCTGAGCTTTTTTCGCGGCATTCCCGATGAGCTCGAGGAAGCGGCGAAGATCGACGGGGCGGGCGATTTGACCGTCTTTTTTCGAATCGTGCTCCCGCTTTCCAACGCCGTTATCGCCACGATCGCCTTGTTTATCGCCGTCGGGTACTGGAACGATTTCTTCAGTTCCATCCTGTATATGACGGAAAAGAAAATGTGGCAGCTGCAGATGGTGCTCAATGATATCATCAGCAACACGAGCGCGGCCACCGAACAGTCGGGACTCTCCATCGGCTTTCAGAATCAGGTGAATGTATTCACGGTTCGGATGGCTGCGATTATGGTCTCGACGATTCCGATCTTGATCGTTTATCCGTTTTTGCAAAAGCATTTCGTGAAAGGGGCTATGATCGGATCCGTCAAGGGATAGGGTTCGGCCGACGCTGATCAGGAACATGGAGGGATGGGAAATGGCGATCATCACCAAGGAACAGGTTGAATTTTTTCGGCATAACGGGTACGTGAAGCTCGAAGGCCTCGTGCCCAAAGCGTATTGCGATAAGGTCATCGAGGCGATCTGGTCCTGTCTCGGCAAGGACGCTTCCGACCCGGAGAATTGGTATGCGCCGCCGCCAGGCGTGATGAACCGAGACGGCATGGTCGAGCTGTATCATCATCAGGCGATGTGGGACATTCGCCAGCTGGAAGCCGTCTATGATGCGTTCGCCGCGCTGCTGGGCGAGGAGAAGCTGTGGGTGAGCATCGACCGCGTGAACATGAAGCCGCCGATGAGAGCCGATAAGAAGCATCTGGACAACAGCTTCATTCATTGGGATACGGATACGAGCGTCCTGCCGCGCCCGATACCGAAAGGGCGCAGGGTGCAGGGCGTGCTCTATTTGGCGGATACGGAGGCGAATCAGGGCGGGTTTCAATGCGTGCCGGAAATCTATCATGACTTGGAGCAGTATCTGGATCGGCAGCCCGCCGACCGTAATCCCCGAGTTCCCGATCTGACGGGCTACGAAGCGCGGCCCATTCCCGGGAAGGCGGGAGATCTGCTCATCTGGGACGTGCTGCTGGCGCACGGAAACGGGCATAACCGGAATACGGTCCCTCGTTACGCGCAATATATGACGATGTTCCCGGAAGGCAGCGAGGAGGCGAGGGAACAGCGCGTTAAGATGTGGCGCGAGCGAAGCGCACCCGAGCATCACCCTGCCTTCCCCGGAGATCCGAGAAAGTGGGAACAAACGGCGTTCGAGGGGCCGCCCGAGCTAACGCCGCTTGGCCGAAAGCTGCTCGGATTGGACGCGTGGAGAGACGCCTAAGCGTCTCTTCCCGGCGATGAAGGCGGTCCGCCTTCTCCGGTAGCACGAAAACGCCCCGTCCCGCCCGGTGAGGGCGAGACGGAGCGTTTGGAGTTTAGAGGGTCAGTCTCCCGCGAGCGGGTTCGCTACGGTCAGCTCCTGGATCTGCTCGCCGGTCAAAACGTCGAAGTCGCGTACGATCATGCGGTCATCGTACTTCGTGATGGTCATTACCGTGGGCGACTCCGGCCGGTCGGTCATCGAGTCTTCATCCCACGGGTTGATCGGGTTCGGACCGAACTCCATCGCCAGCGAGCCCGTGTTGAACGCCGCGAAGCCGTCGGGGTCGCCGCCTTCGGTCACCGGGCGGCCCGACCAGTCTCGCAGGTACGGCGACCAGTGCGAGTGGCCGCTGATGTAGACAACATTGGAGTATTGGCCGATGATGTCCTCAAGCACCTGGATGCGGCTGCTGTTCTGGTAGAAGCTGCCGTAGGTGCCGGAGACCGACCATTCGAACGGGTAGTGGCCCATCACGACAACCTGGTTACCCTGCGTCTTCCAGTACGCGAGGCGGTCCTTCAAGAACTGGACCTGCTTGTCGCTGACGCCGCCTTCCGCGGCCGTGGTGCCGGCTTCGGCGCCGAGCGCGATCAAGGGGATGCCATCGATCACTTTCTCGTAGTAGGTCTTGTCGATCTTGGCGCCCCACCGGTTGGCCCAGGCGATGAAATTGTCGGCCTGCTGACCGAGGCTGAGCACGGAGCTGCGCGTGTCGTGGTTGCCGATCGCGGGGTACACCGGCGGCATCTTGTGCTTGGCGAAGATGTCGCTCACCTCCTTGTACTCGGCGAGCTGCGCCTCCTGGCCATTCTCCTTCGGACCGCTGATGATGTCGCCGGCGATGAGCGCGGCTGACGCTTTCGGGGCTTCGCGGTGAAGCAGGTCAAGGGCGGCGTCGAGGTAGGGGAGACCCTCACCCTGGATGTCGCTGAACACCTGCAGCGTCGTACCCTTCGCATTCGGAGCCAGCGGGGCGAGCGGCGTGCGCACAAGCACGTCGTCCAGTGCCCAGTACAGCTCGGGCTTGTTGCTTGTGTACTCGAAGCGAAACACAGCGGACTTCGCCCTGGCGGGAACATTCACCGGAATGACCTCCTGACCGGAGAGCACGTCGCCGCCGCCGTTGTCGCTGATGCGCGCACCGTAATAGCGCAGGATCTCCTGCGCGTTACCGCCGTCGAACGATACGGTGACGCGGGCGACGGCCTTATGCGCCTGCTCGTAGTGCGAAGCGAAGACGAGCTCGACCTCGTCGCGGCCTTCGACGGTGACGCTCGGGCTGATCAATGCGGTGGAGACGGGGTGCGCGTTGTCGATGACGGCGCCGTTCGCGGCCGCGATCCCGTTGTCAGCTACGGCGAGCGTGCCGCGCGCGCGGGAGAACTGGTTGCGCTCGTCGAGGAAGCAGCTGTTGTCCAGCGGCTGATCGGCGTCCGGATCGCAGCCAACGCCCTGCGGTTCGGCGGCGGCGAACCAGTCGTCACGCTTCGTGAACGTCCAGCCCTGCCAAGCGCCGGTGGCGCCGGCAGTCTCGATCGTCCAGGCGGAGCTGGAGCTGTCGAAGTCTCCGCGCCAGATGGTCTGCTGCGCGGGATGGGCGGCGTGGCCGTGCCCTGCGCCCGGGTGCGGCGGCGTCGTCGGGTGCGTCAGGGCCGCTGCCGTGGCGAGCGCTGCTCCGGGGGCTAGGAGCGTAACGGTGACGACGCCGGTGGCGGCAAGCAGGGCAGCCCCTTTTTTGCGGATGTGTCTCATCATTGTTCCTCCTAACTAAGATGTAGAATAATAGAGCTCCGGAAGCCGCTTGGTATAGCCAGAGATTCGACAAGCTTCCGCAGTCAATATAGCACCTCCAACATTAATTCCGAATCAATTCCATGTATTTTATTGGTAAATCAGCTTTAAAATCTGAACCGTGACCCGCAAGAAGGACACTTTTGAACAAAGTGACTCCTTTTGCGGGTCACTTGCGTTATGGGCCGAACGAAGAGATGAGGGAGGGTTGAATAGGGGGGAGGTTAAAGTGGTACCGTGATACCGATGATCAAAATGTATTGTTTCCGACTTGTAATGGTTTCGTTACCGTTCTGTCATTCCTTAAGAGGCTGATCTCGGTAATATGAAGTTGCAAGCGGGGCGCGAACAAGCCCATCGAGGCATTGCGCCTAATTTGAATCAAAGCGAAAATAACGAGGAGAAACTAAAACATGAAAAAGAAAAACAAAGGAGCCGCCGCGGTGCTGCTGCTGGTGGCTGCCGTTGCCATATCCGTACCGGCCGTCGTATCCGCTAATCAAGCGAATCATGCGAAAGCAGTTGCACCAGCCGTTACACAAGCGAATCAAGCTCAACAGTCCGTCCCAGCCGTTGCACAAGCGAATCAAGCTGACGCAACCGCCAATCAAATCGTCTATGAGAATAGCGAGTATGGTTTCCGTTTCACGCTGCCAGCCAGCTGGAAAGGGTACACGATCGTAACGGGCAAATGGACGGGTCAAGATCCGGCAGACGGCAAAGCTATCGAAAGCGGCGCGTCTATCGGCATCCGCCATCCCGAATGGACAGCTGACAAGCCTAGACAGGACATCCCGATTTATGTTTTTACGATCGCGCAATGGAACGCGCTCCAGCAGGAGAAGTTCTTCATCGGTGCGGCGCCTATGGGGCCAAGCGAACTCACTCGCAACGACAAATACGTATTTGCGCTTCCGGCGCGATATAACTTCGCCTACCCGGATGGCTACCAAGAAGTGGAAGACATCTTGAACGGCGATCCCATCCAACCGATGTAATCGATAGGTTGCCTTGATTGCCAGCAGCGGCTTGGCCAGCTGCTTGAGGACAAGAACACATGCTTAAGCCGCCGCGTGCCAAGCGGTTCGAGACTGTCGGGAAAGTTACGACAGTCTTTGTTTTTGGCCGAATGGTTTAATGCGACACCGCGTTAATGAGATGAAAAAAGGCTCAGAACGCTTCGAAGCGCTGTTTCCATACCAGCATAATGTTCCTTGATTAAGGAAAGATATAACATGCGTATCGATATACACTCCTTCAAGAAGGTTGAGAACAATCATGCACATTGGCGCAGACCTCACAGAGAATGAACGAGTTCTCAAAGACATTTTTCAGAATTGTTCGGATGTCAAATTCCGTCAGATTACGATTAACGACCAGCCCAAGCTGCTCCTGATATACACCGACGGCATGATCGATACCGCTATCATCTCTTCACACGTGCTTAAGCCGCTCCTCTATAATGGGCTGCCGAAAGGTCTCGGAGCGATGGACAGCATCGCCCAGATGTTCGACCAAGAGCTCATATCCATCCTGGAGACGATGAAGCTGTCCGATACGACCGCGATTGCCGAGATGATCCTGAAGGGACACCTCGCCCTGCTGGTCGACGGGGAACCGCACGCGCTTATCGCGGATATCAAGCAATTTGAAACCCGCAGCATCGAGGAGCCTACCGAAGAAGCGACGCTCCGGGGCTCCAAGGAAAGCTTCACCGAAAACCTTCGGATCAATACCACCATGCTTCGCCGCATACTCGGGACGCCGAAGCTGAAGATGGAATCGCATAAAGTCGGCAGCTTGTCGCAGACGGAAATCGTCATCTCCTATATTGAAGGCAAGGTCTCCATGGACGTGCTGAAGACCGTCCGCGAGCGAATCGGCAAGATCGAAATGGAGGGCATTCTCGAATCGGGCTACATCGAGGAATCGATCGAGGACTTTCATTTCACCCCCTTTCAGCAGATGGGCAACACGGAACGACCCGACGTCGTAGCGGCCGAATTGCTTGAAGGCAAAGTCGCCATTATTACCAACGGTTCACCGTTCGTCATCGTTGCCCCGGCCACATTCTGGGGCGGTCTGCAGGCGCCCGACGATTACTACGAGCGGTTCTTGTTCGTCGATTTCAGCCGCTGGATCCGCTTCGGGTTCATCCTCTTCTCGGTCCTCTTCCCGTCCTTGTATATCGCGCTGACCAACTATCATCAGGAGATGGTGCCGCTCAAGCTCATGACTACGATCGCGATGCTGCGGGAGAAGGCGCCGTTCCCGACCGTCGTCGAGGTGCTGTTGATGGAGCTCATGTTCGAGGGACTGCGCGAGGCCGGCATCCGCCTGCCGACGCAGATCGGACCGCTCGTCACCGTCGCCGGGGCGCTCGTCATCGGCGAAGCGGCGGTTCGCGCCGGGATTATCTCAGCGCCGATCGTTATCGTTGTCGCGGCCGCAGGTATCTCTTCCTTCGTCATTCCGCGCTACCGCGCCGGTTATCCGCTGCGGATGCTCCGGTTTCCGCTGCTTATTATGTCCGGCATCTTCGGCCTGTTCGGGATGGCCGTCGGGATCATCGCCATTCTGATTCATATGATCCACCTGAGCTCGTTCGGCACCCCGTATTTCAGCCCGGTGGCACCGCTTGCCTCCCGCAGGCTGAAGGATCTCGTGGTGCGGCGGCCCCGCAAGCAAGTTAAGAAGTCCGAGCCGGAGGCTGAGCCCACATGAGGCGGGCGGGCAAGCTTATTCTGCCGCTGCTGCTGTTCGTGCCGCTAACGGCCTGCTGGAATCTCCAGGAGCCGGACGAGCAGGCGCTCGTCCTCGGGTCCGGGCTCGATTATACGCAGGAAGGGGAGGTCATGCTTAGCTCCCAGATCGTCGTACCTGCAGGCATCGGAGGCTTGCAAGACGGCGGCGGCAATAAGAAACAGAGCTTCCGCATGATGAAGGCAAGCGGCAAGAACGTGTACGACGCGGTGGAAAATCTCCAGAAGCAAGTTTCGCGGACGCTCTTCTTCGGTCACCGCCAGACCATTATTATCGGTCATCGAATGGCCGCCCACGGAATTGGCAGCTTTATGGATATTTTCATCCGCAACCCGCAATCGGAACTGCGCTCCTCGATATTCGTGGTGAAGAACGCCGAGGCGAAGGACATCTTTACCATTACGCCAATCTTCGACCCCATCATTACGCCGACTCTGGCGCGGGAGATCAGGTCGATGGGCTTGAAGCCTTACTATTTCCGGAATTTCCTGTCGGAATCGATGAGCCAGACGACGCAGCCGCTGGTGCCGTTGATCCGCCTGAATGCCGTGCATAAGTACGAGTATGCGGGAGGAGCCATTATTAACAAGGATGACGACCTCAAGTTGATCGGCTTCCTGAATGTTAGGGAAGCGCTGTACACGAATTGGATACTCGGCAAACTGAACCGATTCGCCATCACCGCCCTCGTCAAGAAGGGCGACGGCAACGTCAGCGTGAGGCTCCAGACGCTCAAGCATAAGGTTCGCGTCAAACCTTCGGGTTCGCAAATCGACGTTGACGTCCATTTAACCGGCGAAGGCACAATCGTCGAGAACAATTCCAACCTTGATCCGACGAAGCGGGAAGATCTCGCGACCATTCAGAAGGCGCTAAGCGAGGCGACTCAGACGTCGGTCGCCGAAATGGTGCATAAGGTGCAGAAGCAGTACAAAGCGGATATATTCGCGTTCGGGGAAAGCTTCCATAAGCAGCAACCCGTGCAGTGGAAAACGGTAAGGCCCAAGTGGAAGGCAACCTTTCCTCGGGTTCATATCACCGTGAAGGTGGACATTCAATGCAAGGACCCGGGGCAGTCCAGCTCATCCTTGATGCGTCATTTCAAAGCCGGCTAAATGCCTGCGTTGCCGGCGGGACAGGAGGGATATCGACTTGTGAAGCTGACAGGAAATCAGGTTGTGTGGATCATCGCGACCTCCGAATTAGTCATGGAGGTCTGGCTCCGAATATCGCCCGCGATCGAGACGGCCAGGCAGGACGCCTGGATATCGATGCTGCTCGCCGGCCTGATCGGCGTCGTCTTGACCTTCCTGGCTGTTCGCGTGAGTATGCTCCATCCCGGCCAGACCCTGGTCAAGTACAGTCAGAAGCTGCTCGGGAAATGGTTCGGCCGAGCGATCGTGCTGCCGTACTTTGCGGCATGGTACATGCTATCGATCGACGTGCTCCGCTCCTTCGCCGATTTTATCCACCTGATCCTGCTCGATCAGACGCCCGTATGGCTGATCGAGCTGCTCATGGTGGCGTTGATGGCGTATATTACCTTTACCGGCGGCATAACATCGATCGGGCGGTTTTGCGAGATCGCGGGCCCGCTCACCGTCATCACCATGTTCTTCACCTTCGTGTTGAGTAAGGGCAATGTAGATTGGAGTCAGCTGGCGCCGGTTTTCAACGACATAAGCTGGAAGCAAGTCGCGAAGGCTTCGGCCGCTCCCGGTTCCTTCTTCGGCGAGACCTTCATGCTGCTGTCGGTCATTGCGTTCATGCATAAGCCGGAAAAGGCGATGTCTAGATCGATGATCGGCCTATTGGTGACCATACTCGGCGTGTTCGCCGCAACCTTAATGGTTTTGCTCGTTATGGGCCCTAATTTATCCGCCGAGTTCAGGTTCCCGTATTTTATGATCGTACGGTCCATCAACATTTTGAACTTTATTCAGAACGTCGATATCTTCGTCATCTACGTTTGGGTTTTCGGCGTGTTTGCGAAGCTGTCGCTATATTTGTTCTTGACCAGCTACGAAATGTCAAACTGGCTCAATATCAAGGACTGGCGGAAAATGATTTTGTTCGGAGCGCCGCTCATGTTCATCTCGGCGATTATGGTTCCGAATCAGACATGGATCATCATGTTTCAGAAACTATGGCAGGACGCGATTATCCCCATCTGCGGAATCGCGGTTCCGCTGCTGCTGTGGATCTTGTCGGCCGCGAGAAAAAAGTCCCCGAACATGTAAACGCATGAAAATGAACGCTTCCCCTAGTACGTTTGTCCAAACCCTTTAATAGAGTCTTCAATATACTAACCATAGATTAGGAGGTGATTAATGATGGGGACATTTTTGGATAAACGTTCTTCCATGAACTCCAACACGGTTGGCTCGCCAGGAACAGCTTTAACCACGACGCCGGCTCTGTTCGGTATTATCGGTCTTCAAACGCAAAACGTCGCGAATCCGATTGTTACTCTGTCAGGGACGATCGGCATTAGCGGTGATTTCGGAGACACGTACACGATCGAAATCGTTCGGGGAGCCAGCTACTCCGCGGCGAATGTCATTTACACGGCTGTTGGAGTAGTAACCGCCGTAGCAACGACGCAGATTACGGCTTTCACCGCGCAGGATCTGCTTGCCCCTGCCGCATTGGAAACGGTCTACACGTCGTTCGTGTCCGGTGCAACCACGTCGGTCCGCAACGGCCCGGAAGTCTTCTCCGGTGAAGCTTCCACATCCGCCTAATCTCCTATCTCTCATTCACGAGCGGACTGGTACAACTGCAGTAGGACCGAAGAAAGGGCAGGAAGCGATTCCTGTCCTTTCCCATGTGCAAGAGGAGAAGTCTCATCCCGTACGGGCCCCTGCATATTCGCGAATAAGGGAGATGGAACGATTGAAAAAACTGAAGCTGCTCTTGATCACGCGTGATTTCAGCCAACGGATGGAACGGAGTTTTTATTATTTCCAACAGGAACTGCAAGCCTATGCAGACCTCGAGCTGCATCACGAGGACGGCGATATTTCAGCCATTCTCAAGCAATTGCGGTTCAAGCCGGACTTTATTCTGCTGAATGATTTACGCGATACCCATTGTCCGAGAATCGAAGGACTTGCCCGGCTGTCCATCCCATGGGGCATCATCATGCATGATCTCCATTTCGACGTCAAGGGACGCAAAGCATTCATCCAGCAGCACCGGGTTCCCGTGATCTTTTCGATGTACCGCAGCGCCTTTATCCACTTGTATCCGGAATACGTATCCAGAATGAGATGGCTGCCGCATTTCGCGCATGCGCCCGTCTTTCGGGATTACCGGTTAACGAAACGCATTGACTTGCTCCTCATGGGCTATGTAGACCGAAAATATTACCCGCTTCGGCTCCAAATGCTTAACCGCTATCGAGGCCGCCCGGGTTTCGTATATCACGAGCATCCGGGTTATGTTCAGGTCCAGCATCCAACGAACGCCTGGATCGGCCAGAACTATGCCAGGGAAATCAACCGAAGCCGAATCTTCCTCTCCTGCGACTCCATCCTTCATTACCCCCTTCGCAAATATTTCGAGGTTCCCGCCTGCAATACGCTGCTGCTCGCGCCTTGCAATCAGGATTTGCTGGATCTGGGCTTTGAACCAGGCAAGCATTTCGTATCGATATCGGAAGCCGATTATCAGGAAAAGGTAGATTTCTACGCTGCCCCGCGGAATCAGACCCTGGTCAGCCAAATCGCCAGACAGGGCTGCGAATTCGTTCATCATCACCATACGTCCGCCGTTCGCGCGGCTGAATTCATCCGAATGGTCCATTCGATAATCCGGACTTGAATGGCGGTATCGCTTCTCTATCAAGAACATTTTCTTGATCCTATTAAGATCGTCCATACCGATTCTTGCATGCTCTCATAAATTAATAGAAGTTTAGCACCGGCTGCAAGGAAAGGGGACACCGCTTATGCAGGAAGGCCAAAACACGCTGATCGTAAACGCATATTCAAATACAGGGGGGAAGAAGGATGTTTCGTAACAAAACGATTCTTATCACGGGAGGCACGGGGTCTTGGGGCCGAGAGCTGACGGAAGCCGTCTTAAACGAGCATCCGAAAGAAATCAGAATCTTTTCCCGTAACGAATACGCGCAAGTGCTGATGAAGAGGGATTTCCAGCTGGATTCCCGGCTGCGGTTCATCATAGGCGACGTCAGGGATTATCACGCCGTCCATGACGCCTGCCAAGAAGTCGATTATTTGTTTCATTTGGCGGCCCTCAAGCATGTGGATGTCTGCGAAGATCAGCCGGATGAGGCGCTGAAGACGAATGTGCTTGGAACCGAAAATATGATTCGTGCGAGTATAAAACAGCGCGTTACGAAGGTCATCAACGTATCCACCGACAAAGCCGTCGACCCTATGAATACGTACGGTTTAACGAAGGCCATCGGGGAAAAGTTAATGATCCACGCGAATTTACTTAGCGATTACACCCGGTTCGTATGCGTGCGGGGAGGCAACGTGCTCGGCACGAGCGGCAGCGTTGTCCCGTTATTTATGGATCAAATTCGCAAAGGCAAAGAAGTTACGATAACCCACAACGACATGACCCGTTTCTTTCTTACGATATCCGAAGCGATCCGATTATTGCTGGTTGCCGCAAAGGAGTCGGAGGGCGGGGAAACGTTCGTGATGAAGATGAAGGCCTGCAGGATCGCGGATCTGGCCAACGTACTGATGGAGCTCTCGGGCAACAAACCGGCGTCCTGCAAAGAGATCGGCATGCGTCCCGGAGAACGGCTGGATGAAGTACTCATCTCCAAAAGCGAAGTGCCCTACACGCGGCAGTTCTCCGAGCAGTATTATATGATTCTTCCATCCTCCAGCTTATATGGGAGCTATGAGCGTTACAGCCAACTCCACCAAGTGGCCTTCAGCGAGTATCACTCCAATGCCGGATTAATGGATAAAGCAGCGATCGCGGAGCTATTGAGAGAGGGGGGCCTGATAAGTGAGTAGCACGAGGAAAACCGTTGCGGTGATCGGACTCGGTTATGTGGGACTGCCGCTCGCAATGGCATTCGCCCAGTATGGCTACACCATCATCGGCATCGATCTGGATGATCGGAAGCTGCAAGCGTTGAACGAAGGAAGAAGCTATATTAAGGATATTCCCGATTCGCTAGTGAAATCGGCTTTGGAGAGTCATCGATTTTCTCCGACCAAGGATAGACGCAGATTACAGGAAGCCGATGTCATTATTATTTGCGTGCCGACGCCCCTAACCGAGGACAACGAGCCGGACATGACGTATCTGCTGCAGGCGGCAGCCGACGTCCGCGACCATCTTCGCCAAGACCAAATCATCGTATTGGAGAGCTCGACCTACCCTGGAACGACCCGTGAAGTATTGAAGCCGATGCTGGAGCAAAGCGGTCTCATCGTGGGCACCGATATTTATCTGGGTTATTCGCCGGAACGCGTCGACCCGGGGAATCGGAGCTATCCGCTTGAGGTCATCCCCAAGGTGATCAGCGGCATCACGGAGAAGTGCGCCGGCGCGGTGGAGGACGTGTATAAGACCGTGTTCCGAACGGTTGTCCGGATCTCATCCACCGATGCGGCCGAAATGACCAAGCTGCTGGAAAATGCCTACCGGTTCATCAATATATCCTTCATCAATGAAATCGCGCAGCTGTGTACCCGCATGGGCATCGATGTTTGGGAAGTCATCGAAGCCGCCCGGTCCAAGCCGTTTGGATTCTCGGCGTTTTATCCTAGTCCGGGAGTAGGCGGTCATTGTATTCCTGTCGACCCGCTCTACCTGCAATGGAGGTCGAAGCAATTCGGAGCGTCAAGCTCGTTTATCGCGATCGCGCAAGAAGTCAATCATCGCATGCCCGCCTTTGTCGTAGAAGGCATCAAGGAGGCCATATCCCGCGGGTCGTTGTCGGGTGTCAAGATTCTTGTCGTAGGGGTCACATTCAAGGCGAATATTGACGATATCCGCGAATCCAGTTCGATCGAGCTGATCAAACGGCTTCAACAAGAAGGCGCCCTCATATCGTATTATGATCCCTATGTGCCCGAAATTACGGTGCAGGGGGAGAAGCTTGCCTGTTACCGATTCAGTGAGAACGAGGAAGGCCTGAACGACTGCGCAATCATTGCGGTAGACCACGATGATCTGCCCTTGCAGCGCATTATCGACCAAGTGCCGCTCGTATACGATGCCAGGAATACGCTGAAGGGAATGAGCGGCAAGGCAAAGATTATTCGCTTGGGCGGGGGGACGATTTAAAACCGTTCCTTTAACAAGACGTTCCTTCCCTTCCCGAAATCGAGGCCAACCTTACCGGTCAGCTCTCGGACCATCTGGGCAAGAATGACGGCATTAACGCCGCAGGAGATCAGGGCAACGTCAAACTGGTCGGGATGGGCCGTCAACCAGTTCCGGATCGTCTGCATCTCATTATAGTGCGAGAAGGCGAGCGCCTCCACGATATGAAGATGATACGGCTTGTTCTCCAAGACCTTGCGAAGCTCATCCGCCTTGGACGTGATGATGAGCACTTTTCGTTCCCGGAGGAGATTCCAGAATCCGGGATAATGGGCTAATTTACGGTTGACGCTGGCATGACACGTGCAGCGGGGCTGAATGTTGAAATGCGCAAATACTTTATCGGTCAACTCGCGTTTCAGATACTCGGGGACGCCGATCGTCCGATCGCCTGCAGGGAGAATGCCCACAATATCGGCCTGTTTCAGTACAGCGGCCATTTCATCCCTCAAGGCGAGATTAGGGAGATTCACCCCTTTCTTCCCCATATTCGCTTTCTTCGCCCATGCTTCACGGAGCACTTGTTCCATGGTCCAGACGGAATTCTGAGCCAAGATCAAATTTTCTCCGTCCCCGATTCGAACGAGAGATAAGGGTCGTTTATGGTCAAGCGCCGATTCAATCCGTCCAAGCAGACCCGCGAGATCCAACATAACCGCGATCCTTCCTTCTGAACCAAAGTGGTATGACTATATCCTATGCTATGCTTTCGGGAACATCGTGATTGGACGGCTGAGTCGATATGCAAGTATAGAGGAGGGGGAGTGTCCATGATAACGGTCAGTCTATGCATGATCGTCAAGGACGAGGAACATGTACTCGGCCGATGCCTCGCATCCGTTCACGATCTAGTGGACGAGATCATCATTGTCGATACCGGGTCATCGGACCGCACGAAGGAGATTGCCGCTACTTATACGAACCGCATCTTCGATTTCCCGTGGCGGGACGATTTTGCGGCCGCGCGCAACTTCTCGTTCGAACAGGCAACGATGGACTATATCATGTGGCTTGACGCGGACGACGTGCTCTACGAGAAAGACCGCGGCAAGTTCGCCGGCTTGAAGCAGGCGCTGTCCTGGGAACCGGACGCCATCATATGCGATTATCATCTGGCGTTCGATATGGCGGGACATGCGACCACAATCTCGCGCCGGTATCGGTTGGTCAAACGGAGCCAAGGCTATCGCTGGCATAATCCGATCCATGAATATTTGGATGTGACGGGCGGGAAGGCGCTGGATACGGATATCGCGGTATCCCATCACCGGGAGGGCGACCATTCGGCAAGAAACATGCGCATCATGCAGCAGTGGATGGAACGAGGCGGCAAGCTGGAAGGACGCAATTTGTACTTCTATGCGAACGAGCTGCTGGACCAGCGGCGGTATCAGGAAGCGGCCGAATGCTACGAGACGTATTTCCGGGAGCCCACCGGGTATCGGGAGGACCGGATTGCGGCATGCGGCAAGCTCGCCGAGTGTTACCATCACCTCGGACGGAAGGAGAAGAAGCTGGATAGCCTGTTCAAAGCGTTTCACTATGATGTTCCGCACGCGGACAGCTGCTGTACCATCGCGGGATGCTTCGAGGAACGGGGAGAGTGGGCGCTCGCGATCTACTGGTACAGCCGGGCGCTGGAGTCGCGGCAGGCGGAAGGGTACATGGGGGTCGTGAATGTGGCCTACCAGACATGGCTGCCCCATGTCCAGCTCTGTCTTTGCTTTGCCAAGCTCGGGCATCTGCGGGAGGCGTACGAGCATAACGAGCATGCTCTCTCGTACTTGCCCGGCGAGGCGAACCTGCTGGAGAACAAAAGGCGGCTGGCGCTCGCCCTCGGAATCGCGCCTTCGCCCGCTGCAGCGGAGGACCCCAACGTTGATCCGCCGGCTGGACCATAAAGGGCGCCACCGGATGGGCCATAAACGGCACAAATCGAATAGACACCCTGCCGCTAGCATCCGGCGAGGGTGTCTATTCGTCTTCCACGTTTATCGCAGCGACTTGAAAAAAACCTCCCAATCCCGCTTGCAGACGTCCCACGACCAATGCTTCACGACCGTATCTCTGGCATTGCGTCCCATCATTTGACGTTGGCCTGGATCCATCATGAAATGCATGACTTCTTTTCGAATCGCGTTAGCCGTCCGGGGGATGATGATTCCGTTTTGCCGATTGCGGATCAGTTCGGGTATGATGCCCACCGGTGTGGCAATGACGGGCACGCCGCAGGCGGCAGCTTCCAATACCGGAAGGGGAATGCTCTCCGTTCGGCTCGAGCAGATCAGGCAATCGAGCCGTTGATAGTACCCGATCATTTGCTCGCGGGGGACGTAATGCTCCTTGAAGGTTCGTATCTCGAGTTCAAGCGGTAATCCGCGCAGCGCGGACCGGACGAGATCATACCCTTTTAATTCGCGCCGGGCCGGGAGATCGATTCGGCCGACCCATCCCGCTCTGAATGAGCCGGCCTGGCTGACGGGAGCAGGCTTGAAACGCGCCGTATCGATCCCCGTTCTGGTTCGGTGCAGAGGAAAGTAGGGCTTGAAGCGGCGGACGATTTCTTGAGAACACGTGTTGACGCCCCGTAATTGCTGTATAAACCGTATAAATTCGCTCGGGAAATGGCCGCTCGCCAGATGCGTCTCATAGGGAATTAAGGAAGTGATGCCTGTCGCCATGTTCTGCAAGGGGATTCCGATCCGATGCAGTCGCTGCGCAATCGAGACCGTCATCGGATAGGTCAGGTCATAGCGGTCTTGATCGGCGGCCGTCACATTGGAAACATAGCCGATTTCAAAATGGATTCCTTCTAGGTTAAGCGCCGATAGATCCTGGGCTCGATGATCGAACGCCCAGCCGGGATAATCGGCCACCAGCAAAATATTCATCTTACCCCATTCTCCTTCGTCGATGAGATGAAAGGGATCGTGAGCATGAATGGGTCACTAGAGCGATTTGAAAAAAGCCTCCCAATCTCGCTTGCAGACGTCCCACGACCATTGCTTCACGACCGTATCTCTGGCATTGCGTCCCAATTTCTGCCGTTCGCCAGGATTCGCCATGAATTGAAGGACCTCTTTCCGAATCGCGTTCGCCGTCCGGGGGATGATGATTCCGTTCTGTCCGCTCCGAATCAGTTCGGGGACGATTCCCACCGGCGTGGAAATGACGGGCACGCCGCAGGCGGCCGCCTCCAATACCGGAAAAGGAATGCTTTCCGTGCGGCTTGAACAGATCAGGCAATCGAGCCGTTGATAATAGCCGATCATTTGCTCGCGGGGGACGTACCGCTCCTTGAAGGTGCGTATCTCCAGTTCGAGCTTTAATCCATGCAGCGCGGACCGGACGAGATCATACCCCTTTAATTCGCGCCGGGCCGGGATATCGATTCGGCCGACCCAGCCCGCTCTGAATGAGCCGGCCCGGCTGACGGGAGCAGGTTTGAATAGCGCCGTATCGATCCCCACTCTCGTCTTGCGCAGAGGAAAGTAGGGCTTGAACAGGCGGACGATTTCGTTCGAGTATGTGTTAACGCCGCGCATCATCCGAAGCAGCCGCAGAAATTCTCCCGGCAATCTACCGCTCGCCAGCTGCGCCTCATAGGGAACCAATGACGTGATGCCCGTCGCCATTTTCTCCAAGGGGATCCCGATCTTATGCAGCCGCTGCGCAATCGAGACCGTCATCGGATAGATCAGATCGAAGCGGGCTTGATCGGCTGCCGTCACATTGGAATAATAGTTGATTTCGAACTGAATCCCATCTATGTCTTGCGCCGATAGGTCTTGGGCGATATGATCGAACGCCCAGCCGGGATAATCGGCCACCAGCAAAATGTTCATGTAATCCCCATTCTCCTTTGACTATGTTTCAGCTTCTACTAATTTATGAAAGGGATTATGAAATTGAATGGGTTATGAGAGATTTTTTTGTCCGCAAGTAGTGGAATAGCCGTTCATTCCTGGAGGGCTTCACATATGCTGTTCTTGAAAGGGGGGATCCGTCGTGCGAATTCTAGTAACCGGCTGTGCCGGATTCATAGGTTCTCATGTATCCAAGCGGCTGTTGGAGGATGGCCATTCCGTCGCTGGCTATGATAACTTGAACGATTATTATTCGGTCTCGCTAAAGAAAAATCGATTGAAACGGTTGGAGGATCCGAGCTTCCTGTTCGTTCAAGCGGATTTGGAAGATAGCAGTGCCATGACCGCGTTATTTGAACGGTTTCGCCCGGAAGCCGTGATTCATTTGGCGGCTCAGGCCGGCGTCCGGTATAGCCTGGACCACCCTCATACTTACATTCAGTCCAATGTCGTCGGATTCATGAATGTGCTGGAAAATTGCCGTCATCACGGAATCGGGCACCTCATCTACGCATCGACCAGTTCGGTGTACGGCCTCAACACCGCGCTGCCGTTCGCCACGTCGCAGCCGGTTAATCATCCGATTAGCCTGTACGCTGCGACGAAGAAGTCTAATGAGCTGATGGCACACACATACAGCCACCTGTTTGGTCTGCCGACAACGGGACTGCGGTTCTTTACGGTTTATGGTCCTTGGGGAAGGCCGGACATGGCGTTATTTCTGTTCACCAAAGCCATTTTGGAAGGCAAGCCGATTCAATTATTCAATTATGGCAGGATGAAGCGAGATTTTACCTACATCGACGACATCGTGGAGAGCATCGTGCGGCTCATACCGCTCGCGCCCAAACCGGATGCCGATTGGGACGGCGGCCGGCCGAATCCGGGCTCCAGTACCGCTCCTTATAAAGTCTATAATATCGGGAATCACGATCCGGTTCCGCTAATGACCTTCATCACCGTGCTGGAAGAAAAGCTGGGGATCGACGCACAAAAAGAACTGCTTCCTCTCCAGCCGGGGGATGTGACGGAGACGTATGCGGACGTGACGGATCTGTTCAAGACGACGGGGTTTAAACCGCAGACGACCGTTCAGGAAGGGATTGGCCGGTTTGTGGACTGGTATATCGACTATTACGGCAAAGACGGCTCGCACGGCGCAGAGTAGGGTTTCTAGGCGAACACGAGATCGTAGACGGGAGGGGCTAAGAGATTGAGAATTTTGTATGTTGCGCCGAGCTCCAGGGTGGGAGGGCTGCAAACGACGCTCCGGAACCGGATACGCGCGCTGCGTGCGCATGGCATTCATGCTGAAGTCGTTTTTTTGGATAAGAGCGAGGGCGAATATATTTTCAAGGAGATCGTCCATTATTATGTGCGGACTCCGGCCGAGTTCCATATGCAGATCCAGATTGGCAATTATGATGTCATCTCCTTTATTTACGCGCTTCATTTTCTGTCATGCGTACCGAAAACCTATACAGGCAAGGTGCTCTACGAGGTTCGAGGATGGAATCGGGAAATTGCCGGCACGCTGAAAACGATCGGCCGCCATCGGAAGGTTCATGCCGTCATGTGTATCGCCAAGTACTTGAAACCGCTGGTCCAGGCGCAATTAACCGCCAACGTCCAAGTGCTCGTAGAGGGCAATGCCGTCGATCCGATGTTCCATCTGATTAAGCCCGAGGAGCGGAAGTGGAAGGATTGTCCGAAGCCGGGGAAAGGGCGCAAGGTCATTGCGTTCGCCGCGCGAATGGAACGCAGCAAGAACTGGTTGGAGTTCGTTCACATCTGCGCGCGACTAAACGCCATAGACAACATCGAGCCATGGTTCATCTGCAATCCCACCAATCGAGATGAACTGGCGCTCGTCCAACACGAATGCAAAAGAATCGGATTGTTGGGCATCAGCCGGTTCATGTATAACGTCCCCAATCACTTCATGCCGGAAGTGTTCACGGAGGTCCAGCTCTCGGGAGGCGTCATCCTCTCGCCTTCGATCCGCGAAGGGCTCGGCAATCATATTCTTGAACCGCTGGCCGTCGGAGTGCCAATCATCAGCACGGACGTTCCCGGTAAAAATGAAATCATTACGCATGGGCGAAACGGTCTATTGTATAAGCCCGGTCATATTGCTGATGCAGTAGAACACGTGAGTCGAGTAATGAAAGAAGAGAAGCTGCGGAATACGTTGATTGCCAACGGACTCGTTGCGATCCGGCAGGAATACAGCCCTGCCGTCTATGTGAAGCGATACTTGCAGCTATTGGCTCAACTGAAATGATGTTCTGCATCTAACCGTGAACGATAATTGAACGGAGTCACAACGGCGGCCGCCTCACGTTCGGCTGCCGTTTTCTATTCTATGAAAATCGTACATATTGAAGCCGCTATGATGGGTTTTTTAGGATTTCCTTGCAACTTATTGCAATCGAGGTGCATCATCATTAGGTGGAGAGGTGGGACCTGGGGTTGGATGTCATCGAACGTTTAGCACGGCAAGACGAAGAGGCGCTGCGCATGCTGATGGAAGCGTACGGCGATCGGCTTCACCGAACGGCCTTCCTGCTGCTGAAGGATCTTCAGGCCGCCGAAGAAGCGGTGCAGGATACGTTTATACAGGCTTATCGCAAAATCGGCCAGCTGCAGGACCGTGATAAGCTAAGCGGCTGGCTATTGCGGATCCTGCTTAATCGCTGCCGCATGAAGCAGCGGACATGGAGCTGGCGGAATCTGCTGCCGGATATGCGGGCGGAGCGCGATACGGAGACGCCCGAACCGGGACCCGAGCAAGCGCTGCTGCTGGCGCATCGGCAGCAGTCGCTCCATGAAGCGATCGGCCGTCTAGATTACAAATACCGGGAAGTCATTACGCTGTACTATTACCATGAGCTGTCCATCGCCGCGATTACCGAACAGTTGAATGCCAATGAAAATACAATTAAAGCGCGGCTGGCCCGCGGCAGAAGACTGCTGAGAACGATATTGGAAGCCAACGAGGAGGGGTGGTCATGAATAGACATCCGATAACGGCAGAGCCGGAGCATCCGGAAGAACGGGAAGCGCGCGATCGCTTGAAAGCGGCGCTCGAGGAAGAACTGGGGCGGATTCGGTTTACCGGGCACGCGCAAGTCATCCGAAGGACGCATCCCCGCGGCTGGCTTCGCCGGCTGGAGGCGATATGGAATATGGAGCTCGAGCTGCCTGTCATCCCGTTGGCTGCGCTGGCAGTCGTGCTCGCAGGCACGCTGTTTTTCGGCCGAATCCGCGGCGCTTCGACGACCGTCGATCCGCTCGCTCCCGATTCGGAGCGCGTGCTGGTCTATGAAGGGAACAACGTGTATTGGAAGGATGACTACGAAAGGGCGGTGGCTTCCATTGAGACTGAAAATTCGCCTTAAGGTCAAGCATCTGGTGATGGGGCTTGCCGCCGTCGCGGTTCTCCTGGCCGTCGGTTATCGGACCCTGCCTGCCGTGGCCGATCTCGCAGGCGTTCAGCCGGCTGCCGGGCAAGAGATACGCAGCAGAGAAGCATTGCTTGCGCTTCTGACGCATCCCCCTTCAACCGCGAAGACATGGAAGCTGATTCAGGATTATGTATTGAGCGATGGTACGGATACGCTGTCGCACGGGTTCCACGTCTACGTCGGATCGAACTTCGTTCAGACGAGCGGCCCGGATGCGCGGACGGAGAGGCCTCTGCTGACCTGGGAAGAGAAGCTGCCTTTGCTCCTGCTTTACCTTAACGAAGGACCCGCGGACGCCAAGGATACGACCTATCTCGTAACGGCCGCCAAGCAGCTGGCTCTATACTATCAAGCGTCGGGGGATATCGGCCGTGCTATAGGCTCGCTCGAAACGGCGGAGCGGCGCGCTGGCAACAGCCAGCCGTATCTGTCGGCACAGCTGCAGGTTGAACGAGCCAAGCTGCTCCTCCAGTCCGGGAAGGACCGGCAAGCCGAAGCGCTGATAGGCGAGATCCAACAAGCCGCTGCGAAGCATGTCGACCTCGACCGCGATGTGAAGGTCGCGGAGCTGGAAGCACAGCTGCTGATCCGGCGCGGCAGCTTGACAGCGGCGCTGGAAAGCGTGAAGCAGGCGGTCGCGTCCTATCAAGATCGGCAAAAGGAGCTCACCGGACTCGCGGGAGATGCGAACGCGGAACTGCCTGTTCCATTGGAGCAGCTGCAGGCGCTGCAAGAGGTACTCCTGGATCGGCCGAAGGGGGCGGACGCGATTCAAACCTCGGCCGTATCGGGCACGATCACGCGGAGCGACGGCCAGCCGATGGCCTATGCCGGCGTATTCCTGCGTACAAGCGAAGCGGTCAACCACAGCCTCCTCGAGTCGGAACCGTACCAAACGATGACGGATGCGCAAGGGCATTATTCGTTCGCGAACGTCGTTCCGGGAGCCTACCAGCTGACGCTCGGCTTTACGTACGATGCCATCGACGGCTGGGCGTGGCCGGCCGACATGGATGAATGGATCGACGTCGAACACGGCAAACCGGTTACGTATCCGGTCGTTCTCCGGCCGCTGATCCGGCTGATCGCTCCCGTTAACGACGAGCAGGTGACGGGCAGCAGTATCACGTTCCGCTGGGAGCCGGTGGACGGAGCAGCCTACTATAAGCTGTCCGGCACGATAAAGATCTTGAACGAGCATGGGAGCAGCTCTATCGGCGTGCAAATTCGCAATCATCTTGCCGATTCGCAGGTCACCTTGCCGGTCGACGAGCTATACAACCTCACCGCTGGTGTGCTGTACGATACGATCGATGACAGCCAGGTTCCCCATCCCGAATCGCTGCTTGGCTTCGCCAATCCTGGCAAACGCTTCTCCTGGAGCGTCGAAGCATATGACGAACAAGGTCATAAACTCTCGCAAAGCAGCGGCTATCGGCTGACGCCGAACACGATGGGCGAGCTGCCGTACTTCGTGCTGAACGCTCGTCAGCTGACAGCAGGCGACAGGCTTCTATTGGCGAATCGCATGGATGAAGCGATGGCGGCGTACCAACGCGCGTTCGCAGCCGATCCCGCGGACGTCTACAGCCTTGGCAAGATAATCAAGCTCTACGATGTGCGCGATAGCGCCGGGAAGCAAGCGTTCGCGCAGGAAGCGCTGCCGTACAGACTGCATATGTTAGCGCTTCGTCCCGATATAAACAATCTCTTCTGGCTGATCCAGTATTATGCCGGTCTTGGGGATTGGGCGAAAGCAGAGCATTACTACGCGTTATCGCTGACGCTGGGCAGGGATGATGATCTAACGTACCTGCAAGCGGAGTATTCGCAAGCCTTGCTGAAGCAAGGAAGATTCAGCGAAGCCAGGGCGCTGCTGGCCAAGCTCGTTCAGCTTGATAACAGCCATGCGCAAATTGGCCCCTATCTCGCAGCCGATCTCTGTGAAACGGGTTCATTCGTTCATGCGGCCGCGCTAGCGGAGCAATACCCGGAACGCAAGAGGGATACGAACGCGCCGCCGAAATGGGAATTGTTAATCAGCGCCATGAACGAGGAGGCTGCGGGCAGCGGCACGTATCTCGCTGAACTTCAGCAGGCGCTGCGCTGGCAGTATACCGGCGAAGCGGCGGCTCTCGACACGTGGAAGAAGTCGACGGAGCACCCGGCAATGGTCAGCTTCTTAATGGCGCTTGCCAGGAAATGATGAACTAGCGCCGAAACGCGGACTCCGCTTCTCGCAAGCGGTGACCAGCGTACGTGTGAGGTTCTGTTGGGCTACCAGCAAAGACTGCAACAGTAACAAAGGAAATAAACGACCTGCGGCGGTTATCTCGAAGTGAATAATAACGGTTTCATTCCAGTATTTGAAAAAGAAAGCTACTCCGAGGAACGGAACCTGCTTTTTCAGGAAAAGACTTCTGACATAAAATCAGACAAGATAGAATACAAAGGAAACATTTCGTAGGCTGATGCTCATTGTAAGTTGCTGTGGCAAGCGGTCTATGAAATGATCGATAATTTCACGCATTAGTTTCCCCAATAGTATGTCTAGCCAAGAACCTGTCTAGGATCTCTGCCATTGGTGTGTCTTCCAATGGTCCTTTTAGCTCGTTTCTAACCAGTAGCAATGCAGCTGCGGGAGGCATATCGATCGTCCGAAGCGCTTCGATCAGGGTATTCTCTTCGTCACTGAGTCGTATTATATAATGTAACTCTATCGGTTTAGGTGTTTTCATGGTTTCACTCTCTTTCGGGAGAGGTGTGTCTCTCCAAGTAAAAAAGGCGTTATTAATACTCCTGAAAATAATCATGTCATTCAACCGGGCGGACCATGAAGCTCTTCCTCCTGTGTTAGTACGGCCCACGCCGATACCTACTTGACCGCGATGAACGCGTCTCCTGCGATGATGGCTCGGTCGCATTCGCGGGACGTTCGCGATCACGGCCCGCATTATTCGAGATCCTCCGGTAACCGCTCCATTCCCTTAACCGCTCCTTTTGTGTCGATTATGCCTTGCGTGGCGAATGGGCGTTCCCCTTCCTTGTCAGCGGCTTATCCGTGGGCGAGGACGTCGATCTCGGCTTAATGGTGAACAGCGCCGGAACCGAGCAGACGAGGGCGCAAGCCGCCAAGCCTGACACGAGTCCGCCGGCCGCCACGATGGAAAGCCCGATGTTGATAATTCGTTTACGTCCGAAGCGGTCGGACAGATAGCCGGCGACCGGAATGCAGAAGATCGAAACGGCGGCGTAGACCGTGATGATTAGGCTGGTCTGCAGCCCGGAAATCTTCAATTCCCGCTGCAGCAGCGGGAGGACTTTTATTTCTGCCTCCTTGCCGCTCGATTCATTGTCTACAGCAAGAAGCGGATTTAATGTAACTCTCTTTTATAAGGATTATCCGTCACCCAAGCAAAATTCGCGCTGACAAGCCGATTCCGAGTAGGGGTAAAGCCGGCAGGAGACTGCAAAGGTGGCTGACCAAACCCAAATTACAACAAAGAGGAATTAATCAACAAGATCGAGGTCGACCAACCTGATACCGCGGCGACTGTAAAGTATTTAATCGATTCATAAACATATGCACAGAAGATAGAGAGGTGCTTTGATAAACGAACGGGGATCGTGAATATGTGCTAAAACTGTGCTCCACCATTCCAAGAATCAATGAAAAGCCTTAGCTCCGACATTACAACGGGCTAAGGCTTTAGTAGTTTAATGACTATGGTAAAACGTAGTTGCCATTAGCAAAAAAGTCGTGAGTACATTGGCGAGCCTTCGTAAATATCCCGCTAAAATGACGATTAATTACGAGTTGACAACCCTGAAGGGAAGAGTTATATTGTAGACGAAGTTAATCGACGATAGATGTTGTCGACGTTAATTTCTATATTTCTACTCTAGGAGGAGTTACTATGCAAGTCAGATTCAACTATATCGAAGCAAGTCCAGGTGCTTTTCAAACGATGTTGAAAATGGAAGGATTCAATAAAACGTTGGACGCAAAGTTGTATGAGTTGATTAAGATCAGAGCTTCTCAAATCAACGGTTGCGCATTTTGCATCAACATGCATACGAAAGAAGCGCGGAAGATGGGAGAGACCGAGCAGCGCATTTATTTACTTAATGCTTGGCGCGAAGCCCCTTTTTATACAGATAAAGAACGCGCGGTACTGGAGCTTACAGAAGCGGTTACTCGCATCTCCGAGCAAGGTGTGCCGCAAGACATCTACGATAACGTCCGTGCACATGTCGACGATGCAGAATTCGTAGCGATCATTATGGCAATCAATACCATTAATTCGTGGAATCGGCTCGCTATTTCGACAGGCATGTTTCCAGAACAAGACTAAGTTAAGGAGAAACAGCGATGACAACCGTTCTGTATGTAACCGCGCATCCCTTTGATAAAACGGCTTCCCGCAGCTTGACGGTGGGAGATGCGTTCCTGGAGGCCTATCGGAAAGCTAATCCAGAGCATACCGTGACGCACGTGGATCTGTATCACTTAGATATACCGCAATTGGATGCCGAGGTGCTGACGGCTTGGAACCAACTGAAGAGCAGCCGTCCCTTCGAAAAATTGAACCAGGAATCTCAACGCAAAGTCGGGCGATTGAACGAATTGGTCGAGCAGTTTCTGGCTGCGGATAAAGTTGTCATCGTTAACCCGGTTTGGAACTTCCTATTCCCGCCCGTTCTGAAAGCTTATATCGATGCAATCTGCATTCCTGGGAAAACGGTAAAATACGGACCTGAAGGCATTACAGGCTTAGCATCCGACAAGAAGCTGCTTCATATTCAGTCTTCCGGCAGCGTGCTGTCTGAAGGACGGTGGGCGAGCTTCGAATTCAGCCACCGTTACTTGGCGGCAATCTTCAACTATATGGGGCTGAACGCCATCGATTTTATTTATGTCGAGGGCACGGGCGGAGCGCCGGAACAAGCCGCTTCCAATCAAAAGCAGTCGATCCGGCAAGCGCTCGCGCTAGCCGAGCGCTTCTGACCTCATGTACAGCATACAGCTTGAAGTTCCGGCCGAAGCTTTATGAAATCAAGTTTCTTAATCTTGGCGGGAGCCTGCAGTTATGGACTATTGTCCACGTTCGTTAAAAACGCGTTCGCGTCGGGTTTGCATGTCGGCGATGTCGTTGGGAGCCAGGCGTTATTCGGTGTTATGATTCTCTGGCTATTGGTGGCCGTATTCGTCAAATCCGCGAAACCATCAGAACCAAGGCGAACGTTGAATGTATCCGTTCGTCAGGCAATTAAGCTGATGGCAGTAGGAACTACAACGGGGATGACCAGCATGTTTTATTATGCGGCGCTGCAATACATTTCTGCGTCATTCGCCATCATTTTGTTGTTTCAATTTACGTGGATCGGCATCGTGTTCGAAGCGGTGGCCGAACGCAAACTGCCCGGCAAAGCCAAACTCTATTCGCTTGTCCTCCTGGTTGCAGGGATTCTAATGGCAAGCGGATACGTTGGCCGTGGGCATGGATCGGTATCTTTATCCTGGAACGGGTTGGTCTTGGGCCTGTTGTCGGCCATAACGTACGCGCTCTTCATCTGGTTCAGCGGCAGAACGGCTACGCAAGTCGCCCCGATCACGCGAAGCGCATTCATGCTGACCGGCTCGTTTCTGCTAATCATGTTAGTGTTTCCGCCTCATTTTCTGATTAACGGCGCGTTGCAGCATTCGCTGCTGGCGTGGGGGCTTCTGCTTGCGTTGTTCGGGACCGTTATCCCACCGTTGTGTTATGCCTCCGGCGTACCGCGAATTGGAGGCGGTCTCGCGACAATCCTCAGCGCTGCTGAACTGCCTACAGCCGTTATGATGTCGTATCTGGCGCTAAACGAGTCCGTAACCGCGATGCAATGGGGAGGTGTCATCATCACGATAGCCG
Source organism: Paenibacillus sp. GCM10023250 (assembly GCF_042653205.1). Lineage (NCBI taxonomy): Bacteria > Bacillati > Bacillota > Bacilli > Caryophanales > Paenibacillaceae > Paenibacillus > Paenibacillus sp. GCM10023250. The sequence continues at coordinate 355,831 of NZ_JBHSHY010000001.1, read as the reverse complement.
GCATCGCACTGCCCGAGATGATAAAACGCGGATGGACGCGAACGGAAAACGGGTAATCGATGCTGGAAATGTTCGCATGAAGCGATATACAACAGGAAATACTCTGTTCGTAATGAAGAAGGCCCGTATGTTTCACATTTTAGCATCAACAAACCAAAGGGGAGACTCGAGTCATGGAAATGAGATTGAATTATATGAAAGCACAACCGGAATCGCTGCAGACATTGCTCAAATTGGAAGGGTACGTGAAGAAGAGCGGCATTGATCAGCACCTGTGGGAATTGATCAAGATTCGCGCCTCGCAGATCAACGGCTGCGCTTATTGCCTGGATATGCATACGAAGGATGCACGCGCGATGGGGGAAACAGAGCAACGCTTGTATCTGCTAAACGCTTGGCGCGAAGCGCCGTTCTATACCAATGCAGAGAGAGCCGCGCTGGCACTGACAGAAGCGGTGACGCAAATTTCGGTAGGCGGCGTGCCGACTGCCTTGTACGAGCAGGTCCGCGAGCATTTTGACGAAGCCCAGTTCGTTGATTTGATTATGGCCATCAACGCCATCAACTGTTGGAATCGCATGGCGATATCGACAGCGATGGTACCTGGAGACTATCAGCCCGCCGTACACAAATAACCGTTGAAGGACGCTCCTCATGTACGCATACATGGGGAGTTCTCATGATCGAGACGGAGGAAACATATAGCCCATAAAGGACAACCAGAAGTCTTCGTCTGGTTGTCCTTATTTATTTAAAACCTTGACGGATACCGAAAAAATCGATTTTATAAAATTTTTGAGTTGAAAAATCGTCAGCTTTTAAAAAATAAGTTTTAGACTGACCCTTATATTGCAAACAACAGTAGCTAGGAACGACAAAATAAAGTCATAGACTGCCGCTGTCATTGAGACGTCGTTATCGTTTGCGGAACTTTTGAATGTTAGTTACTTCTGCAAGGTTCTTTTTAGTTTGAAAAAAAGATTGAACAAATCGCTTGCACCTTACGTAACGTAAGGTTTTATAATGAGGATACCGGCAATCGAGCTAGCGACATAGAACGGAGATGATCAATGAAACGATATTTGAAGGTCGGGGATCTGGCCAAGCTAACGGGGCTAACGGTGCGCACGTTGCGCTTCTACGACCAGATTGGGCTGCTCTCGCCGTCGGCTGCCACGGAATCGGGACACCGGCTCTACGACGACGAGGATTTATCGCGACTCTTTCGAATTGTATCGCTGAAGGAGTTAGGCCTGTCGCTCGACGAAGTGAAGGTGGCGCTGACGGGCCGCGGAATTGACCCGCTCGAGGTCGTCGGCCTGCAGATCGAGCGAGTGCAAGAGCAAATTCGGAGGCAGCAGAAGTTATTGGATCAACTGAGGCACGTGTCTAAGCTGATGAAAGAACAGGAGCAGGTAACGGTAGACGATTTCACCACGTTGCTACAAGCGATGAAGAACGACTACGAGAAGCCGATCCTGAATCGTCAACAAAGTTGGGAGCAACGTTTTGGCCTGCTGGGGATGTTCTTAGCGGGTGGGGATGAGAAAACAAACAATAAAAAAGAAGAAATCTAGGAGGATTAAGATCATGAAAGAAAAATTTGTGAACCATGGAACATTCGTAATTGAAAAAACGTATCCGGCATCCAGGGAACAGGTGTACGAAGCAATGGCTGACGCCGAAGCCAAAGCACGCTGGTTCACGAAACCGGAAGTGTTCGAATTCCGGGTAGGCGGACGGGAATTTAGCAGCGGCGAAGCGCCGGACGGCGGATTGTTCACGTTCGACGCGACTTACCAGGAGATCGTTCCGCTCGAGCGGATTGTTTATACGTACGTGATGGACTTTAACAGCGTGCGATTCTCGGTGTCCATTACTACGATTGAACTTGCAGACGCGGATGGCGGCACGAGGCTGACCTTCACGGAGCAAGGTACCTTCTTCGATGGGCTCGATGCAGTGGAGAATCGGGAATACGGGTCGAGGGAGCTGCTAGAGCTGCTGGGCAATTCGCTTGCTCAGAGTAGAGAATCCGTTGTGGCGGAGGACGATGCCGAACTGGCTCCCGGTTAATAGGAGTTTGTCCATACGCGGTTGTACGACTCCCCAAGGGAAGAGGGTTACCGGGCTTGGGCGGAACCGGAGCTTCTGGCGCAGTGGCGGGGGCTTAACGGCTTCACGAGCACCTTCCGCGAAATCGACTTCCGGGAAGGCGGCTTCTGGCGCTTTACCTTTCACGGACCGGACGGCAAGGATTATCCGAACGAGAACAAGTTCATCGAGATCGAGTCGGGGAAGCGTATCGTACTGGAACATCAAGGCGCTCCTGAGTTCCGGTTGACGGCGACATTTACCGATAACGCTGGTCGGACGCGTGTTGCATTCCGTCAACAGTTCCCAACAGAACCAAGCCCGCATTGCCACTGTCTGACGCTTACGACGATTTTGTTGAAGATGTGAACCGATTCTTTCAATGGCTCTCAACGGATAAGGGTATCAGTGTGGAGGATGTGGCAAGGAAGATATATGAGGCGGCAACAGATGGCAAGAACCAACTTCGTTCATTCCGGGTATTGTCGAACCTCTGGTCGAGGCATGACAAACCATGGGCAGTCAGGAATTTGTGGAAATGATGCGGTCAAGGCTGAAGCAATAAGCCAGGGACCAAATATAAACTTTCTCAGCAAGTAAGAACCAGATCAAGCAACAGCTGCGAATTGATTTCTAAATTACATGACCTCGTCTTAACACGTGTTAACGTGGTCAAAGTATAACGATGTTTTTTGACTCTTTATGGCTTCATTCGATCGTAGCGAATGAAGCTTTTTTATTCTCCTCAGTAGCCTTCTTTCAAGTCGGGTGGGAGCTTCGTCGGACTAGGGCATAATTTTTTTCATAGATGTCCCCTAATTGTTGCGCCATCATTTGAGGAGAAAGGGGCATGTTATTTTTAATCCACCATTCCACGACTCCGACAAAAGCAGATGCCATGTATTGAACGACAACCACGTTGTTATCCTCTTGCTTCATTTCTTCGATCTTCAACCGCGCGGTTATTCCTTTTTTCACCATTAGAATCAACTGTTCCTGAAAACAAGTAATGCCTTTATTGGTTAACATGGAGGAATAAAATGAAAAGTGTTCTTCAAAATATTGAAACAATGGCAATGGAGAATTAATAAGATCAAGGCTAGCCTCGCCAGGCTCCGATAAAATGCAAAAATTTAACATATTGGCCAGATGATCCTTTATACATTTATCGAGCAGATCGTATTTGTCCGTATAGTGTAGATAAAGCGTTCCTCTGTTTAGATTAGCTTTTTCCGCGATGTCGTTGATCGTAATGTTCTCGAAACTTTTCTCGGACATCAACTCAATCAGGGCTTTATTGATCGCTTCCCTAGTCTTGATTATTCTTCTATCTACTTTAGTCATGATGTGCGTTCACCGTCCTTATTATGATGATGTTGAACAGACTTCAATGTTGTGTTGATTAGTTAACAAGATCGAATTTATTAGCGATTGAGGTTTTGCGTGAACGTTCTATAATGATAATCAATAGATGTCAATTAATCAACTCCTGTTGACTATCTATTATAGCTATGCAAATAAGGAGAAAGAGGCGAAGAGAACATGAAAATTGAGGTCTGGTCCGATGTCATGTGTCCATTGTGTTATATTGGAAAAACGAATTTGGATACAGCCCTTGAACGGTTCGAGCATAAGGATAACGTAGAAATCGTCTATAGACCATTTCAGCTATTCCCTAATGCTCCGAGCAATACCGGCCAAGATTATTATGCCTGGACGGCCGAAATACATGGCGGCGGAATGTCCATCGATTCCGTGAGGGAAGGAAATAAACCAGTGGTCAAAATGGCGAAGGATATTGGTCTCGACTATAATCTTGATACATTGGTTCCATCGAATACGTCGGATGCTCTTCGCGTGGCCGTTTATGCGCAAGAACAAGGCAAAGCTGGAGAGTGGATGGATCGGGTTTATAAAGCCTATTTTACGGATTCGCTGGATATCGGCGATCACGAAACGCTTGCTAGGCTTGCGGGCGAGAGTAGTCTTGATGCAAAAGAAGTTCTTGATATGCTATCCAGCGATAAGTATAAGGATACGGTAAAGAATGAGCGGCAATATGGGTCCCAGCTAGGGATCACAGGTACACCGTTCTATGTCATCAATGATAAGTACGCGGTATCCGGGGCAAGGACGAGCAGTGCGTTTTTGGATATGTTAGAACAAGTGTGGAGAGAAGAACATCCTTTGCAGATGATTGCCCCTGTTTCGGATGGCGATTCTGAGGGCGGTCTCTGCGGTGACGGAGTTTGTAAGATTTAACTTGAATCGTGGAACAGAAATATGATTACAGGATTTTGCGTTCAGCAGGTTCAAAGCGACTTCGCAATGGACAATTCATCAAGGGGAGGCATAACCAAATGAACGTATTAAAGGAAATAGATTTTTTCACCGTCATTCGTGAACGCCACGCGGTACGCAAATACGATCCGAACGTCAAGATCTCCCGGCAGGAACTAAGCGAGATGCTTTCGGAGGCGGTTCTCGCCCCATCGACAGCGAATGTGCAGCCATGGAGGTTTCTTGTTATTAGCGATCGGGAACTGAAGGAGAAACTGCTCCCGGTTGCGTTTAACCAAGAGCAGACGGCAACCTCTGCCGCGATGATCGTTGTTCTGGCGGATCTCGAGGCCTATAAAGAAGTTGATAAAGTTTATAGTCAAGCGGTCGAGGCTGGATATATGACGGCTGAGATTAAAAGTACGCTCGTGGCAAACCTGGGCAAGTATTATGAGAATTTAAGCCCAGGTGATATTAAAAGCTCATTCTTAATTGATACCTCGCTTGCCGCTATGCAGTTTATGCTTGTTGCCAAAGCTCACGGCTACGACACGGTACCAATGGGTGGATATGACGCTCAGAAACTTAAAGAAGCGTTCGCTATTCCGGACCGGTACACTGACGTTATGCTGATTGCGGTCGGCAAGGCGCTCGAACCTGCGCACCAGACTGTGCGTCTTCCGGTGGAGGACGTTGCCTTCTGGAACGGGTTTGGCGAGTAAACGCCGGGAGTGGCTGCGCCTTTTGCGCTTCATGCTATGCTTATATGCGTTGAATTAGCTTACCCTCCCTACGCGAAATGATGAGTCATCCGCTCAGGCGGAGCGAAAATGACGGTTCCCGGGTACTCGTGCTCCGGGAACCGTCACTTTCCAGGGGCGTGAAGAATGAGGGAAAGAAAAGGAGCGCTCGCCGCCGGCGATGGTTGGGCAGCCTGCTCCAATCTTCATTTCGTCTTGATGTCCGCTTCATTCCTTCTTGATCCGTCTCGATTAAACTGGCCGTAATACCCGGTTTACCAGAGAGGATGAAGATCGTTGAAAAAAGGCAGCCTGATCATTGTATGGATCGTACTCGCGCTTCTAGCCGCCGCTTGCAGCAAGGGCGGCTCGACGCCGAATTCCTCGCCGAGCACAGGGAGCGCGGCGAATTTCCCTCAATCGGGCACGAGCGGCCCGTCAAAGAACGATTCGACCGCCGCCCCTTCGCCGATGTCCGCCCCCGATCCCGATAAAAAAAGCACCATCGTTTTCTCCATGTACAGCTACGACCCGTACTATGAGGACGCGAAAAAGGCCTACGAGAAGGCTCATCCGAACATCACCATCGATCTGAATTATGTAACGAAGGAGTTCGATCCATCCGGATTGCTGGTGGAAAAATTCAGGACGAAGACGGCGGCCGAATTCCTGAGCGGCAAAGGGGCCGATATGATTGTGATGGACGATTTGCCGGCCGACAGCTTCATCGGCAAGCATCTGCTGGCCAACCTGAGCGAAATGATGGACGGCGACACCTCCTTCCAAAAGGAAAAGTATTTCGAGAACATTATCGACAACATGAAAGAGAGCGACGGCAGCATATATGCAATGCCGCTGTCCTTCTATGTGTCCGCGCTGCTGGCGGATCAAAACGACCTGGAACGTTCCGGCGTGAAAATTGAGGACGGCAATTGGACCTGGGATCAATTTGCAGCGGCCGCCAAGCGGTTGCCGATGACGGGCAGATACAAATACGCGTACGCCGAGAAGCAGGAAAGCAACTTTTTGTATGCGCTGGTAACCTCGGCGTACTCCCAATTCGTAGATCGGGTCAACCGGAAAGCCTACTTCGATTCCGACCGGTTTACCGGAATGCTGAATCTAATCAAGCAATTGGAAAAGGACAAGGCCATTACCTTCGATTTTAGCAATTACGGGCATGTCTACTTCATGCAGACGGATATTTATTCCTTCCGCGATTTTATGGACAGGGTTGCTGAGAGCAAGTTCGAAAATCCGGCGCTCTATGAGGCTCCCAAAGCCGAAGGGCAGCAGGGCGGCGGGTATTTTTCTCCAATCGCCAACATCACCATCAACGCGAATTCCTCGGTCAAGCCGGAAGCGTGGGATTTCCTCAAATTCTTGATGTCCGGGGGAGCAGGCAATTCGAATCAGGGACAGGACGGGAGTCTTTCCGTGTACAATACCTTCCCGATATCCAAGACCGTGTTCGCGGCTCAGCAGGCTGAATATGTGCAGGAGGGCAAAGCCGATCAGGAGGAACTCCGCATATTAACGGACTTTATTTCCAAAGTAAGCAACCGGAAATCGACGCTCCCCTACGAGATCGAGATTCTCATATGGAACGAATCGCCGGCCTTTTTCAGCGGACAGAAGTCGGCGAGGGCTGTAGCCGGCATCATTCAGAATAAAGCGACGACCTACCTCAATGAATAGGTTTCAGCTTCCCCCATGGCTAAGAAAAGACGGAGCGGCCGCCGTCCTGTTTCTGGCTCCTAGTATATCGGGCTTCTCGCTGTTCTATATGGTCCCGTTTGCCATGAGCGTCTATTATTCGTTTACCGGCAAGGTGCATGGCGGTTCGTTCGTCGGGTTCGCTAATTACAGGGAGCTGTTGTCCGGCAGCTCCTTCCGTCAAGCGGCCTTCAATTCAATGCTCTTCACCGGCATCGGCGTTCCCATTCTCATTGCGTTGTCGCTGATACTGGCGCTTATCCTCAATCGGCAGATGTGGTTGAAAAACGGGCTGCAGACCGCCTTTGTTTTGCCGTTGGTCGTCCCGGTTGCTTCCATCGTCATGATTTGGAAAATCTTCATCGATTGGAACGGCGCCTTGAACGCGCTGCTGCACAGCGTCGGACTCCCGCGAGTCGACTGGCTGAACTCGAATGGGTCCATGACTGTATTGATTGCCATCTACATCTGGAAGAATCTAGGCTATAATATGATTTTGTTTCTTGCCGGTCTCCAGTCGATTCCGCAAAGCTACTACGAAACGGCCCGGATCGAAGGGGCGGGCAGACTCCGTCAGCTGCTGGGCGTCACGATCGTTTACCTGATCCCGACGATTGTATTTGTCATTCTGATTTCAATCGTCAACTCGTTCAAGGTTTTTCGGGAAACGTACATGCTTGCCGGGGATTATCCGTACGACCGCATCTATATGATGCAGCATTACATGAATAATATGTTTTTCTCGCTGGACGTTCAAAAGCTGACAGCCGCGGCTGCGCTCATGGTCGGTTTTATTGTCATCCTGGCAACCGGCTTGTTGACGGTTGAACGGCGGTTTCAAGAAAATTTGGAGTAACCGTGGAGGACATATGCAGACGATTCGAACGCTTCCCAAAATCGCGCTGTTTGCCGCAGTAGCGGTGGCCGCGGGAATCATGCTCATTCCGATTGCGCTTACGATCACCAATTCCCTCATGACCGAAAGCGAATTCGTCTTTAATTACGGACTGCTTGGCAAAATGACGGATGCCGCATCGAGGCAAGGCGAATCCTTCGTCAATTTGAAGCTGATTCCGGATTGGGTGAGCTTCGCCCAATACTGGAAGCTGTTGATTTCAATGCCAAGGTTTCTACAGATGTTCTGGAATTCGGCGCTGCTCGTCGCGCCGATCGTCGCGGGACAGACGGCGGTGGCTTCGCTCGCGGCATATGCATTTGCCAAACTTCGATTCAAGGGACGCGAAGCGCTGTTCCTGGTCTATCTGATGACGATGCTGATGCCCTTTCAGGTTACGCTTGTTCCCAACTATATCATCATCGATCGGCTGAATTTGTTTAATACGCCTTCAGCGATTATCTTACCGGGGATATTCGGCGCATTCGGCGTATTTATGATTCGTCAATACATGATTCATATTCCAGGCGCGTACACGGAGGCCACCAAGATGGACGGTGCGGGGCATGCCGTCATTTTCGCCCGGATTATTCTTCCGCTGGTCAAGCCTGGTCTGGCCGCACTGTCCGTCCTGCTGTTCGTCGATTATTGGAATATGGTCGAGCAGCCGCTCATCTTTCTCGAGGATCCGTTCAAGCAACCGCTGTCCCTTTATTTGCTCCAGATTCATCAACAAGAACCGGAGGTTGTGTTTGCCGCATCGGTTCTGTACATGTGCCCGGCCGTACTGCTGTTTCTGTATGCCGAAACTTACCTGATCGAAGGGATTCAGCATTCGGGAATCAAAGGGTAGCTCAATTTCGGGAGTGATGATATGATACCGTCTGTCCAAACCGACCCTTCCGCAAGCCGGAAGCGAATCATTCGATGGATTGCCGGCCTGCTGTTCGGTTCGCTCATCGTGCTTACTTTATTCAGCAATACGCTGTATTCGCTGACACTGCCTAAGGTTACGGTCGAACGGCCAAGCGCCGGCTCGTTGAATCCCGAATTTAAAGGGAGTGCCACTTTGGCATACGTTTCAGAGCTGGATTTATCGAATCCGGAGGGCGGCAAGGTCCAGCAGGTGCTGGTCAAGGAAGGGGAGGAGGTGAAGAAGGGGCAGCCTCTTATCCTATATAGGAACGATGATACGGTGGATCAGCTCGATTCGGAACGGGATACGCTGACAAAGCTGCAGCTGCCGATCGAAAGTTTGCAGCGCGCCTATATTGAAGCCGCTAACGCTGCGGACCCGGCTGCGCAGAGCGCCGCCCGAACCGCCTTGGAAAGCGCAAAGACGGATATGGCCGCGCAGGAGAGGCGGATTCAAAGATTGGAAAGCCGGCTTGCGGAGCAGCGCGAACTGAAGGCCCCTTTCGATGGAGTTATAGAGTCCGTTCACGCGGTTGAAGGGATGCCCTCAGGCTCGGGAGAGGCGGATGTTCGGATTGCCGATATGGAGAAGGGGCTGCAATTCGAATTGCAGGTTCCCGTCTATATGGCTTCGGTGCTGAATATCGGCAATCCTTTGGAAGTCGTCGCCGAAGACAAGATCGTCCGTTCCGTGCAGGGAACATTAATGGAAATCGGCGAGTTTGATTCCGAAGCCGCTCATCCCGATCAAGCAGATGCGGAGACGGTTCGACTTCACGTCGGCCTGCATGACAAAACGCTTCGGGCAGGCGATCGGGTCGAGCTCAAGCTCGAGCTGCAAGGGAACGAAGACGCATTGATCATCTCCAGCGAGGCGGTTCATAAAGACCGGGACGGAGCCTATGTATTTGTTATTGACGATAGAAAGGGACCTCTCGGAAATGCCCGTTACGCCAGAAAAGTATCCGTCACCATATCCGCCGTGTATGACTCGAGTACGGCGGTTGTCGACAGTCTGTCCGAAGACGAATCTGTCATTCGGGAGAGCAGCGAGCCGCTTAGCGACGGCACTCAGGTTCGCTATTAACCGGGCAGCGTTTCCATATTGTACGTTAGTTTGTTAGGATGAACTGAAAAACAGGGTCATCAGTTAGGGGCTGCGTATGGACGCCAGGACGATTTTGGTTGTCGAGGATGAACCGATTCTGAGGGAGATCATCAAGGATTATTTTCAGAATGAAGCGTATGAGGTGCTTGAGGCCGCGGACGGCGAGCAGGCGCTGCAGCGGATGGGCAGCGGGAATGCGGATCTGATCATACTGGATATCATGCTTCCAAAGCTGGACGGATGGTCCGTATGCCGGCGTATCCGCAAATCATCCGACGTTCCCATTATCATGCTGACCGCACGCGTGGACGAAGACGATACGCTGCTCGGCTTCGAGCTTGGCGCCGACGATTACGTCACGAAGCCGTATAGTCCGGCGGTTCTGCTCGCCAGAGCCAAGCGGCTTCTCGACAGCCGTTCGCGCCGAAGCAACTCGTCCGAGACCGGCGATACGTTAACCCGTCACGGCATCCGCATTCATTTTCCATCGCGCACGGTGGAGAACGACGGGGCCGCCGTCAGTCTCACGCATACGGAATTCGAGATCTTAAGCTGTCTGATGCGGAATCAGGGGATAGTGGTCACCAGAGAACAGATGATCAATGAAATCTGGGGCTACGAATATGCGGGCGACGACCGTACGATCAACACGCATATCCGGAATTTAAGAATAAAACTGGGCGATAAAGCGAAGCTCATCACAACCATCGTCCGAACCGGCTACAGATTCGAGAACCACTTATGAGGAGTCGTCTCGTACTGAAGCTGTTCCTGCTGACCTCTGCGCTGTGTTCGCTCATTCTTGCGTCCGTTTACGTCGGGCAAACGATATTTTTCAAAACCTATTACGTCAGCCAGAAAGTGAAGGACATCGAGAAGAGCCTCGAAGGCTACAAAGAACAATACGAAGGCGGCAGCAGCGATACGGACGACATGCAATCGAACGGTCAGGAGTTTTACCGGGATCACAATGCCTGGCTGGTTTACCTGGACCAAGACGGAAATCTCATCCAAGCCGACGGCTATTACCTTCAGATAATGGGCATTGATGTCAATAATCGGAGCATTTCCTACAAAGTACCGCTGTATCATATGGTGAAGCCGGACGAGGCGAACGCGTTCAAGCAATTTCTAAAGGATCAACAGTCTTTTTGGATATATGGCATTGCAAAAGGCCTGACTTTGATTCCGGCGGCAATTACAACCGGGAATCGTGGCGATGGAGCTCAAGCCGCGACGTTTGCGAATCTTCTATTGAAACGAAAAATGGAGGAGCATGTTTCGGGGCGGCTTCAGAAATCGCCGGAATTCAGCGGCAGCAAGGCAGAATTATATGATCCGTTCACCTATATGTATGGGAAAATCGTAAAGGCGCAAGTGTCGGAGCTCGACGACGCTTCAGGCTTGATCCATGCCAATCCGTTACTTCTCGATCGGATTAACGCATTTCAGACGGATCTGCTTCTGAACGACACCGGTGCGAGCACGCGGCTTGAGACGCAAGATTACGAGCAAGCCAACGTCCATTACAAGCTGTTTGTCAAGCCTTTGCGCAAAGCGGACGGCTCTAGCGGATATTTATTTGCTATGGCCTCTCTCCAGCCGGTGAATGAAGCGGTAGAGATGGTTCAGAATTACTATGTCTATATGATTGCATTCGTTATGCTCCTCGTCCTGCTTGCTTCCTTGTACTACGCGATCGGCTTAACGAGGCCGCTGCTGCGGATCAACCGGATGACAAAGAAGCTGGCCGCCTTAGACTTTTCGGAATCGATCCCCGTCACATCGAAGGACGAAATCGGCGACTTGTCCGGAAATATAAACAAATTGTCACAGACGCTGCATTCTCATATTCGGCAGCTTCAGTCGGATATTGAGAAGGAGAGACGGCTGGAGAATACACGCAAAGAATTTATATCCGGCGTGTCGCATGAGCTCAAGACGCCCCTTAGCGTAATGAAGAGCTGTCTCTCGATTCTGAAGGATGGCGTGGCGATAAACAAAAAGGAATACTATTTTACGGCGATGGAAAAAGAAGTGGATAAGATGGATGCGCTCATCGTCGGAATGCTGGAGCTTGCCAAGTACGAGTCAGGTACTTATCGAATGGAGATGGAGACATTCCGCGTCGACGCCGTAATCGAAGAGGTGTGTCACCTGTTCGAGGAGGAAATCGAGGGAAAAAGGCAGAGTCTGCGACTTCAGCTGGCCGCCGTCAAGGCTGCGGGCAACCGGCTTCGCATCGAGCAGGTGGTGACCAACTTTGTTGCAAATGCCATTCGGTATACGCCTGAAGGCGAGACCATCAACGTGACCGCAGGCGAAGAAACGGGCCGGATCGCCGTCCGCGTCGAAAATACCGGTGTGCGAATTCCCGTGGAGCAGTTGGATAAAGTATGGGACCGCTTCTATCGCGGAGACGCTTCACGCGAACGATCGCAAGGAGGGTCGGGGTTGGGACTCGCGATTTCGAAAAATATTCTGGAGCTGCACGAGGCGGAATACGGGGCGGCCAATATGCCAAACGGCGTAGTCTTTTACTTTTATTTGAACAAAGCAGATTAACAGATGCTCTGCCGTCTGTCGTTAAGACATCTGTACAAAATAGCCCTCAAGCCGGTATAGATATCTGCTGGGTGAACAGGGAGTCGCAAATAAGCCCGCCGGAAATTCGGAGCACCTACATGATCACAAGCTTAGTCGAATTATTCGATATCTGCCTTCCCTTAAAGTAAGCATGATTAATCTTTGGGCCCGTCGATTGGAGACGGGCTGTTTTGGCGCATACATTTTTCCATATTGGACATAATATCGTTACATTTCGCGTTAAGAAAAGGAAATTCGGGCGATGTTCAATAACGAAATTTTCAAGCAGGCGATTAAGTCCGTCGACTTTCTTCAATTTCGCCCTGTTGATGAGAGTAAACCTCTTCAAATCAGCTATTATCGCTGCCTGGTAGACACGGAGAAAGTCAATCAGTACCTGCTTCCCGGGATACAAGAAAATATCGATAGTCTGAGGCGGTTAAGCGATATCAAAGGGCTCATCCCCTTCGAGGATGTGACGGTGATTGCCGACACGGCAGAAGTCGTGGGTAAGCTGACGAAGGGTTATGTCATCATTCAGTTCGAGGGCGACGACCTGCATTATCTCTTGGTGGATGTTAATCATGCTTCCATGGGTCATCGTAAGAGCAATGAAACCGAGAATGAATTTAGCGTGATTGGCCCAAAGGTAGGCTTTGTCGAGAACATCGAGGTGAACATTCATTTATTGCGCCAGCAAATTAATACGCCTGCATTGATCCTTGAACAAATAACCGTTGGTTCCTTGTCCAACACTAAAGTGCTGATTGCCTATATCGATGGAGTCACGAATTCCCGGCACATTGAAACGATGCGTCAGCGTCTTCAGGCCATTAATTTCGATGTAGTGTTCGACAGCTCACAGCTGACGCAGATTATTACGGATCATACCAATACGCCTTTCCCGCTTCTCGTAACGACGGAAAGAGTCGATCGTGTCATCTTTTCCATTCTTTCGGGTCAGGTGGCTGTGTTGTCGGAGGGTTCGCCTTACGCGGTAACAGCACCTTCGACGCTGTTGGACTTTTTTATATCCGCCGAGGATTATTATCTTCCCTGGATACTGGCATCTTTCTTCCGTGTTATCCGTATTGTGGGTGTATTATTCTCGATTATTGCGTCTCCTCTTTATGTTTCGGTTCTCACTTATCATTTTGAAGTCATACCTGAGAGCTTGCTCCAACCGCTCATTTACTCGCGTATCCATGTCCCGTTTCCACCTGTAATTGAGGTAATTTTTTTGGAAGTTACGATAGAGCTTTTACGGGAAGCTGGCGCCCGGTTGCCTTCGAAAATCGGGCAGACTTTGGGCATCGTAGGCGGAATTGTTATCGGTCAAGCATCTGTTCAAGCTGCGTTCACAAGCAATATTTTACTCATCATTGTTGCTCTGTCGGCGCTGGCTTCTTTCACCACGCCGATCTTTAACATGGCGAACACCATCCGCCTCCTGCGGTTCCCTTTTATCCTGCTTGCGGCGCTTTGGGGCGGTTTGGGAATTGCCGTCGGCTGCATGTTACTCTTAGGGCACTTATTGAGGCTGAAATCGTTAGGGACGCCTTATCTGGCTCCTTTGTTTCCTTTTCGGAAGGGTCATTTTGCAGATAGCTTGGTTCGGTTATCCTACCGGCACACCTCAAATCGCAAAGGGTTTCTAAAGCCTCTTTCCAAGAAGCGGTACACGCCTGATAAGGAGAATCTTGAGCATGACTAACATCAATAGGTGGAGACACTGGATACCTTGTGCGGTGACGCTTGTTCTGGTCATTCTGGTCCTGACTGGCTGCAGCAGCCAGCGGATCGTGGATCATAATTATATTCTTACAGTACTTGGACTGGACAAGAGCGACACCGGTTACAAGGAAACAGGACTTTATTCTGATTATAACCTTGGAGGGAGAACGATGCTCCTGCAGGGAAAGGCTGCGAAACCATCGCTCTTGATGGATGAGCTGAACAATCAATCCTCACTACCCGTCATGATTACCAAGCTGAAGCTGCTAATTATTAACAAGCAGCTGGCTGAAGAAGGATTGGCCCCTTTTATTGAATCCATATGCAGAGACCCCCTGATCAGCCACTACCTGATTGTTGCGGTTTCAGACGGCTCGACTTCAACCATGCTGCAGAGCTTGAAGGATGTAAAAAGCGAAAGCCTGCCGTATCATACGGTCGAGCAAAATATACATTCAGGGCAAATCCCCGATTCCAATTTGCACAATTTATTGTATGACTATTACGGAGAGGGGAGAGACCCGTCGGTCCCGTATTTAAAGCTAAATCCAAATGGGAAAATTGAAATAACCGGCCATGCCATTTTGAAGGACGACCGATTGAAATTGACGATACAGCGGGAAGAAATCTTGCTGTACAAGATACTTCAGGGCCACCTTGTACGAGGCAATGTGCCTTTTGCAATTACGAAGGGGCAGAACGAAGGAACGGCCGTGTTCAACAGTCTGAGCGGCAAGAAATCCAGAATGCTGTCCAAATCTTCATTGGGCTCTAAGATTACCTACAATCTTACATTGAATGGGATGGTTAAGGATTATCCGAAATGGATAAAATTAAAAAAATCCGGGGATGTCGAGTTATTGACGCTGCAATTGGAGAAGCAGCTGCGGAGCAAGCTCTTAGCGCTGCTCGATAAATTCGTGCAAAACAAAGTGGACCCTCTCGGAATCGGGGATTTTGTTAGAGCGCATCATCGCAAGGATTGGCAGGAACAGCGATTTTACGAGGTTGAATATCCAAGCCTTGTATTTGACGTTCATGTGAAGATTCATCTCATCAAATCCGGCATTGTAGAATAGCAGTCAGCGGGGGTATCCGTGAGTAAACAAGTGAGTGATAACCTGGCCGTTTCTTCCTTTTATCTATGGTTCCTCCTTCATGGGACGCAAACGGGTATCGCCATGTTGAATTTTCCTGGCAAAATCATCCTTGGCGCCGAACGGGATGCATGGGTGTCGATATTGATTACGGGTGCAAGTATTCATTTGATTGTATGGATGATTTTTTATGTGCTGAACCATTCGGAGAATGGGGACATCATTTCGCTGCACCGGCAGTTATTTGGGAAGTGGCTTGGAAATGTCCTGACTTTGGGATTCTATGGGTACACGCTCTTGTTTATATCGACGGAAATCCGTTCTTACGTAGAAGTCCTGCATGTGTGGGTGTTTCAATGGTCGCCTTCCTGGGAGCTGACGATAATCATTCTGCTTACGTCCATCTATATCGTAGCCGGAGGATTCCGAGTCATCACCGGTATTTGCTTCTGGTGCGTGATTATCCCATCCATAATGTTGATCACGCTATATTTCCCCTTGAAATATGCCCATTGGATGAATTTCCTGCCTTTATTGACGCATGATGCTGCCGACTATACTAAGTCCGCTCCCCGTGCAGTGCCTTTAGTTCTAGGCGCTGAATTTTTGCTGCTCTACTATCCTTATATTAAGAATAATAAGAAAGCGCAGAAATGGGCGCATCTTGCGGCATCACATACAACCGCGCTCTATCTGTTTTTTGCCTGCGTGGTGTTTACTTATTTCAATATTGAAGAGCTGAAGCATACGATATGGCCTACGCTGATTATATCGAAAATTATTCGCATTCCGTTCTTTGAACGATTCGATTACCTGTATGTGTTTAACTGGTTTCCGATTATTTTGCCCCGGATCTGCGTCGCCTTGTGGGGAGGTACGCAAATCCTGCGAAAAACAGTCAATCTTAAAGCAAGACCTGCGCTATGGTTAACCAGCATCCTTTTATTCGTTGTAGTCGCCCAACTGAAAGGGTCAATGACGATAGACCGATTCGATGCTCTACTGTCCGTATCCGGAACGATTTTGCTGTACGGGTATATTCCATTGCTGGTGATATGGGTCAGCATTATTCGCATGTTCAAGACGGAAAGAATCGGTAACGAGTGAAACGTTAGGATAACCGGCCTCCACCCACCGGATAGGCGTAACGAATGATAGGGCATCGACCCGTCGAGATGGCCTCAGAACGAACGGTTGCCTTCGTTGTGCGAACGGCAGGTTAGCTGAATCTATTTTCATAAATTGAAATATAGTGGTATAAGGATTATTCTGTAAGTCAAGGAGGGGATGTTACTGTTCGGATGAAGCGAAAAGGGCATGCGTAAATAAAGGTGAGCTATGCGTCATCCACGTCTCCCGATACTCCGTGCATCCTTTCATCCTGCGAATACATGAGCTGGTGAGGTCCGAGCGGTCTTTAAGCTGCATGCGGGAACACGCGAGTTGAATCGTAGTTCTCGCTGCTTTTTGCTAAGCTGACTAACAAACGCACTACTTTACTACGTAACTTCATGATGGATTTCATATTCTACAGCTTCTTGTTTTCCGCATTGTAACGGTGCAAAGCCCGGATTCCCGAATTTGTCATGACCATACACATCGTCATGAGATAGAGGAAATGGCGCAGGCGTAGCCGCCCCCGTTTGCTAAGCACCTTCTTTCCTCGCCACTTCCCGGAACTGGCCTCAGCTAGGTTCAATCCGGCATGCCGCAGCAGCGCATTTCCGTGCGAATAACCACTTAGATCACCGGCCTCACCAAGCACATTAGTAGTTAGACTCGTTGCACTAAGACCTTGTATTTCTAGTAACTTTTACGCATGGAATGCGCTCAGGAATGAGATGAAGCTCGCGCTCAATCTGTTCAAGTTGGCGTTGAGCCAGGTCATATTCTTCCAACAATTGTGCAAGAACGGCTACGATTCTCGGACGCTTCGGCGATGATTTTCCGTTATTGTTATCCGGCTTGGTACTTGTATCGGTCCCGCCCGTCCTGCTTTATGTTTTCCTGCAGGGCTATATCCGGAAAGGGTTGGTTGTCGGAGCCGTCAAATAATAAGGGTAGGGGTTCATGATAAGGAGGGGATGACTTGGCGAATCGAGGGAGACTTGCAGGGAAATCGGTGATTATAACCGGGGCCGCGAGCGGCATTGGTCTGGGCACAGCGGAGCTGTTTATCGAGGAAGGCGCAAAGCTCGTGCTGGTAGACCTTCAACGGGAGAAGCTTGAGCAGGCCGTTGCCCGTCTCCAGGAAGCGGGCGGGGCGTGTGCGGCGGTGTGCGGCGACGTGTCGGAGCCGTACACGATCACTAGGGCGGTTCGAAGCGCGATAGAGGCGTATGGCAAGATCGATATTGTCTTCAACAACGCGGGAATCATGCCGACAGGCCCCGTGACGGAATACCCCGACGAGTCGTGGGATCGTGTGATGGCCGTCAATCTGAAGTCGATGTTTCTGATGTGCAAGGCGGTGATCCCTGAAATGCTTAAGCAAGGAGGGGGTTCGATTATTAACACGTCGTCCGTAATGGCCGGTTTAACCGAGCCGGGTTATACGGCATATACGGCTTCCAAAGCCGGCATAATCGGATTAACGAAAGAAATCGCGGTGTCCTATTCCGAACAAGGCATACGCTGCAATGCCATCTGTCCCGGCTGGGTGGATACGGAAATGAACCGGAAAGTCGCCGAAGACATGGGGGGCTGGACAAATTGGTACCGCTCATCAAACGGCAGCAGCCCTTGGGACGGATGGCATCGGTTAGAGAAGTCGGATACGCAGTGTTGTTCCTGGCATCGGATGAGTCAACGGCAGTCTCCGGTTCTTGCTTGTATGTGGACGGCGCTTATTCAGCATCGATCTGAAGCGGTAGGGTACAGGAGGCTAGAACCATGATAGGAGGACAACTCCATGACGATTAGAGTCGGCATTGTAGGGGCAAGGGGGCTGAGCACGCTGCAGGGCTTCCGTTGTCTGGCGGACGTCGAGGTCGCCGCGCTGTGCGATCTGGACGGCGATTACGTGAAGCAGGCGGCATCGAGGCATGGCATTCCGAATACGTACCGGGTGTTCGAGGACATGCTCGATTCCGATATCGACGCGGTTGTCGTATCGACGCCGATGCAGCTTCATGTACCGCAGTCGATCGCGGCGCTTCAAGCGGGCAAGCACGTGCTGAGCGAAGTAACCGCCGGCGTCACCATGGACGAGCTTTGGTGGTTGAAGGAGACCGTCGAGGCATCCGGCAAGGTGTACATGATGGCCGAGAACTATTGCTATATTCCGCAGAACCAGCAAATTCTCCAGATGGTGAAGTCCGGCCTGTTCGGCGACGTCTACTTCGGCGAAGGCGAATATCTGCACGACATTCGCCGCCTGGCGTTCCGCGGCAATCGCGCCGGTGCCGGAACCGGCGCGCCGACCTGGCGCAACTACTGGCAGTTAGGCAAACGCGGTGCTTTCTATCCGACGCACAGCTTGGGGCCTGTCATGCAGTGGTTCGGCGGCGACCGGATTCGCTCGGTAGCGTGCTTCGGGTCGGGATGGCACACGGACACCAGATTCCGCCAGGAGGATACGTCGATCACGCTTTGCCAAATGGCGAGCGGCAAGCTGATTAAACTGCGCTTGGATTGCATTTCGCAGCGGCCGCACAATATGAACTACTACACGTTGCAGGGGACGAAAGGATGTTACGAGGCGCCTCGCGGACTGGGTGATACGCACAAGATCTGGCTTGATCGTATGGGCGACCCCGAAGAACGTGCGCAATGGCGTCCATTGAGCGACTATGGCGAATATCTCCCCGAGCGGTACAAGCGCGTGACGGAGGACCAACGGGCAGCGGGTCACTGGGGAGGCGATTATTTCATTGTGGAGGACTTCGTAGCGGCCATTAACGGACTTCGTCAACCGGCCATCGATGTCTATGACGCATGCGAATGGACAGCCGTCGCGATTCTGTCGGAATTGTCCGTCATGAACGAAGGCCGCGCAATGGATGTGCCGGACTTCCGCAACAGTCAGTCGCATGCGGATCAGATCATCAAATTGTAATCTACCGTCCTGAAAGGAGCGAATGATGCCATGGAACAGCAGCAACAGACGCAATTGCTTATGATACGGGAAGATCTCGGCATGCTGCCCGATCTCGTACTGCCTCAAGGGTATGTCGAACATCGTCTGCGCCCGGGAGACGATAGCGGGTGGGAACGAATTATTACGGCCTCCTTCGGAGGAGAACACCGGTTCGACAAGGGAATGGCGGCAGACGATCCTTATAAGCCGGAGCGCGTGAGATTCATATCCCTCGAGAATGGCGAGCCGGTGGCGACCGCCTCTGCCTGGTATCGGCCGCAATGGAAGGCGGACACGGGTTATTTGCATATGGTCGGTCTTCTTCCCGCGCATGCGGGGAAGAAGCTTGGTTACGCCGCGAGCCTCGCAGCCTTGCATCAGATGGCAAGGGAAGGCCGGACACGAGCCGTGCTGCATACGGACGACTTTCGAATTCCCGCGATCAAAACCTACTTGAATTTGGGATTTATCCCCGAGCTGGCCGACGACAGTCATCTCGACAGGTGGATTGCGCTTGCCAGGCTGCTGAACCGTGTCATTCCCGCCGTTCAAGGCAACGGAACGAGGACGGAAATCACCCCGTGAGCAGGCCGGGAATTGACGGGGGCAAACTGGGGAGCGCAGCCGGCGGCTGCCCGGTGATGGGGACTGCAGCCTGCTCCCGTACGACATCCCCGCGGCGATCACGGTTCGTGCCTCCGATCATCGGGCGGGGGTGGCGAATATACCTCGAAGGGAGGCGGTCGTTCTGAATAGACTGCACGGCAAGCGGGCATTGATTACAGGAAGTGCCAGAGGCATAGGTCTCGGGATAGCGGAACGGTTCATTCGCGAAGGTGCGTCGGTCATTTTAGTGGATGTTCTTCAGGATGAGCTTACCCATTCGGCAAGTCGTCTTCAACAAGAGGCAGACCGCAGCATCGGGGATGCGCCGCGGGTGCCGCATTGGTTTGCGACTTAGGCCGTCCGGAGCAGGTTGCGGAGGCCGCTTCTCAGGCATGGGATCTGTTCGGCGGCGTTGATATTCTCATCAATAATGCGGGGATTGCCGTACGGGAGCGCTTTGAGGACATTCCATACGAACGGTGGTTGAACATCATGGACATTAATCTGAATGCCATGTTTCGACTAAGCCAACTGATCGGCAAGCGCATGAAGGAGAATCGCATCCCAGGCTCGATCGTCAACATGGCCAGCAAAAATGGACTTGCGGGGAGTTCGATGCTAGCCCATTATAATGCGTCCAAGGGGGCCGTCGTGCTGCTTACGCAATCCATGGCCGTGGAGCTGGCGCCGTACGGAATCCGCGTGAATGCGGTAGCCCCGTGATTTATCGATACGCCGCTCGACCGTGAACTGAAAGCGAACAGCGCCATAGCCTTAGTCCTGACGAATCGTACGCCCATGAGGCGGCTTGGGACCATTGAAGAAGCGGCAAATGCCTTCCTGTTCCTGGCCTCCGACGAAGCTTCCTATATTACGGGCACGACGCTCTTGGTCGATGGCGGGCATATGGCGAATGCCGGCGACTTTTGATGCACACGAGGGGAGCTGACCATGACGACGCCTTTCCTGAAATGCGTGACTATCGAACGAATTGTTGCCGATACCTTGCAGCTCGTAAACATCCCAAGCCCTACCGGCGATTCGCGAGAGGCGGCTAATTATTACGCGCAGCTGCTTACCGAATCCGGCTGCCGGGTGGACCGCTATGAGTTCCTCCCGAACAATCCGACGCTTGTCGCTGTGTATGAAGGAGAGCTCCTGGGTAAAACGATTCTATTCACCGGGCATCTGGATACGATCCCCCTGGCTCACGGACCTGCACGCATCGAGAACGGCCGCGTATACGGAAGAGGCGCCAACGATATGAAAGGATCGCTTGCATGTATTGTCGAGGTCATCAGAGCGATACGGGACAGCAAAGCCAGGCTGAAAGGCCGGCTGATGATCGTTGCCAACAGCCTGCATGAAAGCCCGGGAGGACGCGGGGAAGACTTGTACGCCTTGGTCGAGAACGTCAACCTTCAGGCGGATGCCGCCGTTGTTATGGAAGGGGCGACTCGGGATTGCACCATTGCCCAGTTCGGTTCCGCCACGTTCGATATCGTGGAGAGACGGACCGGGGAACCGAGCCACCAGTTGTACACACCCGAGGGCACCCCGCATCCCATAAGCGTGCTGTCGGAAATTATCCGACAACTGGAAGCGCGGAATGAGCTGCTGCGTCTGGAGCCTATTGAAGACATTGGGAATGCGTCGTATTTTATCGGCGTCGTACAAAGCGGAAAGTTCTATAATCAACACCCGAAAACGGCCGAACTGTCCGGTGTTCGACGATACGGCGGAGACGGAGTACGCCGACGTCGAACGCGAACTTCGCGTACTGCTGGACGACATCGCATCGCGATATCGGGTGGATATCCTGCTCAAGCTTCAGAAGGTGCGCGATGGCTATCGGATTGACAAAAACCATCCTGCGGTCCTTGCGTTGGTTGAGGCTGCGCGAAAAGTCAGAGCGATCCCGCTGCCGATGGCAGGCAAAAAGCTCGTTACGGATGCAGGGATATTCGCCAAACATCTTGCGATTCCAACGCTATGCCACGGGCCAGATCAGAGCAGCGCGCATGCTGACATCGAATATGTCGAGATTCATGAACTTGAACTGACGGCCAAGGTCTATTTGCAGTTTATCGTTGAATTCGGACTGCTGTCCGAATAATCGATGCGGTCTCGAAAGCATAGGGCTGAAATCGGCAGCAGCCCAGCCAAGAAGACAACCGAAAAAAGCTAAGCCGCTAACGCGCATCGATACTCAATCGGTGCGCGTTGTTTGATGTTAGCCCTGAATGCCTCGTACCGGCTCTGTTACTGTCGATTTTCTTTCTAAATGAAAAAATAATTTCTTGATGTAAATTAAGTAGCCATGATATACTCAATCCAGAATCTAGCACGACGGCTAAGTCTTCCCTATTAATGACTATTTCGATGATAGGCAGGTGATCTTCCGTATGCCCGACTCCATATCCATCGGAGTCATTGGTCTGTATCACGAGACCAATACGTTCGCGCCGGGACGAACGGACACAGATGCGTTTCGCTTGTCGAGCACGACCGGCCGCGACGCGTTCATGACGGCGTTTGCCGGGACGAAGACGACCATGGGCGGCGTTATCGATGCGTCCCAGGAGGAACAAGTGCAGCTGCTGCCGGGCGTGTACGCCTCCGCTACCCCGAGCGGCATCGTGTCCCAAGAGGCGGCGGAGCAGCTGATCCAATCGTTGGCGGCTTCCGTCCCCCCGGATATTGACGGGCTGATGATCATTTTGCACGGTGCCATGGTGTCCGAGCAGCATGACGATATGGAGGAAGCGCTGCTTCGCGCCGTTCGGGCGCGGGTTCGCGAGACGCTCCCCATAGCCGTGACCGTTGATCTTCACGCCAATCTGGATTCGGGCCTGCTTCGACTGTGCGACATGATCGTCGGCTACGACACCTATCCGCATATCGATGCCTGCGAGAGAGGCGCCGAAGCGCTGCATCTGCTGGTCAGCCGTATTCGCGGCGACATCCGGCCTGTGATGGCGATGGCGCGGCCCCGCATGCTCGTTGCGCCGCAGCGGATGGTCACCTCGGAAGGCGCCATGCGGGAGCTGATGGATGCGGCCTTCCGGATGGAGAAGGATCCCGGGGTGCTAAATGTGACGATCTGCGGCGGGTTTCCGTACAGCGATATTCCCCATGCGGGCATGTCGTTCATTGTCACGACCGATGGGAATGCGGCGCTCGCCGAGCGATACGCGGAAGAGCTGAAGCAGCTGGCTTGGTCGAGACGGGAGCAGTTCCGCTACCGCGAACATGACGGGGTTACCGCCATCGAGGAAGCGGCCAGGGCGGACACCGGGCCGGTCATCGTGGTGGAAGGCTCGGACAATGTGGGAGGCGGGGCTCCGGCGGACGGCACGCATCTGCTTCCCGCGCTGCTTGCCCAGAACGTCCCTTCGCTGATGGTGATCCGCGACCTGGAAGCTGTCGCGCTCGCGTGTCAAGCCGGCGTGGGCGGGGAACTGCGGTGCCGGGTCGGCGGGAAGAGCGATCAGCTGCATGGCAGCCCTGTTCCGATCGAAGGCCGGGTCCGCTTGTTATCCGACGGGGCTTACAGGCATCGGGGACCGTATATGACCGGTACGCCGGCCTTTATGGGACGTACGGCGGTCGTTGCGGTCAATCAGGTCACGCTGGTACTGACGGAGGAGCGGGTTCCTCCATGGGATATCGGGCATATCGCTTCGCTTGGACTGGAGCCCGATGCGTATCGGATCATCGTCGTCAAATCCGCCGTAGCCTGGAGATCGGCCTTCGGCTCCTATGCGAAGCAGGTCATTGAGGCGGATACGCCAGGCTGCTGCACCGCAAGCTTGCACCGGCTGCCCTACAGACAGTTGTCCAGACCGTTGTTTCCTTTCGACGAGCCGGCGAATACAAGCGTGAACGCCCCCGTTGGAGCTGGGCCTAAGAAGGAAAGGGGAGATTGAGGCATGATCGTGACCGGCGGATCGGAGAACAGGCTGCTTGAAGCCAAGCAGTATGTGGCGGGAGGGGTAGCGAGCAGCTTGCGGGCGTCGATGAAGCCGACTCCGCTCTACCTGCAGAGCGCTTCCGGCGCTCGCGTAACCGATGTCGATAATAATCATTACATTGATTATTTGCTGGCGTACGGACCGCTCATTCTGGGACATGCGCACCCGGACTTGAACGGCGATCTCGAGGCCGCGCTGCGGAAGGGCAGCACGTACGGCCTTCAGCATGAAGGCGAGATCGAGCTGGCGAAGCGGCTGACCGAGATCATGCCCTGCGCCGAGCAAGTCGCCTTCAGCGGCTCGGGGACGGAGGCGGTCATGCTCGCCTTGCGGCTGGCCAGGGCGTACACCGGACGCTCGAAGATCGTACGCTTTTATGGTCATTATCACGGCTGGTCCGATACGATCTTCACTTCGTTCCCTAGCTTGGATTTGAATGCGTCTGCGGAGGATGAAAGCACGATTGCGCCGGGAACCGGCGGTCAGAGCGCGGTTGCGCTGGAGGAGCTGATTCTGCTGCCATGGAACGACCCGGATGCGCTCGAAGCGGCTCTACGCGAAAACGGGCACGAGATCGCCGCCGTCATCACCGAGCCGGTCATGTGCAATTCCGGCTGCATCGCACCGAAAGCGGGCTATCTAGAGCGGATGCGCGAGCTCACGAAGCAGCAGGGAATCGTGCTGATCTGGGATGAAGTGATTACCGGCTTCCGTCTCGGGCTTGGCGGCGCGCACGGACGGTTCGGTATCCTGCCGGATCTGGTCACCGTCGGCAAAGCGCTTGCCGGCGGGATTCCGCTGAGCGCCGTCGCCGGACGTCAGGCGATCATGCGGCTGATTGCAGACGGCACGGTGTCCCACCTCGGCACGCTGAACGGCAACGGCCTGTCGATGGCCGCCGGGCTGGCGGTGATCGATATCTTATCCCGGGATGACAGTCATGCTTTGAAACGGATGGAAGCCTTGACTGAGGAGCTGGCGGAGGGAATTCGGGAATCGCTTCGAACGAACGGGATACCAGGCGTCGTGAATCAGCTGGGGCCGGTATTCCATATGATGTTCATCGATTGCGACAAGGTAGAGGACTTCGATACCTTCAACCTGCGGGACGTGCAGGCCTATATCCGCTTCGCCGAGTACATGCTGCAGGAAGGCGTGATCGTCCGGCCGAACGGTCTGTGGTACCTCTCCGCGGCGCATGGCGAGCGCGAAGTGAGCGAGACGCTGGCGGCGGTCCATCGGGTCTTGTCCAGCCGGAAGGCCGAGATCCGATGACCCTGCACAACGAAGATACGGCCCCCTTGTACCAAAGCCGGGTACTGACGAAGCCCTTCGCGTTTACGGCGGGAATCGAAGGACCTGCGTGCGATCGCGAGGGCAACGTCTACGCCGTGAATTGCGAGAGGCGGCATACGATCGGCAAAATGACGCCGGACGGGCAATGCGAGGTGTTCCTGGAATTGCCGGACGGCGGAGTCGGCAATGCCATCCGCTTCAACCGGGCAGGCGAGATGATCATTGCCGATTACGTTCATCACCGCTTGCTCCGAGTGGACCTGCGCACCCGGGAGATCCGCATCTTCGCCGAAGAGCCGGCGATGACGCAGCCGAACGATCTGGCGGTGACCGGCAGCGAGATCTGGTTCGCCAGCGACCCGGACTGGAAGCGGGGGAACGGCAGGCTGTGGCGAATCGGACCGGAGGGGCAGGCAGCGCTGCTGGAGGCGAACATGGGCACGACCAACGGCATTGAAGTCAGCGCGGATGATCGCACGCTGTATGTCAATGAGACGGTTCAACGGCGGATATGGTCATACGACTTGGATGCGCACGGCGGCATCAGCAGCAAACGGCTGTTGATTCAATTCCCGGACTTCGGATTGGACGGGATGCGGTGCGATCAAGCAGGCAACCTCTACGTTACCCGGTATGGCGAAGGCGTCGTTGCCGTCGTGTCGCCGCATGGCGAGCTCCTTCGCAAGGTGGAGCTTCACGGCCGTAACTGCACCAATCTTACGTTCGGCGGGCCGGATGGACGTACATGCTATGTGACCGTTGCCGATACCGGCACGATCGAGTGCTTTCGGACGGAGATTCCGGGGCGATGCTGGACACTGTGGCAAGGCGAAGGGAGGTGAGCGGTATCATGAAGCGGGCGATCGCTACGCCCGAGAACGGCAGTTTGCCGTTCTCCTCGGCGATTCAGGCGGGACCGTTCGTGTTCGTATCGGGCCAGGGCGGGCTTGATCCCGTTACGGGCCGGGTCGTCGGGTCGGATCTGGAAGCGCAGACGGTAAGGACGATGGAGAACATCCGGCTCATTCTGACGGACCGGAAGCTGGGCATGGACGACATCGTCAAGGTGAACGTTTATTTGAAGGATCGCAGCCTGTATGCGGAATTCAACGACGTCTACAAGCGGTACTTTACCCCTCCGTTCCCGGCGCGCACGACGATCTATTGCGATCTCAACTTCGATCTTTTGGTGGAGATCGACGCAACGGCGTTCGTATCGGAGTCCACGACGGGCTAGGCCGCGGATGAAGGATCCGGCGGGAGTCAAGCCGCAATGGCATGGCCGCCGGCGTATCGCCCTTCGAATCCGACCGCGGCCAGGTTCGGAGTATTCGAATGAAGAGAGGATGCTTGCATGTCAACGGAAAAAACGAATCCGACCGTCAAGTCGGCGGATCGGGTGCTGGATATCTTCGAGCTGTTCGCCGAGATGAAAGAGATGAACTTGATGGAGATCTCCCGGCAACTGGAGCTGCCGACCAGCAGCGTGTTCAAGATTTTGCAAAATTTGGAGTCGCGGGGCTACCTGGAGAAGGACGAATCCCGCAAAACATTCCGGCTCGGCTATAAAATATTCGAAATCGGAGCCAAGTACGCCCAAAATACAAGCTTGACGGCAGAGTTCACGCAGATCGCCCAGCACATCGTCGATGAAATCAACGAGGCGGTCTACATGTCCATCCGCAGCGGGAGCAACATTCTGTACATCGCCGAGAAACAGAGCACGCAGGCGGTTCGGCTCGTCTCCCATCTAGGGATGCAGCTGCCGCTGCATTCGACGGCGATGGGCAAAATGCTGCTCAGCGGACTGGACGACGAAGAAGTGAAGGCGATGTACCCCGAATCCCATCTGGGCGTGCTGACCGAGAATACGCTGGAAAGCCTCCCGAACTTGCTGGAGCAGCTGGCGGTGATTCGGCAGGAAGGGATCGCTTACAGCCGCGGAGAGGCGATATTGGGCATTCACTGCACGGCAGCGCCGATCTATAACGCCGATGGCAATATCATCGCGGCCATGAGCATCTCCATTCCGTCAACCCGGTGGAACGAGACCGTTTGGAAGCAGATGAAAGAGCTGGTGACAGAAGGGGCCAACAAGCTGAGTCTGATTCATTATTATCAGCAATCGTAGCTGCGCTGGAGGGATCGAGATGGCAGCGTTAGAAGGAAAAGTGATTCTCGTAACCGGCGCGCTCGGCAAGCTGGGACGTGCGGCGGTGAAGCTGTTCCTGGAGCGGGGCGCCTCCGTAGCGGTGAACGACCTGCTGGACCCCGGCGAGGCGTCCGCCCGTCTAGGCGGGATGGAGGCTGCTTACGGGAACAGGCTGCTCTATATTCAAGCGAATGCGGGCGTCGAGAGCGAGGTTCGGCTCATGCTGGAGCAGATTATGCAGCGGTTCGGGCGCCTCGACGGCGTATACCATAACGCGTATACCCAGATCATGAAGCCTGCACTCGAGCTATCGGCCGAAGAATGGGAGCGGGTGCTGAACGGGACGCTGACCAGTACGTTCCTGGTCAACAAATATGCGCTGGAGCTGATGATCGCAAGCGGAGGCGGATCGATCGTGAACACCTCCTCGGTGCTGAGCCATAAGGTGAAGCCGAGATGCTTGGCTTACGGTGCCGCCAAAGCGGGAGTCAATCAGCTGACGAGGGTCATCGCCGCCGATTACGCACGCCAAGGCATACGCGCCAACGCGCTGCTTCCCGGCGACATCAAGGACGAGGAGGCGCTCCGGGCGCTGCCGGTCTCCTTCCGGGCGTCGGTCGCCCAGGCGACGCCCGCCGGAAGGTCGGGAACGCCGGAGGAGGTCGCCGAGCTTGCCGCCTTCCTCTTGTCCGACGCCGCTTCCTATATTACAGGCGCCTTGATTCCCGTAGACGGAGGGTTCTCGCTATGACGTCGATCTATTATCATCACGAAACGCGCGACGCGCTGAGACGGCGGGCTTCGGAGGGCTGCATCGCCGTCGTCCCGCTGGCGGCCACGGAGCAGCACGGCCCTCACCTGCCGGTCTATACGGACAGTCTGATCTGCGAGCATATCGCCGTGCGGGCTTGCGAGCAAGCCTCCGCGTCCATCGATCTGCTCTTGACGCCGACGCTGACGATCGGCTGCTCGGCGCATCATCTCCCGTTCGGCGGGACGCTGTCTTTCAGCAGCAGCACGTATCTGTCGATGCTCTCCGACATTGGAGACAGCCTTGTCGCCGGCGGGTTCCGGCGGATCGCGTTCCTGAACGGACACGGCGGCAATGAGCCGATCATGCAGCAGACAGCGCAGGATTTGGCGGTCCGGCACGATATTTGGACGGCATCGGCATCCTATTGGAGCTTGTCGCGCAGTTCGCTTGGCGCCCTCAACGCGGGGGAGACCGGGATGGTACCCGGGCATGCGGGCGGGTTCGAAGCGTCGCTCATCGCCGCGCTCGCTCCGGAGCTTATGAAGTGGGACCGGATGCAGCCTGACCACCCGCAGCGGCAATGGATCAATGCCGGTCCGCCTGGCGCTTTCGTCGGGAAGCATGGGCTGCTCACCGGTGTAGACGGCTATACCGATACGCCGGCGGCAGCGGATGCGGCCAAGGGCAAGGCGTATCTGCAGGCCATTGTCGATGCGACGGCTGCCTGGCTGATCCAGCTGAACGATTGGATGCGCTCCGGGGAGGAACGGGCCTGATGGAAGCAGCCTCGCACAGGAGGAAGAAGGTCGCCGCCATCGTGACCGAATATCGTCTGAACGCCCATGCGGAGGTCATTATCGGACGGCTGCTGGGCAAGCTCGGCTATCGGCCTCAGGTGGAAGTAAGCGCCCTCTATCTGGATCAGATGCCGCCGAACGATCTCGGCCTGGCGGAAGCCTCCGCCGCCGGCGTTCCCGTCGTACGAACCATCGCCGAAGCCATAACTTCCGATACGGACGCCGTGCTGCTGATCGGCGAGCATGGGGATTATCCATGGAACGCGAAGCGCCAGAAGCTGTACCCGAGGCGGCGCTTCTTCGAAGAGACGTTCCGGGCGCTCGACCGGCTGCAGCTTCGCGTCCCGATTTTCAACGACAAGCATCTGGCCTGCGGAATCAACGATGCGGACTGGATCTATCAGGGACTTCGCGCCAGGGCACTGCCGTTTCTCGGCGGATCGTCGATCCCGCACGTCCCCCATGTTCCCCGCATCGATCGCAGCCTGCTGGCCGCTCCTTCCGCGATATTCGTCATCAGCTGGCTCGGCATCGAGTCGTACGGCTATCACGGGATGGAGGTGCTGCAGTCGCTGGCGGAGCAGAGAGACGGCGGGGAGACCGGAATCGTCTCCGTACAGGCATTGGAAGGAAGAGCGGTCTGGTCCGCAATGGACCGTGGGGAGGTGCCGGAGGAGCTGATGCTCAGCGCCTTGGGAGCGGCGAGCGAGGAATTGCCGGGGCATCCGAGAGACCATGTGGATGTGCCGGTGCTGTTCATCATCGATTACGCGGACGGACTTAAGGGGTATGTGCTGCAGCTTCAGCGCTTCGTGCGCGAGTGGACGTTTGCCATACGCGATCGTGAAGGCCATATCGCGTCGGCACGCTGCGACAGTGACCAGGAGCGGCCATACCGCCATTTCGAGACGCTGACGCGCCTGATCGAACAGACGGTGCTTACCGGAGCTTCGCCCGTACCATTGGAACGAACCTATCTCACCTCGCAGATGATTAACTTCGGCATGGAATCCTTAGCGGCCGGCAAGCCGATGGAGACGCCGCGGCTGCGACTTCGTTATTAAGCCGGCGGATTGCGCGCGATGCCGCAAGCGCTGGAACTATTTTCTGGATCTATTTCAATGTAGGAGGAATGAATATGAAACGGATGAAAGCCGTCTGTATTCCACTCGTCATGGGGCTGCTCATGACCGCCTGCGGGTCCAAGCAAGACGCGGCGCAAGACAACACGCAAAACACTACGCCAACCACCACGCAAGACGTTACGGCGCCTGCCGCCGAACCCGGGAACGACGCCAGCCCGTCCAAGGAAGTGACGCTGAAGATCGGATTGCCAGGCAGCTACGACATTACCAGCGAGAAGATCATCGACGGCTTTCAAGCCAAATATCCCAACATCAAGCTGGAGATCGACGAAGCGCCTTGGGGGGATTTCACGAAGAAGATCGTCACCCGAATCGCCGGCAATAACCCCCCTGATCTGTGGTTCCAGGAGAACGCCGTCATCCTCGGCTACGGACAACGCGGCGTAGCGGAGAATCTCGAACCCTACATCAGCCGCGACCTCAAGACCGACGACTACGTCAGTGCGCTCCTCTCGGCCAAAACACCGGACGGCAAGGTGTACGGCATCCCTCACGGCATCAACCCAGTAGCCCTCGCTTACAACAAGACCCTATTTCAAGCAAACAACATCCCAGTACCGACCGACGATTGGACGTATCCGGATTTGATCGAAACGGCCAAGAAGCTGACCAAGGACACGGACGGCGACGGCAAGCCCGATATTTACGGCTTTCAGACGGGCAACAACATCACCTCCGGCTGGCTGCCCTGGATGAAATCAGCCGGCGGCTCCGCGCTCGATCCGACGCTGACCAAGGCGATGTTCACGGATGCCAAGTCGATTCAAGGCTTGACGAACTGGGCGGATACCATCAACAAGCTGAAGATCAGTCCGACCCGGGAGCTCGCGAAGACGGGCAAGCTGTTCGAGAACGGCAAGTCGGCGATGGTGTTCCTGCAGTACTCGAGTCAGGTGTCGCTCAATAAGAGCAGCCCCGACCTGGATTGGGATACGGTGAAAATGCCGATCGGCGAGAACGGCAAGCGGTTTGTGCCGATGGTGGTGAACGACTGGATCGTCTACTCCAAGGCGAAGCCGGAAGCGAAGGAGGCCGCCTGGACGTTCCTCAAATACTATTTGAGCGACGAGGCGCAAGGCTTCCTGTCCGAGAGCGGAGCGAGCTTGCCCGTCAAGAAAACGGCGATGGACGCGGTCGCCAACCTGACGTTCAAGCCGGCCAATAAGCTCGCATACACGAAGGGCGTGGAGGAAGCGGGCGCTACGCTGGACGAGAACCCGTCGTGGAACGAGTGGCGGGCAGCGGCCAATCCGATTCTGGACGACATCATGGACGGCAAGCGGACGCCGGCGGATGGCGCGAAGGAAATTCAATCGAAGGTGCAGACGATTCTGGATGAAAATCAATAGGCGATGAACTGATTTTCTCGGCAAATGAGGTGCTAACATGCATAGGCAAGGCTACTGGGGCCTCCTCTTCTGCGTTCCGTTCCTTGTGCAGCTCCTGGTGTTCTTTCTGTTTCCCTTTGTCTTCTCGTTCTATTTGACCTTTACCAAATGGGATCTCTTCAACGCCCCGCTGTGGGTCGGGATCCGCAACTGGTCGCAGTTTCTGAGCCAGAAGGTGTTCTGGCTCTCGCTGCGCAACGTCAGCTACTTCGCGCTGCTGTTCGTCCCGCTTCAGACAGTCGCCGCCTTGGTGCTCGCGCACCTGCTGAATCAGCAGATTCGGGGCAAGGCGCTGTTTCGAATGATCTATTTCCTTCCGGTCATTACGCCTTGGGTGGCCGGGGGCATGATCTGGCTCTGGATCTACCACAACGACTACGGCATCCTCAACTGGCTGCTGGAGATGGCCGGCTGGAGCCGGGTGGAATGGATTAGCAGCAGCAAGTGGTGGCTCGTCATCGGCTCCATCGCGGTCGTGAACATCTGGAAGGGCGCGGGCTATTCGATGGTGCTCATCTTGGCCGGCATGCAGAACCTGTCGAAGGATATGCTGGAAGCGGCGCAAATCGATGGCGCATCCGGCTGGACGCTGTTCGCCAAAATTACGGTGCCGATCGTATCCCCGATGGTTTACATGGTCATGATTTTATCGACGATATCGGCCTTCCATGCGTTCGACGTGTTCCTCGTCATGCTCGGCGACATCACCGCCGTGGCGGACCGCAATATGGTGCCGAACATCTTGATCTACCGCGACGCCTTCATGAACTTCAAGATGGGCAGCGCTTCGGCGATGGCTTGGGCATTATTCCTCATTATTCTGGCCATTACCTTGATTCAAAAGGCGACGGAGAGGAGATGGGTGCACTATGAGTAAATCCCCGGTTCAATGGACCGCCTACATCGTGCTCGGATGCGGTGCGCTCATCATGCTGGTGCCGTTCTTCTGGATGATCTCTACGTCGCTGATGCAATCGGGTACCGAGCTGTCGGTGCCGCCGAAGCTGCTGCCTGATCCGGTGGAATGGAGCAACTATGCCAAGGTGTGGATCGAGGTTAATTTCGTCCGGTATACCGCGAACAGCGTGTTCGTGACGATATTGGATTTGGTCGGCACGTTGGCATCCTGCGCGCTGGTCGCCTACGGATTGGCATTCTTCCAATTCCGCGGGCGCAACCTCATCTTCCTGGCGATGCTCGGCACGATGATGCTTCCATCGCAAATCACGATGATCCCGACGTACTTCATCTGGAAATCGCTTGGCGCGCTGGACAGCTACTATCCGCTGGTGCTGCGCAGCTTCCTGGGCAGCGCCTTCGGGATCTTCCTGCTGCACCAGTATTTCAAGTCGCTGCCGAGAGAGCTGTACGACGCGGCTTGGGTGGACGGCGCGAATCCTTGGAAAATCTTCTACATGATCTACATGCCGTTAGCCAAGCCGGCATTGTCGGCGCTCGCGGTCTTCACATTCATCTCGGCGTGGAACAATACGCTGGAACCCTTGATCTACCTTCAGGATAAGAAGCTCTACACGCTGCCGCTCGGCCTGCTGTTCCTGAAGAATGAAGTCGACAACAAGATGACGCTCATTATGGCCGGTTCGGTCATCACGATCGCGCCGGTCATGCTGATCTTCTTCTTCGCGCAAAAGTATTTTGTCCAGGGCATCGCGTCAACGGGACTCAAGGGATAGCCTGTCCGCTGGCCGCCGCGCAGGATCAGGCTCGGCCCGCGGAACGTTCGATTATTTAACGAATGGGGGACTTGGGAATGGAAGAGAAGCGGAAGCAGGCGTCCGCCGCAGACGGGGAGCTTCTGGCGCAGAGCCGCGACGGGCTGGGGAAAGCCCCGGTACTGGTCAGCCGCAGGAAGCTGCTGGCCACGCTCGGAGCGGCCGGGGCGGCGCTGATGGCGGAAGGGATGTTCTCGGGGCGGCTAGGGCTGACGGCGTACGGTAAAGAAGCTGCCGCCGCGAACACGATAAACGGCATCGATCTTGGCAATTACCAGGTCTGTATCGCGACGACCTTAACCCAGCTTCGGACGAGCGCGCTCATTAATCCGATCTTCGCTTATTATGTTACGGACGAGGGGAAGCAAGGCTTCTTCCGCTATGATGCTTCGGATACGGCATCGGCGGATAATGAGGGCACGGTGGTCGTCGGGCTGAGCGGCCGCCGCTTCAAACGGGTATACGGCGACACGCTGTACGCTTCATGGTTCGGGGCGCGCGGGGACGGCGTGACGGTTGAGACGGCGGCGCTGCAGAAGGCACTGGATGCGTCGGCCGGTAAAAAGCTGTTCATTCCGAAGCAAAGCGCCGGCTTCTACTTGACGGGACAGCTGTTTGTCCGCAGCGACACGGTCCTCGAATTCGAGCCGGGTACGGTGGTGCAAGCGATCGATACGCTGAGCCGGAAAGCGCCGTACGAACGGCTGATCCGCCTGCTGGACGTGACAAACGTCCATATTATCGGCAACGGGGCTACGCTGCAGATGAACAAGGCGGTCTACAGCTCCGGCGAGCAGGCGCATATCTTCGATATCAGCGGATCGGAGAACGTGCTGATCGAGCGCATCCATGCCAATGACAGCGGAGGGGACGGCTTCTATGTCGGCGCCTATTCATCCGTGCAGCCCAGCTGCAAACAGATCACGCTGCGCGATTGCAGCGCGAACAATAACCGGCGCCAAGGTCTGTCCGTCACCACCGTCGACGGGCTGCTGGTCGACGGCTGCCGGTTCATGAATACGACCGGGACGGCGCCGAAGAGCGGCGTCGATATCGAGCCGAACAACACGACCGGGCTGGATGTGCTGAAGCGTATCCGTTTCGTGAACTGCGTCGCGGAAGGGAATGTCGGCCGAGGCTTCCTCGTGAATGTCCAGAAGCTGACCGCGCAGAGCGAGCGGGTGGATATTACCTTCGAAGCTTGCCGCACGAAGGGCAATTCGTTCGGGTATTCGGTTAATTACGGCGGAGATGGGGCAAGCGGGGTAAAGGGCGACGTGCGGCTCATCGACTGCGTCGCCGAGAGCGAGCAGTATGCCGGTTATTCGGTCCTATCCAGCTCTCCCGACAGCATCAAGACGACCTATATCCGCTGCAAGGCGGTCAACTGCAACACCGTCAACGCGCCGGACGATCTGTACGGATACGGGTCTTCGTTTATCGTGACCACCGTTCCCCAATTCCCGCGAATCGCCATCGGCAATGTGGAGTATCACGCTTGCGAATCGATCGACGAGCGTCCGGCGCCCCTCATCGTCAGAGGCTTCTCGGTCAAGAAAAACGCAAACGAGCAAATCCGCGGCATCACGTATGTGAACTGCAGCGCCAGGGGCGGCTCGCCAAGCTTGTACGCCATCGACGGAACGACGGAGGAGCTGGTCATCTCGCATGCCTGGCAGCCTCAGCTGAAGGTGGGCGTCACGGGATCGGTCAGCCTCGATTCGATGGGCTGCAGGCTGGGCAATAGCGATGCGTCCGGCGATATCGTGCTCACCCTGCCCCAGGCGAGGAAAGGATTTACCTATTCGTTCATTGTCGAGCAGCCTTACCAGCTCCAGATTGCCGCCGCAGCCGGGGGATGGCTGCTGACGCCGGCGGGGAGCCGAACGGCCATTCAATCGGCTACGCCGGGCTGCTCGGTCACGCTGCTGGGCAGAGCGGACGGCGGATGGGAAATAACGCAGGTGATCGGCGACTGGTTCGC
Organism: Paenibacillus sp. GCM10023250; assembly: GCF_042653205.1. Taxonomy (NCBI): domain Bacteria; kingdom Bacillati; phylum Bacillota; class Bacilli; order Caryophanales; family Paenibacillaceae; genus Paenibacillus; species Paenibacillus sp. GCM10023250. The sequence goes on along the minus strand of NZ_JBHSHY010000001.1, from coordinate 320,759 downwards.
CGCATCGGAAACAATCGCTCGTTAGGGAAGAGGGATGATGGTGGGGAAATTTGAGGCCTTGTTCTACTATTCGAAGCAGCGTCAGACGGCATCCAGCCAGAACCCGCAACGGATTGAGGCGGATCTATGCATCTACGGGGGGACCCCGGCGGGGATCGCGGCCGGCATCCAGGGAACCCGGATGGGGCTGCGGGTCGTGATCGCGGAATTCGGCGTCCACCTGGGCGGCATGACGGCGAGCGGCCTTGGCCGGACCGACATCGGGAATAAGGATGCGATCGGCGGGATCTCCCGCGAATTCTACCGCGCGCTGGGCCAGCATTACGGAAGCAGCGAACCGGATGGCTCGGCCTGGGCGTTCGAGCCGCATGTGGCCGAGCGAATCTACGCGGAATGGGTCGAGCGCGAGGGAATACCCGTCTATTACGGGCAGCATCTCGCGAGCGTGGCTCGCCGGGACGGTCGCATCGCGGAGCTGACGATGGAGAACGGGAATACGTTTCAAGCGGGCATGTTTATCGATGCGACCTATGAAGGCGATCTGCTCGCGATGGCTGGTGTGTCTTATCACGTGGGGCGCGAGGCGAACTCGGTGTACCGGGAGACGCTGAACGGCATCCATTTCGGACATCCCAAGCACAACTTCTATGCCTGGGTCGATCCGTATCGGGTCGAAGGGAAGCCGGACAGCGGCCTGCTGCCCGGCGTCAGCGATGCCGAGCCCGGCTATCAGGGGCAAGGGGACCGCAGCGTGCAAGCCTACAACTTTCGCATATGCTTGACGAACGTGCCGGGCAACCGGATTCCGTTCCCGCAGCCGCCGAATTACGATCCGGACCGGTTCGCGCTGCTGGCCCGCTATTTGCGCACCGGCGTATGGGATACGCTTGGCCTGAATGTCATGATGCCTCGGGGGAAGACGGATCTGAACAATCGGGGTGGCTTCAGCACCGACCATATCGGAGCCAACCATCGCTGGCCGGAGGCGTCCTACGAGGAACGGGAACGGATCTATCAGGACCATGTGAACTATGATCTTGGGCTGCTGTATTTTCTGGCGAATGACGACCGCGTCCCTGCGCCGATCCGGGGAGAGGTTCGCGGCTGGGGCTTGCCGGCCGACGAATTCGTCGACACGAACGGCTGGCCGCATCAACTATACGTGCGGGAGGGCCGCCGCATGATCTCCGACATCGTGATGACGGAGCACCACTGCCGCCACTACGTGAAGGTAGAAGATTCCGTCGGCCTGGCCGCCTATACGATGGATTCGCACAACTGCCGCCGGATCGTGCTGGACGGCCGGTGCGTGAACGAGGGGAACGTCGAGATCAGTCCTACCGGTCCCTATCCGGTGTCCTACCGAGCGATCGTGCCCAAAACGGAGGAGTGCACCAACCTGCTCGTGCCGGTGTGCTTGTCCGCCTCGCATATCGCCTACGGCTCCATCCGGATGGAGCCGGTGTTCATGATTCTCGGACAGTCGGCCGCAACGGCCGCCGCGATGGCGCTGGAGAAGGGCTGCGCGGTCCAAGAAGTAGACTACAAAGCGCTTCGGCTCCGGCTGGAGCTGGACGGGCAAAGGCTATAGAATAGCAGACTAGACAAGAACTTGATGTCATTTCCGCCGGAGCTGTGGTTGTCTAGTTATTAAATTGGACATTCCCCCATATATCTGTGATTGTAGCGAAATCAATGATAAATGGAGGGATGCAGACGAATGGCACAAGAAGTGAAAGGGATTCAAGCCATTGAGAATCAACTCAAGATTCCGCAGCAGCTGTTCATCAATGGTCAATTCGTACCTTCGGCAGAAGGCAAAACATTCGTAAGCTACAACCCGGCAACGGGAAAGCCGCTTGCGCGGGTGCACGAAGGCAAAGAAGAGGATATCAACCGTGCCGTTGCCGCGGCAAGGCGCGCCTTTGACAGCGGTCCTTGGCGTACGATGAGCGCCTCCGAGCGCGGCCGGCTCTTGTTTAAACTCGCCGATCTCATCGAAGCCAACCGGGAAGAGCTTGCGCAGCTCGAATCGCTCGATAACGGCAAGCCAATCCGCGAAACGCGCACAGCCGATCTTCCGCTGGCGATCGATCATTTCCGCTATTACGGCGGATGGGCAACGAAAATTACCGGACAAACGATTCCCGTTGCCGGTCAGTACTTCAATTACACCCGCCACGAGCCTGTCGGCGTAGTCGGGCAAATCATTCCGTGGAACTTCCCGCTGTTAATGGCGGCTTGGAAGCTGGGGCCGGCTCTGGCTGCGGGCTGCACCGTCGTATTGAAGCCCGCCGAACAAACGCCGCTGTCCGCGCTTTATTTGGCAAGGCTCATTCAAGAAGCGGGCTTTCCGGAAGGCGTCGTGAACATTGTCCCCGGATTCGGCGAGACGGCGGGGCAGGCGCTCGTCAATCACCCCGACGTGAATAAAATCGCCTTCACCGGCTCCACGGAAGTCGGCAAACTCATCGCGCGTCAAGCCGCGGACCAGATCAAACGCGTCACCCTCGAGCTTGGCGGTAAATCGCCGAACATTATATTGCCGGACGCGGATCTCTCCCGCGCCATCCCCGGCGCGCTCTCGGGCGTGATGTTCAACCAAGGGCAGGTATGCTGCGCGGGCAGCCGCGTGTACGTGCAGAAGAAAACGTATGACAACGTGGTGGCGGACATGGCGTCCTACGCCGCCAAGATTAAGCAGGGTCCCGGTATCGAGGCAGACACGGAGATGGGTCCGCTCGTGTCGCTGGAGCAGCAGCAAAAAGTGCTGGGCTATATCCGCCAAGGGCGGGTGGAAGGCGCAGCACTGGTATGCGGCGGGGAGGACCGCTCCGATGCCGGCTACTTCGTCAAACCGACGATCTTTGCCGACGTGGACGAGTCGATGACGATTGCCCGCGAAGAGATTTTCGGGCCGGTCGTCTGCGCGATTCCGTTTGAATCCATCGACGACGTGATCGACCGCGCCAATAACAGCGAATACGGACTTGCCGCCGGCCTGTGGACCGATAACCTCAAGAACGCGCACTACGTAGCCAACCGGCTTCACGCCGGCACGGTGTGGGTGAACTGCTACAATGTGTTCGACGCCGCTTCTCCGTTCGGCGGCTATAAACAATCCGGCATCGGGCGCGAAATGGGCGATTATGCGCTCCGCAACTACACCGAAGTCAAAAGCGTGTGGATTAACATGCAGTAACCAACATACGTTCGCAAAGCCAGGGCCGAATAAAATAGAAGCCGCCAGTTTAATTGGCAGCTTCTATTTTTTTTTTTTGCAAGCAATGAAATTTTGACTGCGCGTTCCTGTCATTGTATAGGGAGTGGGGGTATAGTATAATAATAAAACGAGGAGGCGAATCTTATGAACTTGGAGCTGGAAAAGGTGGAGCAAATGAACGAACATGATTCGAATTGTTGTTCGACGGACGGGGCGGAACGAAAAAGCCATCATTCGGATAAAGTAAAAAACAACCTAATTAGCCGGTTGAATCGGATCGAAGGTCAGGTAAGGGGACTGAAAGGGTTAATCGAGAAAGATACGTATTGCGACGATGTTTTGAATCAGATCGCCTCCGTCCAGTCCGCCTTGAACGGCGTAGGTAAGCTATTGTTGCAGCATCACCTTCACAGCTGCGTCGTCGAACGAATCCAGGACGGAGATACCGAAGTCTTGACGGAGCTTATGGTCACGATGAATAAACTCATAAAATGAAGAGCGAGCAGCGAGCAGCTGCTTTTTTTTGCGCTATTAGATAGGGCGGGGGAGTATTTTGCTCCTCTAAGGATTGATGAAAATGCGATAGAAGGATCGCTTGCGAGGCATTCTGTCACAGAATCGCGGTAAATTTCATCTTAGTTGATAAAGGACGGAATAGCGAACAGGAATGGAGAATGAAACGGTTCTGCAATGTGGCAATCGTCGGCGGAGGCATTGCGAGTTTGGCGGCATTGATTGAGTTGGTCCGGGCGGGCGGGCGATTTCCGTCAAGAAGAACGGGGTCCCCTTCAATCTGGGAGGTCATGCAATCGTCAGAAGAGGGAAGTGAGATATTTTGTGGAAAGGCCTTGAGAAATATAGGGTGGTGGGGTATACTACATTCGAGAGCTGGAATGACAATCCAATTCCGGATGAAGGGAAGAGAATAAATGAGAAACACGACGCTGCAAGTTCAAGGTATGAGCTGCCAGCACTGCGTAATTTCCATCGAAGGGGCGCTCAAAGAAATCGGTGCGGTCGGAAAAGTGAATCTCCGGAACGAATCGGTGGAGGTAGCTTTCGATGATAATCAAATCTCGCTCGAACGGATCAAAGAAACGATTGAAGAACAAGGATACGACGTGGTGTAAATCATCCAAAAAACGAGGAGTGAACGATTGTGGAAACCACAACTTCGCTAGAAACCATGCAAACGACATTGCAAATCGCGGGCATGACTTGCGCCGCTTGCGCCAACCGAATTGAAAAAGGCCTGGGTAAATTGGATGGCGTCACTTCCGCCAATGTCAACTTTGCATTGGAAAAGGCAAGCGTCACGTTCGATCCCGCGAAGGTCGGCATCGAAAATCTTGAAGCGACCATTAAGAAGCTCGGGTACGACACGGCCAAAGAAGTGGCCCAGTTTCAGCTGGAAGGGATGACTTGCGCCGCTTGCGCCAACCGCATCGAGAAGGGGCTTAATAAGCTGCCCGGCGTATCGAATGCCACCGTGAACTTTGCCATGGAGACGGCCCGGGTGGAATATTCGCCCGGCGAAGTCTCGATTGCGGATATGCAAAACAAAGTCAAGCAGCTTGGTTATAAAGCGATCGCGAAGAAGGACAACGAAGATGGATCTGATCGCCGCGGGAATGAAATACGCCATCAAAAACGTAAGCTGCTTATCTCGGCAATCCTCTCACTCCCGCTCTTGTGGAGCATGGTCGCTCACTTTTCGTTTACCTCCTGGATCTACGTGCCCGAATTGCTGATGAACCCATGGATCCAGCTTCTCTTGGCCACTCCGGTGCAATTTTATGTCGGCAAACCGTTTTACGTAGGGGCCTATAAGGCCCTTCGCAATAAAAGCGCGAATATGGACGTCCTGGTCTCCCTTGGAACGTCTGCCGCGTACCTTTACAGTCTGTATGTGACGATCGATTGGTTCGCCATGGGAGACGGCATGCATCACAGTCCGTCCTTGTACTATGAAACGAGCTCGATCCTCATTACACTCGTCATCCTGGGGAAACTGTTCGAGTCCCTCGCGAAGGGCCGGACATCGGAAGCGATCAAATCCTTAATGGGGTTAAAAGCCAAGACGGCGCTGGTCGTTCGTGCCGGTCAAGAGATGACGATTCCGGTCGATGAAGTGATCGCAGGCGATATCGTGCTCGTTCGTCCCGGCGATAAAGTTGCGGTGGACGGGGAAGTGCTCGAGGGTGAGTCGTCGGTAGACGAATCGATGCTCACGGGTGAGAGTCTTCCGGTTGAGAAGAAGCCCGGAGATGCGGTTATCGGCGCTACGATCAACAAAAACGGCATGCTTCGGATCAAAGCAACGAAAGTCGGCAAAGAAACGGCGCTAGCGCAAATCATCAAAGTCGTGGAAGAAGCGCAAGGCTCGAAAGCGCCGATTCAAAGGGTCGCGGACGTGATCTCCGGCATTTTCGTTCCGATCGTGGTTGGCATCGCGGTCATTGCTTTCCTGGTATGGTATTTCCTCGTGACGCCCGGTGAATTACCCGAGGCGCTGGAGATTGCGATCGCCATCCTCGTCATCGCGTGCCCGTGCGCACTTGGATTGGCAACGCCGACATCCATCATGGCAGGATCGGGACGCGCGGCAGAGCTCGGCATTTTATTCAAGGGCGGGGAGCATCTCGAACAGACGCATCGAATCGACGCGATCATGCTCGACAAAACCGGCACCGTAACGAAAGGGAAACCGGAATTAACGGACGTATACGCGGAAGGGAATGTAACCGAGTTCCTCCGGCTCGTCGGCGCGGCTGAGAAAAATTCGGAGCACCCGCTGGCGGAAGCGATCGTTGCGGGGATCCAGGAGAAAAATATCGAGCTTCCGGGTACGGATGCTTTCGAAGCCATTCCGGGTTTCGGGATCAAAGCCGCCATCGAAGGCAAACAGCTGCTAATCGGTACGCGCAAGCTCATGGAAACGTACGAAGTAGAGGCGAAGCATGCGTATCAAGCGATGGCACATCTAGAAGAGGCCGGCAAGACCGTTATGCTGGTTGCAATCGACAATCACTACGCCGGAATGGTCGCCGTGGCGGATACGATTAAGGAAACGTCGAAAGCTGCTGTCAGCCGTCTGAAAGCGATGGGCATTGAGGTCATCATGATCACGGGCGATAACGAACGGACTGCCAAGGCCATCGCGGCTCTTGTCGGGATCGACCATGTGCGCGCGGAAGTGCTTCCGGAAGGGAAAGCGGAAGAAGTGAAGAAACTGCAAGCACAAGGCAAGAAAGTAGCCATGGTCGGAGATGGGATCAATGATGCGCCTGCCCTCGCGACGGCGGATATCGGCATGGCGATCGGCACGGGTACGGACGTAGCCATGGAAGCGGCGGATGTGACCCTGATGCGCGGAGACCTGTCGAGCATTCCCGATGCGATCTACATGAGCCGCAAGACCATGAGCAATATCAAGCAAAACTTGTTCTGGGCACTGGGCTACAACACGCTCGGGATTCCGATTGCCGCGATTGGTTTTTTAGCACCGTGGGTTGCAGGTGCGGCGATGGCTTTAAGCTCGGTATCCGTAGTACTGAACGCGCTCCGTCTGCAGCGGGTTACCATAATACCCGAACGCTTGAACATTAGATAGGAACGGGGGGTATTCTTAATGAATACGAGATGGATGTTGGTTGGCAGTATGCTTGCCCTCAGTCTGCTAACTGCTTGCGGGAACGCCACTAAAGCCGGTCATGCCGACCATGGTGCCAGTCACCAGGCGACTAGCGCCGCAACGCCAACCGGCAGCTCAAGCGGACATGGAGGGCACGGAAGACACGGTACCGATCAACCTGCCGAAGCCAACAACCTCCAAGCGTCGTTTACATTTGCATCGGGACCAGCCAAAGCCAACGAACGTACGGAAATGGACATTCAAATCACGGGTCAGGACGGAAAGCCGGTGATGGAGTTTGAGCTCAATCGTGAAAAGCTGCTGCATCTCATCATCGTGAATCACGAGTTTGCGATCGAGACTTCTTTCCCGACCGGAGGGGATTACAAAGTCATTGCCGATTTCATTCCTAAAGGCGGATCCAGCGTGACGCGCAGTGAATGGGTGAAGGTGGAGGGGACAGAAGGGGTGCATGCAGACATCAAAGCCGATGCGAAGCTGGAGAAAATCGTCGATGGAAAGGAGGTTGAACTCTCCCTATCCGGTACGAAGCCGGCAGAGGAGGTAACCCTGACTTTCAATATTCTTGATGCCCGGACCAAAGAGGGGATTCGTAATCTGGAGCCTTATCTGGGAGCTGTCGGTCATGTCGTTATCCTTTCCGCGGATGCCGAACAATACCTCCATGTCCACCCGGTCAATGAAACCGCGACCGGCCCTAAGGCAGAATTCGCAACCTCATTCCCAAAGAGCGGCACCTATAAGATATGGGGGCAATTCCAACATCAGCGCAATGTCTTTACGGTACCGTTCGTAGTCGAGATTCAGTAATCCAGACAATCGATGAGAGGAGAGATTCCCTTGGCGGACAAGACCAAAATTGCCGTAAGCCCTCCGATCCAGCTGGGCGGGAGCCTGTTCACGCCGCAGCAGCTGGCGATTATCGGTTCCGTTGCAGGGGCAGATGCCAAAATCGAGATGACTTCATTCAAACAGCTCTATGTCGAGGTTCCGGTTGGACGGCGGGCAGCGATCTCGGAGGAGCTTGAGCGTCAAGGACTTGAAGTAAATCCGGCGGGATTCGCGACGAAAAGCTTACTAGCCTGCAACTTCTGCAAAGGGGCCGAGGAGGCGGGACTCGAAACGGCCAAAACGCTCAATCGAGCGATCGCCGGCATCGAAACGCCAACGCCTCTGAAGATCGGCTACGCGGGATGCGCACTTGGCACCAGTGAACCGCTGCTTAAGGATATCGGCGTTGTGAAAATGCGAGATACATTCGACATCTACGTTGGCGGCGAACCGAAGGGGCTGAAGACGTCCTTCGCCAAGCTGCTCGTGAAGGGAATAACGGAAGACCGGCTCGTGCCTTCCATCTCCGCTCTTATCGATTATTATAAAGAACATGCCAAAGGCAAAGAAAAGTTCAGCAAATTCGTGGATCGGGTCTCGCTTGAAGCGCTCCGGCAGCTCGCGCTGAACGGAAGGTAAGGAAGCGATCCTGAATCAAAAGGAGTGTACGTACGATGAAAGAACCGGTAACAATCTATACGATCCCGACCTGCAGCGACTGCCATTATGCCAAGCGTTATTTCGACGAACAGGATGTCCGTTACGTAGAGTTCAATTGCGAAGAGGACCCCAAGTATCCCAGAGAAGTCTGGGACTTGACGGGCAAGCAGATTGTTCCGACGATCGTGATCGGTGACAACGTGTTTGTTGGCTTTGCTGAACATCTAAGCGAAATCAGCGGATTGTTGAAATCCATTTGAACCCGGTGGCCGGGTTCGACATCGTGCTTGAACAAAACCAAGAGCATCGTTCATCGAACGGTGCTCTTGGTCATTATCCTATCGAAACGACCTCACATCGGCATCGGAGTAGGTGTCGGTGCCGCGTAGCCTTGCTGGTATAATCCGTCTATCGTATTACGGATGTCGGTTAAGGACTTTCCTTCCTGCTTCAGCTTGGCAGTCAGCACCGCAGTCTCCATACATACGCCGCAGCGCGTGCCATGATCGTCCCAGATGACGGAACCATCCGCTTGCATCTCGTGGATAAAGCAATTCAAGTTGCTTTGGTGCCCGGCGCTCTCGCCGCAACCGCAGTAACAGGGAATGTAAGCGAGCAGCTCATGTACGCTTGCCGCGATGGAGTAAGCCGCTTTGACCTCAGAGGGTTGATCATCGAGGAAGGCGGGGAGCCGATCGAGCGAGCCGGTGGTTTCTCTGATGTCGCCATTCGCTGCGTGCTGCATGGCATGATTCTGCGCATGATTCTGTTTGTCCGCCGACATACCGCACCCTCCGAGAAAAAGCGCGGCGGATAGCAGTCCGATGACAGTTGGTATAACGTTTGGTCTCATTCTGGATCTCCTTTGTGAAACGAACGCGGTTTCAGATATACTAACTTGTATCGTATCATATCCATCGGCCGCTGTAAGCAGTTGGCTGTACGGCGGCCATGGTCAACGCTTGTTCTTGCCGACCAGAACCGTCAAGCTGATCAACGTTACGAAGATCGTGGCGCCCATATCGGACAGGATGGCAAACCATAGCGTCAGTAAGCCCGGAACGGTGAGCAGCAGGGCGATGAGCTTTAGACCAAGCGCGACGGCGATGTTGAACCGAATAATTCCGTTGACGCGTTTCGCGACTTTCACGGCTTCGGGCAGCTTGCCGAGATGGTCCTGCATCAGGACGATATCCGCCGTTTCGATCGCGATGTCCGTTCCTTTGCCCATCGCGATGCCAAGCTGCGCCGAGGCAAGTGCCGGCGCGTCATTGATACCGTCACCGATCATGGCTACCTTTCCGGTCTTGGCAAGCTCTTTTATTTTATTGACTTTATCTTCGGGAAGCAGGTTCCCGTAATACGACGTAACGCCGACGAGGCCCGCTACTTTTTCCGCGGTCTTCGCGTGATCCCCCGTTAACATGACGGTCTGGCGGATCCCTGCTTGATGAAGCTCGGCGATCACCGACTTGCTCTCCTCGCGGATCTCGTCGGCTATGCCGAACATGCCGAGAACGGCTTCCGAATCCGCTAACAGAACGAGTGTTAGTCCTTGCTCCTTAAGCGCTTGAATGTCCTGGCGAACATCGGAAGGAATCGTGAGATGCGCCATGCTATGCTCATTGCCAAGCCAGTAGCGAACGCCTTGCACGGTTGCGGCGATGCCTTGACCGGCAACCGTCTGAATCTCATCCGGTTCGGGAATCGCGATGCCGAGTTCCGAGAGCTTGTTTAGAATCGCTTTGGCCAGAGGGTGAGAGGAGGACTTCTCGATCGCGCCGGCAACGGGATAGAAGCGTTCCCGGTCATACGCCACGACTTGCTCGACGTGCGGCTCGCCTTTCGTCAGCGTTCCCGTTTTATCGAAGGCCAGGGTGTCGATTTTGCCCAATTGCTCGAGGAAGACACCGCCTTTCACTAAGATGCCGTTCCTTGCGTTACGCGTGATCCCGGATACGATCGCAATCGGCGAAGCCAGTATCAGCGCGCACGGGCAGCCAACGATCAGTACGGCCAGTCCCTGGTACACCCATTTGCTCCAGTCTCCCCCGAACAGCAGAGGCGGCACCAGGATAACTAGCGCCGCGATGATCATGATGAGCGGCGTATAATAACGAGCAAATTTATTAATGAAGAGCTCGGTCGGCGTTTTGGTTTCTTGGGCCTCTTCGACGAGATGCAGGATTTTCGCCAGGGAGGAATCCTTATACGCCTTTTCGATGCGAATGCGCAGCACGCCTTCATTATTGATGCTGCCGCCGAACACAGGGTCTCCGCCCGATTTCTCGACAGGGAGCGATTCGCCCGTAATGGCCGCTTCATTGACGGAGCTTCGGCCTTCTTCGACCGTGCCGTCGGAGGGGATTTTGTCACCGGGCTTTACCAGTACCAGATCGCCGGCCGTGAGCGTCGCGATGGGGACGACGCGCTCTTGGCCATTCTCGATTTTAGTGGCTTCTTTAGGAGCGACCTGCAGCAGCGTCTCCATGGAACGCCGAGCCTTCTCCATGCCCAGACCTTCGAGAACCTCGTTCAATCCGAATAAGATCGCGACCAGCGTCGCTTCTTTCCATTCTCCGATGGCCACCGCGCCAATGAGGGCAATCGTCATCAAGGTGTCGATATTGAACTTGAGCGCTGCCAAATTCTTCAATCCCCGAAGGAACGTGGAGTAACCGCTCAGAACAATTGCCGCAATAAACAAGCCGATTTGAACCGATTCCGGAATGAAGCTGCCCAATAGGAGAGCAGCGGCATAAATGGCGGCCGAGATCAGCAGCAGTCTGATCATGCTTGCGGTATTTCCATGTTCGTGAGCATGATCATGATCATGTCCGTGATTATGATCATGATCGTGTCCATGGTTGTGGTTGTGATCATGGTTGTGACCGTGACCATGGTCGTGATCATGATGATGACCATGTGCGTCATGCGTACCTTCATTAGGACGCGTTTGAGGATCGATATAGGCACGGTCTGATTTTAAAATGTTCTCGACAGCCGTCATTTCGACACGAGGATCCAGCTTCAATTTGCCAGAGTTGTAACTAAGCGAAGCTGAGCCGCCAAATGGGAGTTTTTGAATTTGGCGTTCCAGTTCCAATGTACAATTGCCACAGGATAACCCTTTCACGCGATACTCGTTCATAGCCGCCCTTCCTTTCTGAACTACACATGAACATATATTCATATGATATGTCTTGAACGTGTTCAGTGTCAAACCCATTTTTCCAAATTGGGGAAAATGCAGAGGAATCGAAGGCGAAACAGGAACGGCTATCCTTCGTGCATTATTGAGCATTTATTCATATGTTAGTGTGCGCGTATAGCTACGATATGCGGGAGGCTGGATTAAGGGTACCCATTATTCCCGAATGCTTTTTGTGCTATAATAATTTTTACGAATAAATGCTATCGGGGAGGCAGCCATGGTCGAAAAAATCATGCAAGACGCATGCGACGATACGTGTGACGGAACGGAAGCGGATCTGTCGCTCGTGAAGGACAACATGGTTGACGATACCGCGGCCAGCGACATGGCGGACCTGTTTAAGACGCTGGGAGATCCGACGCGCGTCAAAATCATCCATGCGCTGACCTTAAGCGAACTTTGCGTTCATGATTTAACGCAGGTGCTTGGAATGGGACAATCGGCGGTTTCGCATCAGCTCCGGTTCCTTCGTAATTTGCGCATCGTGAAGCGCCGCAAAGTCGGGAAGACCGTGTTTTATTCCCTGGATGACAGCCATGTGGAACAAATGTTCATTCAAACGCTGCAGCATTTAAAGCATGATTAATGACAAAACGGCCTTCTTCCTAAAGCGAAGAAGGCCGTTTTCACGTTCCGTTATCGAATTAATGCGGTTAATGAATCTGGTAGGTCACCTGGACGGAGGCGGTAATGTTCATCTGGCCCGGTGAGATCGGAGTGGCGGCGCTCTTTGCGAGTAGGGAAGGGGCGAAAGGAATGGCGTTAGCCGAATCCGGCATCTCACGAACTTTACTCGGAACGGCCGGCAGGGGAATCCCGAGCGTGCCCGCAATCGAGGCGGCCTTCTGCTGGGCATTGAGAACGGCTAGCGATAACGCTTGATTGTCGTATAGCGCCGGCTGCTTCAGCTGAAACCGGATGCTGCTTACCTGATTAGCGCCCGCGTCCACGGCCGTGTCCACGACCGTTCCCGTTTGACCGATGTGATCGAGCGTGATTTGCAGAAGATGCGTAACCTTGTATCCCCGAAATATCGATTGGCCTTCCTCGAAATCGTACTGGGCTTCGATACGGTAATCGGACGTTTGCATGTTTTCACGGGGGATGTTCAGTTGAAGCATGTCGTCGATGATATTCGTCACGGTTGCCGCGTTAACGGATTGGACCGTTTGCAGATCGGAGCCTTCCGAAATGGTGCCCAGCACGACTACAGCCTGATCGGGGGTTGCGGTTACCGTTCCTTCGCCGATGACTTCAATTGTGGCTGGGCATTGGGAAGCCGAAGAAGCAGCCGTCCGATGAGCCGGTTGATCACTGTACATCGCCAGCCTCCTTTCATGAGACAGGGTATAGCCTAATATATGGGAACGGCGGCCTCATCATTCCTCGGCGTCCGGTCTGGGCGCGGGCGAGAACGTCCTTCGCTTCATTTCAACCTTTTTATACGCCAGCACCAAGGTTAACAGCAATGCAGAGGCAACCAATGAAACGAACGGCAACATCGGAACATGATCTTTCGGGAAAACTAACGGCAGCAGTGTAAAACCGTACGCGGCCGGCATGCGCATGCCGACAATACGCAACAGAATCAGCATGACGATCATATCTAACGCCGTTACCACGATCCACCTGCCAATAGCCAAGTACAACAGCGTTCCGACCGTCGCAGCGATTGTCAACACAACGACTTGCTTAAAAGCCATCTTGCCGATATACATCGGCTTCTGAAGCGATTCAAACACAACAACGAGAACCGGCGGAATAACCGTAAGTTGTTGAAGTCCAACAAGCCAGCATAAACCCATCCACACGAACGTCATCACCAAGAAAACGAGCATATACCTGTAATTTAGCTTAACTTTCTTCTCAAGTCCTTTATGGAATTGAAATACGAGAACGCCGAGCATTAATAGGAACGTTTCAATGATCACCGATATCATAAACGACCATTCGGTTGCATTCACAACCAACGGCAGTAAACCCGTTGCAATCGACGGTGCTAAGTTGGATTGAAGGATACGCATAGTGAGCATGATGAGTACGATGGCCAGACTAACCTTTGCTAGATAAGGCATATTGAAGTGATTGACCACGAAACCGAGGGCAGCGGTGATAGACGGTGCAAGAAAAATCTTCGCAGGCTGTCTGATCCATCCTTCTTCCCGGTACACCCACATCGCAACCGCCATTGCTGCAGCTTCTGGCAGAATAAGCTGGTGATCGTTCAAGATCGCTGCAGCGGTAATCATCGAGATAATAAATAGAAAAGCAATCATATACGAACGAATCGTTACTTTCTTTGAGACGGTTGCATTCATCTCTTACACCCCTTCGTAAACTTACATTGTATTCCTACTTGTCTGTGCTATATATTAAGATAGCTCCTCGACTTGTAGGGGTAAGTTGATATAGCTAAGTATAGAGACGATTACGAATGAACAGAATAAGTTGATGAAACGGTTTTCTGCTTCCTAGTTTCATGATGAAAGGAAGAACGACTTATGATTGATGATGTGGATCTCAAGATACTGGAATTATTAAGGAAAAATTCAAGGATGCAATGGAAGGATATTGGTCAAGAGATTCATATGACGGGGCAAGCTGTGGGCAACCGAATTCGAAGGTTAGAGGATCTAGGCATCATTGAACAATATACGATTGCGACGAATAAGGCGAAACTTGGACAGCCTTTGACTGCATTTATTCAGATTTATGTGGATGCGGTCAATCATCCAGCGTTTTATACGTTTTTCAGAGTGGAAGAGGCGATTACCGAAGTACACCGGATCAGTGGGGATGGATGTTCTTTTTTGTTGACCGCGCACTTTGCCGCAAATGAAGACATGGAAGGCTTTCTTGACCGCATCTTAAAGTATGGCCACTATCGTGTTAACCTATCAATTGCAAAGTTAAAGTCCTAATGAGAGTAAATGCGAAAAAAGCGCTAGGGACGAATTGGTTCCAATTCACTCGTGCCAATCGTGCAGCAAGTTTAAGGCCGCGAAAACGCGGCTTTTTGTTTTTTTTTGGGTCAATTTTATCCAGGAGGCGGATACGGCCGCACGAATGATCGGCCTAGCCTATCAGACTGATAGAAAACGCGGTATTGATCGGAAATTTCAAATTACATACAATGAGGCAACGGCAAATCATTCGTAATCCATGGTCCGCGGAAAGCACAACACCGGTATACGCTGCCAAAGGGAGGCTACAGCATGATCGAGACCGATAGGCAACACTCGACGGAAGAAAGCATGCGCGAGCTCATGAACAACGAAATTGTAACCGGATCGGAAGTGCTGCTCAGAAGCTTGCTGCTCGAAGGCGTGGAATGCGTGTTCGGCATTCCGGGCGGCAGTGTGCTGAATATCTACGACGCCATTCAAGCGAATCCGGATTTCAAGCATATCTTAACGCGGCATGAGCAGGGGGCTATCCACGCCGCGGACGGCTATGCGCGCGCAACGGGAAAAGTCGGCGTATGCTTCGCGACGTCGGGTCCCGGAGCTACGAATCTCGTCACGGGCATCGCCACGGCCCATATGGACTCCGTTCCGTTAGTCGTGATCACCGGCAACGTCGCCACGCCGCTTATCGGCACCGATGCATTTCAAGAAGCGGATATTACCGGAATCACGATGCCGATCTCGAAGCATACTTATTTGGTTCGCAATGTCCGAGAACTGCCGGGGATCATCCGCGAAGCCTTCTACATCGCCTCAACCGGGCGCAAGGGCCCGGTCGTGATCGATATTCCGAAGGACGTGACGAGCCAAACGATGCGCTTCGAATATCCGACGGGCGTTCTGCGAATTCGCGGGTATGAGCCGGATACGATCCCGGATAAGGTTCAAATCGCGGCCTTACTCCAAGCGATCCAAAAAGCCGAACCTCCGGTTATTCTGGCGGGAGCGGGCGTCATCCATTCGGACGCGGCCAAGGAGCTGCTCGAATTCGTCGGCACAACGCGAATACCGGTCACGACGACGCTGCTTGGATTGGGCGGATTCCCCATCGCCCATGAATTATGGCTGGGCATGCCGGGAATGCACGGCACGTATACGGCGAACAAGGCGCTGCAGAACTGCGATCTGCTGATCGGCATCGGCGCGCGCTTCGATGACCGGGTCACGATGAAAACGAGCGGGTTCGCGCCCAAGGCGAACACGATCGCGCACATCGACATCGATCCCGCGGAGATCAGCAAAATCGTGCCGACGGCGATCCCCTGCATCGGCGACGTCAAATCCGTCCTTCAACTGGCGAATGCGCATGCAAAACCGGCAAAATCGGACGCTTGGCTGGAGGAATTACAAGCAACTAAGCAGCGGTACCCGCTTCGCTACACGGACTCGGAGGCCGTCTTAAAGCCGCAATATGTTATGGAATTGATCAGCGGGAAAACGGGTCGTGCAGTAGTGAAAGCACTAGATCATCGAAGCAGCCCGCTTGGCCGAAATCGAACATGTTGTCTTCCATTCCGTCATCCATCCCCTCATTCATGAAATGCCGCATCACCACAAAAAACTGCTCATCGAGGAGCGCCTGGTGAATTCGGGTATCCCCTATACGATTATTCAGCCTGGGGTATTGATGCAGAATATTCTCGAGTCTTGGGAGTCGCTTACTGAGCAAGGCATCTTCCAACAAAACTATTTTACGACGCAAGAAACACGCATCGGTATGGTTGACTTAGAGGATTTGGCTGAGGCGGCTTCAATCATTCTTACGAGTCCAGGACATACATGGGCCACGTATGAACTTTGCGGGCCTGAAAATTTATCGTTGTCCGATATGATAGCCGCCATGGAACAGCAGTTTGGCCATGAGATTAAAGTTGAAACGCCTTCACACGAAATGCTCGCATCGCAATTAAAAAAACATGGAGCGGGAGACTATCAAGTCACGACAATCTTAAAGATGTTTCAGCATTACAATGAACATGGGTCTAGAGGCAATTCTAATGTTTTAACATGGCTATTAGGTCGAAAGCCAAATGATTTTTCGTCCTTCATCCTTAGAACGTTAGAACGCAAGAAATAAGTCATCGGCCGACGCGTCAAATAGCAGCAGATGATTAACAAGGAGCAGATTGCCACGGCAACTGCTCCTTTAATTTATACCAGCCCCGGCCATTTACCCCAAAGACCGCGTGGAAAGTTCCTTTACGCTTTGAACAAAAGATTTCAGCTCTTCGATAAATATTTTTGCAGCTTGCCCCATAAATTTATCCGTTCGATAGAGAATGCAAATATCCTGGCTTGGCGTCGGATGGAGCAGCGTGACGGCTGAGATCTTATGGCGTTTGAGGTAATCGAGCAGCAGCCGCGGAAGAATGGCCGCGCCTAATCCTTGTTCGACTAAGGACAGCAGCGTCGATAGCGTAGAGGTCACGATTGGATTCTCTAGGGTGATTCCCTTTTCTTGGCAGCAGGAATGAATGACCTTCGTAATTTGATGCTCTGGCCCGAACATCACCATCTTAAGCTGCTGCAATTGTTCGAAGGGGATCGCCTTTGACTTCGCGAAGGGGTGATCCGCATGGATGGCCAATGCAAACTCCTCGTGGAACAACGGAACGATCGAGATGCGATCATCCGGATTCGCAGGCACAACCGTAACGCCCAGATCCCTTGTGCCGTCAACAACCTGTTCATAGACATCCACGGTCTCCGTTACGCGTATCGACAGCTTGGGATAGGTACGGTGGAAATTGATCAGCAATGTATCGAACAGCAAATCTCCATCTCCAGGAAGAATCCCGATGTCCAGCCTGCCGGCTTCCAAACGCTTCAGATCCGTAATCGCTCCCTTAATATAGTCGATGCGTTCGAAAATAAGATGACATTGATCCAGCAAGATCGTACCTGCCTCCGTCAAAGCAATCCGTTTGCCAATGCGATCAAATAGAGGTATCCCGAGCTCGTTTTCCAAAAACTTGATCTGTTGACTCAGATTCGACTGTGTCGTGCACAGGTTCTCTGCCGCTCTAGAGAAATGCATTTCCTTGCAAACGGCGGCAAAATACTCGAGTTGCCTGAACTCCACTCCTCGTTCCCCCTTTTCATAAGCGCTCTCTACTCATTATAAATGAAAGTCCAGGTTACACCACGCCTTCATACGATCATTACTGAAACCGATCATTTGAATCGGAATCTCGTGATGGCTGCGAGGTGGAGAGGGGAGTACCCTTTAAATGTGACAGCGATACGTTCAACAATGGACACGGGAGGCGTTAATCATGGCCAATACGATTCTTGCAAGCGGAAAAGTACTGCATCAGCTCGTGATCGGGCAGCTCCAAGGCATTTCGGAAGATCGATTCGATATTCAAGCGAGAGGCTTTAATAACACGATTCGTTGGAATGCCGGTCATATCGTTAATTGGATGGATGGATACGCCGCTCTATCCTTCGGAGTTCCGTCTGCAATACCGCCTCATTATGAATCCTTGTTCGGCTCCGGAACGAAACCGTCGGAATGGATGATTGCTCCGCCCTCGAAGGAGGAGCTGACCGAACAGTTAATGGCGCAGCTGTCCCGTCTCTCAGAACTGACGCCCGAGATGCTGGACGTGAAGCTGCAATCGCCATACCAAATGGGCCCGTTCCAATTCATGACCTCCGGCGAGCTTTTCAATTTCGCACTAATGCACGAAGCCATGCACCTTGGTATCATTTCGAGCCAGCTTAAAGCCATGGAATCAGATGTAGCCCTCACGTAGAGCAGGCAGATCTGATCCGCCGGACTAAATCGGGAAACTGTAGCATCGCAAACAGGGAGCAGATCGCCGCGTGGCAGCTGCTCCCTGTTTGCGTTCACAACTTGATATGCTGAATAGCGAGCTTGACACTGCTAGGATAAATCCATAATATGAGAATGGTCGATCTAACAACTTGTCGGGTACCGCAGATAACAATGATTTCGATCTTGATCGAAAGGATCGGTTGAAGGGAGAATAGCGAAATGATAAATAAAAAGGACGCCATCTTGGAGAACATGATCCAAACGTTTGAACGTTTGGGCGATAACAGTCCTTACGCAAAATTTATTCGTGCCGAAAATAGCGCAAGAATCGAAACGGAGCTGCCGTTAACGATATTTAATCGCGTATTCGATTATCAAGCGGCTGATGACGATAAGAGCCAAGCAGCCGGGCAGGTGAAGTCTATGATCGACTCCTATAGAGAACGCGGCGCGAAATGCGTGTGGCATGTCTATTCTCATAAACTAGACGAAGTCGTAGTCGAAACGCTAAAGACGAATGGATTTCTACCGGTCGGGACCATGTCCGGCATGGCGGTTAATCTGGAAGGAAAGGCGATTCAACAACCTCCTATGCCAGGCTTGAGCATCGTGACCGTCCAGACGGAAGAAGAGCTGGAGAGGTTCAAACGGGTGTTCGTGGCGGAATATGGCCTGCCGGACGAATTGGCCAATGCCTTTACCGAAGCATTTGTGTATGATCCCGAAGGACAAATGAAGTATTTTCTAGCTTATGTGGATGACGTGCCGGCAGGAACGGCCATGACGTTCCGCACTGGCGACGTAGGAGGCTTGTACATGGTCGCTACGTTGAAGGAATTCCGTAGAAGGGGAATCGGCGGCGTTATGGTGGGGCATGCCTTGCTAGACATGCAAGCCGCGGGCGCAACGTTAGCTGTTCTGCAGGCAAGTGACATGGGACAGACCATTTACCGCAAACATGGATTTGAAGAAGAACTGGTCATTCAGTTGTTCGGGTGACCTTTATGGGCGGCTATTCGTATGATCAGGTTAACCAGTCTCTACTGGTTGGCCTTTTTTTATGGTCGTTTTACGATGACATATGAGCAAGATTGTCCGCTTTTGAGGCAATATCTTCTAGGAAGTTGTATTTGTGATGATATAGGATGAAAGGTGATAGTCAACTGAAAATCGGGAGGGTACTAAAATGCACGAACGCGCCATAATATTCGGTCTTGTCATGCCGGAGGACAGAGAATGAACAACCCGTTAAAAATTTACCGCTGGGATCGCATCGTCTTTGCCTGCTTTGCCGGATCGATCTTCATGCTGACGCTTATTATTACTTGGATTTCGTATACGGTGTCATCCCAGGAATTATCGAAAACCGCTTCCTACTATCAACAAGGGCTGCTCACCGAGTTGAACAAAAAATTGGTGATTCAATTGGATGCGATCGAGCAAATCTCGCTTTCCACGACGCTCAACATGGATTTTCTCGAATATCTCTCGTATACCGGCGATGACGATTATTCCCGCAATAAAAAATTCAACGATACGCTTCAATATTTGACCAATATTGCCAATAGCGTTTCGAATATCTTTTCCATTCAACTCTACATCGAGCATCCGGTCCGTTCCGACCGGCAAAGATCGGTGCAATTTTATAAGCTTTCGCGTTTATCACAGGAAAGCTGGTACCCGGCGGTGAAAACGACGGATTTTACCTGGATCGGAGAGCATACCATCGACACGTTCCAAGGGCAAATGTCCGTCTTGAGCTTCGCAAGAAAAATCTACTCCAGCACGGATGAATATCAAGGGCTTATTCTGATTAACGTGAAGGCATCCGCAATCCGGAGTCTGATACAAGCCGGATCTGAACCCGCTAACCGCATGCTGTTCGACTCCGGCGGCAATCTGCTTGTTGCGGTGGGCCAGCCGATCGCAGCAAACATCTCCGCTTATGTAACAGATCCGCGAAGCGAAGCCGGGAGCTTGCGAATCGATGCAGCGAACCGCCAGCGGTATTTGCTCGCCTGGTCCAAAATGTTCAATACCGATTGGACGTTAACCGAAATCACGCCATGGAGGAACGTGACGAGCGGGGGCTTTAAACTGGCTAAACTCTTATTGATCATCGGCCTCTCCACGATTCTTATTACAATTGCCATTAGCTTATCGATGTCGAGACAGCTTATTAAGCCTCTCCGGATCCTCGTTCAGGCGATGGGGAAATACGCATTTGACAGCAGCAAAGTGTTCCTGCCCGACGATTACCGGAATGAATTCGGCTATTTGTTTAACAGCTATCGCAGGCATATGGAACGCATCGACGAATTGTACAAGGCGCTTGAAGTCCAGCATCGCCGGCAGCGCGAAGCGGAAGTGAAAGCGCTTCAAGCGAATATTAATCCACATTTTCTATATAACACCCTGGATCAAATCAATTGGATGGCGATGCAGGAGGGGCAACATAAGATCAGTGAAATCCTTGAGCTGACGGGGCAAATGTTTCGAATCGGGCTTTCCAACGGAGAGAGTCTGATTCCGATCGCCGACGAGCTTCGGCATGTGGAGTGCTACCTTCGCATTCAGCAGCTTCGCTGGGAGGAAGGGCTTGAGTATGATGTCCGGGTTCCGGAATCGTTAACGACCTCTTTGATCCCGAAAATTACCTTGCAGCCATTCGTCGAGAATGCCATCCTTCACGGCTTCCACGGCCGCAGCAGCGGGTTCATCCTGATCGAAGCCTTCTCGTCCGATAGCGGAATTACGTTCCGGATAACGGATGACGGCAGAGGATTTCATGTCAACGGACCGGACAACCGCAAAAAGGTAAAGGGAGGGTACGGGATTCGGAATGTACGCGAACGTATCGATGCTTTATTTGGCAGTCCGTTCGGCGTAATGATTGAAAGCGCATTCAATTCCGGAACTGTGATTTCGGTTTCGATTCCTTTACTGAGCCAGCCGACGGCTTCATCCTAATGTTTCCAAGAAATGAATGCGAGAGGAGAACCAGCCATGTGGAAAATCGCGATTGTCGATGACGACAGATCGGTCCTCAGAGGGTTGAAATCTATGATCCCGTGGGATGAGCTAGGTGCCGAGTTAGCGGGAGAAGGCATGGATGGCCGGGATGGGTTGGACATTGTCCGCTCGAGCCGGCCCGACATTATCGTAACCGATCTATACATGCCGGACATGGACGGCATCGAGATGATTCATTCCCTCCGGAGCGAAGGGTATGAAGGGAAGATTATTATTCACAGCGGCTATAACGACTTCGAGTATGCTCGTCAGGCGCTCCGTTTAAATGTGGAGGATTATCTATCCAAGCCGATCTCGCTGCAAACGCTGCATACCGTTCTCACACGAGCCATCCATGACCTGCAGCTTACGCGCCGTCCGAGTCCTTCCATTGGCCTGGTGAAATGGCACCGGCATTTGAGCGAGGCGATCTTAACCTCACAGGAGAAACAGGCGCTGCAAATTATCGGCGACTTCCTGCGCCAGATTGAAGAACAGGGGGTCTTGACCCCGACCACGCTTCGGCGTTTCGGCATAGAGTGCTGGATGATGGTCACGTATGCGTTGAATGAAGCGGGCCTACAGCTCGATGAGATGTTTCCGCCGGCGCTCATTCACGAAGAAATAAACGCGATCATGAAGTCTGACGATTTCCGCTGCTGGATCGCCGAGAAGATCTCTTCGATTTGCAAAAGCCGAAGCTTCAATAACAAACATAAAGAAACCGTGGACTTTATCATCCAATACGTCCAACAGCACTACTTTGAAGAGGTCACGCTGACGGAGCTGGCCGAAAAAGTATTCGTCTCGCGAAACTACCTCTGCGATATTTTCAAGAAAACAACCGGCGAAACGTTTCACGGTTACTTGACGCGCGTGCGAATGGAACAGGCGAAGCATCTGATTCTAGCAGGAAAGCTTCCGATCTACGAAATTGCCCAGAAGGTAGGGTATAAAAACGTATCGTATTTTAGCACCGCGTTCAAAAAATATTTCAGCGGGATCAGTCCGACGGACATCCATAAACGCTAAACTTCTGAACTTTTTAAACAATACTCGGACATTTCTTATATGGACGCTCGAATAGGCGGTTGGTAACATTTTAGTTAAGAAAGCGCTTTACCAATCCCATGAAGAGGTGAGGATCATGAAGAAGAAATTGCTGCGGCTCGGAATGACGTTGTTACTCATAACCTCGTTTTCTACCGCCTGCGGCTCCCTGGGCGTGAAGGACGAGGCGAAGACGAATACCAATACGGCAGACCCTGTTGCTTCAAACGGGAACGAGCCCGTCAAGCTACGCATTATGTGGTGGGGGTCCCAAGCCAGACATGATGCAACGCTGAAAATGTTGGATTTGTACACAAAACAGCATCCGAATGTCACGTTCGAACCCGAGTACTCCGGATTCGACGGCTACATCGATAAATTATCGACCCAAGCCGCATCCAATAACGCCCCCGATATCATTCAAATGGACGCTGCTTGGCTCGCCGATTGGAATGCACGCAGCCAACTATCGGATTTATCCGAGGGCATCAATACGGCTGATATCGATCCCAAACTATTGGAAACCGGCGAATATAACGGAACATTGACAGCGGTTCCGCTCGGTGGCAATGCATGGGGCATGATATACGATAAATCGGCGCTCGAGAAGATTGGCGTTGCTCCGCCGAAAGACGGGTGGACGTGGGAAGAATACTTCAGCATGGGGGAAGAGATCAAACCCTTGCTCGGCAAAGACCAATATCCGTTTAAAGACGGCACGGCGGACAGTACCCTGTATGCGAATTATCAACTGAGCAAGGGCAAGGGCTGGCCGATTACGGAAGACGGGAAATTCAACTATGATAAAGCGACTTGGCTGGAATACGCGAATAAATTCGCCGACCTCCGGAAGAAAGGCATCGTGCCGCCCCCGGACGTACAGCTGGCCGACATCGATCTGGACCCGACCCAGGACATGCTGATCAAGGGACAGCTGATCTTCAAGGGCCTGCATGCGGCGCAAGTCTCGGCGTTCGAGAGTCTGAAGCCAAACAGCATCGGGGTGGCGGCGATTCCAAAAGCGGAGCAGCCCGGAGGATGGCTGAAGGCAACCTTCTATTTCTCCGTTAATCAGAATTCGAAATATAAAGAGGAAGCCAAGAGATTTATCGACTGGTTCATTAACGATCCCGAAGCCACGGCATTAGACGGGACGACCAGGGGCATTCCCATCTCCAACAAAATCGTGGCCGAAATGAAGCCGAAATTCAACCAAGGCGATCAACTGACAGTGGAGATGATCGACAAGACAGCCGAGAGTTCGCAAGCCTTCAATCCGGGCGCGCCAGGATGGGCAGACTTCGGCAAAGAAGAAGGCGATATTAAACAGCAGCTCATGTTCGGAAAGATCACGCCGGAACAAGCGTACGACGAACTGGCCAAAGCCGCAAAAAAATACGAGAAATAACGGGGGACGCGATGAACCTGAAACTTCGTTCCAATGCGTTGGCCGGCTTTCTATTCATTTCCCCATGGCTGATCGGGTTTCTAATTCTAAACTTATGGCCGATGCTCATGTCGTTCTACTATTCGTTAACTGACTTTTCCTTATTGTCCCCGCCCAAATGGATTGGGTTTCAAAATTTCATGGAAATAGCGAAAGATCGCTATTTCTACAATTCTTTGCGCGTCACCTTTGTATTCGTACTACTATCGGTGCCGTTGCGGCTGATGTTCGCTTTGATGGTCGCGATGCTGCTGAATCGGGACATTCGCGGGATCTCCTTTTACCGAACGATTATCTACCTTCCTTCCTTAATCGGCGGCAGCGTCGCGGTTGCCGTGTTATGGAGAAATATCTTCGGCATCAACGGGTTTATGAATGACCTGGTCTCTCTCTTCGGCATAGAGGCCAAGAACTGGATCGGATCGCCCGGAACGGCACTGGGAACCTTGATCACCCTTAGCGTTTGGCAGTTCGGCTCCGCCATGATCATCTTCCTGGCAGGATTAAAGCAGGTGCCCAAAGATCTGTACGAGGCAGCGTCGGTAGACGGCGCCGGCAAATTACGGCAATTCATTGCCGTCACGCTGCCCATGCTGTCTCCGGTGATATTTTTCAATCTCATTATGGGCGTGATTGGGGCGTTTCAAAGCTTTACTTCAGCCTTCGTCGTCACGAAAGGCGGGCCCCTCAATTCGACCGAAATGTATGCGCTGTATTTATACCAGAAAGGGTTTGCCGCCCTGCATATGGGATACGCGTCCGCGTTGGCCTGGATTCTGCTCGTCATTGTGGCCGTGGCAACGGCGATTAATTTTTCGGTATCCAAGTACTGGGTGTATTACGAGAATGAAGCAGGGGGGAGGGGTTAAGCATGCCGGTAAATAAGAAATGGCCCATTCACCTTGCGCTGCTCTTGTTTAGCGCGGTCATGTTTTATCCCGTCTTATGGTGGATCGGGGCATCGCTGAAATCGAATACGGAGCTGGCTTCCCCCTCGATCTTTCCGGCAAAATGGATGTGGAGCAATTTTCGCGATGGGTGGGTGGCGCTGCCCAAATATACGTTTACTTATTTCTATCTCAATAGTTTCAAGCTTAATATCACCACGACCGTCTTGACCGTCGTATCGAGCAGCCTCGTGGCATTCGGGTTTGGCCGGATTCCTTTCCCGCTGAAGAAATGGCTGTTCTCTCTGCTGCTCGTCACGATCATGCTGCCGGGTCAAGTTACCATGATCCCGCAATACGTCATGTTCCACAAGTTCAACTGGATCAACACTTATTATCCGTTTATCGTGCCGAGTATGATGGGCGGCGCTTTCTTCATCTTCCTGTTGGTGCAATTCATACGGGGCATTCCCATGGAACTTGACGAATCGGCTAAGATCGACGGCTGCACCTGGTTCGGGATCTATTGGCGGATCGTGATGCCCCTGACCAAGCCGGCGCTCATCACGGTGATGATATTTTCCTTTCTCTGGCACTGGGAAGATTATCTCGGACCGCTGATCTATTTGAACTCGGTGGACAAGTATACGGTACCGCTCGCCGTGAAAATGTTTATCGATACGCAATCCGCCGTTTCGTGGGGGCAAGTGCTGGCGATGTCGCTTGTATCGATCATCCCGCAAATCGTGGTCTTCTTCCTGGCGCAGAAGCATTTCGTAGAGGGGATCGCGACGACGGGATTAAAGGGATAATCCGATTTGGGTTTCGAGCTTAATGAATGAAGCAAGCCCTTCGTCCTTTAACAGGATGAAGGGCTTTTGTTATTTTGAAGCTACAGGGTTGCTGAACCCCTAGTATGAGCTTTCCCCTTTAAGTAAACAGTGCGCACCACAGTTTACTTGGAGGGGATTATTTTGGGGGATATTCGAAAGAACATTCATCAGTTAACGACGAATCCACGGACCATTGTCCTTGGGATTTACTCGCTTCTGGACTGGTGTGGACGATTCTATGATTTAGTAGATAAGTTGACAAAGGGTCAGGCGATCTGTAATATGAGAACGATCGATCTCATAACTTAGCTAGTAAATCGACAACAAAGAGGAGACCGGGAATAACGACGAGCAACCAAAGCAAAGCAAAGCAACGCAAGCATGATGCGCCGGAAGCCGAGCAGACGGCCCGCCGCTTCATATCCACGAATGAAGATGAGTCCTTTATAAACTAGAACTTAGAAAAGAAAGAGGTTATTTTATGTCAAAAGTTATTATGCCTATTACGCCTGTATATGGACATGTCGCTCCTATGTTGTCCATTGCAAAAGATCTTATTCGGCGCGGTCATGAGGTGACGATTTTAACAGGGTCTATATTCAAGGAAGCTGTCGAAAAGACAGGCGCCGCTTTTGTCTCATTTACGGGTGCGGCGGATTGGAAGCCCGAAGATCTATTAGACCCCGAGCGGCTCGCCTTCGAAGGGCCTGCTCAGGTTAACTATGACCTGCAGCGTTATTTCGTTAGCGCGATTCCAAACCAATATGCAGCGCTGCAACAGGAACTGGAGAAATATGGCGACGACCAAGCGATTGTGATGGCAGAGTCATTCGGCTTCGCAATCTCGCCGGCATTGCACGGTGCCCCTGGCGTACGCGCGAAGGGACATATTGTCGTAGGCGTTATACCGCTTGCGATTTCTAGCAATGACGCTGCGCCATTTGGCATGGGACTCGAACCGGATAGCACGGAAGAGGGTCGTGCGCGAAATATGGAGTTAAATAGCTTAATGAGAAATACGATATTCGGTGATGCGCAGAAGCTCTATGAAAAGGTATTGAGGGATCTGGGGGCGGTCGGAGAAATACCCTACCTTCTCGATAGCTGCGTACAGGCGGACAGCTTTCTTCAGTTGTCTGTAGAGGAACTGAGTTACAAGCGATCGGACCTGCCAGCAAGCGTCCGCTTCATCGGTGCGCTTCCTACCCCGCCTTCCGTAGACGCTAAATTGCCGGTATGGTGGCCGGAAGTGCTAGAAGCGAAGCAAGTTGTCGTCGTCACACAGGGAACAGTCGCAAACGGCGACTTCAGTCACCTGATAGAGCCAACGCTAGAAGCGCTGGCTGACCTGCCGGTTCTAGTCGTTGCGGCGACAGGCAGCAAGGAGGAAGTCAAAAAAGTACCAGCCAATGCGCGCGTCGCGGAATTTATTCCTTTCGTCGATCTCCTGCCGCATACGAATGTTCTCGTCACAAACGGTGGATTTGGCGGGACGCAGCAGGCGTTAAGTTTCGGAGTGCCGATGGTTTTGGCTGGCATTTCCGAAGATAAGATCGAAGGTAACGCCCGTACGGCCCATACCGGTGCCGCAATTAATCTCAAAACCCAAACACCGACGCCAGCGGCGATTCGAGAGGCTGTCCTGAACGTCCTTCATAAGCCGGAATTTTTAGCGAATGCGCAAAGATTGAGCGCGGAGTATGCCGCCCTTGATCCGTACGCCGCCATCGCGAATGTCGTAGCCGAGTTAGACGCGAAATAATAGTATCCTTGTCATCCTAATATTGATGGGGGAGTAGGGGGATAATGAAATGAAGGGAATTATTCTCGCAGGCGGGAAGGGGTCCAGATTGCTCCCACTAACCAAAGTGACGAATAAACACTTATTGCCCGTTGGTAAATATCCCATGATATACTATCCGGTATTTAAATTAAAACAAGCCGGCATCACCGAAATTCTTGTCGTTACCGGGAAAGAAGATATAGGAGATGTTGTTAATCTGCTCGGGAGCGGCCAAGAGATGAACGTTGCGTTCACTTATAAAGTTCAAGATGAAGCCGGAGGGATCGCTCAGGCTTTAGATTTAGCCGAACACTTCGTAGGCAGCGACAAAATGGCCGTTATTCTCGGGGATAATGTGTTTGAAGAGAGTATCGTTCCATTTGTGAATCGTTTCAAAGAGCAGGACAAGGGTGCGAAAATAGTGATCCGTGAAGTACAATCCCCGCAGAGGTTTGGTGTTCCGGAGCTATTGGAAGATAAGATCGTGTCGATTGAGGAGAAGCCTCTATATCCGAAAAGCAATTATGCAGTCACGGGTATCTATATGTTCGACAACACCGTGTTTGATATCGTGAAGACACTGAAGCCATCCGATCGCGGCGAATTGGAAATCACGGATGTCAATAATGCGTATATCGAAAGAAACGAACTCACATTCGAGATCCTGAGTGGTTGGTGGACAGACGCGGGGACGCATGAATCGTTCGTACACGCGAATGAACTGGCCAAGGATTTATCTCTTGAAGACAACGCTTGGGATTAAGACAGCAAGGTGTTGGTGCGAATGAAATTCTTTCCTACAAGGTTAGCAGGATTATATGTGATAGAGCCGCAAGTTCATGGTGATTCCCGAGGTTTTTTCATGGAGAGTTACAGTCAGGCAGCATTTGCCGAGTACGGCATCGACATTTCATTCGTGCAGGACAATCATTCCTTATCCGTTCAGAGCGGTATTATAAGGGGTTTGCATTATCAATTAAACCCCCATGCTCAAACAAAACTTGTTCGCGTAACTACAGGAGCCATTTATGATGTCGCGGTTGATATCCGCACGCATTCTGCTACTTTCGGACAATGGGTTGGGGTTATTCTGAGCGAGGCTAATAAACGGCAGCTGCTAATCCCGCGAGGCTTTGCGCATGGCTTTTGTACCATCGTTCCGAATACGCAGGTGCTATATAAGGTTGATGCCATGTACGCTCCGGAACTGGATCGCGGGATACTTTGGAATGACCCTGCATTAGGTATTGATTGGCCAACGGCGTCTCCTATTTTATCGGATAAAGATCAGGAGCATCCGCTGCTTATTCATGCGGAACTAAATTTCTAGGAGCAATAAGGTCATGAAAATACTCGTCACAGGAGGAGCTGGATTTATCGGCAGCAACTTCATTCATTATATGCTGGATCGCTATCCGGATTATGAGCTGATTAATTTGGATACCTTAACATACGCCGGTAATCTAATGAATTTGTCAACGGTTCCCAGAAGCGGCAAGCACTCTTTTATAAAAGGCGATATCACGGATCGAGAACAAATGAATGGGCTGTTTGGACAGGGCATTGACATCGTTGTTCATTTTGCGGCGGAATCTCATGTGGACCGCAGTATCGCGGAGCCCGCCATTTTTACAAAGACCAATGTACTCGGGACACAAGTCTTACTGGATGCCGCTGTAAAAGTCGGAGTTAAGAAGTTTGTTCATGTCTCTACGGATGAGGTATATGGAACGCTTGGCGAAACGGGGCTATTTACCGAGCAGTCACCGCTTCATCCGAATAGCCCTTATGCGGCAAGTAAAGCCGCATCCGATCTGCTCGTGCGTGCCTATCACGAGACCTTTGGTTTGCCAGTGAACATTACGCGATGTTCGAACAACTACGGGCCCTTCCAATATCCCGAGAAATTAATCCCTCTCATGCTTGTGCATGCATTACATGATCGTCCGCTTCCTATTTACGGAGACGGCATGCATATCCGTGACTGGTTGTACGTAGAGGATCATTGCCATGCGATTGATCTTGTGCTGCATCAGGGCAAGAACGGGGAAGTGTATAATATCGGCGGGCGTAACGAGAAGACGAATCTTCAGATTGTGCAGACCATTCTAAAGGAGCTTGGAAAGCCTGAATCGTTAATCCGGCATGTTCCGGATCGTTTAGGACATGATCGCCGTTATGGGATTGATGCGACCAAGATAATCCATGAACTGGGATGGCAGCCGAAGCATCGTTTTGAGACCGATATTTTACAGACCATTCAATGGTATTTGGATCATCAAGACTGGTGGAAGACAATCTTGACTGGTAACGCTTCAGAGCCAAGCTATCAAGGTTAGGGGAGCGCCATGAAGATAGTAGTGACAGGTGCGCAGGGTCAGTTAGGCCATGAAGTTGTCAACCTTTTTTCGGCTAGTCATGAAGTGCTGGGACTTGGCAGAAAGCAGCTTGATATTTCGGATGAGACTCAGTGTGTAGAGGTGTTTGAAGCTTACAAACCGGATGTCGTCATCCATTGCGCCGCTTTCACGGATGTCGATCTGGCCGAATCGGAACAGGAGCTGGCTTTCAGGACGAATGAAACGGGCACCCGGAATGTAGCAAGAGCTTCCGCAAGCATTGGGGCAACGCTATGTTATATCAGTACGGATTATGTCTTCGATGGCAAGGCATCGAAGCCGTATGGGGAATATGCCGCAACGGATCCACAAACTGTCTACGGAAAGTCAAAGCGCGCCGGGGAGCTGGCCGTCCAAATGTCTTCCGCTCGCTATTTTATCGTCAGGACCTCTTGGGTATATGGGCACAACGGGAAAAATTTCGTTAAAACCATACTGAAATTGGCTCAGGAACGAGAAAGGCTGGAGGTAGTTAATGATCAATTCGGATCTCCTACCTATACCAAGGATCTTGCTTGCTTTTTATTGCAGCTTATCCATTCGGAACAATATGGCATCTATCACGCAACAAACACGGGAATCTGCTCCTGGTATGATTTTGCTCTTGCGATCATGGAGGAGACTGGGTTCAACGTGGAGATGAAACCATGTTCCACGCATGACTTTCCGCGGCCTGCGCCTCGTCCGAGGTACTCGGCATTGGCGCATACGGCCATCCATGCGAATGGATTGGAAGACCTCCGTCCATGGCGTATAGCATTAGAGGAATTTTTGAAGTCGTTAGACCATTGATGGCAAGTGACTGACAACCAAATGAATCAAGAAAGCAGGTATTTAATAATGAATCCATCTGAGGTTAACCCGCTCACTGCTGGAGAACATGAAATTTTCATCGACGGGGTGCGTCAAGTTTATCACGTAGCTGGCCATGGCCCCATTTGTTTGGTTCATCCGGGCGGACCCGGGTTTCACTGGAAGTATCTTCAGCTGCCAGAGCTGGAGCATACCATGACAATGGTCTATCTAGAACCTGTAGGAACAGGTAAGTCGGATAGGCTGCCGGACGGTGACTACAGTTTGCCGAGGTATGCGCATTTCGCGCACCAAGTAGCCGAGCATATCGGAGCTCAAACGTATTACTTCCTGGGTCATGCTCATGGCGGCGGTGTGGGCCTTCAGTACGCTCTGGACTATCCGAACGAACTTCGCGGTCTGATCCTCTATTCCAGTGCCCCTACAATGGGCATGGATCTATATATGGAACAATTCAAACAAATCGAGAACTTTGCCAAGCGTTGGCCAGATAACGCGGAAGCTCAAGATGCGAAGCAAGCCATGATGGATTCAAAAAACGTAAGGGACAAAGAATCGGCCATGGCTGTTCTTCACCGTTTATTGCCCGCATACTTCGGTAACTATTGGAGTGTTAAGGAGAAGGTAGACAAATGGAAGGTAGATCTCGATTTCTTCGGAGATCCCAACCGTCAGCCCTATGAATGGGATGTACGAGATCGTCTGCACACGATCACCACGCCAACGCTCATTCTAGCCGGTGAATATGACGTCAACTGCGGCCCAAGATGGTCTGAAGAAATAGCGGAAAAAATACCTGGATCTCATCTCGTCCTATTCGAGCGGGGCGGTCATATGGAGCATGTAGAGCATACTCAGCAATTTGCGCAAGCGGTTAACGAATTTGTTACACAAACAAAGTAAGAGGATGCACACGTAACCTGAACGCCGTGAGTGATATCCCGCTTCTCGCATACCGCGCACAAACAGACTGCCCATGATTGCGGCGGTCTGTTTGTGCGAATACATCCAATCCCATTCCCCTGATCCCACCCTATTTTCCATATCATTCACTTATGCGCCTCGAAAAAATGCTACCATGTGATTATAGGCTTGCAAGTCATACCGATCGGACCTTAAGGAGAAGAGCGTACTCGATTAATGAAAGGTTTGGGTGTAATTGACCATTAGAAGGATTGAGAAGGAACAAGCTTGGCGGCTGAGGCATACGGTCATGTGGCCGAATAAGGATTTCGATTACATTAAACTGGATGAGGACGACCAAGGTATTCATTATGGCCTTTTTGTAGCGGAGGAGCTTGTCTCGGTGGTGTCCGTCTTTATTCGCGGAGACCAAGCGCAGTTTCGAAAATTTGCTACATTGACCCCTCATCAAAATAAAGGTTATGGAAGTACGCTTCTAAGCTATGTATTCGAAGAAGCCAATCGTCTCGGCATTAAGCGGATATACTGCAATGCGAGAAAGGAAAAGGGGGCGTTTTACAAAAAATTCGGACTGCTTGAAACAGACCACACTTTTAGTAAAGGCGGTAAAGACTACGTGGTAATGGAGCGCTTATACGTTAAATGATCCGCAACCGCGAGTCGACACTGTACGAAATCGAGAAATTGCGTTTACAATAAGGGGGAGGTGGGGAATATGAGCAAAAAACAAGACATAATGATGGCCACACTCGACTTGATTCATGAAGAGGGGCTGCAGTCGGTCACATTTGCTAAATTGTTTAGGCGGGCGAATGTTGGGTCCGGTACGATCTATAATTATTTTACGAACAAAGAAGAATTAGTAAATGAAGTATATCGCGAGTCGCGCACACATATGGGGGAATATTTACTACAAGGTTACGACACGAATGCAAGCCTGTACGAGCGATTTAAATGTCTGCAGCTTAATCGGTTGCGGTTCGGCATGCATTTTCCGAAAAAGTTTTTGTTTATCGACAGTTATTCGTTTTCGCCGTATATTTCTCCGGAGCTGCGTAACATGGACGATGAACATCGTTCCAGTAAAGCCGTGCAGGATTTGATTATCGAAGGCCAAAGGCTGGGTATGATTAAAGAAATGGATTCTCATTTGTGTCACCAACTCATTCACGGGATCATTTCTTCTATACTTAAGGGTTACTATATTAACAAATATGACTTAAGCGATTTCCAGATCCAACAGATTATCGAGGCTTCTTGGAAATCAATCCAAGTTTAGAACAATACGTAATTTTAATAATTTGGGATCAGGTTTCTTTTGTCATACGACAATGACCTGATCTTTTTGATTTGTAGAAGCTGTCAATAAAAACTCATGTATGAAATCAGAAACAGTAATTAATAATAACCAAGCATCAAACACTTAGCAGGAATACGGAGGTGCGAATGATGACTGTAATTTCCACGAACAATAACGTCATTACTTTTATAAACGTATTTACTGTCGAGCCCCAAAATCAAGGCCGTCTTCTCGAATTGCTTACTCAAGCAACGGATGTCTCCGTTCGATATGCGCCAGGATTCGTTTCATGTAGCCTTCATCGCGGAACTGACGGAACGAAAGTAACGATGTACGCGCAATGGAGTACCATGGAGCATTACCAAGCAATGCGAAATGACCCAAAACCTCTTCCGTATTTACAAGAAGCGATGACGATAGCGAAATTCGAGCCCGGTTCATATGAAGTCGTTAAAACATTTGAACCTACTAAGGTGTAGTATGCCTTAAAAATGACACTGGTTACAATGCTTTTAAGTTCATTTGGACCCAAATTATTCTGATGGTCGTAATTGCTTCTTTACCTGCATCGATCGCTGAGCCTCGCGAAAAGGGGTCTGCTTACGCATCGATGAAAGCGCCATCGAAATTCTCACGAAATATTGGGCGAAGGAACCCGGCGGACGCGGCATTCGCGTCAATTCCGTCGCGCCAGGAGCGATCATGACGGATATCGCTGGAGGAACACTTCGGAATAATCCCGGCTCTTCAGGCACAAATCCGCTCCGTTATGGCGCTCGGCAGAGCAGGGTAAGCCGACGATATCGGAGGCGTCGTCGCCGAACTTTGCTCGCCGGAATGGGCGGGGTCAACGCAAAAGAATCGAGGCATCGGGCGGCATGTTTCTGTAAACGGCATACGACAGCCGTTGCAAGAAAGAGCGATTCCATGGCGAATCGGTCTTTCTTGCATTTATAAACGAAAAAACGATCGGGAATGCAAAAGCTAAACCGTAATGATCGAACCCTTACATATTGGAATTCAAGTTCCGATATAATTCACAAATTTGAGTGTTATGTTGAACAGCCCAAGGTTCACTTTTTTAATTTGAATGGAATATACATTCCAAAAATGCTTGACTCACATGCAGTCGAGCGGGTATACTAGGTCTCGTGGAACAAAAATTCCAAACTAATTCGATACAGAGGAGGCGAACGGCATACAGCGAAAACCAATTACCGAAAGACTCGTCTCCCCGTCGCCAAGCCATGGAGTCAAAAACTATCCGATCCTAAAGGAGAAACGAAAATGAAAATATACGACAAACTCTTTATCGGCGGTCAATGGAAAGCGCCAATCAACCAAGAAGTCATCGAAATTCGTTCCCCGCATGACCAATCCGTTGTAGGCAAAGCGGCTCAAGCTTCGCCGGCCGATATCGATTTGGCTGTTGCCGCGGCCAGAAAAGCGTTCGATAACGGTCCTTGGCCGAAAATGACGCCGGGCGAACGCCAAGATCTCGTCGCTCGCTTCAATGAATTGCATGCAGCACGTGCGGACGAAATCGCAGCTCTGATCACTTCCGAGAACGGTACGCCTAGCTGGTTCACGAACGGACTGCAGCACACTCTGTCCGAGCA
Source organism: Paenibacillus sp. GCM10023250 (assembly GCF_042653205.1). Classification (NCBI taxonomy): domain Bacteria; kingdom Bacillati; phylum Bacillota; class Bacilli; order Caryophanales; family Paenibacillaceae; genus Paenibacillus; species Paenibacillus sp. GCM10023250. Next base: position 286,362 of record NZ_JBHSHY010000001.1, on the reverse strand, counting down.
AACGAACGCTTATCTTCGCGCCGCGAAATCGTACGCTTGGGAAGAAACGCTGAACGACGGCAAAGGTCCGATGATTCGCCGCGAAGCGGTCGGCGTCGTTGCCGCGATCATTCCTTGGAACGCGCCGCACCAATCCGCTCTTGCCAAAATGATTCCTGCATTGCTTGCCGGTAATACGGTCATCCTGAAAGCATCGCCGGAAACGTCCATTAACGCGCTCTTGCTGGGCGAAATCTTCGCCGAAGCCGGATTTCCCGATGGCGTCGTAAGCATCGTGCCGGCCGGCCGCGAAACGAGTGAATATCTCGTCTCCCATCCAGGCGTCGACAAAATCGCGTTTACGGGTTCGACCGGAGCCGGTCGCCGCATCGCTTCGATCGCGGGCGAGCAGCTCAAGCGTGTAAGCTTGGAGCTCGGAGGCAAATCAGCGACGATCATTCTCGACGACGCGGATCTCGAATCCGCCGTTCAAGGCTTGAAATATACGTCTTTCGTTAACAACGGAGAAAGCTGCGTCGCGCATACCCGCGTGCTCGTCTCCAAAAAACGTTACGAAGAAGCGGTCGCCTTAATCAAAACAATGACCGAAAACCTCGTCGTGGGCAACCCCGCGGATCCTGCGACCTTCATCGGCCCAATGGTACGGGAAGATCAACAAAAACGCGTTCAATCCTATATCGAATTGGGAATTAAAGAAGGTGCGCGTCTCGTTACCGGCGGAACGGAAGTTCCCGCGGGCTTGGAAGGCGGCTTCTACGTCAAACCGACCATCTTCGCGGACGTCGACAACAGCATGCGCATTGCGCAAGAAGAAATCTTCGGCCCTGTGCTCGTCGTTATTCCTTACGAAGACGAAGACGATGCCGTGCGCATCGCGAATGATTCGCCATACGGCTTAGGCGGAGGCGTCTGGTCGGGCACGAAGGAACACGGTCTGGAAATCGCTCGCCAAATTCGCACGGGTAACTTCGTCGTCAACGGCGCGACGGTGTCGTACGAAGGTCCGTTCGGGGGCTATAAAGCGAGCGGCATCGGCCGCGAATTCGGCGTAGTCGGCTTAGGCGCGTTCGTCGAGCATAAAGCGATCAACATCTAATTAAAAGATAAGGTCGAAAGGGCGTAAACCCCGGCCGTTCAACAAACCCCTTTGCCCTTAGTCGTTCCGGCAGGAGCGATTAAGGGCATTCGTTTTAAGGAGAGGTTGGGCAAGTGAACAGGATATTATGGATGCCACGCTCGACTTGATTCACGAGGAAGGGCTGCAGTCGGTGACCTTCTCGAAAATATTCAAGAAAGTCGGAGCCGGCACGATTTATAATTATTTTTCGAACAAAGAAGAATTCGTCAACGCCATCTATAAGGAAGCGCGAATGCTCATGGGGGAATGCCATCAATTCATTCACGGCATCGTGTCTTCGATTCTGAAAGGCTATTACGTGCGGAAATATCCGTTAAACGAGAGCCAGACGCAGCAAGTTTTGGAGTCGTCCTGGAAAGCGTTGCTTGTTTGAATGACCATGATATCCAATTACATTGCGGAATATGAATTCCATATAACGCACTTGATTGAAAAGATTAATTTGACGCTTGCCATGTATAATAACGATCAAGATCCTCATAACAATGTAGAAATGCATGAGCAAATCGCGGAAAGTATAATTCTTACCGGATTTCTTGGAATGTACATTCCGAATTTCGTTGACTTATGCGAAGATGAAGAGCTATACTATCTATGGAACAAACATTCCGGACATCAGCGCCAAGGAGATCATGAATATGCAAAAGGTATGGTTGATTACGGGCAGCTCGCGCGGGTTCGGCCGCAGTCTCGCCGAAGCTTCACGAGCACGTCCAGACGACCGAACGCTTCGATCCCGGCTTTAATGGCCGCTTGAGCTTGATCGTACTGATTAACGTCCAGCGTCGCGATTCGTCCGCCAAATCGGCGAGCTGCGTTCGACCGATTTCTAATTTCTAAGCGAAAGAAGGTTTCGTTCATTGAAAGCAAGCGCAAGAATCGCATTATTGTCGATGGTCGTAACGACCACATTCGGAACGATGATGGCCGCTCCGGCGGTTAAACCGCTGGCCGTGGCGTTTCCGAATACGGACGCTCTATTGATACAATGGGTCGTTACGCTATCTTCTTTATTCATATTGCCAACTTTATTTTTATCCGGAACTCTGGGCAGAAGATTCAATCGTAAATCGATTCTGATCGCGGGTCTGGTCCTATATTTGATCGGAGGCGTCGGCCCGGCTTTCATGCATTCGTTCGATTTAATCTTGGTTTGCAGGGCGATTTTGGGTCTAAGCATCGGCTTAATCTCTCCGACCTTCAATTCGTTGATCGCGGAAAATTTTCAAGGCGAAGAGCGGTCGCGCATGAACGGCATTCAAACGTCGATTAACGGTATCGGCGGCGCCATTTTCCTTTCGATCGGCGGGTTTATCGCATCGCTGGGGTGGAGAGACGTCTTCATGACCTATTTCTACGCAGTGGTGCTGCTGATCTTGGTAATCGCGTTTCTTCCTAAATTTCCGCCTCTTCAAACCAGTCAATCGACGAAATCTTCTGCGAAGCTGCCGAAGTTTTTCATCGCGGTCGCGATCGCGGGCGGCTTGCATACGATGTTGTTCGCGTTGATTCCGACGAATCTTTCGCTGTTCATCGCGAATAATGGAATCGGCAGCGTATCGTCGGCAGGTTACTTGATTGCCTTTGCGTTAGTCGGCGTTTTTATCGGCGGACTTTCCGTAACTAGAGTAACCAAAGCATTCAAAAAAATGCTCGTTCCGCTCGTTTTAATTTTGATGGGCGGAGGTTTCCTGCTCATTTCTTCGGCCCACGCGGTATGGACGGTCGCCTTGGCGGTGTTCATGATCGGTTTGGCCGAAGGGGTGCTCTTCCCGTTATCCTTCATCAAAACGTCGGAAGTCGTTCCGAAAATAATCGTTACGACGGGCATTTCCTTGCTGCTCGCGTGCGTATATACTTGTCAGTTCCTGAGCCCGTTGTTCGTTAAAGGAGTCGAAGAGCTGCTTCGTCCGGATTCGACCCGCGACGTGTTCGCGGCCGTAGCCTTCAGTTTGGCCGCGGTTGCCGTCGGATTCCTGCTTTTTTCCAGCAACAAGATGCGCGCAACGTCGCCATCCGCAACAAAAAACTAATAACAGGCGGTGCTTCCTAATGAGACACATTGACAAAATTTATATTAACGGCGAATTCGTAACCCCGCGCGGCACGGAGCGCCAAGAATTGGTGAATCCTTCGACGAGGGAAGTATTCGCGACATTGGCGCTCGGCAACGAGGAAGATGCTAAACTTGCAATCGCGGCTGCCAAAGCTGCATTCCCCGCTTTCTCCAGAACGACCGTGCAAGAAAGAGCGGAAATGCTGCAACGTCTGAACGATGCCATCTTGGCGAGAACCGACGAACTGGCGGAAGCCAACATTCTCGAATACGGCGCTCCCAGAATGCTCTCCGTTCCTCGCGTGCAACTGGCCGCGATGAACTTGATGATCAGCAAAGAAGCGCTCGAGGAATTCGAATTCGTTCATTATATCGGCAAAGCCAAAGTCGTCTCCGAGCCTGTTGGCGTCATGGGGATCATCACGCCATGGAACGCGAGCTATTCGCAAATTACGGCGAAGCTTGGCGCCGCTATCGCCGCGGGCTGCACGGTCGTCATTAAACCGAGCGAAATGAGCGGCTTGCAAACCCAGCTGTTGACCGAATGCTTCGATGCGGCCGGTATTCCTGCAGGCGTCATTAACGTCGTTAACGGTCTTGGCGCAACGGTCGGGGCGGAATTGACTCGCAATAAGAACGTCGCGATGGTCAACTTCACCGGCTCGACTCGGGTCGGCAAAGAAATCCGCAGAGCAACGGTAGACTCGATGAAACGCGTGACTTTGGAGTTGGGCGGCAAATCGCCTTATATCGTGCTCGACGACGCGGATTTCTCCAAAGCGATTCCGGCCGCCGTCAAATCGTGCTACTCGAACAACGGTCAAGCTTGCGTTGCCGGCACGAGATTGTTCGTCCCCGAGCATCGCTTGGAAGAAGTAAAACAGTTGGCACGCGCGACGGTCGAATCGATGAAAGTCGGCTTGCCGACCGAAGCCGATACGAATCTCGGTCCGATCGTGTCGGAGAAGCAATACAATCAAGTTCAGCACTATATTAACGTCGGCCTACAAGAAGGCGCGGAGCTCGTGGTCGGCGGTACAGGCCACCCAGCGGGACTGGAGCAAGGTAACTTCGTAAAACCGACCGTATTCGCCAACGTTACGGAAGACATGACGATCGCCAAGGAAGAAATATTCGGACCGGTACTTTCGATCTTGACGTTCAAAACCGAAGAAGAAGCCATCGAAATGGCGAATAACACGGACTATGGCCTTGGCGCGTATATCAGCTCGAGCAACCTGGAGAAAGCGAACGAGCTGGCTAGCCGGATTCAAGCCGGTTCGGTGCTCATCAACGGCGCCGGCTTCGAGATGAAAGCTCCGTTCGGCGGCTACAAGCATTCCGGCATCGGCCGCGAATACGGCGTGCACGGGCTGAAAGACTGCTTGGAGACGAAGTCGATCACCGGCTACGATTTGCCGATGTAACTCGCGGTTGCTTTTTGAAAACCAAAGTTCTTAATCAAGAACTTGGTTTTCTTTTCTCGAATTATGTGAAATTAATCACAAACTATTGGAGGCACGAATACTCCGGATTTTTGAGCAGCATCACCTTGGTTCCGGCAGCGAGCAGGAAGTTGATTCCGATACCGACCAGCACGAGCCGGATCGAGGTTACGCCTCGTTTCCAGGCAAGCAGGTAAATCAAGATCGCGGCTACGGCCGCGCCCGCCATTGCCGCCGCTGGCAGCCAAATAATGCCGACCGTCCCCGACAGATAACTAATGAACGCGACTGCCGCCACGGAAGCCCCGCTCGTAATGCCGATCATATCGGGGGAGGCGAGCGGATTGCGAATAATGCCCTGCAGAATCGAACCGGCCGCGGCAAGCGCCATGCCGACGAGGAAGCCGACCACGATCCGGGGAAGCCGAAGCGATAGAACGACAAGTTCATGTTCCTCTGAGCCGCTGCAGAACAGGGCGAGGATTACGTCGAACGGATGGATGCGCATGTCGCCGAGCGAAGCCCCTGCCAACATGGTCGTCAAAGCGATAACGGCGAGCGGCAGCACGAACGATATCGGTTTCTTCGGGGCTGCTTGATACAAGGGAGGTGGGTTGGACCGAATGGACGAAGAAGATTTCATCGCTTGAGGCCTCCCCTTCGAGCAATAAAGATAAAGGCCGGAATGCCGATAATCGCGGTCATGACCCCGACCGGAAGCTCTTCCGGCCGAATGACGAAGCGGCCGGCGATGTCGGCCGCCACGACTAGGAGTGCACCGAGCACGGCGCTGTAGGGGACGAGCCAGCGATAATCGTTGCCGCCGAACAGGCGGGCGGCCGTCGGAACGATCAACCCGATGAAGCCGACTGGCCCCGCGATGGCGACGGAACCGCCGGCGAGCGAAATAATGATGATACCGGCTGCCAGCTTGACGAGCACCGTACGCTGTCCGAGACCCTGCGCCATTGGTAAGCTTTAAAGCGCTGGCTTTGAAACTTAATCAAAACGGCATCCATATCAAAACAGGCTGCCGTTAAGCTCGCCGGCTTGAATCTAAAAGTAAACACGTCCGGTAAACACAAGGGACAAACGAAGATTACGAAGAGAGGTCGTTACACGAAACGGCAAGGCAAGGCATTGAGTAATTATATAGACATCTGTATAAAATACGGGTTTTGTGAAATAGTTAAATATATACAAACCAAACCGCCAGCCTATTAGGATGAACGGTTTGGTTTGCTTCTTCCGCTCGCCAAATCACCGAGCTTCTAGATATAGAAGAATGCTGCTTAGTTGGTCAGGAGTTGAAAATATCGGTGTATGGTCTGTATCACCTCCCACCGGGATATAGCCTCTAGAATGTCTTCCATTTGACAGTTGTTGTATAACATATCTTCTACTTTAAGTTTTGAAACGGTCATCGTAGCACCATCATCAGAAATATGGACATATGGATGAGGCGGAATCACATCGAGCATAGTTTGACCATTCTTAAATAAAAATCCCGATATATAAACAATCGATTTAATTCGATTGGGTCGATATTCAGCAGCTTGCGATACTGCCATCCCGCCCATGCTGTGGCCGACCAGTATAACCTCCTCTTGATCGATTCCATCAATGACAGAGGTAACACGTTTCGCATAGGCTTCGAGCGTTACCTCTGATAGTGGCGTTCTGTCTTCCCCGTGCCCTGGTAAATCAATGGCAATGGCACGGTGGCCTGCTGATTCGAGTAAAGGAATCACTTTCCGCCAACACCACGCCCCGTGCCAAGCGCCGTGGATGAGCACATATACCGACACGAAATCACCTCCGACTATTTATTTATACGATGAATTTCAAGCCGCTCAATTGTTCACTTAAAGTCCAAAGCCGTTCGGCGTCCGTATCGTTCACTGCCCATTCAAATACACCAGGGGCGTAGGGAGTGTCCGTGATAACCGCAATATCGACATTCTCACAATAGACGCCTCCCTTCCCTTCGAGTTGGGGATGAACTGCACACCAGATCACCGTTGCCGCCCCTTCTTCGATCGTCTTTCGTTCATCGTTGTACTCCGTAAATACGTGCTCCCCCTGTTCATTCAGCGCTCCCATTGCCCGCAATTCATCCGTGCTCAGATTACGGGACAAGTCTGTCACGATCGTACCTGGATGAACCGAAAAGGCCCGAATCTTGTGTGGCTCCCCTCGTTTGTCAATCGCAGCGGCGAACAAAGCGTTAGCCGTTTTAGACTGCCCGTACGCCAGCCATTTGTCATAGGGGCGATCCTGAAAGTTGGGATCTTCAAAATCGATGCCGGCAAGTTGATGAGCGCGCGAAGATACGGTAACGATTCTAGCGCCTCCCGCTGCTTTAAGCGCGGGCCATAAGCGTAATGCAAGCTGAAAATGCCCCAAATGGTTCGTAACAAACTGCAATTCATAGCCCCGCGAGTCACGGTTAAGCGGTGATGCCATGATTCCTGCGGAATTGATAAGGATATGCAACGGACGACCGGAGGATAAGAAACGCTCAGCGAACGAATCAATGGAAGCCGGATTGATTAAATCCATTCGCTCTACCTCCACGCCAGGTACTTCCTTTAAAGCGGCATCTGCTTTCTCGGGTGTACGCACTGGAACAATGACGGACGCTCCGGCCGATGCAAGTACTTTTACCGTTTCCAGACCAAGTCCGGAATAACCCCCTGTCACGATGGCGGTCTTGCCGGCCAAGTTCTGACCGCCTAAAGCCTCTAGGGCAGTCGTTCGAGGCCCGAATCCGGATGGAATCGGCGTTTGCGGTACGGTATGGTTTTGCGTTTTCAATTGTGTAACCTCCATTTGTGAGTTTTTATCCATTATTATTGCGCAATATCGCGAATCTTCTATTAATTTCAGCAATCTAGTTACTACTCAGGTTTCAAATGTGATGCCAGTCAATTTCTCGCTAAGCCGCCAAAGCCGCGAAGCCAAGCTGGGATCGATGGCCCATGGCGTCACTCCTGACTGCGCAGACGAGGAATCAGCAGTTGAAATGTTGGCGATATCGACATCTTCGCAGTAAACGCCGCCTTTTCCGTCAAGTTGCGGGCTTGTCGCGCACCAAATGGAAGTTGCGGCTCCCTGCTCGACCGTTTTTAAAAGGGGGTTCTCGCTGCGGCGCCCCTTATTATCGTGTGCATAAATCGCTAGCATTTCGTCATCCGTCAGGTTGACCGCCAAATCGGTCTCTACTATACCCGGGTGAAGAGCAAAGGCACGTACGCCAGATGAATATCCGCGCTTGTCGAGTTCAACGGCGAACAGCGAATTGGCGGATTTGGACTGCGCATAAGCAATCCAACGGTCATATTCCTTACGCTCAAAATGAGGATCGTCGAAATCGACCCCGCCCATGCTGATAGCTGACGATGAGACCACGACAACTCTAGCTCCACCCGCCTTTTTTAATGCCGGCCACAGCCGGGCGGTAAGCTGGAAGTGACCCAGATGATTGGTAGCAAACTGGGACTCATACCCTCTGGCGTCGCGCTTTAACGGCGGTACCATGATGCCGGCGCTGTGGATGAGCATATCAAGCGGGCGGCCAGAATCGAGAAATCGCTGTGCAAAGGCGTCGATCGATGCCGGGTTCATGAGATCTAGTTCCTCTAGTTCCACGTGCGACATGCCGGCGAGAGAAGCACGGGCCTTATCCAATGTTCGCGCCGGCACGATGACCGCAGCACCCGCCTCCGTCAAAACGCGAACGGTCTCCAGTCCGATTCCCGAGTAACCTCCCGTTACGACGGCGGTTTTTCCCGACAAATCACGTCCGCCAAGCGCCTCCTTCGCGGTCGTATGATGTCCATAGCCGGATCGTATCGGTTCCTGCGGCGTGATCGTATATTCATTAGTTATCCTCAAGTAAATGTCCCCCTTCATTCGCGGGTCCCGTCTGCGACGGGTCGTGGCCCATGAGCTCCTGATAATTCGCGATCTTGTATTTCATCATATCCAAAGCCGTCAACATGTCCGCTATCTGCTCTTCAATCATGATCTTATGGTCTTGAAGAACGGTAATACATCCTTTGTAATTTTGGGCATTATAGAACATGATATATCGTTCGATTTCCTTCAACGGCATGTTGGCACGCTTTAGAAAAGCGACAAACGTGAAGCAATCGAGATCGGCTTGGCTGTACTCTCGCCGTCCGTTAGCTTTACGCCGTATCTCCGGCAGCAGCCCAATCCTTTCGTAATAGCGAATCGTATCTTGACTGAACCCTGTCCGTTGCTCAATGTCCGAGATCGTGAATGTCTCCATACTCGCTCCTTTCTGCAAGCCGGTTTATCCGGTAGTCGGCCTGATCAATTGCATTCTATAACTTGGAGTATACTCAAAGTCAAGAAGGGTATCGTCCCCGCTATTTGGATATCCTTAAGCTTATTTTGACCTATCCAAAATAAAAAAAGCTGCCTTACAAGTGCATGTCATTTCATATGATTAACGCCCTTAATATAAATCCCTAACGCGCAAAACGCCGCTTTCCTGGGAAGACTGCTAATAGCCGGAAGCGTAGCGCCTCGGCAGTGAACGGAATTTAATTCGCTGCATTAAAAAACATAACTAATATTATGTAAACTAACGACAATTTGGACATGCGCAACATTGTTGAAGCCCGCTTATTTTTGAGGATGCCGACAACACTGTTTCTCTAGACCCACATGGTAATCGTCTTATATCATTACCAACGAAGCACTATCGATGGAGGTTGGGAATGGAAAGCATTTACGAAAATATGAAGAAAGGCGAAAAAGGCGCATGGGTCAGCATTGCCGCTTATCTATGCCTCGCTGCGCTCAAGCTCACGATCGGTCTCTGGACCGGTTCGGAGGCGCTGTCGGCGGACGGACTGAACAACTCGACGGACATCGTTGCGTCGTTAGCGGTCCTAATCGGTCTGCGCATCTCGCGCAAGCCGCCGGATGCCGATCATCGCTACGGTCATTTCCGGGCGGAGACGATATCCGCGCTAGTCGCCTCATTCATTATGTTCGCGGTCGGCATTCAGGTGCTGGTACAAGCGGTTGGCTCGTTCCGCGATCCGAAGCTCGCTACGGAAGGCGGCATCGCGGCATGGACGGCGCTGTTCTCGGCTGCGGCAATCTATCTCGTCTATCTGTATAATCTTAGGCTCGCGAAACGCATCAACAGCCAGGCGCTTATGGCCGCGGCGCAGGACAACCGTTCGGACGCACTCGTAAGTATCGGCGCATTCGTCGGCATTTTGGGAGCCGGATGGGGATTGCCTTGGCTGGATCCGCTTACGGCAGGCATCGTCGGCCTCATTATTTGCCGGACGGCGTGGTGCATCTTCCGCGACGCGACGCATGCGCTCACGGACGGCTTTGACGATGGCGAGCTTCAAATCATGCAGCAGACGATTCGGAGCGTGCCCGGCGTCGAAAAAATCATCGACATCAAAGCACGGGCTCATGGAAACAACAAGCTCGTCGACGTGACGATCGGCGTCGATCGTTGGCTCAACGTCGAAGAAAGCCATGTCATCACCGAACAAGTCGAACGGCAAATGTTCGATCTGCATCAGATTTCGCATGTCCATATTCATATCGAGCCATTTGAAGCGTCAAAATAATCATGTGGCGCATTCGTTATCTTCATTTAGGAATAACATAATTATTATTATGTAAACCATTATGCAATCACAGCGCTCGCTTGCCTCCGGCATCCGTAAGCTGATGGCCATTCCGCCGTCAGCTTGCGGATGCTTTTTTATGGTCCACTCCGCTTATTAATTATGTCTAAATAGGTCTAAATCATCCTGAATACTACTCAAACCTCTAAGGGATATGTTACGATAACTTCCATACAAAGCTGCAGCCGCCGTGATCCTATTTTCTTCAAGGAGTTCAACATGGATTGGTCTACCTTCTGGAATCCGATCGGATTATCCGTCCAAATTGCCATCGTCGCCAGCGTCCTTGTGTTCGCGGCTTCGCTGTTCATCGCGTGGCCGATGGCGCGGGCCCGGTTCTTCGGCAAGCGGGTGCTCGAAACGGTCCTACTCCTCCCTCTCGTGCTGCCGCCGACCGTCGTCGGTATCATCCTGCTCGTGGTGATCGGACGGCGCGGCTGGATCGGCAAAGCGTATGAGTCGCTCTCCGGCGGACCGATATTGTTCACGTGGGGAGCCGCTGTCATCGCCGCGGCGGTCGTCGCGTTCCCGCTGGCGTACCGGACGATCAAGACCGGCCTGCAAGGCGTCGACACCGACCTGGAGAACGCCGCACGCGCAATGGGCGCAAACGAATGGCAGGTGTTCCGCCATATCTCGGTGCCGCTCGCCGCGCGTTCGCTCGCCTCGGGCTACATCCTCGGCTTCTGCCGGGGGCTCGGCGAATTCGGGGCAACGCTCATGGTCGCGGGCAACATCCCCGGCCGGACGCAGACGATCCCGACCGCCATCTACGTGGCGTCCGACGGCGGAAGCATGACGATGGCTTGGGCTTGGGCTTGCGCGATGATCATGCTCTCGTTCCTCATGCTGCTGCTCGTCGGCCGCCTATCGAAGGATGCCTGACCGGCCGCCAAATCGTCGCAAGGATACGCAAGGACACCCCCCATGTTCAGCGGATGGCCGCTGCGAACATGGGGGTTTTCGTTACGCGCTGCGTGATGCGCGTCTATGTATAGCTGTATAGGCGAAGCGCGGCGCGCCACCGGATGCTCGGCGGCGCATATAGCTGCCGGCCGCATCAATCGCTATCGTCGTCTTCGCTGTCCTCGAACAGTTCCTGGAGCACGCGCTCTCGGTTATCCAGAAATCTTCTCGTGAGCAAATAATGCAGCGTATCCTCATACCGAATGCCGCGGATCGGCACCGCATCGAAGTCGCAGATGTGCGCGCCGGGGTACCCGAGCAAGATCGGCGAATGCGTGGCGATGATGAACTGCGCATCATGCTCGAGATCATGGATAATCCGCAGCAGAGCCAGCTGTCTGGCCGGCGACAACGCGGCTTCCGGTTCGTCCAGCAGATAGATCGCGCGTCCGCCGAACCGATGTTTGAATAGCGACAGGAACGCCTCGCCGTGCGACTGCGCGTGCAGCGACCGGCCGCCGTAATACGGCAGCGATCCCGGCAGCGTGTCGATATGACTGGCGAAATTATAGAATGTCTCGGCCCGGAGGAAGAAGCCATTCGTAACCTTCGGCATCCACGACAGCCGCAGATGGCGGCCGAGCGCGGAGGCGGAAGCGTCCACCTCGTACGCGTTGCTTCGCCCGCCCCCGGCCGTGTTGAAGCCGCACTGGTAGGCGATCGCTTCCAGCAGCGTCGACTTTCCGGAGCCGTTCTCTCCGACGAAGAACGTGACGTTCGAGGTGAAATTTAATGTCGTTAATGAACGGACGGCCGGAATCGAGAACGGATATTCACGCGGATCCGCGTCCTCCTTCCGTTCGAGTGAGATGTTTTTCAAATACATGCGGCCCAGCTCCTTGTTTACGCTACCTGCTTATCTCCTCCAAACTTACCACATCCGCCGCTATGAATAAATGCTTCATTGATAGCCCGATGCCCGATCGATCATCATCCAGAAATCATGTACGATCATCTGTTCTTGGGCAGCTGTGACGAATCAGCAGACGGATCGCAGACGAGAAAAAGCACCTTATCGGCGCTTTTTCGGAAAATTTATGATGGCTGACAGCCCGTTACCGTGATCAGCGCCTCGGCTTGCTGGCCCAATCGTCGCGCGCCGACCGTGATGTCGGCGGCGATTCGCGCCCGTTTCACAGAGAGACCGGCGGGAGCGGTTAAGCGAAACCGTACCTGTTCGATAGCCTTCGGTTCGATCTCGAGCTGCCGGCCGTTATCCTCGACGTCCCAGCCTTGCGGAGCAACCAGCGTCACCGTGGCCTTCTCACGGGCTGCCAACGGATTCAACACGTCCACCGTAATCTCGGCCGCTTCCCCGTCCTTGAGTTCCAGCTGATACGGCTTGATCCAGGCACAGAACCCTTCGGCCCCCATATCGATCCGATCGAGCGGCAGCAGAAGCTCGTGGAGCGCCCTCAGCTCCTCGCCGTCGCGGGCAAGCCGGTCCAAGTATTCGGCCGTAACGTGCAGCGGGTCCCAATGTCCGGAGACGATGATGTCGGGGTTCAGCCTGCGATACAGCTCGGCGCTCAACGTATAATCGTGCGTACGGAACTTGTTTTTATAGACATAATTGTTCAGCTTCCCGTCCGTGCCCTGCTGATCGCCGATGGCCACGACCTTCTTCCCGTCGACCTCGAAGGCGATCGCGACCGCATAGAGCGTATGGCCGGGCTGCGCATACAGCTGAAGCTCGTATTCCTCCCACCGGATCGGCTGCTCGAGCGGCAGCCTGCGGTCGACCGGGATGGGATCGTACCAGATGCACGGCACGTCGTAGCGCGACGGATGTTCGAGCAGATCGGCAAAATTGTCCGCGACCCACGTCTCGGCGCCCTCCACGTCTCGCAGCAAATTCAGGCCGGCGACATGATCGTCATGATAGTGCGTCGGGATGACGACGTCGATCGATTTCAGCCGATAGCGCCGCTTCAACTGCTCGATCTGCCGCAACCCCGGACGGCGCGAAGAACGGTCAGTGCCCGCGTAGAAGGTTTGATGAACGTTCGGATAGCCGAAGTCGATCAGCAGCGCTTTGCCGCTCTTGGACAGCAGCGCGTACGTATTGGCGAAGGAACGGGGATTCCAGATCAGATGAGGCGTGATTTCCGTGAAGACGGGATTCAACACCTCCTCCAAGCCCGCATCCTGCCCGCGCAGGCGCAAGAGACGCTTCATCCGGTCCGTCAGCAGCTCAAGGGCCGAAGCGGGATCCCGCATGACTTCGCCGTGGGAAGGAAGCAGCAGCTGGAGTTCTTGGCCGAGTAAATCCATCGCCGATAGGACGGTGCTCATCACGCCTTCGCATCCGTTATAGGACCATTGCGTCGCCGACATCGACCATACCTTGCCGGGCGCGGCGATCAAGTCGCCCGTAAACGCCACCCGCTTGCCGTCAACCTCAGTAAGGATCGAGATCGAGCCGATGGTATGACCGGGCGTCGGGAAGATGGAATAGGCGCGTCCGCCGAACATATGACGGGAATGGTCTGTAAACGTGCCGGCAATCGCGACCGGCTCCAACAAGGAGAATTTATCCTGGCGGACATCGTAGTTATTGTAAATTTCGCGTCCGTGCCAGTGAAGATCGACATTCGTGAACAAGTCCTGCTCATGATGCGGCACCCATAGCCGCGCTCCGGCGGCGACGGCCCGATTCAGTCCTTGAACCTGATCCCGGTGATGGTGGGTCATCAAAATATCTGTGACCCGTTCCACGCCGATGGACCGGAGCTCCTCCAGCACGGCCCCGGATCCAAAATCGATCAGGACCGCCTCGTTATCCTGTCGAATCACGTACACGTTGCAGGTGTCTTCGTAGAGATACAGATGCTCGCTGATGCTTTCTAGCATGGAATCGGCTCCTTCTCGGATGGAGTTGGTTCGCTGCTTGCCGGCAGCGTTTCCGGACGGTCACTCGGACAAGGGGCGCGTCGTGACGAAGACGAATTCCAGTCCGGGGCGGTCCGGCGCGTCCCGGACGTCTTCGACGCACAGGCCGGCTGCCGTCAAGTCGTCCGTGATTTCGGCCTTGCTTCGGAACCTCAGCGTCGAGTCCGAGGTCAGCACCTGGCCGTCGCCGTGGAAGACAAAGGTATGGCGGAAGGTGACGAGCGGCAGCTGCACATCCAGCAGATCGGTCCAAGATTCTACTCTTTCGCCGGCAGGCGTGACGATCTCCTCATAGGTCCGCGCCCGATTCCAATTCTGCCAGGCTTCACGGGCGGGATCGCGAACCTCGAATACCAGCCTACCGCCGGGCCGCAGCGCCGCCCGGCAATCGCGAAGCGTGGCTGCCCATTCTACGTCCGTGACGAAGACCTGGGCGACGTTGCCGGTCATCGTGATCATATCGACGCGCATGCCGGCAATCGAGGCCGCCGTGCCGTGGAGCCACTGGACCCGTTCCGCGAACGGCTTGCGGCGGGCAACGGCGAGCGACGCAAGCGCCGGATCGACGCCGGTGACCGTCTTGCCCAGGGCAGCCAGCCGGCAGGCAAGATTGCCGGTCCCGCAGCCAAGGTCAAGAACCGACTGCGCGTCAAATTCCGCCGCCATGGCGACATAAGGATCCAGATCCTCCCGTTCGGGCGAATCGAATAGATCGTAAAGGTCCGCAAGGCGCGGTTCTTCGAATAGTTGATCGGCCATATAAAGGTCTCCTCTCGGTCGGTCGCAGATTGCGTATTAGGATGAAATGGATGGCCCTGCCATCATCTCCCATTCATCCTATCATATCGCGCTCTGCGCGGACGAGGAAAACACGCTTATACTTGAACGTTACCGCATACGCAAGATAGGCAGCCGAAACGGCGCTCTATATCGGGAGGAATACGGCGAGATTCACCCGATATACTTAACGGGGTTAATAGATGGCGTCATCTCCCTCAACCGCCGCATAATCGCACCAAACCGAAGCAGTCGCAACAACGGACCGCTACGGTTTTTACATTTACTTTAAGTCGTTAATTCATGCCGTTAACTTCACGCTAAGCCATGACCGTCTCCTGCTCCGCCGGGCGTTTCGCCGGATAGCGGAACGCATAGCTGCCCGAGCCCAGCGTGAGCCTTGCGCCGCCGTCCGTTTCTTCGGCTGCCGTGACACCTTCGGCCAGCTCAGCCGCGAGGCCGTCCTCCTTCAGCTCCGCCAGCGCGATGCCGTCCAGCACCAGCTCGGCCGTCGCGTTCGCCGGAACGATAATGCGCACGATCGTCTCCTCCGCTTCCTGCGCCCAGCCCGCTTCGATCCGGCCGTACGGCGATTCCAGCGCCGCGCGCGCGTGCGTCAGCGCCCCGTCCGCGAATCGAGGGCGAATGCGAAGCTTCTTGTACGCCGCTTCCGATTCGTCCATGTCGAGCCCCGCCACGTAGCGGTACATCCACTCGCCGATCGCGCCGTATGCATAGTGGTTGTACGAGTTCATGTCGTCGCTCCAGAACGAGCCGTCCGGCTTGATGCCGTCCCAATGCTCCCATATCGTTGTCGCGCCTTTGGTAACGGAATAAAGCCAAGACGGATACGTCTCCTGCATCAGCAGCTTTACTGCCGTCGCGTGGTAGCCGTTATCCGACAGGGCGAAGCACAGGTACGGCGTGCCGACGAAGCCCGTCGTGAGATGGTAATCGTTTTGTACGACCAGGTCGTTCAGCTCGCGCGCGACCCGCTTCTTCACGTCGCCCTCGACGAGGCCGAACATCAGCGCAAGCACGTGCGCGGTTTGCGTCGGCGCGGCCAGACGGCCGTTCGGCGTGACGAATTCGCGGTTGAACGCTTCCCGGATCCGGTCGTACAGCTCGCTGTAGGCGCGCACGTCCGCCGCCCTGCCGAGCACGACCGCCGTCTCGCGGACGAGCCGGGTCGAATACGCGAAGAAGGCCGTGGCGATCAGATCGCGCGGCGTTGCGCCGACATAGCTGTTTTCCTTGGCATCCAAGCCCAGCCAGTCGCCGAAATGGAAGCCGGTGTTCCACAAATATTCGTGCTCGCCTTGGCTGCGAATGTACGAGACCCACGCGCGCATGCTCTCGTATTGCTCCGCTAACAGCCTAACGTCGCCGTAACAGAGGTACATCGTCCACGGCACGATTACGGCGGCGTCGCCCCAAGCGGCCGAGGACGGGATCTTCTCCTGCGGCGTCGGCGGGTCCGTCTCGTTCAGCGCGTTCGGAATGACGAACGGCACGCCGCCGTTCGGATTCTGGTCGGCCTTCAGGTCGCGCAGCCACTTCGTAAAGAACGCCGCCACGTCATAGTTGAACGCGGCCGTCCGCACGAAAACCTGCGCGTCCCCTGTCCAGCCTAGCCGTTCGTCGCGCTGCGGGCAGTCCGTCGGCACGTCGACGAAATTGCCCCGCTGACCCCATAGGATATTGCGCTGCAGCTGGTTGATCATCTCGCTTGAGCAGTCGAATTCGCCGGTCGGCGCCATGTCGGTATGGATGACTTCGCCTACGACGGCGCCTGGCAGTCCTGCTTCCTGCGCCTCCGGCCATCCTTCGATGCACAAATAGCGGAAGCCCATGAACGTGAACGTCGGCGCATACGTCTCGCCCGGCACGCCGGCCGCGGTGTAGACGATCAACTGCTTGGCGGATCGCAGGTTCCCGACGTAGAAATTGCCGTCCTTATCGAGGACCTCCGCATGCTTCACCGTAATGGTCGTGCCGGCCGGGACGTCCAGCGTCATCCGAACGCGGCCGACCATGTTCTGGCCCATGTCGAGCACGACCTCGCCTCGCGGCGTTCGGATCAGCGCCTGCGGCTTGATCGTCTCGATGACGCGCATCGGGAGATGCTCTTGGGCGACGAGATGCTTGACGGGCAGCGCGAGACACTCCACGCCGCACCACGCCGAATCATCGAATGCCGCCGTGCTCCAGCCGGGCTGCTCCAGGTTCGCGTCGTACGACTCGCCGTCGTACAGCTCAGCCTCGCGGATCGCGCGTTCGGCCGCTTTCCACGAATCATCGCTGCCGATGATCTCCTCCGTCCCGTCGGCATAGACGATGTGCAGCTGCAGCAGCGCCCGGCGGTCGCCGTACAGACCGGAGGCCGTCGCCCAGCCGAGGCGGCCCTTGTACCAGCCGTTGCCGAGCATGGCACCGATGCTGTTCAAGCCGCCGGCCGCCAACTGGTCCGTCACGTCGTACGTCTGATACTGCTGCCGTTTCCGGTAGCTGGTCCAGCCCGGCGCGAGCAGCTCGTCGCCGACCTTCTCGCCGTTCACGTACAGCTCGTACACCCCCGCGGCCGTCGCGTAGACGCGGGCGGATACGACGTCTGCCTTAGCGGCGAATCGCTTCGCCAGCAGGAAGGCCGGCTTCGCTTGCGGATCGATCGCCGCCGCGGACAGCGTAATCCACTTCGCCTGCCATTCCGACGGCGTCAAGAACGCCGTCTCCCACCGGACGGGCTCGCTCCACGCCGATTCGCGGCCGAAGCCGTCCCACGCCTTCACCCGCGCCAGGTAGCCCGTCCGCGACCGCAGCTCGGGCCCGGCGTACGCAACTTGAATCGACGCCTCCGACGCGACGCAGCCGGAATCCCAGACCGGCGCGGAGAAATCGCCGTCAGCCCCCGCAACCTGCAGCCGATACGCGGCTTGCAGCGTGCCCCGGCGGTCCGACCGCAGCTTCCATCCGAATCGAGGCACTTTGACGTCCGTGCCCAGCAGATTCTTGCGATACTCGCATGTAAGCGATTCCACAATTAAACTCATTTTTACGCCCACGCTCCATTCCATGTCGCTTGCTTACGTTCTTGCACTCAGTATAAGCCGGATGCAAGCTTCCATGTAGGGGGGAACG
Source organism: Paenibacillus sp. GCM10023250 (assembly GCF_042653205.1). Lineage (NCBI taxonomy): Bacteria > Bacillati > Bacillota > Bacilli > Caryophanales > Paenibacillaceae > Paenibacillus > Paenibacillus sp. GCM10023250. The sequence continues at coordinate 268,260 of NZ_JBHSHY010000001.1, read as the reverse complement.
CGACTTTCAATAAGGGGAAATCGGACATGTGCACGGTAAAACAAAAGCCCCGCAGGCACAATCGCTAACGGGGCTTCGCGTTAAACTTGATTAACTCGACAGCGTTCAACATGATCATCGCTGATTCGAGGCTCTTTATATAAGTAACGTTCCTGTCAACCTACCCGCCATAGCCGAGCAAGATGAGCCATTTGGAGAGGGAATGCATGAAGGCTTGGATATCGAACAACATTGCGCCTCACCTCCTTTCCTCTTCACTCTATGCGAAGATTCAAGGGTAAAGGCACGTTTTTTTCGTAATCCCTAGCCAACATCGCAGAACCGCCCTTCCCCTCCTGCGCTCGGGCGCTTAATACATCGCGTTATGCTCCATGATCCAAATGGATCCGTAGACGACGACGATGACGATGATCAAGCCGAGAATGAGCGTAACGAGGTTATAGCGCGGCCCCTCTTCTTCCCGCAGATGCATGAAGAACAGCAGCTGCACCGCGAATTGCAGCGCCGCCGTGATCAGCAGCACGACGATCGTGGCCGTCTTCCCGAACCAGTCGTCCACGACGGCCAGGATCGGAATGATCGTCAGGACGATGGAGAGCGCGAAGCCGATCACATATTCCTTCAGCGAGCCGTGATGCCCGGCATGTCCGCCGTGGCTTCCGTGTCCGATTGCGTTATGCTTCGCCACGTCAGATCACCCCCATCAAATATACGAACGTGAACACGAAGATCCACACGGCGTCCAGAAAGTGCCAATACAAGCTCGTGATCTGCACTTTCCGCGTCGTAACCGGCGTCAGGCCGCGCTGGGACAGCTGTACGATCAGCGCCGTGATCCAGCAGATGCCGAGCGAGACGTGCAGCCCGTGCGTGCCGACCAGCGTGAAGAAGCCGGAAAGAAACGCGCTGGAATGAATCGTATGCCCCTCGTGCACGAGCTTCAGGAATTCCGTCACTTCCATGCCGACGAAGCTGGCCCCGAGCAGGATCGTCACGATCAGCCAGCCCACCAGTCCGTTCCGGCTGCCCGCATTCATGGCCAGCACGGCGAGTCCGCTCGTGAAGCTGCTCGTCAGCAGGATGAACGTTTCGACGATGACGCCGGGCAGCTCGAACAGCTCCTTCGGCCCGGGGCCGCCGGCCGTATTCTTGTGAATCACGAGGAAGGTGGCGAACAGCGTCGCGAACAAGATACAGTCGGTGATCAGAAAGATCCAGAAGCCGAATTTGCGAAGCTCCTCCAAATCGTGATGGCCTTCATGACCGCCCTCGTGCCCGACAGTTGGATGATGAGCGTGCGCCATCAGACAATCCTCCCCGCTTTAGCTTCCGTTTGGCGAATTTCGTCTACGGGAATGTAGTAATCGGTGTCGTAATTGAACGAATGGGCCAGCATCGTCAAGAGGATGCCGATAAAAGCGGGAATCGCGATCCAGAGGCAGTGGAACACGAGCCCGAAGCCGACCGTGAACCAGCAGACCGATTGAATGAACGGGATCGGCGAGTTTTTCGGCATATGGATCGGCTCGAGCGGCGGCTTCTCCTTGGGCGCCTTGCCCGCGGCGATGCGCTCCTTCTCCTCCCACCAATCGTCGCGGTCCATAACGATCGGCGTGGTGGCGAAGTTATAGAGCGGCGCCGGCGACGGGATGGACCATTCCAGCGTGCGGGCGTTCCACGGATCGCCAGTCGCGTCCCTCTCCATGAACTTGATGCTGTGCGCGATCTGCCAGACCTGGAACAGGAAGCCGAGTCCCATGAGGAAGCCGCCGACGGTCGACGTGAAATTGAGCGCCCACCAGCCCGAATCCCAGCCGTACGAGCTGAGGCGCCGGGTCATGCCGTCGAGACCGACCACGTACTGCGGCATGAAGCAGACGTAGAACCCGATGTTCCAGATCCAGAACGCCCATTTGCCGATGGTCTCGTTCAGCTTGAAGCCGAACATTTTGGGCCACCAGTAATACAAGCCCGCGAAGTAGCCGAACGCGACCCCGCCGATGATAACCTGATGGAAGTGGGCGATGAGGAAATAGCTGTTATGGAACTGAAAATCCGCCGGCGCCACCGAGAGCATGACGCCGGTCATGCCGCCTACGACGAAGCACGGAATGAAGGCGATCGTCCAGAGCATCGGCGTCGTGAACGAGATCCGCCCGCGGAACATCGTGAACAGCCAGTTGAAAATTTTCACCCCGGTCGGAATCGCGATGATCATCGTCGATATCGCGAAGAACAGGTTGACGTTCGCCCCCGAACCCATCGTGAAGAAGTGATGCAGCCAGGTGAAGTACGCCATGATGCTGATGCTGAGCATCGCGAACACCATGGAGCCGTAGCCGAACAGCCGCTTCCGCGAGAAGGCCGCGACGACCTCCGAGAAGATCCCGAAGGCGGGCAGTACGATGATGTACACTTCCGGGTGGCCCCACATCCAGATCAGGTTGACGTACATCATGGCATTGCCGCCGCCGTCCATCGTGAAGAAGTGCGCGCCCAGGAAGCGGTCCAGGAACAGCAGCGCCAGCGTGACCGTCAGGACGGGGAACGCGACGATAATCGCGATGCAGCTCGAAAGCACCGACCACGTGAAGATCGGCACCCGCGACCAGGTCATCCCGGGGGCGCGCATCTTGACGATGGTGACGATGAAGTTGATGCCCGTCATCAGGGACCCGATCCCGGAAATTTGAATCCCCCAGATGTAGAAGTCTTCTCCTACCGTAGGGCTGCCCGTCAGCTCCGATAGCGGCGGATACGACAGCCACCCGGCATTCGGCGAGCCGCCGATGACGAAGGACATATTGAACAGCATCGCGCCGAAGAAGAACAGCCAGAAGCTGAGCGAGTTCAAGAACGGGAACGCGACGTCGCGCGCCCCGAGCTGCAGCGGGACGGCGATGTTGAACAGGCCGAACATGAGCGGCATCGCCATGAACAGGATCATGATGACGCCGTGCGTCGTGAATACCTCGTTGTAATGCTCCGGCGACAGGAATTTCATGTCCGGAAACGCCAGCTGCGTCCGCATCATCAAGGCGTCGACGCCGCCGCGGAACAGCATCAGCAGCGCCGCGATGATGTACATGATCCCGACGCGCTTGTGATCGACTGTCGTCAGCCATTCGCGCCACAGCCAGCCCCATTTGCCGAAGTAGCTCAGGACGAAGACGATCGCGATCGTCGTCAGCGCAATCGCGACGTCCGCGCCGTAGATCAGCGGGTCGCCCGAGACGAAGAACCACGAGGCGAAATCGGTAAGTGAATCAAACACGGTAGCTCCTCCTCTCATTTGCCGTGAATCATGTGCATATGGCCCGATCGCGGGTCGGATTGTCCGAAGCTGCCGACGTCCGGGGCATCCTTCTGCGCGTTGTTTCCGGGCGGCAGCTGGCCCTCCTGCTCGCGTTCGAGCCGCTTCTCATCGCTGAGCGTCATCGGCTTCAGGGTCACGCCCGGAGGCGCTCCGCGGCTCATGGAATAGTCATGGACGATGCGCTCGAACAGGCCGGACGGGATGGAAGCGAACGTCATCCGGCCCGACGTCCCGGGCATCGCGAGCGTCTGGTAGCCTTCTTCGGTGAGCGCGTTCCCGCTCGCCTTCGCGTCGGCCACCCATTGATCGAAGTCCTTCTGCGGCATCGCTTTGGCGGTGAAGCCCATCTTCGCGAATTCACGTCCCGTGAAATTCGCGCCGGTTCCCATATAATTGCCGGGTTCGTCGGCCTGCAGGTACATCGTCGTCGACATGCCGGACATCGTGTAGATCATGCCGCCGAGCTGCGGCAGCCAGAACCCGTTCATCGGGCCGTCCGAGGTGAGCTCGAACTTGATCGGCGTCTTCTCCGGAATCGCCAAGTAGTTGACGGTGGCGATCCCTTGGTCCGGGTATTGGAACAGCCATTTCCAGTCCAGCGACGTGACCTGGATCGTGACAGCCTTCTTATCGGACACGAGCGGCTTGGCCGGATCCAGCGCGTACGTGTAGCGCGCCGTCACGACCGCTAGGATCGCGATGATGGCGATCGGAATGCCCCACCAGACGATTTCCAGCTTGGTGCTGTGAGACCAGACGGGCTGGTAGGGCGCGCGGTTGTTCTTCCGGTCGCGGTAGCGCCAGATGATCCAGGCCGTAATGAGCAGCACTGGAACGAGAAGGATCAGGCAAAGCAGCATGGTGAAATAAATCAGATCACGCTGTTGTTCGCCGATCGGCCCTTTCGGATCGAAGACAATCATCGATTTGCAGCCCGATGCGAACAGGACGGTGCTCGCCAAGACGCCGCCGGTGGTGAGCGGCCGCATCAGCTTCGAAGTAAACATAAGTTCCTCATCTCCTAATCCTCGCCTTGGATTGCATTATTTTTCCCCGGATAGCGGTTCAATATTACAGCGTCCGCCGCGGCAGGTTATGACAATGAAAAAGGACCGTTCCCCAACGAAGGAAACAATCCTTACTCGTTCGCCGCTTATTCGGAGTCCGTCTTGCGCTTGTCCACGAGGTTGATCGCCGTACCAATCATGTAGATGAACACGCTGCCCACCAGAAAACCGATGCCGGCCATCAATCGCCGGTTGTGGTCGCTGAAATCGGCGTAATTGGTAACGCATAAAAACGCGCCCACAATGAGGGCCATCCATGCGCCGATTTTCATGGTGAGGAACAGCGCGTTCCCCTCTCGTTCTGTTTTTCGTCCGGCTGCCGATTTCGTCGCCATGCCCGCTTCACTTCCTCGTCCGTATGTCGCTATCGCGTCTGTCCTTCCTATTATTGACACGAAGCCGTGCTTTTCATGCATGGAAGGCTTATCGCGCCGCGTACGGCTCCATTCAAGATCAGCCGACCGAATCAAACCGGCAATAACGCGGCGTAATACAGCAGCAAACTGACCAAAATGCCGAAACACGCCCCCGCATACACTTCGCTCGGCCGGTGACCGAGCAGCTCCTTCAATTCGCGCCATAGCTTACCTTCCTGCATGAGGCCCGGCACGGATCTGGCCCATTGGTTCAAGATTGAGGCATGCATGCCGGCATGCCGTCGGATGCCGGCGGCATCGAACATGGTAATCGCGCTCACGATCGCCGCGATGGCAAACCCGCTGGAATCGAATCCGTCCTGCAACCCGATCGCCGTGGCGAGCGACGTGACACCCGCGGAATGCGAGCTCGGCATGCCGCCCGTGCTGAAGCCGAGTCCGATGTTCCATGTCCGGTGCGTAATCAGGTAGACCGGTACTTTGACGATTTGGGCGGCCACGATCGCGAGGAGGGCGGCCAGGAGCGGGAAGTTATGCAGGATGGACATCGCCGGGCGTCTCCTTTCTATAGGGCTTTTTGCGCGGACGAACCGGAAATTGCCCAAACGTCTGCTTTTATCACTCTTCCCCTGTCCTACGCCATCGTAAACGCGGCACACCGCCGGAGAGCGCCCAAGCCAGCGGCAGCAGGACCATAACTGGCGATATTTCAGCACGCTGCTTGACGATGACAAAAAAAGAGCCCGCGCGCCCAGAGGCACGCAAGCTCCCGATAATGCCGTATTGCTTCCATGTACGTTTTTCCATCATGTCCATCGTGTCGATCGTGTCTATTGCATCCATGTCCATCGCGAGCCGTCGTATCCATCGTGACAGGTTCAACGATAACCATTCTTGCGATTCTTATCCGTTCAACGGAGGAAGCTCGGAAGGCACGATCAACTCTCGGATCGCGAGTCCCTGCTCCTCCCGCCGCTTTAAATCCCGCAGGAAGTCGACGAAGCCGACCCGAGGCTGCCAGCCGAGCACCCGGCTAGCTTCGGATAGATCATGCTGCTCGACCTCCTGCGGCAGCTCGATGCCGTACCGCTCCAGCAGCGCTGCCCCGCCCGGCACCTGCCGTTCGCACCATTCTGGCCCTAGCCGCGCGAAGTCGGCCCTTACGTCCTCGGGCATGCCGTGGTCGGTATGGACGATCGTCCGGAACAGGCCGAACGCTTCGTTGGCGGCAGCTTCCAGCGCCAGGACCGTGGCCGCCGCGACATCCCGGCGGTCCACGCCGTTGCGGAGCAGCCGCGCTCCGAATTCCAGGTACGGCCGCGGGATGAATTCATGATAGCGAAGCATCGCGATCGAGGCGCCCGTCATCTCGCGATAGGCGCGGCACAGCTCTTCGCCGATGACCTTGCTGACGCCGTAGACCGACCACCAGCCGTAAGCCATCGACGACGCGTAGACGATCGAGCGGATGTCTTCCTTCCGGCATGCTTCCAGCACGTTGTACGTCCCGTCTACGTTGACCGCGAAGATCGTGTCGTCGCTGACCGGCGGTTGATGGGCGCAGTGCCAGGCCGCCAGATGAATGACGCCGTCCATGCCCCGAACCGCATCCCGCACGTCCGAGACCGTCCGCGTGTCGCAGCGGACGAATTCAGCCGCTGACGACTCCGCCGCTTTCGCGGGCATGACGTCCGCCATTCTCACCTGATGGCCCGCCTGCAGCAGGGCGCGGCACACCGCTTGCCCCCCGTTGCCGGATGCGCCGGTTACCAGTACTTTCATCGTGATCGTGCCTCCATGATTTTCGAGTTTGGACTTAATCGATGACGCGCGTCTTGTCTTCCGGCTTGAGGCGTTCGGGACGCTATTCTTCTTCGAACAATCGCTCGCCTTTATGCAGCCTCCAGGCGATTCGGGCGGTTTGCGGGAGCTCGCGCGCCGTCGGCGCGTGAGCCGCCAAGTAGCGGGTGCAGGCGAGCAGCATCGTTTCCCGGGCCTGCTCCGCGAACGGACCGGCTTCGGCGCGCCAATGGTCGTACTCGGTCACCGCGGCCTCATAGAGCTGGAACGTATGAAACTCCGCGTCCTCCCGCAGCAGTGCATGGCCGAGCGTGTTGAGCAGCCCTCCAGGTTCGCCGCCGCCGTGCAGGTAGTCCACGACCCATTGCGCGGCCGGCCCGACCTGCTGGCGCCGGTCGAGCAGTTCGAGCAGCTCCTGATGGTCGGCCGGCGCTGAGGCTGAGGCGCCGGACGGCTTGGGCCGCGCGGCTGCCGGCACGTTCAGGAACCGGTCCAGATACACGCTGGCGGCTCCGTGGAATATCGCCCGCTGCAGCAGCGGTTCGTCGGATTGCCGCAGTCGCTCGTGGACGGCGTGCGCGTACGTGAACGTATGGAGCACCGCGATCCAGTCGCCGAAATCGTTTTGCGTGTGGAAGCGCACGATTCGTTCCGCGGCGGCGAGCGTCACGAGCTGCGCCAGCTGCGCCGGTGCCGTGCCCGCCAAGAGCTGGTCGCGCAGCGCCGCGATCGTCTGCTCCGGCGAATCGCCGAGCAGCAGCTGCAGCAGCTGCATCTTCGCCTCGGCGGTGAATGGCGCCCCGCTTGCCGCCGGACGGCCGTCTAGCTTCGCCTGCTCCGCGTGCCGCGTCAAGTCGTTAACGGCATTAAGGATCGGCTCGACGAGGTTAAGCGGGGCCAGCCACTGGTGAAGCTCCTCGCTCCGCGTCGGCCGGGCCATCATGGGGACGAGCGAGCTTAAGATTCGCTGCGTCTGCGAAGCTTCCGCCCATTCCAGCGCCTCGAACGCCTTGTTATGGAAGTCGAATACATGCCCGCCGTCCAAGTAGAAGTGATCGGTGGCGGCGATCAGCATCATGTCGGCCAGCCGCTGTGCGTCGATGCCCGCCAGGACGGCGGTGTTCAGCACTTTCTCGGCGCCCTGCGTATCCCGGACCTCGATGCAGGTCCGGTACCAGCCTGTCAACCGTTCGGCCGGAACGTCCGCGGACGGCAGCGCCGGGAGCAAGTGGCGCGTTGCGCGGCCCGCGCTCGCGCGCGCGACATGGACAAGTCCTTGGTACAGGGCGAGGATCTTGCCGTTCTTGTCCAGCTTGCCGACGATGCGCGTCATCGCGGTCAGGATGGTAAGCCCGGCATTCCAGCCCGTTCCTTGCGTCGTCCCGAACGCGATGCCGATCCGGGCGATGCGCTGCTCGGATACGCCGGCCTCGATCAGGCCGACGACTGCCTTCGCGATGACGATGCCGATATTTTGCTCGAGTCCTTCCTGCAGCTTCTGCGCGTAGACGTTCGCGTCCTTCGCGCTTGCGGACGCGGGGTTGACCCAGACTTCGCCGTCCTCGATGCGCACGGCATGCGACGGCACGTCGTCCGCCCACGGATCGAGCGTGCCGCCGCTGCAAATATCGAAGCGGGCATGATGCCAGTGACAGGTCAAGATGCCGTCGCACAAGCTCCCCATGTGAAGCGGGAAGCCGAGGTGCGGACAGCGATTGTCTACCGCACGCACTTGCCCTTCGTGATAAAAGACGGCGATGCCGCCGCGTATCACCTTCGCGCCCGCCTGTTGAAGCGCTTCCAATTTGCCGGCCGATATCCAGTTCAAGCCGTTAACCATCGATACAGCCTCCTTTGTCTTCAAGTTGTGCTGCGATTCGTAAACGTTCATTACAATTATAACGGAACACCAGCATAATGGGGCAGCCTCCCGGGAAACCGCCGCAATTTTTTCGCATGTACCGGTAAATGCACCGTAAATGCACCATAAAAAAAAGCATCCGCAATCCGGCGGCTGCTTTTCATAAACGTGCTTGCTCCCCATCCTACTCCCAATGCGAGAGCAGGCGGCTTGCGTTTTCCCGCGTGATCGTTAATTTCTGCAGGGCCGCATGAGGCACCATGCCGTTGTACTTGACGATCATCGCATTGATCTCGCGAAGCTCATCTTCGAGCGCTTCATCGCTGCCGCTGCCGGCCCGAAGGAGCCATTGACGCAAGCGGTCCCGGATGTCATGCTGCAGCGTCAGCCAACCCGGCAGGAAATTCGCCTGGCGCAGCAGGCCGTTCGTAATATCGCCCGACGGCACGTCGATCGGTTTGCCTTTGCCGGGCAAGTCGTCGAAGGTGCCTTTCTTCCACTCATCTTGGAAGATTTCGCTGACCCAGTCGTGAACGGTCACGCCGGCGTTCCAATAGCTTCGCGCCGACGCTTCCGCTTGCCCGGTCTCGTGCGAAGACACCACTTCCATGCCGGCGTCTGGCTGCCCATCGCCATCTGACTGCGCATCGCCGGGAAGCGCTTCGCCGGGAAGCGCTTCGCGCGCGTTCGGGTTTGCAAGCTTACTCTTGCGCTTGTTGGAGCGTAAAAACATGAGCTCACCGCCTGTTCCGATTTGTCGCCAGGATCGATCCGCGCGAAGACGCCGTACGGTGGACAGGATGCGGTGCGGAACGATTCGTTACTATTATTGTATCCCTGCCTTCGGCATGCGGACATCGTTTGGATGAAGATTCCATGAACATTGCGATGCGATGTTGACCAGCCCTGCCAGGGAAGCGAACCACACTGGAAAAAGCCCGGTACGCTGCTCCCTAAGAAGCAATCGGGCCGGGCTTATGGAGCGCGGGCTGGCGACCGGAACGGCCGTTTACTCCGCGATCAGAATGACGGGCGGACGTTTCAGGAAAGGGGTGATGTTCGCGACGTCCGCGGTCACTGCCTGCCCTTCCGCGCTTGCCAGCGCCGCGTGAAGATCGGCGGTGCTGCCGAATTCAGCCTCGACGACAAGGTACAGCTCCTCGTCGGTATTCTGAGCGCTCGCGACGCGAAGCGCTGAGGCTCCGATCAATTTCGGGAGCTTCTTCACGAGCGGCATATGAACGCCGAAATAGTGTTTTTCGAAGCCTTCGACATCCAGGGGCTTCTCGTAGATTACCATCAGTTTAGCCATATGTTCTCTCCTCTCTCGACTCGTCCGGATCCAGGCCGGCAGCCGAGCTTTCTCTATGTTTGTTGACATGATGTCCCGTTATCCGCGCGCGTATGCGCGCCTCATGAACGGTAAGGTCCGGGTGCGTTAGCAATCCTTCAGCGGAATCGAGAACTCGACATAAAAGGGATGCTGTTCTTCGTTCAAGCAAAGCTCGATTCTTTGCTTGAAATTCCCCCATTCGACCATGCTTAAAGCGGTCTCGATCGGAAAATATCCGACGTCCAGCGACTCGGACGACGTCGTTAACGCGCCCCCGACGGGCCTTCCCAAGAATAGCATGTTACAGATACCGGCGCTCACATTTTGAAACACGCCGCAAAACTTGGTCACCTCGATCTCGATTCCGCTCTCTTCCTTCGTTTCCCGGATCGCCGCGTCCCGTAACGATTCGCCTTCCTCGACCTGTCCTCCGGGCATTTCCCAGCCTCGTTTCGGTCCTTTGATCAGCAGGATTTCCCGGCGTTCGTTCACGACGATGGTTGCCGCAGAGACGATATGTTTCGGAGCCATTCCCTCTTCCTCCCCTAGTTCTACTTGCGGGCGAGTCTGTCGGCGGGTTCGAATTTAATGTTCAATAAAGCTCGCTTCGCAAATATTCGGTCATGACCCCTCCCCTTCGATGCGATGATGATGAACATTCGGCATGATCGCCATTGCGGCGCTCGATGCTCGTGTTTGTAACTATACACGCGATCGCATCCGTCATCAAGCCGCGGCCCGGCCACCCAGACAGCCGGCCATGTCGGCCGGCTGTCTGGGTGGCTATATGTCTATGTGGCTGTTGGTCTGACCGCGCCGATAAGCATCCATTGCTCCAGCACGTACGTGAAGTGACGCAGAATCGTTGGATCATCGGCATGAACAGGTACCGGCCTGCGCCGGCCGATGCCGCATTCGTCGAGCAGCGGCTGAAGCTTTTAGTCGAAGAGGTGCACCAAGCGCACTCGCGTATTCCACTGGGCGTATTTCAGCCGGAGCGCCGATTGCAAGAGCTCGACCTGCTTCTGCAGCAGCCGCTGCGGCGGCAGGTTCGCCCGGTTGTACATCAGCATCTGGAAGCTGACGGCGTATTCGTTCAAGTCCTTGAGCGATTCGAGCTTTTCCTTGGAGCGCGAGAGCGCTTCCGCCAGTACCTCGAATTCGACGGCTTCAATGGCCAACACCAAAAGGACACCGTTCCCGGTGTCCGTAGAGGATCGATATAGGGGACTAGCGCTTCGTTAACTGTCAGACGCCCGGCGTTTGACCGCCGTCGATGATGATTTCCGTGCCCGTGACGGAAGGAAGCCGATCGGAGACGAGCAGCAGCGCCATGGACGCGATCTCGGCCGGGTCGACCAGGCGCTTCAGCGGGATGGCCGCGCTCATAGCGGCCTGCTGGGCCTCAACGCCGGTTCCTTGCTCGTCCGCCTGCTGCCGGGCGAACCTAACCGCCCGTTCGGTTGCCGTGGCTCCGGGCGAAATGGCGTTGATTCTGATGTTCGATGCGGCCAGCTCGCTGGAGATGCCTTTCGTGAAGTTCAACAGCGCGGCGTTCGAAGTGCTGCCCGGGAGATAGCCGGGATTCGGCGTGCGTCCGGAATTGCCGACGATGTTCACGATGCGTCCGTCCCGCTGCCGAATCATATGCGGCACCGCTTCTTTCACCATTCTCATGTAGCCGAGCAGCTTCAGCTGCCACGATTCCTGAAAGGCTTCGTCGGACAGTTCGAAGAACGGGCCGAAACGCGCGTTCCCCGCGTTATTGATTAAAATATCGATGCGCCCGAAGTGCTCGATCGCCGCGTCGACCGCTTGCCGAACGGTTTCCGGCCGGGTCATGTCGCCCGCGACCGGCACGAGACGCGCCGCCGCTGCCGCGGGCTGAGCCGAACGGATCGCATCCGCCGCCTCCTGCAGGCGATCCCTGTCGCGCGCCACCATGACGACGGACACCCCTTCCTCATACAGCGCCTTCGAGCAGGCCAATCCGATGCCGGCGCTCGCTCCCGTGACGACCGCGATTTTTCCCAGAAGCTTCAGATCCATTTCAATCCTTCCTTTCGAGTAGCGTGCATGCGCATGTAGTGTTGCACATCTGTGTATGATTATAGTCGGATGCGGGCATGCTTCAAGGATCAGATGCAGGCGAACGGAGCATTATTGCGCAAGCCGCGCGGCATTGTGCGGGAACGGACCATGACGGGAGGGAAACGATGGCACAGGTCGACCGAAGAATCGCGAAATCGCGGGAAGCCATCAAGACCGCGCTTGTCGACTTGATGGCCAGCAAGAAATTCGAGCACATCACCATGCAGGATATTTCGGACAAGGCGAACGTCGGCCGGAGGACGATCTATCTCCACTACCAGGACAAATATGATCTCCTGGATCGGCTCGTCGCGGAACATATCGCTGAATTGCGGAGAATTTGCGAAGCGGCAACCGAAGCGAGCTTTGCCGAAGGCAGTCTCGTTTGGTTCGACTATTTCGAGCGGAACGCGGCGTTCTTCGCGGCGATGCTGCGGAGCCAGGAAGCCGCTGCCTTTCGCAGCCGATTCTTGGAATATGTCGTCCAGCGGCTGGATGATTATGTCGACATCGCCGAAGGCGTGAACGAGGGATTCAGCAGGGAAATCGTCCTCCGTTTCCTCGGAACGGCCATCGTCGGGCTCGTCGAATCGTGGCTGGCCGGCGGGTTGTCGGAACCGGCCGGCGTGGTGGCGAAGCAGCTGGGCCTGCTGTTGGACCGGAACCTCTAGTCCGGGGCGGTCGCAGCCGAATGCCGAACAGGCTGCCGTTCGATCGGCAGCCTGCGGTGGTTGAGTCAAGTCGTGATGGTTGATCCATAGCCGATTACCGGTTCAAATCCTTGAACCCGATGCCGTATACGCCGGGGATCGCCGTTTCCTTGCCGAGCCTGGCGGCTGCTTCGAGCGTCCAGTAAGGATTGCGCAGCATGCCGCGGCCAACGGCCACGAGATCCGCGTCTTCGTTGCCGATGACGGCGTTCGCGAGCGAAGGCTCATCCAACCGGCCGACGGCGATGACCGGCACGTTCAGGGCATTCTTGATCGCCCTGGCAAACGGCACCTGGTAGGCCACGTGCGTACCCGGTCTTCCGTGCGCCAGAATCGGGCCTTCGCCGCCGGAGCTCACGTGGAACAGGTCGACCCCTGCATCATGGTACGCCTTCGAGAAGGCGATGCTGTCCTCGATGCCATAGCCGCCTGCCACGTATTCATGCGCCGTAATGCGCATAATTAGCGGCATCTCGTGCGGCATGACGCGCTTCACGGCTTGAATCACATCGCGGCCGAACAAGGTCTTGTCCCTGCCGTATTCGTCCGACCGTTTGTTCGTGTACGGCGATTGGAATTCGTGAATCAGATAGCCGTGCGCGGCGTGGAGCTCGATCGTGTCCATGCCTGCTTTGACGGCCCTTTCGGCGGCCTGGCGGAATTTCTCGACCATGGCTTTAATCTCGTCGCTCGTCAGCTCCCGCGGCACTTTGGATTGCTCGTCGTACGGAATCGCCGACGGCGCGACGGGTGTCTCCGCGTCTTCGGCTTTGCGGCCCGCATGCGCGATTTGAATCCCGACTTTGGCGCCGTATTGATGGCATGCCTCGACGATGCGCTTGAGCGGCGCGATGTGTTCATCGGACCACAGGCCCAAGTCGAAATTCGTGATGCGGCCGTCCGGTTCGACATCCGTCATCTCGATAATGATGAGGCCTGCTCCGCCGATCGCGCGGCTGACGTAGTGCAGATAATGCCACTCGTTCGCGATGCCGTCCTTGGCCGTGACGGCGTACTGGCACATCGGCGGCATGACGACGCGGTTTTTCAAGTCCAAGCCTTTTATTCGAAACGCGTTAAACAAATGGTTCATGGATGATGGGCTCCTTTATACCGTCGGATGTAGCGCTAAAGGCAGAAGAAATGGGATTCGTGGTTAGTATGGCTAGCTGCTGCGGCAGCCGCGCATGCAATAATTGGGACGCTGCTGCGGGACTTCCGGAAATTTTACAAAACCTTAATCCTCCCGTAACATTCGACTTACATACAAGAACCATAATGCTTGCATATAGGATCGTTCGTCTCCCTGCCGGCTCGGCCGCGCCGGGAAGCGCCGATCAACCACGAATCGTAGAAGGAGACGCTGCACATGTCCGATTTGCCGCTGGTGGACATCGCCTACCGGCATATTCGCCAAAAGCTGCTGAACGGCGATTATGTGCCCGGAACCCTGCTGTCCGAGAACGAACTCGCGGCGGAGCTGAGCATGAGCCGGACGCCGGTACGCGATGCCATGGCCGTGCTGTCGCGGGAAGGCTTCGTCGAAACGCTCAAGAAACGCGGCATTCTCGTCAAAGGCATCGACATCAAGGAATTGTACGACATGTTCGACTTGTTGACGGCGCTGTACGTCTACGTGCTGGATGCCCTCGAACCCCGGCAATTTGAGGAAGTGCTGCCGACGATGAAGCGGTACTTGGACGAATTGGCCGATGCCAGCGAACGCAAGCGCTACCGCGACTATTACGAGAACGGCCTCCTGTTCGTCCGGACGCTGCTCGCTGCGTCGCGCAATCAGTGCATCCTGCAAACCTTCGATACATACAAGGACAAGATTCTGTATTTCGTCGTCCTGTACCGTACCGTCAACAGTCCGAATCGCCCGTATACCAGCCGCAAGCTCTATTCCGAGGTTTACGAGCGACTGACCGAAGGCAAGCTTACCGCCGCGAAGCAAGCGTTCGTGGAAGCCATGAAGAACAACCGCGAAGAACTAGTGCGATATATGTAAGAGTCTCTGGCTCTCTACTTTACAGAAGATGAGCGTGGCATAACGAGATGATTCCCCCTAACGAACTCAGGCAGCCGGCGAAACCGTCGGCTGCCTGATTCCATTTAACTGGGTATCCCCTGGCGGGTGAACTGCGGACGCTCTGAAATGCCTAGACCTTCCATCAGCACGCGACTCGTCTCTCACCGCTCGGTTCCAAGCGCCGCCGGCGCCGCCTCTAACCGCTTCCCCCCTCCGTCGCGGGCACCTGGACCGTCACGCTGAGATCCCTCAAATATGTCGTCGGATTAAAGACGGGCGAGGTAATCCGAATGACGTCGCCGCGGTCGACGTCGCCGAACTTCAGCTCGTACGCGTGCGCGCGGCCTTGGATGCGAACGGGCGGACTAACTCGCGGCAGCGCGTTACCATTGCCGTCCTCGACCCCTATCCGATTGATCTGCTCGTCGAGCTGTTCGCCCGTCACGTCGCACACGAGCGTTAACGTTCGATCCTCCAGCGATTGATCGACGACGAGGACGGAGCCGATGGCGCCTTGATCCAATGCGATCGGTGTCCCCTTCCAGGTGCCGTCCACGCGCACCGTAGAATAAGCCGTGCTGATATACGGCGTGATCTCGATCTGCTCCGGCACCGTCTCGAAGGGATCGAAGAAATACGCGTATTCCCCGCTCTCCTTCGGCGAGCCGGCGGCGCGATAGGCGAAGGAGCCGGATCCGTTCAACACATAGCCCCGTTCGTCGCTCACCTTGAACTTCAGGACGGCGGCCTCGTTCAGATCCGCATGCGACAGGCCAAAGGTCAATTCGGTCGCGGTCGGATACAGCGACAGCGCATGGTACTTCATCCCGATGCCATTCCACGTGCCGGTCTTCGAGATGGACGCGGTTCGATAATGGCCACGCCGCTCGACCGGCAGCCGCGCGTAGACGGACCCGTCTTCACGGGATCTCAGCTCAAGCTGGAACTTATCCGGCAGCGGGTCCGCCGCGCGAATGCTAATCGCCCCGGCATAGGTGCCGTCTTCCAGCTTGATGGCGGGGGCGCTTCCGCTGTAGGTTAGCGGCTTCCCGTTTACCGCGTAGACGACATCGTTCATGAATGCGTATGGATCCCGGTCGGCGTCCTGCGCTACCCAAGCGAGGAGAATCGAAGAGCCGTCATAGAGACTTTCCGTGAAGCGGATCTCCTCATCGCCGATTCGAACCTGCCGGTCGACCGTGCTTGCCAATCGGAGCTCGCTGCCTCGCTTCATACCGGCGTCCCCGACCAACTCGAGGACGGACCCGATGAGCGGCAAGGACCGCATCGCCTCGGCAATAGCCGGCGACATCGACGACACGCTCACCACAATGGCGATGGCGGCGGTGGCTGCCGCCACGGTGCCGGCAAGCCGTCTCCGTCCCGACGCCCGTTTGCGTGCCGGCTTGAGCGCGTCCAGCGTTTGCTGAATCCGTTGATCGACTGCCTCGGGCAGCGGGCGATTCACGTGCTGCCTCACGTATCGCTCCCATTTTTCCACGTGTATCCCTCCTGTTCCCCCCATATCCGGCGTGCTGCTCCGCGCGCACGGCGCAGCCACGTCTTGATCGTGTTCTCGGGCTTTCGGTAGAGCTCGGCCAGCACCTTCACCGAGATGTCGTCCAGGTAATAGAGCTCGAGGAGCCGGCTTTCCTCATCCGGCAGCGTGCCCAGCAGCTGGTCCAGCTCCACTTGTTCGTAGCCATGGTCGCGCGCGGCAGGAAGCGCCGAACGGTCGAGCGCGACGACGGTTTTGCGCTGCCGGTGGATGCGATTGCATTCGTTGATCAGAATACGCAGCAGCCAGGTTTTGAAATACGCCGCCTCCCGGAGCGTCCCGATCTTCTCGAACGCCTTGACGATCGCTTCCTGTATGGCGTCCGCGCAATCCGCATCCCGTTTCAGTATCGTCTTGGCGACTTGGTACATCACGGTTTTATGCGCTTGAATCAGGCGCGCGAAGGATTGCGCATCGCCTTGTTGCGCTCTTCTCACTTCCTTGGCCTCGTCCAAGGCGTCTCCCTCCTTCCCGTTAGACGTAGGTTAGATGCGCGGCGGCACGGGGAGGTTTCAGCGGGCGCGAAAAAAAAAGAGCCGATCGCGCGGATCGGCTCGTTCGCTTGCGATGCGGATCGCGCTCTAGGCCCGCCGGACGCCTCATGCCGGCTGCTCGGCCTGTTCTTCCTCGGCGTCCGTTTTCGATTCCTCGCCCTGCCACAGCAGCTGCATCTCGACGCTCGTCGCGAGCAGCTCGGACAGCGTGCCTTCGGCTTCGATGCGCCCGTCCTTCAGGACGAGAATATGATCGGCGCGTGCGAGTGCCGCGCGGCGATGGGATACGGCGATGCAGGTCACGTCCGGCTCCCGGAAGAGCCGCTCCCACAGGAGCTTCTCCGTCTCCACGTCGAGCGCGCTCGACAGATCGTCGAAGAGGAACACGTCCGACTGCGTCAGAAGCATCCGGGCCGTGGCGGCGCGCTGGATCTGTCCGCCGGAGAGCATGACGCCGCGGGGGCCGACGAATGTCTCGAGCCCGTTCTCCAGCGTGCGAAGGTCCTGCTCCATGACGGCCAGCCGAATGGCGCGGTCCAGCGCCTCCTGCGGGACGGGCGCGCCCTGCGTGATGTTCTCGCCCAGCGTGTCACTGAACAGCCGCGGCACCTGCGGCGTGTACGACGTGCGCGGCGGCTTCAGGAATGCGGCCGGATCCTCGATCAGCCGCCCGTTCCACTGAATGGTGCCTGCCGATTTCGGCAGCAGGCCGAGGAGCGTGCGGACGAGCGTCGATTTGCCCGAGCCGATCCGGCCGGTGACGACGAGGAATTTGCCGCGCTCCAGGCGGAAGCCGACGTCCCGAATGCCGTTGTCCGAGTTCGGATACGTGTAGGTCAGGCCGCGAACCTCCAAACTTTGCAAGCGATCGCCTTCGTTCGCGGCCGTGGCTTCCGCCTCCGGGGGATCTCCGTACAGGTAGACCGGGCTGTGCTCGATGACGCGGTCCTCCTCGCCCGGGCGGAACAGCCTCCGCATCCGGTCGAGCGCCACGCGCAGCCGCTTATGCTGGAAGACCATGTAGCCGAACAGCGAGACGCTGAACGAGAAGGTAGTCAGATAGGACGTGAAGAGAGCGAAATCCCCGACGGTGAAGCGGCCCGCCTTCATCTCCGATGCGCACATCAGCAGGATGACGCCCGTGCAGACGGTGAGCACGTGCTGGTTCATCGAGCGCATCCACTGCTTGAACAAATTATCTCTTAAGGCCGCCTTCCGCCGGCTCTCGTTCAGCTCGAGGAACCGGTTCATCACGTGGTCCTCCGCCCGTCCGAGCTTCACGGCCTGCACGGCGCCGAACGTCTCCGCGATGAAGCCGGTAATGCGGCCGGTCGCTTCCCGGTTGAGCCGGGAATACCGCCGCGCCCGATTGCCGGACAAGTTATTGAGCAGCGTGACGACGACGAGCGGGAGAATGGCCACCAGCGTAATCTGCCAATTGATGCGCGTCATGATCACGATGCAGGCCGCCGCATAGATCAAGCGGCCCCAGAAGTCGACCCACGACTCGACGTATTCGACGACTTCGTCCACGTCTTCCCGGAACCGGGTCATCGCATCCCCCGGCGAAGTCGGCAGGTTGCGCCCCGGCCAGCGCATGATGCCGGCCAGCATATTGCGGCGCAGGATGGCTTGCAGGTGATAGATGTACGTCACCCACTCGTAGAAGGCGGCGAAAAACATGCCGACCCGGGCGAAGCGGATCAACGCGACGACGATGAGCGGCAGCGCGAGCCAGAGGTAGTCGTGGGATTGGGTCGTCGTGCGGTCGAAGAACCATTTCATCCCGAGCCCGATGCCGACGGGCATCGCGTGGAAGATGCCCCACAAGAGGCCGTTTATGAGATAAAGCATGGGGTTGTAGCGAAATAACCTCCCCACGAATTGCGTGACGGTCATGCTAATTCCTCCTGTCGGTCGGCTCTCAGCAGCCGGCCGTATTCCGATGCCGGATCTTGCGCCAATGCCGCGCGCTCGCCGAACTCGACGATTCGGCCGTTGCGCAGCACCATGATTTTGTCGACGCGGTCGAGCGTGGCCAGCCGGTGGGCGATCACGATGCCCGTGCAACGCTCGAGCAGCTGGTCTACGGCCTTCTGCAGGATCGCCTCCGTCGCGGCGTCGAGGCGCGAGGACGGCTCGTCGAGGATGACCAGGCTCGGCTGGGTCAGGAACACCCGCGTCAGCGCGAACAGCTGCGCTTCCCCCGCGGAGAGCGACGCGCCGCCGGCGGAGAGGCGCGCGTGCAGCCCGCCCGGCATGGCCTCGATCCATGGGCGCAGCCCGAGCCGCTCGGTGGTCGCGAGAATCGCTTCGTCCGTGAGCTGCGGATTGAACAGCGTCAGGTTGTCGCGGAGCGTACCGTCGAACAACTGCACGTCCTGCGTGACCATGCCGACTCTGCGGTAGAGCGCCGCCAGCTTCAAGTCGCGGATATCCGTACCGCCGACCCGAATGACGCCGCCGTCCAGGTTATAGAGCCGGAGCAGCAGCCGGCTGATGCTCGACTTGCCGCTGCCGGTCCGCCCGATGAGGCCGAGCCGTTCTCCCGGCCTCAGCCGGAAGCTGATGTCGTGCAGGATTCGCTGGTCCGCGTTGTAACCGAAGCTCACCTGCTCGAACGATACGGACAGCGGGCCTGGCGGCAGATCGTCCGCCTCCCCCTCCGCGATCTCGCTTCGCAGGGAAAGCAGCTCCTGGGCGCGGCGCATACCGGACTTCGCCTTCTGGAATTCCTGCAGCTGATCGCCGAGCTGCTCGATCGGATCGTTCAGCATCTGCGTGTACTGGAAGAAGAGGAACAGCATGCCGAGCGTGATCTGCCCCGTCAGGTACATGCGCACGCTGAGCATCAGCACCACGGTCACGGCGATCGTGAACAGTACGACCGTGGCGTTCCACGGAAGGACGCGGCGCATCCACGCCTTGCGGCCGGCGAGGAAGACCGCCCGCATCGCCCGGTGATAGCGATTCATGAGGCGCGGCACGCCGCCGTTGGCCTGCACGTCCTCGATGCCCGCGATCCGTTCCTCGATCAGGCCGTACAGGGACGCGTTCGCTTGGCGCTCCGTCTGGGAGGCGCTCACGCCGATGTCCCGCAGGCGGAACATGACGCCGACGGACAAGGCGGTGAAGGCGGTCATCGCCGCGGCGATCGGCCAGTTGTAGACGTACATGTAGCCGAGGATGCCCGTGAGCAGGACGAAGCTGCCCACGATTTTCGCAATGAACATTGCGAAGAAATTCGACATATGGGTCACGTCGCCGTCGATGCGTTCGATCATCTCGCCCGGCGTCTTGACGTTGTGGAACCGCATGTCGAGCCGAAGGACGTGCTGGAGCAGGTCGGCGCGGATTTGGTTGGTCGCCCGCCAGGAGACGTCGTTCCCCAGGTAGTCGACCGAAACCGTGAACAGCTGATTGCATACGGCAACGAGGAGATACAGTCCCGCCAGCGACAGCAGGCCGGAGACGCTTCCCGAGCCGGTCGCCTGGTCGATGAACCGCTGGACGATCTGCGGATTCAAGAGCTGCAGTACCGTCGTGACGAGCAGCAGGAGCAGGAGCGCGAACATCCGCCATTTGACGGGTCGCAAGTAACGGAATAGCCAGGTCATGGATGGTTTGGGCGGTTTGAATGCACGCGTTCGATTGTGCGGCATGATGCGGAGAACCCCTTTCTGTCGTTGGCAGTCGCGGCTGACCGTGGCCGTGCAGGCGGGGACCTGGAGGAAAAAATAAAAAGCTCCAGGCGCAACCGCCTGGAGCGAGGTATACAGGGGAATCAATGCATACGCACGGCAGGGTCAGCCAATGGTTTCAAGCCTATGCGGTTGGATGGAATCGCTGCGATTTGGTTTGCCATTGGGAAGACCTCCTTTGCTCGATCCGTTTGGATGGGATCTGGAATAAGGAAACTATATCACGCGCTTTCGGACAGCGTCAACCAGGATCTGGATGCTTTGCTCAGCTTCGTCGCAAATTAGGCGATGAACGGCCGAGGATCGCGTGCTCGAAGCCATGCGGTAACGGCAGCGGAAGCGGAACGGGAACCAGGACTGCGTCACAGGCGTCCCAGGGCCGGAAGGGGCAAGCCGCATCACGCCTGCAGCTTCGGACGTATCCGATCCCGGCCTTCCCGTCTCCGTCATGGCTCGTCCCCCTCCCCGTCTTCGATCAGTCTTCCGCGCAGCTTTGAATCGTACAGGGCACAATGGATGCCTTCCCCGCCCAACCACCGATATCGCCGGCGCGCGATGAAGTCATACGCGCGGTCGCGGATGAACGCGGGGATCAGGATTGCGCCGTACAGCAGCGGCCACGGCCCATCGAGCTCGCGCAGGACGCGAAGAGCCGCGCCGGATTTGACGTAGCGGTGGCCCTTCGCGATCAAGACGAACGTGTCCGCCGGCGCCGAGTCTTGGCGGCTTCGCCGGTTCAGTCCGGTTGCCGGCGAACGGCCGTCTCCCCTAATGGTTCCCGGCCTGCCGAATGCATGCGCGCGGTCCCCTGGCTGCCCGGCTTTCGCCCAAAATCGTCTTCCCGCCGCCGAATCGAGCGCGGCGAACCGGAACCGTCCCGCGGCATCGCGCTTGCTGACGAACCGCGCCAGCCAATGGCAGAGCGGACAATCTCCGTCGATCAGCAGGATGATGTCGGGATGCGAGGCGGCTCTCTTCGTCTTCATGGCTGACCTCTCCTCTCTATAGCGCCATTGTAAGCCCGAAGAGGAATGCTGCTCAGTGCCAACTTTCATAGCCGCATCCGGGGTAGGGTACTACGCCCGGTAATACCCTTCTCGCTCGTGACCCCGTAGACCGGTTCAGCGGTTGCATCCCGTTCGCGGATGCTTCCGACGACATCGCAGTGGCTGTCCGATCGGCAAGTTCGAGACCAGTAAAAATGTCCCTTCCCGAGCATGCGAACCCCCGCAATCGAAGCGGCTTCGATGGTATGATGATGTTGTCACATCGGTGGACATATCCCGGCGGCGACTCGCCGCCCACGAGGAGGCTAACCATGCGCGTAACCGGTATTACCGCGCAACTGCGCACGACGGAGCTCGATGGATCCATCCGCTTCTACACGACTCAGGCTGGCATGGAGCTGTCTTTCCGGCACGAAGATTTCTATGCCGGCATTCGTGCCGGCAATCAGGAATTCCACCTCAAGCTGGTCGATGAACCGGACCCTTCCGTTGCCTATGTGCGCGAATGCGGGCACTTCCAGCTCTACTTCGCGACGGACGATGCCGCGTCCCTCGCAGCGGCGCTGAAAGCCCGGGGAGTGCGCCTGGTGCGGGACGTGCACGAGACCGCGTGGAGCACGAGGGAATTCGTGATCGAGGACGACCAGGGCCATACGCTCTACTTCGGCGAGGCGCTAAAGGATGGAGCCGATTAATTGTTTAATGCTATTAACCAAAGGAGCGGGCGGTTCGGTCATGCAGTAACATAATAATTATTATGTAAACCAAGTAAGTTAACGTCATTAATAAATTGATATCATTAATTAGTCCCTGTGCTCCGGATTGAGCGTGCCAAGGACAAAAAAGAGACCCGCAGCATAAACCGCGGGCCAAAGTGTTTTACATCAAGGGGGTCGAGTTCTAGTATAGGCTGGTTTCATCATGGCAGGATCAACGCAACATTGCAATCGGATTACATTTGTTACGATTCGGACGATTAACGCTTCAGCAGATTGATATGGTCGAGGTTCGTGCTGCTGTTGAAGACGAACGAAAGCTTGAACTTGCCGCGGTTGTAGGTGATTTTTTGCTGCACCAGCGAACCGTTCCGGATGACGACCGAACCCGAAGGCTTTCCCCATTGCCGGAACAGCAGCTGCTTCGAGATCCCGCCGATATTCGTCTGCCGTTCGACCTGGGTACCAAAGTAGCGCATCTCCCGAACCTTGTTCAGCTTGTAGGCGATGGCATAGCCGGGATGCCCCATCTCCGCGTGATACAAGTCGAACCCGTCCGCGTCCGTTCGCTTCTTATCCGGCTGGCCGAGCTTGGCGATGACGTTTTGCCGCGTGCTGGTTCCGATGACAAGCCCCCTCGCACCGCCCGGGAATTGACCCGCCAGCGCAGGTTTATAGAAGCTGTTCAACGCCTTCAGCGCCATCGCCGCGTCGCTCGCGCTGAGCTGCCGGATCTTCCCGGCCGCTTCGCGGGCATCGGCCTGCGCGGCTGTTGCGGTTGCCGCGATGATGCTCGATAGCATTCCGAATAACGCGATCATTGTCCAGTATTTTTTCATCATGATCCCTCCGGCGCTCGGTTCTGAGTTGAATTTCGAGAAATTCGTACTCATCCCCGATAATTTACCCGGAAGGCCGGCGATTTACACCCAAAAAAGGATCACGGCTAAAGGCCATGATCCTTTTCCCTTGACATGCGGAAGCGGGCTCGTCCGACTCGGGATCACGTACGGATTAGTCCAGCAGCTTCATATGCGTGTCGATGATCGTGCGTAATTTCGCGCGGTCCGTTACCGTTTTCGCCATGACAGTCAGGCCGATGTAGGCGTTCATTAGGGAGGATGCCAGCGCTTCGGCGCTCAGCGCGCCGCCGATTTCGCCCGATCGCTGGCCTCGCGCGACCAGCTCGCGGAACCACTGCTCCGTTCGATCCCAGTTCCGGAGTACCCGGTCCTTCGCTTCCGGATCGTGCTTGGCCAGCTCGACCGCGGTATTGACGATGAAGCAGCCGTTCGGGGACGGATTCCCCTCTTGGATGGTCCATTCCAGCAGCATCCGGATGGCTGCCTTCGCGGTTTGAGTCTCCGCGATGCGGCTCAGCAAGGTCTGCTCGGCCTTGTCGCTGTAGCGGTCCAAGGCTTTAAAGTACAAGGATTGCTTATCGCCGAAGGTGTCATACATGCTTCCTTTATGAATCCCCATGTGCGTGACCAGATCCTTCATGGATGTCTTCTCGTAGCCCCGCTCCCAGAAAAGCCGCATCGCCTTGTCCATGACGGCGTCTTGATCGAATTCCTTAGTCCGTGCCATTGCGCTCGTCCCCCTTCCGTTGAAGCCAATGTAGCATGTCGGGAACGATTGGTCAAGAAACGGGCCTGCCGCATGCGGACGAGCGCGAACAGTCGGTAAAAAGCTCCCAGAAGAGCGCCTTCCCGCGATGGAAGACGGCGGGATGCCGGCCTCCGTCGTGAAGGCGCTCTCTGGCGCTGAGCGCGGTATACGAGGTCGCAGCATGGGGAAACAATATCCATCGCGCGTGCCTCTCTATCCTCGCCGTTCAAGAATAGCGAATCGATCTATCCCCAGGCGGATAGCTCCATCTCGAACTCATTGGCGAAATCCGGGCTGACCGGTGTGACCCGCACGTTGACGTTCGCCTTCCAGAGGTCGATTGATCCGTCGGGACTCGATCCCTCGTAGATGTAGACGCCCTTGGCCAGCTGCTGAACCGGCTCCAGTTTCGCTTTCCAGATGCCCTGGCGGCCGTCGGAGCCGACCGCCTCCACGCGGACGTCCTTGTGCCAGATCGCGCCGAGTCCGATTTCGGCCCGGAACGCCGATTTGTTCAGACCGATCCGGCTGCTGTTGTCGGCCAGCAGCTCGACTTTCCGGACCTCAACCCCCGCCCACTCGCTGCGGATGAATTGCTTGAAGGCGGCCACTCTCGACGCGACCTCGAACCCGTCCGCGGCGAACCGTATGCCCCTCGCGCTTGCGGGTTCGTATACGCGGCGCCGGTATTCGTCGAGCATTCGATGGGTATTGAAGACGGGCGCGAGCGAACAGATCGACTCCTTCATCACGTGGACCCATTCCATCGGGATCTTCCGGTCGCCCCGCTTGTAATAGAGCGGCACGATCTCTTCCTCGAGCAGCCGGTAGAGCGCCTCGCTGTCCCGGATCGACTGCAGCTCCGCGTCGGCTTCCGCCGCGCTCTCGATCGCCCAGCCGTTCCGCCCGTTATACCCCTCGACCCACCAGCCGTCCAGAACGCTGCAGTTGATCACGCCGTTTAGCGCGGCCTTTTGCCCGCTCGTGCCGCTTGCTTCCATCGGTTTCGTCGGCGTGTTCAGCCAGACGTCGACGCCTTGCACGAGCTTCTTCGCGCGGTCCATCGCGTAATTCTCGATCAGGTGGACGCGGCCCTTGAACCGTTCCTCCCGCGACAAGCGCGCGATGGCGCGGATCAGCTCCTGCCCCGGTCCGTCGGCGGGATGCGCCTTGCCGGCGAACACGAGACACACCGGACGCCGCTCGTCGCCGAGCAGGCGGGCGAGCCGATCCGGGTCGCTGAAGATCAGCAGCGCCCGCTTATACGTCGCGAACCGCCTGGCGAACCCGATGATCAGCGGCCCTTCCCCGGACGCGTCAAGCGGCAGGCCGAAGGCCGCGATGAGGTTCGCTTTCGCCTGCAGATGCGCCTGCCACAGCTCTTGCTGCGGAATATGCCGGACGGCTTGCCAAGCCTCGGGATCCGCGGTCCGCGCGGTCCAGCCGGACGGCAGATAGCGGTCGAACAGCTCCTTCATGCCGGGAGCCAGCCATGTCCCGATATGGATGCCGTTCGTGACCGAATCGACGGGAATGTCCGGCTTCGGAATATGCGGCATCCACCGGCGGAACAGCTCCCGCGTGACGTCGCCGTGCAGCTTGCTTACGCCGTTCACCTTCGACGAGGTGCTGCAGGCGAGCCGCGTCATGTTGAACGCGCCGTCCGCGCGGCCGAGCGACAGGATGCGCTCGCGGTCCGTGCCGAGCTGCCAGTAATAGTCGCCGAAGTAACGGTCCATCTGCTCGAGGGAGAAGACGTCGTGCCCGGCCGGGACCGGCGTATGCGTCGTAAAGACGGTGCTGGCCTTGACCGCTTCAAGCGCCGTCTCGAACGGCATGCCTTCCGCGGATAACATTCGGATGCGTTCGAGCGTCAGAAACGCGCAATGCCCTTCGTTCATATGCCAGACGTCCGGCCGGATGCCGAGCGCCGCGAGCAGCCTCGTGCCGCCGATGCCGAGGAGCATCTCTTGACTGATCCGGATGTCGTGATCGCCGGGATACAGCGTGTCGGTTAACCGCCGGTCCGCCTCGTCGTTCGCTTCGACGTCCGTGCTCAGCAGGTAGAGCGAGACGGAGCCGAGCCGCACGGCCCACGCCTTGGCCCGCACTTTCCTGCCGCCCAGCGGCACTTCGACGAGGAGCGGCCGCCCGTCATCGTCCTCCACGAGCCGAACCGGATAGACGCTGGCCTCCGGGTCGACCGCCGGATAGAGATGCTGCTGCGCGCCGCTTTCGTCGATGCGCTGCTGAAAATACCCATTGCCGTAAAATATGCCGACGCCCGTAAGCGCTATGTTCAAGTCCGCCGCTGCCTTAATATGATCGCCTGCCAATATGCCAAGACCGCCCGAATAAATCGGTAAGGATTCATCAAGTCCGAACTCCGCCGAGAAATACGCGATTTCGCAGGTTTGCATCGTCCCACCTCGTTTTTGACTCTCATTGCGCGTGAGCCTTATAAGCGCCTAACTCGATGCCTCTATACTATATGCCGGTTTCAGGTGCACGTGCCTAGGGCAAGCCGGTGCCGCCGCCGGCCGAGCCGGCCGGCGATTCGCCCGAATCGGGCGGCATTTCCGGAATAGAACCGGCAGCGCCGAAAAAATAAAAAGCCCGCGCTGAGCGCGGACTTTCTGCGAGCTTGGCCGGCTAGCGGCCGTGAGGCGGGCTTGAACGAGCGGTCCGATGGTGTATGCGGCGCAGGTGCGGATCAGCCTTCGCCCGTTTGCTTCTTAGCGGCGAGCTTCCGCCGGTATTCCAGCGCGGGGAGTCCTCCCCAGCCCCAATTGTCGGTGTCGACCTCTTCGATGACGACGAACGTCGACTCCATCGGCTTGTTCAGGACGTCGCGCAGCAATTCGCTGACGCCTTTGATAAGCGCGGCCTTCTCCTCCGCCGTAACGGAATCGCGGTCTGGCGTCGTGCCTTCGCGGGTGACTTGAATCGTAACGATCGGCATGTAAATATCCTCCATTCGCTTGGTGAAAGTTAGGATTAGTATGGTTGAAGAGCGGGTTTCCATGCTTGCCGCGTCCGAAGGCGGCGGTTCGCGGCTGTTCCGGTTGTTCCGGCTATTCCGGCTGCTTAGCTTAGTGCCGCCCGATGGCGCGAACCAGGTCGGCGGGCGACTGCAGGCCCGTTAAGGCCGTCCGTTCGTTGATGATATAGTACGGCACGCCTCGAATGCCGAGCTTCTGCGCGCTGCGCTGCCCTTCTTCCACGTGGTCCAGTCCTTCGCCCTGCAGCAGCCGGTTCTTGAGGGTGGCGGGATCGTCCGTCACGCCGGACGCGGCCGCGATCGCCGCAAGCTCATCCGCGTCGCCGAGGTTAACGCCCTGTTCGAAATACGCTGTAAACAGACGTTCGATCAATTCCGATTGCAGCTCAGGCGGCGTCAAGGCGATCAATTGATGCGACAGCGTCGTGTTCGGCGTAACCTTCACCAGGTCCATGTTGTACGTTAAGCCGAAATGCGCGCCGGTCTCGTTGTATTGCTTCATTCGCGCTTCGAACTGCGCCGTCCCGCCCAGCCGGCCGATCATGATCTTACGGTAGTCCTCGCCTTCCGGGCGGATGCCGGGGTTCAACTGAAAGGCATGATAGCGGATCGTGGCGGTCTTGCCTTCGGGCAGCATCTCGAGCGCGGCGCGCAGGCTTGCCGTTCCCATGCGGCACCAGGGGCAGACGGTATCCAGATAGACGTCGATCGTTACGTTATCGTTCATGTTACGCCTCCACCAACGGTTGAACGGTGTTCAGATGACGCACATAGTCCTTGCTGCTTTGCGCGAGGCGTTCCGGCGTCACGTCGGACGTGTCGTTCACCGCGAAGTGCGGCAGATAGACGGCGCTGATGAACCGGGCCAGCGCTTGAACCGGCGCCAGGATCTGATCCAGCGTATACCGGTTGGAGCCTGTCGGCTGGTACGATTCCGCCGTGCCGTATGTCGAGATCGCGACCCCGATTTGCTTGCCGGTCGTCTTGGTCGCCTCCGGACCGTATGCCCAATTGTACAAGAGCACGGCGTCGAACCATTTCTTGAGCAGCGGAGGCGTGCTGTACCAGTACAGCGGGTATTGGAAAATAATCCGGTCATGCGCTTCGACGAGCCGCTGCTCCCGCTGCACGTCGATGTTCTCGTCCGGGTATTCCTTATACAGGTCGTGGATCGTGATGTCGGGCTGCTTCTGCAGCTCCTCCACCCATGCTTTGTTCCAGTTGGATGCCTCGAGGTTAGGATGCGTAACGATCACTAATGTTTTCATTTTGGTTGCTCCATTCTATGGTTAGGATTGGCGGCGGAAGAAGGCCGCTTGATGCATGAATAGACTTTCCTGCTTCTGAATGAGCGGGCCGCCTAGCTCGGATGCCCGTCTGACTTCGAGCCATTCGGGATCGCTGCGGAATCGTTCGTAATTCGCGTTGCGCGCCTCCATGTCGGGATGCTCGACGACATAATACAGCCGGTTGCGGGCTTCGTCCGCGTCCTGCCAGAACTGCGTGATCGTCATGCCGTGCTTCTCGAACAACCCGATCGCAGAATCGCGAAACCGGTCGAGCAGCGCCGGCATTTTGCCTGGCATCACATCGTAGATTCTCAATTCGTACAGCATCATGTTCACCTCCTATCGCAAGTTGCCTTAATAAATCTATCTATTAAAAGGTAGATACAAGAGGAAAAAGAATCCGCTTCGCCCTTACGTTAAAGCGGATAAGACGCTCTCAGAGATCATGCCGAACCGGTTCGCGTCCCGGAAGGTTCTCGCGAGCAGCTGCGCCCCTTGAAGCGACGCCAATATCTGATGCGCCCGGACGTCCGCGGCGCCCTCGAAGCGTAAATGCCCTTCGCGGCGTCCCTCCTCCAGCACGCGCTCCACCCACGCCAAGTTCGACGTGAAGAACGCGCTCAGCTTCTCGCGGACCTGCTCCGATAAGGTTGCCAGATCGGAAGACAGCATGACGCTCAGACAGGTGCAGTACGTATCGACCGGGATGCTGAAGATCTTCACGTAGCTGCGCATCTTCTCTAGGTTGTTCGACGACGCCGCGTCGATTCGGGCAATCTCGGCACGGAACTCTCTGTGGTACCTGGCGATGAGCGCTTCCCCCAGATCCTCCTTGTTCGGGAAGTGGTAATGAATGCTCGCCGTGCGAATGCCGATCTTGCTTGCGATATGCGCGTAGCTGAATCCATTGAATCCGACCTCTTGCACGAGGGCTTGAGCCGTATCGAGAATCAACTCCGCCGTGTTTTTGTTGTTGGTCATAGCTGCAGTCTACCTTTTAGTAGGTACAAAGTCAAGCGAAACCGTTTCAGCCCTTAACGGCGAGCTTCCCGCGAACGCGCGGCGCGACCTCGGTGCCCATCAGTTCAATGGCGTTCATGACTTGGTCGTGCGGCATCGTGCCGGTCGGCAGATGCAGGAAGAACCGCGAGAATCCGAGCTGCTCGCTCATGAACAGGATCTTGTCGGCCACCGTCTGGGGATCGCCGACGTACATGGCGCCTTCGGGGCCGCACGAGGCGTCGAAGTAGGCCCGGCTGTAGGTGCCCCAGCCGCGCTCCCGGCCGAAGTAGTCCATCGACGCCTTGGTCGGCGGGTAAAACAGGTCCGCCGCCAGCGAATCCGTCTCCGCGACGAAGCCGAGCGAGTGCAGCGCGATGCGCAGCTTCGACGGATCGTGTCCGGCGCGGGCGGCCGCGTCCTTGTAAAGCTTCACGACCGGCGCGAACTTCAGCGGATTGCCGCCGATGATCGCCAGCACGAGCGGCAGGCCGAGCACGCCGGCGCGAATGGCCGATTCCGGATTGCCGCCGCTGCCGATCCAGACCGGCAGCTGATCCTGAACCGGTCGCGGATACACCCCCAGATTCGTGAACGCCGGACGATGGCCGCCTCTCCAAGTGACGCGCTCGGCGTCTCTGATTTGGAGCAGCAGCTCCAGCTTCTCTTCGAACAGCTGCTCGTAATCGTCCAGGTTGTAGCCGAACAGCGGAAACGCGTCGACCATCGAGCCGCGGCCCACGATCATCTCCGCCCGTCCGTTCGAGATGCCGTCCAGCGTGGCGAATTGCTGGAAGACGCGCACCGGATCCGCCGCGGAGAGCACCGTCACCGAGCTCGTCAGCCGAATGTTCTCGGTCATGGACGCCGCTGCCGCCAGCACCATGGGCGAAGCGGAGTCCGCGAATTCCTTCCGATAATGCTCGCCGACGCCGAAGATGTCCAGGCCGACCTTATCCGCCAGCACGATCTCTTCCACGACCTCGCGCAATCGCTGCGCATGGCTCATCATTTGGCCCGTCTGCGGGTCCGGCGTTGTTTCCACAAAAGAATCGATTCCGATTTCCATTTTAAAGTCCCCCCATGCTAGTTAATTGCCGTGATGCGATCCGTTCGAAGCCGTTCCGTCGCCGGTTGCGGCGGTCCTGCGCTGCTTGATGCCATAGCCAATCTTCTTCAGCACGCGAATCAGCTCGAGCTTCTCCTCGTCCGTCGCGTCGGACAGATTGTCGGTAATGGTCGCGGCGTGCCGGGGGAAGATCGCATCGAAGTAGGTCCGGCCCTCCCCGGTCAAGGCGACATTCGTCTTCCGCCGATCGTCCGGAATCGGCTGCCGCTCCACGTAGCCCTGCTTCTCCAGTTTATCGACCACGTAAGTGATGCTTCCGCTCGGGATCGCGAAGGTTTCGCTTATTTTCTGGACCGGATGCGGTCCTTTGCTGTAGAGAAACTCCAGGATCCGGAACGTCTCCAGGCTGAGACCGTACCCGCGAATATCGCGTTCCAGGCTTCCGTACAGCTCGCTCACCATGTTGCGAATGACGCGCGTCAGCCGCAGGTCGAGCTCCTTCCCTTCCTCATGGCGTTCCGTCATGCTCAGCCAGCCCCCTTATACGGCTTGGTAAAGACCGGAATGCTCCGGCCATCGTCGGCGAATAAATATCCTAACAATATTTAATTTGTACTTAAACAAAATAACGCTAGATTACATATTTGTCAACCGGTGCCCGATCGGTCTGCCGCCGGCGCCTCTCCAACGCGAGCCCGCGGCCGCCGGGGCGCTCTTCGAGTCAGGACCAGCCGCAATCCCGGCCCGCGATTCGACACAATCGAAAAACGCTCATCCGTCCGCCGGATGAGCGTTTTTCGATTGTACGATGTCGTCGCCGCCAAGTCGGACATGCCTGTCAATTACGGATGCATCCGGCCGCGGCGGCAGCTTCGGTTCTTAATCTGCGGTTCTGCGTTACTGGACCTGCTCGTCCGCCGACGGCCCATAGAAGCCGGGCACCGGCAGGTCGAGCAGCCGCAGGTAGACGCCGAGCTGCGCCCGGTGGTGGACCATGTGGCTGATGCCGACGGTGCGAAGCGCGAGCGCCCGCGGCTGGCTCATGATGAGGCGGTCGCCGCTTCGCAGCGTCCATTCCTCGCCGAGCGACTGCTGGTCGCTGGCGGCCAGCAGCTGCTCGAGTTTGGCGGCGTTCGCGTCGAACTCCGCCAGGACGTCCGCGGTCCGGGTCAGCGCTTCACGCCGGCGCGGCACGGTCGCCAGATCGAAGTCCGGGCGCTCGAGGATCGCGACCTGCCAATTCAGCAGGTTGATCAGATGCGTGGTCAACCCGCCGAGCGTCATCGACTTCGCGTGCGGCCTCCAGTCCAGCTGCTCCTCAGGCAGCCGTTCCAGGATGCGGCGCGTATTGGCCAGTTCATGCCGGACATCTCCGATAATCAGTTCTTTTGCCATTGTTTTCCTCTCCTCGCTTTCACGGCTAGTATACGCGAATCCCGTTATCATGAAAAGGCTTTCTTGGATGAGACCGGTCGACGGACGACAACGGCCAATCCGGTACGCAGACTCGATAAGCGAGCCGCCGCCGGGTCACGTCTGCGGAATCCGCGCCTCCTGCCTCCGGAGCAGCGTCAAGCCCAATGTGCAAAGCGGCAGCAGGAAAGCCGACACGAGGCTGACGACCGGAAGGATGCGGTTATCGTACGAGATCAGCGCCGCCGGGTTCGGGAAGCTGTTGACCGCGACGCCAAGGATGAACGCGCCGGCCGGAATATACAAAGGCTTCAGCGTGCTCAGCCCGAACAGCCTGCCCGCCATCTTCACGAACACGTATTGGACGGTGATGATCTCGTACATCGTCAAGATCGTCCATATCGCGATGATGGTGATTTCGATGCGTTCGATGTATTCCCCGAATTTGACCAGTTGAACGGCGGAGAAGAACGGGAACGTCGCCGCCCTGAACAGCTGTTCGCCCAAGCTCCCGAGCGAGAGGTACGTCGCCAGCAGCAAATAGGCGCAGGAGAAGACGACGGCGATGCTGCAGCATTTGAACAGCTTCTTCTGCTCGGTAACCTCGGAGAACAAGTAGGACATGACGACCGACTTGCCGAACGGAAATCCGTACGACATTATCGTGCCGAAGACCATGATCGGAAGTCCGTGCCGGAATTGCGGCACGAACGGGTTCATGTCCACGTTGCGGAAGAGGGATACGCCGATGATCAGAATCGCTACCGCGAAGAACGGGAGAATGACCAGCACGGAGCGCGCGACCGCGGCGAGTCCGAGCGATGCGGCATATGTCGTCACGATCACGACGAGCAGCATGATCAGTTTCGGCGACGTGTTCGGCAGGATGGCCGTCGTGTAAAAGAGCGAGATCGAGCGGAGCGACAATACCGAGAGGCCGACCATGTTCATCGAATAGTAGCCCAGCAGCAATTTGCCGAACCACTTGCCATACAGCACTTCGATGATTTCGGTCATATTCCGGTGGGGATATTGCCGCTGCACGTATGTATTGACCTTCAAGACGAGCAGGATCCAGCAGACGGCCAGCACGTTGGCCAGCCACACGTCCTGCATGACGAGCTTCGCTTCCAGCAAATACTGCGTCGAGAAGCCGGATAGAAACGCGAAGCATAAGCAGGTCAGCTGGAACGGCGTGATTCGCGCGGTATTCACGTTATGGAATCGCCTCCTCGATGCCGAGCAGCCGCGATACGAATGTATAGAGCGGCTCGTACAATCCTGCTGTCAGGGATGCCGCCGTCGGCATCATGCGCCCGGTCGCGGGTATCAAGTAGCCTGCCGCCGCGAGCGACAGCAGGACGGCGACGAACGCTTCTCGCCGCAGATGCCGCCGCCATAAGCGGACGGTCTTCCAGCCGGTCCCCGCCAAAAAAACCGCCACAAACGCATAAGCCATCATCCTACGTCCCTCCCAGCGTTTCGCTCATGCCGATGTTCGGAATCGCGACGTCGACCGAGACGCGAATCGGCAGCGCCGGATAGATGTCGGTCGCCCATCGATCCTTCATCCCCTCCCACGCGGTCGGGTGATAGCGTCTCGCGAGGTCGGCGAGGCCGATGACGTCGACCTTCAGGTCGTGCTGAAACCCGCGAATGCTGGTTCTCAGCTGCTGCTCGACATGCCGGCCCGCGGCCTCCTCCATCTCCCGAAGTACGGCCGGATCCGCCGCATTCACCGGCTGGTCCACATTCTTGATGTCGCCGGACAAGCCGATTCGAATGTCGAAGCCGGGTTGGCCGCGCGTCTGCGTCATGCGGATCGAGCGTTTGACCACCTTCATCTGCAGACTGAGCTTGGCGGATCGGTACGGCACCGTCTCCGCGAACATCAAGCCCGCCCATTCCTTATTCTTAAGGAGTATATGAAGCGTGAGCACGTCCTTACCCGAGAGCCACCCTGCCAATTTCCCTTGGCGGATTACAGATCCGCCGTTCAGGAAGAGCACGTCCCGTTCGAGATCCGGCGACTTCGATTTGCTCAGTTTTCCGGTAGCTACCCCGCGATAGGGACTCATGTAATCGCTCGCGATATCCTTAATGGTCAGCGTCATGCTTTTGCCCCAGAAGAGCTCGTTTTTGATTTTGCCGACGATTTCGTTCGAGATCAAATCGCCGGATTCCGATCTCGACCGCATCAGATCCGCCGCGTTCCCGTCCCCGATGATCAGGTAGCTGGTCAGCCGGATATCGCGGGAACGCGTCAGGAAGTCCACGACCTCGTACAACGAATGCCGGGCCGCATTCTCGCCGACGAGAAAAAACTTGTCGTGCTGCCAAATCAGGACCTTCCCCGCGTGGCTGCGCAAGTTTCGGGCGGCGTCGTAGATCGACTTGCCTGTCGCGCTGGCCACCCATTCGAGCTTCCGGGTATTTTGGGTGCTGTTCGTCGAGGCGTTGAGGCAGTTGACCGTGAACATGAATTCCTGCTTCTGCGCGTCGTAATCGATCGCCGTCAGCATGACGAGGGCAATATCGCTGATCTCCTGCATATCCGGCGAGCAGCCGGCCAGCATGGCCGCCATTATGCACCCGAGCAGCGCGCGCCTAACCTTCCTCATGATCGGATCCTTCCCCCGCCGGCATGGCTTCGCGCCGGGACAGCGGGCGGAGCTTGATCGGCAGCATGACGTACCGTCCGGCCCATTCTCTCCAGCGCTTCCATTCCAGCGTCGGCAAGTACGGCGTTCCGAAGGACGTCAGGGAACTGAGATGCAGGACGACGGCGAACATGCAGAGCGAGATGCCGAGCACGCCGGTCCACGCCGCGATGATGATGAGCGGAAACCGCAGCAGCCGCAGCGTGATGGCCGTGCTGAAGGACGGGATCGTAAAGGACGCGATGCCGGTCATCGCGACGACGATGACCACCGGCTTCGAGACGATGCCCGATTGGACGGCGGCTTCCCCGATGATGAGCGCCCCGACGATGCTCACGGACTGGCCGATCGACCGCGGCAGACGCAGGCTCGCCTCCCGCAGCACCTCGAAGGCAATCTCCATCAGCAGCGCTTCGAGGAACGTCGGCAGCGGGATGCCCGCCTTCGTCGAGAGGAACGTCAGCATCAGCGGCGTCGGAATCATCTCCATGTGGAATGTGGTCAGCGCGACGTAGATGGATGGCAGGAATAGTGAAATGAAGAGCGTGAGCAGCCGCAAGCCGCGCAAAAAATTGGCGAAGTAAAACTTCTCGTAAAGGTCTTCGCTGGGATGGAGAAAATCCGTGAACACGGACGGCGCGAGCAGCGCGTTGGGACTGCCGTCCGTCAGAATCGCGACCTTCCCCTGATTGAGCGCCGTCGCGACCCGGTCGGGCCGTTCCGTGTTCAGAATCTGCGAGAACGGCGAATACGGGTTGTCTTGAATCCACTCTTCGATCTGGGCGCTGTCGACCACGACGTTCTGCCGGATGGAGGCGAGTCTGCGCTCGACCTCGCGCAGCACCTCGGGATCCGCCTGATCCGCCAGATACAGCACCGCGACGTCCGTTTTGCTTTCCTCTCCGACGACGAACGACTTCGCCTTCAGCTTCGGCGTCTTGAGCCGGCGGTAGATCAATCCCAGATTCGTGTCGAGATCCTCGATGAAGCCCGTGCGCGGCCCACGCACGTTCACTTCCAGCACCGGTTCCTCGAGCGCCCGCTTGCCGTACCCCGGCAGTGACATCCCGAGCGCGTCCGTCCTGCCCTCGATGAACAGCACGATACCGGCATTCGCGATGAAGCGCACGGCTTCGTTCAGATCCGGCACCGGTCCCGCGATGCCTTGCGCACGGGCTGCCTCGGCAAATGAGGCGGCGGCCGCTTGCGCGCTAAGCCTTGGAAGGATATGCTGCTGCAGCCTCGATTGGTCGACCAGAACGTTCACGTATGCCAGGGCGGCCGCGGCTTCGCCCGCGCCGGACTCGAACAGGTGAAAGCAGATATGGTCGTTATCCGCGAACTCGCGGCGCAGCGCGTCCACATTCCGGGTAACCGAGGCCGCGATCCGTGTCTTCACCTGTTCCATCCGTACCTCCCGGCGTCAATCCATATTAAGGAACTGTACGAAGTATTCGCACGCGGGACTTCCCTTATTCAGGAAGCGGTTGCGCGGGTGCGTCCGTCGCAGGCGCCGAAGCCGCCCGTACGCGCAAAAAACGGCAGCCCTTCGCAGGGCTGCCGTTTGGCGCGATCGCGTTATCGCATCGCGGATATGATTTTGCGTATGCTTTCGCCGGACAAATGATACCGCCGTTCAAGCTCCCGCACGGTGCTGCCGTCCCGGTAGCACCTATAGATCTCCTCGTTGCGCCGCGCGATCAGCACGCGCGAGCCGCTCTTCTCCCCCCACGCGGCGCGCTCGTTGTCCGGCTTCGGGATATACAGCAGCTCGCCTTGAATATAACGCTGGAGCTCCTCCAATAGATTAGGGGGAAGCACATCTCTTCCGTTTTTGTAGGCCAACGTAAACCTCCTTCATCGTTTCGCCCGTCGTACCACAGCCGAAAATCAACTTGTTCACGTTTCCTTCCCCCTCTCGTCCTCGCAGAATGTTCGCGCGCGAATGCGCACCTAATCTAACTATAAATGAAAACGGATCCATCCGTCGACTATGCGATGCAATAAAAGGGAGGCCGAAATGGCCTCCCTCCTGATGGCGATTTCCGCGGTTAGGCGGAAATCACCTCCGTATGCGTGATCAATGGGATCATCTCCTTTCGCGAAGATTTCGTCGGCCGACATCTATATTAACGCATACGCAGACGCCGGCCGGCAAGCGAAAGAACGATTATAGCCGTTTTTTACGGCTCTTTACCGCCGGAAGACCGGCGCGCCGAGCGGCGCCGAGCGGGCTCCCCCGTCGACGGTAAGCTCCGCTCCCTGGACGAAGGAAGAATCGTCCGACGCGAGGAACAACACGGCGAGCGCGATTTCGTCCGGATCGGCCATCCGGTTCAGCGGAATGGTGCGCGCCTGCGCGGCCTCCAGCCGAGCGGTCTCTTCGGCTGTCGCTTGATTCCAGATCGGGGTGCGCGTCGCCCCCGGCACGATCGTGTTGACGCGGATGCCCCGCGGCGACAGCTCGGCGACGAACACGCGCGCCATGCTGCTGATCGCCCCTTTGCTCGCCGCGTAGGCGGCGCGCGCCGGCGCGCCGTCCGTCGCGCGCGTGGAGCCGGTCAGGATGACCGAAGCGCCTTCCTTCAAGTGCGGCAGCGCGGCCTGCACCGTGACGAAGCTTCCGGTCACGTTAATCCGGAGCACGTCCTCGAATACCGGCACCTCCGTGCTCCCGAGCGGCGTAGCCGAGGAGATGCCGGCATTCGCGTAGACGATGTCCAAGCGGCCGAACGCTTCGACGGCTTGGGCTGCCGCCCGCTCCATGCCGGCGGGATCCGCCGCCTCCGCTTGAACTGCCAGGGCACCGGCGCCGAGCTCCTTCACCGCCGCGTCCAGCGCCGCTTGCTTCCGGCCCGTGATCACGACCTTCGCGCCTTCCGCGATGAACAGTTTGGCGGTCGTAAGTCCGATGCCGCTGCTGCCCCCCGTGATGAGCGCCACTTTCCCGTCGAGTTTTCCCACGCTTCCTTCTCCTTTGCAATTCGTCATCTATCGGGCTTGCTAGCCTGTATCTTGACTACGATCCCCTCGAATTATACGTTTGCCGAGTCGGCAGCCGAACGCTATGCGCCCTGCATAAATTTCGTGCCCCGAAGGATAATATGGAAAATTCAAGGGGGTTGAGTGGACATGCGCTCCTCGCGGAATCCCGCCGCCTATCCCCGGGACACGATCGGCGCCAGCCTAGGCGAGAACGAGGCGCTGCTGCGGCAGCTCTTCGCGCATTGCTACGATATCGTCTATCAACGGGTCGAGCTGTCGGACGCTTGCACGATTCTCATGGTCTACATCGACGGGCTGATCGACAAGAACGTATTCCAATCGCCGCTCTTTCAATCCTGGGTCCTGGAGAAGGCGCATCCCGGCGCCAAGCAAACAGTCGACACGCCCACCGTGAAGGAGCATTTCTCCGTCGTCCGGCCTATCCGCGGCGAGAGCGGTCTGCGGGCGATTACCGAATCGATTCTGCAGGC
Source organism: Paenibacillus sp. GCM10023250 (assembly GCF_042653205.1). Taxonomy (NCBI): domain Bacteria; kingdom Bacillati; phylum Bacillota; class Bacilli; order Caryophanales; family Paenibacillaceae; genus Paenibacillus; species Paenibacillus sp. GCM10023250. The sequence continues at coordinate 230,679 of NZ_JBHSHY010000001.1, read as the reverse complement.
GTGTCTGGCCGTGTTCATCGAAGGCGAGTCCGAAGCGCTCCTGCTCGATTCCGCCGGATGGGAGCACCGCGCCGTCGACGAGCCGGCCAGCGAGATGGCCATTCGCGGCCCGCGGGAGAGCTTCACCGAGACGCTGCAAGTCAATACGAGCCTGCTCCGCAGACGCATCCGAACGCCGCAGCTCAAGCTGAGCCCGGTCACGCTCGGCACGATGACCAAGACGAACGTCGTGGTCGCGTACGTGGAAGGCGTGGTCCGCCCGGAGCTGCTCGAGCTCGTCATGCGCCGCCTGGAGAGCGTGCGGACGGAAGCCGTGCTGGAAACCGGCTACATCGAAGAATTCATCGAAGACCAATCGTTCAGCCCGTTCCCGCAGACCATCAACACGGAACGGCCGGATATCGTGGCGGCGAATCTGCTGGAAGGCAAAATCGCGATCCTGACCGACGGCGCGCCGCAGGCGTTGATTTTGCCGATTACGTTTTGGACCGCCTTCCAGGCGGCCGAGGATTACTACGAACGGTTTCTGTTCGCGACCCTCGTGCGGTGGACCCGATACATTCTGTTCGCGATGTCCCTATACTTGCCGTCCCTGTACGTGGCCGTGACGACGTTCCACCCGCAGCTGCTGCCGACGAACTTCCTGCCGAACATTACGTCCGCGCGCGAAGGGGTACCGTTTCCCGGCGTCATCGAGGCGCTGCTGATGGAATTCCTGTTCGAGGGCTTGCGCGAAGCCGGCGTGCGCCTGCCTAAAGCCGTCGGTTCCGCCGTCAGCATCGTCGGCGCGCTCGTCATCGGGGAAGCCGCGGTCAAGGCGGGCATCGTGTCCGCGCCGATGGTCATCATCGTCGCGATTACCGGCATCGCGTCCTTCGCCATTCCCCGGTACAACATGAGCATTCCGTTCCGGATTCTCCGGTTCCCGCTGCTCATCGTGTCCGGGGCGCTCGGGCTGTACGGCATCGCCATGGGCACGCTCATCATCCTGGTCCACATGGCCCGCCTAGAGTCGTTCGGCGTTCCCTATCTATCCCCCATCGCCCCGTTCCAGCCGGGCCAAGTCCAAGACGTGCTCATTCGGGCGCCCCGGTTGAAGCTGAATTCGTTCAAGGCGATCCTCCGCGGCAAGCCCCTTAGGAGGTAATATGCGACGTATTCGATTCGGTTGGCTCGCGGCGCTCCTGCTGCTGCTTCCGTTGACGGGATGCTGGGACCGCCGCGAGCTGAACGACCGCCTCTTCGAGCTCGGCTCCGGCGTCGACCGGCTCGAGGACGGCTCGCTGCTGCTCATCGGCCAATTCATGATTCCGAAGCAATCCGGGGATACCGGCAACAAGCAGTCGTATCTCGTCGAGACAGGCACGGGCAAGACGGTATCCGATTGCCTCCTGGATCTGCAGCTCAAGCTGTCTCGCAGAATTACCCGGGGGCATCGCAATAATATCTACTTCGGCGAAGAGATGGCGAAGTCCGGGATTGCCGATCTCATGGACTCGGTCACGCGGGATCCCGACAGCCGGCTCAAATCCGATATTTGGGTCGTCAAAGGCGGAACGGCGCTCGACTTCATGCAAATTCCCTATCCGCTCGAAAATATGCCGGCGATCGCACTGTCCAAGATCCGCCACATCATCGGCAAGACGACCGGCAATTCGCTGCTGGAGGTCTTGATCGAGGAGAACGTGCCGGGAAGCGGCCCGACGCTGCCTGCCGTGGAAATCGTCTACGATGCCAAGCTTCATAAAAAGACGCTTCAAATCTACGGCCGGGCGGTCCTGAACCGCAAACATCAGCTGGCCGGCTATCTCGATCGGATGGAATCCGTCTACCGGCTCTGGCTCACGGGCGAGACGGAACGCGTGCCGATCGCGGCGGACGCGCCGGGAGGCGAGGGCGAGTTCAATACGAACGTGACCCGGCTCAAGTCCCAGGTACGGACCGCGGTCAAGAACGGACGCGTCGAGATCGACGTCGGCTTGCAGGGCAGCGGCGTCATCCTCGAGAGCGAGCCGGACGTTGATCTTCGCAAGCCGGAGGTGCTGCGAGAATTCGAAGCCGCCTTGAACCGCCGCGTCGAGCAGGAGGAGTCCGCCGTCATCCGGAAGGCGCAAAAGGAGCTCAGGGTCGACGTGTTCCACTTCGGGCAAGCGGTGAACCGGCAGCATCCGGACGCATGGGCGCGGCTGGACGCGCACTGGGAGCAAGCGTTCTCGGAGGCGAAGGTCACCGTTCATTCGCGCGTCAAGATCAAGCGCATCGGCCTTCAAGGGCCGCCTCCGAATAAAACGTAAGGAGCTCGAGATGAAGCTGACGAACTATCAATTGTTTTGGCTGCTGTTTTCGATGGAGTCCGGGATGACGATCATGCTCGTGCTCTCCCCGACGTTCCAGACCGCCCGTCAGGGCTCCCCGCTGGCTGCCGTGCTGGCCGGCGCCGCGGCCGTGCTCGCGACCTATATCGCGGCCAAGCTGAGCCTGCTCCACCCGAACGACACGTTCGTCGAATACGTGCCCAAGATCATCGGCACCTGGCTCGGCAAAACGATCGTCTTCGCCTACCTGCTGCTCTGGATCGCCGTGACCGGCATCGTCCTGCGCGAATACGGCGACTTCGTGCATATGGCCTTGTTCGACAAGACGCCGCTCTGGATCATCCTCTTGTTCATGCTGCTCGTCATCGTCTACGCGGTGGACGGAGGCATCCACATCATCGGGCGCTGCAGCGAGATCATCGGCCCCATCATCGTCTTCAACGTCATTCTGTTCCGGATCTTCTCTCTGAAGGATCTCCACGTGGACCGGCTGCTGCCGATTATGCCCTCCGAAGGGCTGATGCCGGTGCTCGCCGGCAGCTCGCCCGCGGCCTCCTTCCTGAGCGAATCGGTCATGATCGTCATGCTGATCGCCTTCGTCGGCAATAAACGCAAGGCGGTCGCCGCCGGCCTGTGGGGCGTGGGGCTCGCGGCGCTCGTCCTGCTGAACACGGTGATGGATGCGATCATGATGCTCGGCAGCGCGGTTCCGGCCAAGCTGCAGTATCCCGTCTACTCCCTCAGCCAGTACATTTCCGTCATGGAATTCGTGCAGAACCTCGATATCTTCTTGGTCGTCGGCATGAGCTTCACCGTCTTCGTCAAGATCGGCATCTACGTGTTCATCACGAGCTACGGGACGGCCCAATGGCTGCATGTCCGCAAGTGGCGCCGCGTGCTGTGGATCGTGGCCGGTCTCGTCCTAGCCGTCGCCCTGTTCCCGCGCAGCGTCGACGAGTCCCAGACGAGCTTCCCGCGCTTCTGGAAGGACGTCGCCTTCCCGGTGTTTCTGCTCGGAATTCCGCTCCTGCTGTGGATCATCGGGAGCTTCCGGAGCCGGATGAACCGGGCGGCGGGCTAGCCGCCTGGCCCCTAGACCGGCGCTCCCCGGCGCGCCGGCTTGCATATTCCTCCGCCGCGATGGCGAAGATAAGGGATATTCATCCAGCCGGGAGGGACGCGTTCATGAGTAGCCTGGTGCAACAGCTAAGCGAGACGTTCGCGCACGACAATGACTTTTTCGCGATTCGCGCCTATTTATCGGATGCGCCCGTCATGCTCGTCGGGTTCAAATCCTTGATCGACGTGCCGAACACGAAAATCGGCCTGCAGCAGCACAGCGAAGCCGCCTCCCTCGCCCGAATAAGCCTGGACCGGCTCAAAGCCTCGCTTGGGGACGTCAAGCCCGGGCCCGAGGACGAGAGCGAAGCGATCGCCGCCATCCTGAAGGGCAAGCTGCTCATCTGCTTCGAAGACGACTCCGCTTGCGTCATCGCGGATCCGGTTCCGAAGATGCTGGATCGTCAGGTCGATCAGCCGACGACCGAGAACGTGCTGCAAGGTTCGTTCAACGCCTTCATCGAAGATGTGAACACCAATATCGGCATGCTTCGCAAACAAATGCAGTCGGACAAGCTTCGGGTTCATACGACCGTTATCGGGCAGGAAGAGACGACGTCGCTGTCGCTGCTCTATTACGAGGGCAAGGCCGACCCGGCGTTCATCGCCAAGATCAAGCGTCAAATCGAATCCAACCGGAACCGATGCGTTCGCAATTTGCAGGGTCTATCGAGGTACATGGGCTTCAATGCGTGGCAAACGCTATCGAATTTCACCCAATCCGAGATTCCGGAGGAAACGGCCCGCTACTTGCGGGATGGAAGGGCCGTCCTGCTGCTGGACCAGCTGCCGATCGCGTTCGTGCTCCCCGGCTTGATCCTCGATGCCTTCTTCCTGGAGAGCGACCGGAACTTGACCGCGCCGCTCATGGTGTTCGTGCGCAGCGTGCGCTTCATCGGCGTCTTGGCCACGCTGATTCTGCCGGCGCTTTACGTCGCGCTCGTCTCCGTGAACCCCGAAGTGCTTCGCATCGAGCTGGCGGTGTCCATCGCGCAATCCAGGGAAGGCATCCCGTACCCGGTCTTCATCGAAATCGTGCTGATGCTGATCATCATCGAGCTGATCATCGAAGCCAGCGTGCGCCTGCCGCAGCGCATCGGGCCGACGATCACGATGGTCGGCGGCATCATCCTGGGCCAAGCGGTGGTGCAAGCCAAGCTGGTCAGCAATATTCTCATCATCATTTTGGCCGCGGTCACGATCGCGAATTCGACCATCGTCGGGCTGCCGCAAACGATCGCGCTGCGAACCGCCAAATATATGATCGTCGTGCTGGCCGCGCTATTCGGCGTAATGGGCATCCTGGAAGGCCTGGCTTTGGTATGCGCCTACTTGGCGAGCTTGACGACGTACGGAATCCCTTACGTCAGTGTGTATAAAATAAGGAATGCTAACAACCATGGATAGAAGCTGGCAAGTTTTCGTACTATACATTCTCATCCATCTAGGCCTGATCTTCTTTCTGTATCCCCGCTATATCATCATGAGCGCGGGCGAAGGCCATTGGGTGGAAATCCTTTTGAACTTCGGGATCCATATGCTGACCATCGTGGTCTATATGGCAGGGATCGGTTATTCGGGAGACCAGGATATTACCGGTCTCTTCTTCCGCGCGGGCAAAACCGTGGCCTTCCTGATTCTGGTGCCGCTAGCCCTCTATTTGTCCGTCTCCGCCGTGCTGGTCGTGCGGATCCTGGCGGAAGTCGTCATCGTCGTGTTTCTGTCGAAGACCCCGGTTTGGGCGCTGGTAGCGCTTTTCTTAACCGTCTCCGGATATATCGCGTCCAAGGGACTGGGGATGCTGCTGCGGACCTCCGTTCTGATGAGCTTCTTCTGCCTGCCGGTCATTCTCTTCATTATCGCGGTGTCGTTTCAGAATGTCGACTGGCGGTATGGGTTCCCGCTCAGGAGCGATTTCTCGTTCTTCTCCGACAAGAATTATTGGCAAAGCCTGCACCCGATCGCCGCCGGTTTCTCGTTTTTGGGCTTCGTGAAGCCGAAGGCGACGTTCCGAAAAAGCCGGATTATTTGGGCTGCCGCCCTGCTGTGCCCGTTCTTTTTTTTCGCGGTGTACATTCCGCTCCTGACGTTCGGCCAAGCCACGGCGTCGACGTTTGATTTTCCGTTCTCCGTCGCGCTGGATTCGCTCTATTATAGTTGGATCATTTTCGACAAGGTGACGATCTTCTTTTTGTTCAGCCTCGCGAATTTTGCGATGCTCTACGTCGCCGTCGCGCTTTGGCAGCCGGTTCGGATCGTGCACCGCTGGTTTCCCGCCTTCAAGCCGGTCTATATCTTGCTTGCGCTGCTCGCGGCAGCATTCGTCTCGTGCCTGTGCATTCCTGATTGGAACACCGTCGAGCATATCTTCGCCTGGAACGGGTATCTCCGGTTCTATGTCCTGATTCTGCTGCCGCTGTCGACCTTGCTGCTGGGACTGCGATACCGGGCGAAGGTGGCCGCATGAAGCGGGCCGCCTCGCGCTTGCTGCCGGCCGTCGCCGTCCCGCTGCTGTTCCTCGGCCTGTTGACGGGCTGCTGGGATAGCCGGGACATCAATCATCGGGCGCTGCCCGTCTGCATGGGCATCGCGAAGCATGGAAGTGTCTATCATGTGTATCTGCAGTTTCCCGATCCGGTCAGGGACGGGCTCGAGCTGAAAGTCGTATCGGATTACGGGTACACCATCACGCAAGCCGTGGATGCGATCAGCGCCAAGATGACGAGCAACGTCGATTTACCCGAGGTCAAAGTGATCGTCATGGACCGCAGCTATGCGGTAGCGGGGATGAAGGAGAGCATCGACAACTTTATGCGCAACGACCACATCTCGGCCAAGGCGCTGCTCCTCATCAGCGACGAACCGCTCGATTCGCTGTTCGCGTTCATGGTGAAATCGTTCAAACCGACCGCGACGGCCGTCTACGACAGCATCGAGAAGAACGCGGGGTGGGACCCGCAGATGGCCTTGACGCGCGTATGGGAGGTATACCGCAGCATCCACTCGTATACGCGCGACGTGGCGATCCCCATCTTCAAGAGCGGCGAGAGCGGGACGTTCGACTACGACGGCTCCGCCATCATCTCTAACGGGAAGATGGTCGGCCGCATCGACCCGGACGAGACGCTGATCGCCAATATGTTCAACGAAGACAGCGGGCAAGGCCGTATCGAGGTCATGAACAACGCCAGCGTCCTGATCCTGCAAGACGCCGTGCGCATGAAGGGCAATCTCGTCAACGGCCGGCCCCGCGTGATCCTCGATATGACGATCCGGGTATCGGTGCTGGAGAAGAAGGGCGATTCGTCGGCGGCGCTCATCGGGAAGGAGCTCGAACAGCAGACGACCGCGCGCATTCAGCTGCTGTTCGCGAAGTTGCGCAAGAGCGGATCGGATATTCTCGGCATCGGCCAGGAATTCCGCAATATCCTGCCGCGGGACCGGCTCAAGAATTGGCGCAGCGAGTACCTGCCCAAGCTGCAGGTCGAAGCGCGCATCCATCCGATCATTCAGAACGAAGGGAATCTAACGAGCTCCTGAAGGCGCGATCCGTCTCTCAGGATGGCGATGGGCGGTATGCAAGCAGAAACAGACCGCATCCGAAAATGCGGTCTTACGCGCGCGGCGTGCGATAATCGCCGCCGCAATTCTATTAATCCGCTCTCAAGTACCTTCCCGTGATCGACTGCTCCGCATGAACGATCTCGGACGGCGCGCCTTCGAAGACGACCTGGCCGCCTCGGCTTCCGCCGTCCGGTCCCATGTCGATGATCCAATCCGCCTGGCTGATCACGTCGAGATTGTGCTCGATGATGATGACCGTGTTGCCGGCGTCCACGAGCCGGTCCATGATGGCCTGCAGCAGCCCGATATCCGACATGTGCAGGCCGGTCGTCGGCTCGTCCATCACGTAGATGCTGCCCTTCTTGTGCAGCTCGCTCGCGAGCTTGATACGCTGGCATTCCCCGCCCGAGAGCGTGCTGAGCGGCTGGCCGAGCGTGATGTAGTTCAGCCCCACGTCGCTCATCGCCCGAAGCTTGCGCGCGACTTCCTTCAGCTGGAAAAACTCGAGCGCCTGCTCCACCGTCATCTCCAGCACGTCGGCGATGGACTTGCCGTTCAGCTTGTACGCGAGCACCTCTTCCTTGAACCGTCTGCCGCCGCATACTTCGCACGGCAGCTTCACGCTGTCCAGGAAAGCGAGGTCCGTGTAGACCACGCCGAGCCCTTGGCAGTTCTCGCAGGCGCCTTTGGAATTGAAGCTGAACAGGCCTGGGTTCACCTTGTTCGCGGAAGCGAACGCCTTGCGCACGTCGTCCATGATGCCCGTATAGGTCGCGGGATTCGAGCGCGTCGATACGCCGATCGCCGATTGGTCGATGACGATCGCGTCCGGGTGCTGGCCGAGGAACACGTCGTTGATCAGCGTGCTCTTGCCCGAGCCGGCGACGCCCGTCACGACTGTCAGCACGCCAGTCGGGACGTCTACGCTGACGTTGCGCAGGTTGTGGAGCTGTGCGTCCTTGATGGACAGCTTGCCGGAAGGCTGCCTGCAGTCCTTCTTCAGCCGGTGCGGGCGCTTCATATGAGTGCCCGTCAGCGTGTCCGCCGCCAGCAAGCCCTCGAAGCTGCCTTCATACACGATATGGCCGCCGCGGCTGCCGGCGTGCGGTCCGACGTCGACGATATGGTCCGCCACCTTGATGACATCGGGATCGTGCTCGACGACGATGACGGTGTTGCCCTTGTCGCGCAGCTTCCGCAGCAGGTCGTTCAGCCGGTGCACGTCGCGGGGATGCAGGCCGACGCTCGGCTCGTCGAAGATGTACGTCACGTCGACGAGGCTGCCGCTCAGATGCTTCACCATCTTGACCCGCTGCGACTCGCCGCCGGACAGCGTGTCCGTCTCGCGGTCCAGCGTCAAATAATCGAGGCCGATGTCCACCAGATGCTGCAGCCGCTCGACCAGCGATTTGACGATCGGCGCGGCGACCGGGTCGGCAATTTCCCGCACGGCGCGGATCAGCTGGCCGACCTCCATCGCGGACATCTCCGCGATGGAGGTCGGCCAGCTGATCCGGCAGCCGAGCGCGGCCTGGCTGAGCCGTGCGCCGCGGCAGCTCGAGCACGGGCCTTCGGAGATGAACGGCGCCACGGTCTGCTGGGTGCGCTCGGACTTCGTCTTCACGTCCTGCTTGATGTACTTGTTCGAAAACTTCTCGATGATGCCTTCCACCGTGATGTTGACGGGTTTCCCGGCGAACTGCGTCTCGATTTTCTTCGCTTTGGCATAGAACAGCTCATCCAATTCCGCTTCCGAATAATCGCGCAGCTTCTTGACGGGATCGAAGCCCGACTGCACGATCATGTTCCAATCCCAGCCATCCACCGCATAGCCCGGCAGCAGGATCGCGCCTTCGTTCAGCGATTTGGACATGTCCACCGCCTTGTCCAGGTTGACGCCGAGCCGGCGACCGAGCCCGTTGCATTCGGGGCACATGCCCTGCGGGTCGTTAAACGAGAACAGATTCACCGGTCCGACATGGGGCTGTCCCACGCGGGAGAAGAGCAGGCGGAGTATGGGCGAAATATCGGTGATCGTCCCCATCGTGGAATGGGATCCGCCGCCGAGCCGTTTCTGGTCGACGATGACGGCCATGCTCAGATTCTCGATTGCGTCCGTATCCGGCTGCGGAACGCGGGGCAGGAACGTGCGCACGAACATGCTGAAGTTCTCGTTCAGCAGGCGCGTGGATTCCGCGGCGATCGTATCGAATACGATCGACGACTTCCCGGAGCCGGATACGCCGGTGAAAATGGTGATTTGCCGCTTCGGGATGCGCAAGCTGACGTTGTGGAGATTGTTTTCCCTCGCGCCGGAGATGACGATATACTCCTGATTGGATTGGCTCATGCTTCTTTCCTTTCATTTGGATTTTATCGGGTCCTTCAACATTGTACCATTCATCCGCAGGCGGCAGCGGCTCGGAATGCGAGAAAAGTTAAATATTTGCGAAGGTGCGGGATGGTGCCGGGTACAGCCGGCCCAGGCGGCGGGTAAACCGGCAGCGCCGCGCAGATACGGCAAACAGCCGGGCGTTGGCCCGGCTGTTTGGCTTGGAGGGAGCGATAGAATCGGCGGCTCTTTTGCCCTTTGCCGATGGCCGTACATGCGCATGCCTTCGAGAGGCTACAGGCTCTCCCGCCCGGCCGCGCAGAACGTTACAGCAAATAATCGATGACGATCGCGATGGCGCGGTTGACGTCGAGCGGCCGCCGCAGCACCAAGCTCCCCCACAAGATGCCGCCGATCGTCGTAATCGTCACGAATAACGCTTTTTCCTTGCGGCTTGCGCGGATGGCTTTCATCCCGAAGAACCCGGCGGCGAGAAACACGGCGTACAGCAGGACGAGCCAGATCATGCCGCTGCCTCCTTCGAACGTCCGGCCTTGCCGCGGAACCACGAGGCGACGAGGAACAGGAGCGGGAATCCGAACGCGAACGGCAGGTAGTAGTAGAACAAATAGCGCTCGACCCATTCCGCGTTCTCGATGATCGTGGTGAAGAACAACGCGTAGGCGGAGATGACCCAGACGAGCGGGTACGCGATCAAGGCGCGGTTCTCGACGGCGAACAGCTGGCAGATCCCCGTCACGGCGAAGGAGAACAGCACGCTGAGCTTAATGAACACGAGGAGCAGCGCGATCACGGACACGATGGCCTCCAGATGCTCGATAAGATTGGAAAATTCCATTTCCCGGAAGATGATATAGATGGGATACGTCAGGTGCGAGCCGCGGTACACGCCGAGGATGCCGACGGTGAAGAAGAGCGACAGCGCCAGCTGGGTTCCCGTGAAGGCGATCCCGCCCAGGAAGGCGGCGCCGCGCCGCCGGCGCACCAGCGGGAAAGCCATCATGAACGCGATGGTTTCCATGAACGGAAAGCCGAGCGCGTACTTCGTCTGCACCAGCGTCGGCCACCACTCGAACCCCCCGGGATAATCGAAGTTCCGCCAGTCCCATTCCCGCAGCATGACCGTGAACGGCGTCCAGAACGCGATGGTCAGCAGCGGAAGAATCACCAAGCTCACGAGCGCAATCGTATCGATGCCCTTGATGACCGCGTAGGCGCAGACCAGCAGCGCGGCGACGTTGAAGATCGCGAGCGGAGTGCGGGGCATCAGGTTGATCTGCATGTAATCGCTCATGTTGCGCGTCACCCAAGCCGCGAGCTGGACGAATAACACGATGTAGCTGAGCGCTACCGCGCCTCCCGCGTACTTCCCGAGGGCGTGCCGGGCGATCTCGACGAGCGTCATCCCGGGATAGCGGCTCGCCACGTACAGCCAGAAGGCGCCGGCGATCACGCCGAACAGCACGCTCCACATTTCGACGAGCCAGGCGTACTGCCGCGCCGCGGAGATCAGCCCGACGGGCAGCAGGATGAACGTCGTTCCCGCGACGAACGAAGCCGTCATCGTGAATAAGGGCCAGCCGCCGAGCTCCTCAGGTTTTTCCATATCGTCTCTCTCCTTATCGGTAAGGCGTTCTCGTGTTGCCGAACCATCTCGCTTTGGAGCGGACGTCGAACGTCACGTCGAAGTCCCGCCACTTGCCGCGGCCCTGCCTCGTGTCGCCGATGCCGAGCAGATCCCAATCCTTCTCTTGCGCCAGACGGACGAAGTCCTCGGCGTGCCTCCGCACCGTGCGATCGTACGCCGCCTCGATTTCGCGCGCGTTCTGCGAGGTAAGCGGGACCTTCTGATGATTGAACAGTACCCGCAGTTCGGCGCGGATCGCGACCTTAAGCCGCGACGGTCCCCAGTGCCGGCTAACCTGGATATGACTCGCTTCCACGTCCACGACGGCGCCGTTCACGCGCAGCCGCTCGAAGTTCCGGGTCGCTTCGCCGTTCAGCACGTAGAAGAGCGTCATCGTATTGCGGTCGACCTTCCCCTCCATCTTCGCATGAACGAACACGACGCCGTCCGCGAGCTCGAAGCCGGGATCCGCCCCGTTGATGTTCTCCAAGCGATCCGACCGGGAGGCCGACGGGTCGCCATGGTAATGCAGCATCGGGATGATCGTCGGCCGGCTGAGCGGGATCCCCTCCGCAATATCCTTCACCTGCGTCAGCTTGCGCTTCATGCCGATCAGCCGCGACTGCCAGTCGATCAGCATCCGGAGATTGCGACCGGGAATCCGATCGAGCGGCGTGAAGGTTTCCATGACGTTTTTCAGCGGCGCGTCGGTGACGACGGTGTACACGTTGGTCCGCCGGTCGGTGTACAGTTCCAAGTAGTTGATCAAGTCCTTCAGTCCTTTGCGCGCGTACCGTTCCGTGAGCACATAGCATTGCAAATGAGGCGTGAACAGCATCCGCGACATGATCGTGCCCGTCTTCTCGGTGAATTGGCCTGGGCTTTTTTCCGTCACCGAGAATGTATAGACGGACGCTTTGGCCGGCCCGGATTGCTTGGCCGAGATGCTCGTCGGATTGATCACCTGGTAGTACGCGACGAGCTGATGGGTCTTCGGATCGATGTCGACGGAGGTCAAGTTGACGATGGCCAGACGATTGATCTCGCGCATATCCCAGCAGCCCGCGCACGACAGCAGCAGCATGACGGCCAGCAGTATCCGCAGCCCGATCATAAGCCGCTCACCGCCTTGTCTTTCCCGGCCGCAGCATGGCCGGGCGCCGGCTCATCGCCGGCCTCGGCGCGCGCACGAACGTATCCTTCCAATCGGGCAGATAGAGCGGCGCGAACGGCGCGAAATACCGGACGCCGAACGAACGCAGCGACGCGAGATGGATCAGCAGGATAAAGCAGCCGCACATCAGCCCGAACAAGCCCAGAATGCCCGCGAGCAGCAAGAACGCGAACTGAACGATCCGCTGCGCGATGCCGAAGCTGTACATGGGGGACACGAAATTGCAAATCGCGGTGAGCGAGACGACGATGACGATGGCCGCGGAGACGATCCCCGCCTCCACCGCCGCCTGGCCGAGCACGAGCGCGCCGACGATGGAGATCGCTTGCCCGGCGATCCGCGGCATCCGCAGACCGGCTTCCCGCAGAATTTCGAAGGTGAGCATCATCATCATCGCTTCGAGAAACGCTGGAAACGGCACGCCTTCCCGCTGGGCGGCCAAGCTCGCCAGCAGCGGCATCGGAAGCATCTCCTGGTGATAGCTGACGACCGCAACGTAGAGCGCGGGAACGAAGATCGACATCAGGAAGGCGGCCATCCGCAGCCAGCGCAGCAGCGTCGCGATGTCGGCGCGCTGGTAATAGTCCTCGGGCGTGGTGAACAGCTGGAAAAACGTCAGCGGTCCCGCGAGCGCGATCGGCGTCCCGTCGGTCAGCACCGCCGCCTGCCCTTCGAGCAATTTCGCGGCGACCGCATCCGGCCGCTCGGTGGCCATCAATTGCGGAAACGGCGTCAACGCCTTGTCTTGGATCCATTCCTCGATGTACGCGCTCTCCAATATGCTGTCCGTTTGAATAGCCCCGAGCCGCTTGCGAAATTCGTCCACGAGCCGATCCGAGGCGATGCCGCGCATATAAGTCAGGCAGACGAGCGTTTTCGTCTCCGTCCCGAGCACCATCGGCTCGAAGACGAGCTTGTCGCTCTTGACGCGCTTGCGGATGAGGGACAGATTGCGGATGAGATCCTCCACGAACCCTTCCCGCGGTCCGCGGATCGTCGATTCCGTGCTCGGTTCCTCCACGCTGCGCTGTTCCCGCTTGCAGACGTCCATGGCCAGCGCCCGGCGCCCCGGAAGCAGTATCAGCGCATGGCCGTCCAGCACCGCCTCCACGCAGGCGTCGAGCCCGTCAATTTCCTTCAGCTGCCCATGGTAAATATGGTCCCGCAGCCAGTCGGGCGATTCGGCGTCCGGGCCGTACGCATCCGTCTCCCGCGCGGCGTTCAGGATCGGGCGAATGATGACCTCGTCCACCAGCGTCTGGTCGACGAGCGACGATAGATAAAGGCAGGAAACCTCGAGTCCTTCCCGCGTCCGAAGCCGGCGGCATATGACGTCCGGCGAGACGCCCAGCCGTGCCGCGACCGCTTCCGCGATATCCTGGCGCTGCTTGTCCATGTGGAAAACCTTCCCTCCCCTTCCTTCCAGTCAGGGTTTCCAGAAAGGATGGCGTTCATTCCGGGCGCGGGTCTGCAAAATATTGAACATGCCCAGCACAAAATTTTACATTATGCTTCCGGCGGCCGGACAGTAAGATAAGCTCTAGTACGGCAACGCGTACAATTTCTGGAAAGGAGCGTGCGGCGCGGAACCACTGCATGGCGCCCGCGAACGTATGCGGTTCGGGGCTGCAAGCGAGTTTGGAGAGACGATTACCACTTAAGTAGGAGGAAATTATGGAATGAAACGGAACCTATTAGGACTGTTCGCTTTGCTCTTCCTGTTGTCCGTCGCGATGCCCGGCGGGCGTGCGCATGCCGCTGCCGATCGCATCAAGGTATCGCAAACGGGCACAATTGTAACCGCTGTCAATAACAAAATCGCCGTCAGCTACGATCTCGCGTCCGGCCGCGGCCAGTTCAAGCAAGGCGGCACGACGCTGATGGCGGATTTTTACTCGGATTACGAGCTTGCCGGCTCGACGGAACGCATCCACTCGTACGATCCCGGCACGCGGACGGCGGCCTGGAAGTCCGTCGGCAGCGATGGATACGGCAAGAACGGCCAGCGGCTGACGATCACGAGCGTCCTGGATTCGGGCTCGACGATCGTGCTCCGCCTGACGATGTACGAGAATCAGACGTATCTCCTCGCGGACATGACGGTGAACCAAGCGGCGAGCCAGGCGGTTACCGTGCTGGAGCCGATCGCGGCGGATAACCTGGACATCGGCGCGGGCGCCGACAAGCGGATCTATACGACGCCGTACACGAACAATTACGACTTCGGCGTCGCGCCGGTCGACGACTTCGGCAAGAGCCAGAACGGCTACGACAAGCCGGCCGGCGTAAACGACGTCTGGGGGCCGTTCAACGGCACGAGCTACTGGGTCGCGGGCTTGTTCGACAACGCCGGCAAGCAAGGCGTCATCGCGGGCGCGGCCACGACGAAGAACTGGAAGAGCATGCAGCATCTCGGACAGGCCGCGACGGCGAACGGGCCGCTCACCGGATTCTCCCTATACAACGCGGGCGGACAGCAGAGCGGAGGCTCGGTGACGTCGGATCTGTTCTTCCTCGGCTACTTCGACGACTACCGGACCGGACTCGAGACGTTCGGAAGCGTCTATGCCATCGGGGAGCCGATGCTGCCATGGAGCGAGCCCGTGCCGAAGGGCTATAATTCCTACTATAATTATTACGTGGGCGATTACGGCACGGCCGATGCGCTGTTCGGCATAACGGACTACTACGCCGATCATCTGAAGTCGCTTGGCTATACCTATATCAACTTGGACTGCTGCTACCAGGGCGTCAAGGACAAGCCGGTCCTCGACAACTTGCACGATTACGTGAATTTCGTGCACGGCAAAGGGCTGAAGGCCGGCTCGTACGCCGCTCCGTTCGCCATCTGGGACAAGCTGACCGATACGGTGCCGACGACCTCGTACACTTACGGGGACATCGCCTTGAAGGACGGCGACGGCAACCTCATCATGTCGTACCTCAATACGCCGATCGTCGACGCGACGCATCCGGGCGGGCAGGCTTACTTGAAATGGCTCATGAACTATTACTTCGTGGAGCCCGGCTTCGATTACGCCAAGCTCGACTTCCTCGACTTCGGCATGTTCGAGGGCAGCTTCCACGACAAGACCAAGAACGGCATGCAGGCGTACCGCATCGGCATGCAGGTCATGCGCGACGCGCTGCTCGCCGCGCCGCAGCGCATCTTCATCGACGAATCGATCGCGCCGCTCCTCCCTTCCGGCTATGCCCACGGCCGAAGAACCGGCTGCGACACGTCGATCGGCCTGAACGACAACTCGGGCCTGCAGTATTCGGGCATGGAGCGCCAGGCGCTGAACGCGGCGGCCTCCTGGTGGACGAACGGCACGCTGTACCCATATAACGACGCCGACATGGCGATTCTGGAGAACGTGGTGCAAGGCGTCTACGGCAAGACGACGTTGAACCAAGCGACGCTCCTCTCGACCGCGATCGTCATGGGCGGCGGCCACTTGCTGCTCGGCGATCTCGTTCCGTTCGTGACGGAGGACCGGATGAAGACGATCGTCATGAACAAAAGCTTAATGGCGATCGCCGATCTCGGTCTGGCCGCGAGGCCGGTCAGCATGACGAACTTCTATCATCAGGGCGAGCATTCCCCATCCGTCCTCTACATGAAGGACAATCGGGACAAGCATGGCGACACGATCGTGAGCCTCTCCAACTGGGATATGAACAACAGCGCTCCCGTCGTCGTCAACTTCAAGGATTTGCAGTTGAAGGAAAACGTCCCATACGTCCTGACCGACGTGTATAGCGAAACGAAGCTCGGCGCGTTCAAGGGCACCTACTCGCGCACGCTGAAGCCGGGCGAATCCGTCATCCTCCGGCTGTCCGACAACGGCTCCCGCGCCGGCGTCGACGCGCCGGTCAACCTGGCGCTCGGCAAGGGCGTCACGGCGACCGCTTCCTCCGAGTACGACGGGAGCACGAGCGCGTCCAAGATCATCGACGGCGACGTCGCGACCCGCTGGAGCGCCGCGTGGAACGACGGCAATTTCGCGAACCAATGGGTCGAGATCAACTTCGGCGCGCCGACGGCCGCCAACCGCGTCGTCGTCTATGAGCACGGCTATGGCAAGCAGGAATACGAGACGTGGGAATACGCGCTGCAATATTGGGACGACGCCGCGGCCAAGTACGTCGACCTGACGAAGGGCATGATCCTTGGCGACCGCCGTCAGCTCGACTTCCCGACCGTCACGACGTCCAAAATCCGGCTCGTCCTGAAAACGAGCCACTGGCTCGACTCGCTGAACGAGATCGAAGTCTACAACGTGCCGGGCAATACGGGCTCCGTCATTGCCCAGGACGATAGCAACGCTGCGTACGCGGGCTATTCGGACCTTCGCGGGCAGGTGCAGCGGATGCAGACGTTCTCGCTGACGAGCAGCTCCCTGCCGAAGCTCGATCTGTACTTCTACGAGAGCTACGTCAACAAGCTGCCGGAAGATAATCTGTACATCGACATCGTGGAATTGGACGACGGCCTGAAGCCGGTGAAGACGTTGTTCACGACGGCCATTCCGCCGTACAACATCGTCGGATCGCCGCAGCCGTACTCGATCTTCCCGCGGCTGACCGGGCTCGACACGGCCAAGAAGTACGGCCTCATCTTCCGTTCACCGAACGCGAAGGACGACGGTTCGACGGACAACAAGTACGGGCTGGGCTACGTCAACCAAGACGTCTATGCCGGCGGCATCGCCCAATATTCCGGCGACGGCGGGAAGACCTGGCAGCAGCAGCCGGACACCGATTACATCTTTACCATCTACAAGTAAGCCGACCGCGGCTTCAAGCAGGAATAAGGGGCCGGACGTCATCGCGATGACGTCCGGCCCCTTTGCGTCAAGCTGCGTAGACTTGCGCAGCCAGGAGGCTGAACTGCGGTGTCGTGCCGGGCTTACGGCTCCGAACCATGGTCCTTCTCGTTGCCGCGCTTGAAATTTCCGGTCGCCTTCGCCATGATCAACTGAGCGTCTAGATGGTCTTTGCCGTCGATGGCCTTCATGAACTTCTCCCCTGCTTTGCCGGCGAGCGTCGTCACGAGCCTGCCCTTCCAGTACAGCAATACTTTCGCGTCCTTGGTGAGCCGGTACGTGAACACGTCCTCGCTCAGCCGGTCCCGTTTATCCGTGCTGCGCATCGCCATTCCTCCCTTCTCGCGCGCTCGTTTGATTTCTTCCGGCCGCAATCTGTAGAATAAGGATATGAAGCTGCAATAGGCTGCAGAAGCCGCAAGGAGTCGATCACATGTATAAACGCACCATACTCAGCGTCATTTGCCTCATCCTGGGGTTATGCTGCCTCTTATTAACCTTCAACGCGCCGAACGGATTCACGGTCGGGATGTATCTCGTGGTCGGCGTCTGCGCGATCATGCTCGGCATCCTCGGGCTGCGCTTGAATCGCAAATAGCCGGGCGCGCCTTGTAGACGTATTCGCAATCCGGCAGGAAATTCCTTTCCTGGCCATGGCGAACGCGGCGGCGGTTCATCACAAGACGGGCGGAAGCAGCTGCTTCCGCCCGTCTGTCGTCTCTGCCCTTAAGCTCAAGCCTGCCGCAAATATGCACCGTTCACGATATTCCGCGGCGTCCCGCCGACGTACGCCCGCACCGTCTCCAGCAGCTCCGTCATGTTCGCTTCCCGGGCGGCATCCGTGTACCACGCCGTTCCCGGCGTTAACACGACGTTATCGAGGCCGTACAGCGGATTGCCGGCCGTCTGCACCACGTCGTCCAGTCCCGCCCCCCGGATGCCGCCGTCCCGCAGCAGCGCGAACAGCGCCGCCTCGTCCACCAGCCCGCCCCGGCTCGTGTTAATGAACAGCGCCGACTGCTTCATCGATCCCAGCAGCTCGGCGGTGATCATCCCCTTCGTCGCGGTGTTGAACGGCACCTGCACCGAGACGACGTCGCTCTGCCGCATCACGTCCCGGATATCGGCGGATTCCACGTCCGGGACCGTCCGGCCGGATCGGTTCGCGCCGATGACCCGCATCCCGAATCCCTGGGCGATACGCGCCACCGCCTGCCCGATGTGCCCCGTCCCGATCAGCCCCATCGTCCGGCCCGCCAGCTCGCCGGCCAGGAACGGGCCGTACACGTGGCTCTCCCCCCTTCGGACGAGCCGATCCGCCTGGAAGAGGCGCCGGTTCACCGCAAGCAGCAGGGCGAACACGTGCTCCGCCACCGATTGCGCCGAATACGTCGGGCAATTCGAGACCGAGATCCCCGCGGCGCCGGCCGCCTCGAGATCGACCAGGTCGCAGCCGGTCATGACGAGGGCGATATGCTTCAGCCGGTTGAGCCGCCCGAAATCCAGATCGCGAAGCCGCGTCCACTCCACGATCGCCACATCCGCGTTCGCCAGCCGCGCCAGCGCGGTCGGACGATCCGGCCGGTCGGCGTATACTTCGAAATCGCCGAGATACGCCATCTCCCGCACGAAGTCGTCCGGCAGATACGTCGGTTCGTCCAGGTAGATGATTCTCACGCCTGGCCCGCCTCGTCCACGGCGACTGCCGATTTCAGCACGGCGCACGCCTTGGCGAACATGTCCGGGCACCGGGCCAGCGCGATCCGGATATAGCGTTCGCCGATCCCGTGGTCCTGCCAGTAGAAGTGGTCGCCCGGCAATATCCCGAGTCCGAGCCGTTGAAAGCGATCCACCAAGTCCACGCTGCGAATCTGCGGATCCGCAATCCGGAGCCATTCGACGCTGATGTTGGAAGCCGGATTGACCGCGATCAGTCCGGACCCGCGGACCGCTTCCCGAAGTGCGGCGCGGTTGCGGTCGATCGGTTCCCAGATCGAGGATGCCAGTCCCTCGCGCGCCGTATCCTTCACGTATTCGGTCAACAGTCTTAAGATGAACGGCGACACGTTCAGCAGAATGTCGTTGTGCAGCTCGAGCACGTCCGCCTCCAAGTCCTCGCTCATCGCCAGGATGCTGCATTTCAAGTCTTGGGTCGGCCATGTCTTGCCCGTATCCTCCACCATCAAGTAGCTGATCTTGGATTGCTCCAACAGCTCGTATTGGTCCCAGGCCGGCGTCCGCGAGAAGAACCGGAACGTGCAGTCGACGATAAGCAGCTTGCCGTAGCGTCCGCAGAGCGCGACGATCCGTTCCCACGCTTCCCGAGGCAGCTCGAAGCCGGTAGGGTTATTGGGCAGCGTGATGAACACCGCGTCCTCGCGGAGCTCGGCAAACGTCCGGTCCACCCGGTCCGGGCCGAGATCTTCCTCGCGCAGCGTCGTCAGCGCGACGTTCCGCCTCCGTAGCAGCGTGGCCAGATTGTCGAAGCAAGGATGCAGCAGCGCGACCGAGAGCCCGCGCGCGTTCAGGTACGTGGCGATCAAGTCGGTGGACAGCGAAGCCGAATAGCAGAACAGCGTCCGCTCCAGACGCTCGGCGGTACGCTGGCCGGCCAATGCATAAAACGCGTGCCGGAACGCCTCCTCCAGTTCCCCCTGCTTGGCGGTCTCCGCCTCGTCGAACAGCTCCGGCAGCCGGCCGACGATCTGCCGCTGCGTCGGCGTTTGCGGTTGATGCGCATGGCCGTCGGCCACGTTGTACAGCTGATTAATGCCGATAGACTCGTATCTCGTCAAATTAGGCAAGCGCCCTACGATTTTCACGCGTTCACGCTCCGCTCGATAGATTTGAAGTGTCGATTCACCCACACTTCTACACTATATCGCCGAGCGCCCGCCGCGGCTCTCCGGCAATGGCCCATTTTCCGCCGATTACCCACGCCTTCCGGGCCCCTGCTGCGTAGACTACAGCACATTCGTTATGGAAAAGGTGGAATTGGGCATGCCGGATCGGAACATTCCCGTGATCGCCGTCACCGGAAGCGCGGGCAAAACGACCACGAAAGAAATGATCGCCTCCATCCTGCGGAGACGGTGGGCGATCTTCAAAACCCCGTCGAATTGGAACACGCCGGCGGGCACCCGCAAGCATATCAAGCGCATTCGGGCGCGCCACCGGGCGGTCGTGCTCGAGTTCGGCATGCTCCGCAAGGGCGATCTCCGCCGGCACTGCCGCTTGATCCGCCCGGGCTTCGGCGTCATCACGAACGTCGGGACGGCGCATATCGGCAACGTCGGCAACCGGGTACAGGGCATCGCAAACGCGAAATCCGAGCTGATCCATTACATGCAGCCCGCAGGCACGCTCGTGTTGAACGCGGACGACGACAATTCGCGGCTGCTGACCATGGGAGGCTTTCGAGGTACGCTGCTGAAGGTGGGCATCCGCCGGAAAGCCGATTACCGGGCGCGGGGCATACGCGTCTCGGATCAGGGCATTGCGTTCCGGGTGCGGCTGGACGGCAAGGAGGAGCGGTTCTTCATTCCGTGCCTCGGCGTGCACAACGTCTATAACGCGCTGAGCGCGATCGCTATCGCGCATCGGCTGGGGATGCCGGCCGGCGTCATCCGACTCGGCCTGAAGAAGTACCCCATTCCGTACCGCCGGCTGGTCCGGACGCGGCTCCGGGGGAACATTCTGCTGATCGACGACACGTTCAGCTCCAACCCCGACGCGACCAAGGCCGCCCTCGATACGCTCGCCGCGGTGCGCAGGACGCATAAGGTCGCCGTCATCGGCTACATGAAGGACATGGGTACCCGCGCGCGCCAGGTCCATCTCGAGGTCGGCCGGTACGCCGGGAAGCTGAAGCTGACGCGGCTGTACACGATCGGCAAGCTCGCGCGGCACGTCGCGGCCGGCGCCAAGCAAGCGGGGCTCCCCGCCTCCCGCATTCGCAGCTTCGACTCGCGGCCGCCGCTTCACCGCGCGCTGTCCGGCACGATCGGGCCGCATACCGCGATTCTGGTGAAGGGCACCCATCTCTTGAAGCTGGAGCGGACCGTCGCTTATCTGAAGAAGCGGTTTGCGAGAAAATAAACCGAAAGGGGCAGCCGTCCCAATGGAACGGCTGCCCCTTTCGGGCGCTGGCGCTTATCGCGGCGCCGGGTGTCTCTGGCTCGCGAGCGGGAGGCCCCTCACCGCTCGGTTCGCTTCCCGCTCGGTCTGCTTCCCGCTCCCTCCGCTTCCCGCTCAGCGGTCCAGCTGCCGGAGGAAATCGACGACGCGCCGCGTCAGCAAGGCCGCGGCGTTCACGTCGTACGACGCCAGACTGCTATCGGCGAAGTAGTGCTGGTCGCCCGCGTACAGGAACAGCTCGGCCCGTCTGCCCGCGGCCGCGATCTCCCGCGCCGCGTCGATGTCGCCTTCGTCGACGAAGTAAGGATCGGCGTCCATGCCGTGAATTTGCACCGGCAGCTCCGCCGGCCATTCGGTGCCGAACGTCGAAGCCGGCACGCAGGAATAGAAGAACAGCGCGCCGCGGGCGCCTTCGCGGGTCTGGGCGAGCTTCTGCGCCGGCAGGACGCCGAGCGAGAAGCCGGCATAGACAACCTCGCGCGGATAGGCAGCCGCCGCTTGCGTCCCCCGTTCGATAATCGCCTCGAACCCAACCTCCTGGACGTAGGACATGCCATCCTCGATCGAGCCGAACGCGCGGCCCTCGAACAAGTCGGGGATATGGACGGTATGCCCCGCCTTTCTCAGCTCGCCGGCGAACGCTTCGATGCCTGCCGTCACGCCGAGCGCGTGGTGAAACAGAACCACTTCGGCCATTCATTTCTCCTCCATTCGCTTGCGCGTATTCGCCTGATATGGTTCGCGTTCACGAACCGGACGTGAGTCTAATTGCGCAGCCTGCTTCGTCTTCGTTCGACGAATGCCTATCTTCTTCCTGCCTTGTATACAAAAAATTACTGCCTGCCAATGAAGGAAATGAACGTGCCGCCCGCGAAAATAAAGCTATGCTCTCACGAAAGGAACGGCTCCATGCTCTTTCATTCCGACCTGATTCTCAACGCGTTCATCATCTTCCTGCCTTTGATTTTTTACCGCCCGTTCTATAAGCGGAAAAACCCGTTTTTCCTCTACGTGTTATTCCTGGTTCCCCTCCTGATCACGATGACCTTCCCGGTCAAGATCTTCGACTCGGTGCTCGACCTGCGGGGCATTCCGCTCGTCATCGGCTCGCTCTACGGCGGACTCTACACGACGCTGCTGCTGTTCGGCAGCCTGCTCGCCTACCGGCAAGCGCTGGGCGGCATCGATCTGTTCCATTATGCGATCGCGCTGATTCCGACGGCCGTCCTGCTGCTGATCGCATTCAAGACGTTCGACGGCGCCAGTGCCAAGAAACGGATGCTGCTCGTATTCGGCATGTGCTTCTTTTTGCGCGTGACGGTCGTCAATATATACGCGCTGCTCGAGGGCAATCCCTCCTTCTTCATGGCGTCGTTCGTGCCCAGCCTTCCCATTATCCTCGTGCAGTGCGTTATGGCGGTCATGCTCGTGTTCATGATCGAGACGATCCGGGCGCAGCACCGGATGCAGGAGGAGATCATCCAAGCGGAAAAAATGAAGGTCGTCAGCGAAATCGCGGCGTCCGTCGCCCACGAAGTCCGCAATCCGCTCACCTCCGTCCGCGGCTTCATCCAGCTGCTGTCCGACCCGTCGCTCGGCGACCGGAAGCGGCAAGAGTTCTCGGCCATCACGCTGGAGGAGCTGGACCGGGCCGAGTCGATCATCTCCGATTACTTGTCGCTCGCCAAGCCGCAGATCGAGAAGCTCGAGCCGATCGTCCTGGAGGAAGCGCTGGCGAAAGCCTCCCAGATCTTAAGCTCCTACGCGAATTTGCAGAACGTCGAGATCGCCGCCGACTTGACATCGTCCGCGACGGTATACGGCAGCAAGTCCAAGTTCCGGCAAGCGATAATCAATATCGGCAAGAACGCCATCGAGGCGATGCCGGGCGGCGGGAAGCTGTCGCTGGCCTTTACGGTCAACGAGCAGGCGCGAACGGTCACCGTCACGATTGCCGACACCGGAATCGGCATGAGCGAGCAGCAGATCAACCGGCTTGGAGCGCCCTACTACTCCACGAAGGAGAAAGGCACCGGGCTCGGAACGATGGTCATCTTCAGCGTCATCCGGGGCATGAACGGCCGGATCGACGTGCGCAGCAAGGAAGGCGCCGGCACGACGTATTACATCATGCTGCCGTTGGCGCAGCGCGCATAACCGCGGGACGAAGACTCGCAATAACGAAATAAACGGCAGACCTGGCAGGCTGCCGTTTTTGGTATGGCCGCAATCGGCCGAAGCCGTTCAAACGAAATACAGCCCTTCGAGGAGCGTCCTGCGAAGGACTGCCTAGTTAGACGAGCATCGCTTTCCACGACGCTTCGATGACCTGCTGGACTTGAACCTCGTTCAGCGGATATTTCCGCACGTAGTACCCTTTCAATATAGACGAGATGATCCCGTGCATGAGCTGATGGCACAGATGGGAGTCCATCTCTTTGATCATGCCCTGCTTCTGTCCCTCCACGATCAGCGTCAGCACGGCTTCGGAGGAATAATAGGGATCGTCCGAGTCCCGCAGCTCCAGCGAAATATACGGCGAAAAGGAGAAGCTGTCGATGAACAGAAATTCCTTCGGATACCGGATCCCGAATTCCAGCCGGTTCAGCTGCAGCCGTTTGAACCGTTCGTACAGGCTCGCACCCGCATCGTAATCCTTCAACAGGAATTCGCCCATCAGCTTCCGCGCCTCGCGGTAGACCGCGTTAACCAATTCCTCTTTATTCGCGAAATAATTATAAATCGTGCCGGACCCGACATTGGCTCGCTTGAACAGCTTGGCGAAGGTCACCGATTGAAGCCCTTCTTCATGGATCAAGTCGAGCGTGGCCGCCATAATATCCTGCTTCTTGCTCATGCTCTCCACCTCTTGCCCCTAACATTAGTACGAGCGCGAGACGAATGTCAAGTGCGCGCGAACCTTCGGAATCAGCGGAAAATTCATGACCGCGATGAAAAAAATGGAATAATGCGCGGCGCTTTCGTGAACCTTAAGCGTATCTTTATTTCTCGACTTAAGCGGGTGAACGTCATGAGCGAGTATACGTCGCATGGAGAACCGGACCCGATCGGCGATCGGCTAGGCGACAACCTGAACCGGCTGAAGCGCGACAACGGCTGCAGCAGCGACATGAAGTACCGGGAGCTGCACTTGACGCTGCCCGGCCGCAAACCCCTGGCGGCCGCGGTCGTCTCGATGGACGGCCTGTCCGACACGCAGGAATTGATCCGCTCGCTACTGGCGAGCGGCCGAATGGCCGTCCCGATCGATACCGCCGAATCGCTGGAGCCGGCGGACTACCTGATGCAATACGTGATTTCGGACAGTTATGTATGGAAATTGACCGATTTCGAAGAGCTGTACGATCATCTGTTTTGCGGCTACGCCATACTGCTCATCGAAGGCGAGCCGGGTGCGCTCTCGATCTCGACCCAGAAGATCAACGCCCGAGGGATCGAGGAGCCCAACGTGCAGTCCGTTGTCCGCGGCCCCCGGGAAGGGTTCACCGAGGTGCTGAACGTCAACATGTCGATGCTCCGCCGCAAGATCCGCGACCGGCGCTTGTGGGCGGAGCCCCGCAAGATCGGCCGGGTGACGCAGACGAACATTCTGATCGTCTATCTGAACGGGATCGTCTCGACGGAGCTGCTGGACGAAGTCAAGCGGCGGCTCGATAAGATCGATATCGACGCCATTCTGGAGAGCAACTACATCGAAGAAGCGATTCAGGAAAGCCAAATTTCGATCTTCCCGACGGTGAGCAATACCGAACGGCCGGACGTCGTCGCCGCCCAGCTGCTCGAAGGCCGGGTCGCCATTCTGGTGGACGGGACGCCGTTCGCATTGGTCGTTCCCGCGGTGTTCACGCAGATGTTTCAATCGCCGGAGGACTATTATCAGCCGTCCGTGTTCTCGAGCATGATTCGCCTGCTGCGCATGCTGTCCTTCCTCCTCGCGATGTTCACGCCGTCGCTCTACATCGCGATCACGACGTACCACCAGGAGCTGCTGCCGACGGTGCTGCTCTACAACCTCGCCAGCCAGCGGGAGGGCGTTCCCTTCCCGGCTTTCGTGGAAGCGCTGATTATGGAGGTCACCTTCGAAATCCTGCGGGAAGCGAGCGTGCGCATGCCGCGGACGATTGGCCAGTCCATCTCCATCGTCGGCACGCTCGTCATCGGCGAGGCATCGGTCGAAGCCGGGCTCGTGACGGGCGCGATGGTCATCGTCGTCTCAATTACGGCGATCTCGAACTTCGTCATGCCGGCGTTCAACTTCGGCATCGCCATCCGGATCACGCGGTTCCTCTTCATGATCATCGCCGCCTCCTTCGGCTTGTTCGGGTTGTTCCTCGGGATGATCGCGCTCGTCCTGCGCTTGTGCGCGATGCAATCCTTCGGCGTCCCGTACATGTCGCCGCTCGCGCCGTACGACCGGTCCGACCAGAAGGATACGCTGTGGCGCGTGCCCTTGCCGTTCATGAAGAAGCGGCCGAGCACCGTGGGCAAGCGGAATCTCGTCCGACAGAAATAAGGTTTGCGCATAAGGAGGAACATTAGGTGCGCCATCGGAGAACCCTCGTTGCGATCCTATCGCTGTTCGTGCTCGTCCCCCTTGCCGGTTGTTGGGACCGAATAGAATTGAACGAAATCTCCATCGTCGTAGGTCTCGGCATCGACCGGGTCGGCGATACTTATCATGTATCCGCGCAGATCGTCAACCCGGCGGAAGTCACGCCGAAGAGCAATGCCGGCTCCCGATTGGCCCCGGTCGTGACATTCGAGCAGGAGGGCAAGACGCTGCCTGACGCCATCGGCCGCATGGCCGTGCTGTCGCCTCGCCGCCTGCAATTCTCCCATCTGCGCATGGTCATCTTCGGCGAGCGGACGGCACGCCAAGGCTTGCGCAAGCCGCTGGACTACTTGTCCCGCTACGCCGAGATGCGCAACGACTTCTATTTGGTCGTCGCGAAGAACCGCCCGGCATCGGATATTCTGAAGGTCTACAGCCCAATGGACCCGATTCCAGCCAACAACCTGTACACGAAGCTGCAAAACTCCGACAAGCAGTGGGCGGCGACGAGCTTGATGACGCTGAACGAGCTGTTGATCGACATGGAAACGGAAGGCAAGAGCGCCTTCATGACCGGCATTCAAATTTCGGGAAGCGACTCGGGATCGAGCGCGGCCGCGCAGCAGCAAATCGCGCCATCCCAGAACCTGGAATATTCCGGAACCGCCATGTTCGACAAGGACCGCATGGTCGGCTGGCTGGACGAGCAAGGGACGAAAGCGATTAATTTCGTGACCGATTCGGTCAACTGGACCGTGGGCTCCGTGCGCTGCCCCGATCATGGCCGCGCCTCATTGGAGCTGTTCAACACGCACGCCAAGGTGAAGGTGCGCGGCTCGAACAAGGACGACCTGGCCATCCACGCCTATGTGACGATCGAGCAGGATATCTCGGATGTCGAATGCAACCTGGACATGACGCAGGAAGCGACAATGAACTGGTTTGACCACGCCACCGAAAAGAAGGTGACCAGCCTCATCCGATCGACCGTCCGGGATTCCAAGAAGCGGCTCGGGATCGACGTCTTCGGCTTCGGCGAGCAAGTGCACCGCCAGCATCCGAAGATCTGGCATCGGATCAAGGATTGGAACGAAACGTACAAGGACGTTCCGGTCTTCGTGCACGTCGATACCACCACGAGACGAATCGGCACGACGACGCAGCCGGTCACCCATCAAACCGATAGAGGAGGCTGAAACCCCGCATGATCGCCATCGTTATCGTCGCGCTGGTCGTATCGGTCATCAGCTGGTATGAGCTTCGCAAGCTGCGGGGCCAAGGGAAAGGCAAGGAAATCGCGGTCTTCCTGGTCATCATGACGACGGGTTCGACGCTGTTCTCGATGCAGCTGACGCAGGTCGAGCTGCCGAATCCGCTGCGCATGGTCATGAAATTATTCGAACCGCTCAGCAACGCGATCTTCGCGATGCTCAGCTAAGGCAAGGAGCGCGCAAGGATGGACAACGCCAATCGGATCAGCATCCGTTCCTTCACCATCATCGTCATCTTCGTCACGGTCGGCACGTCGATCTTGATCGCGCCGAGCGGGCTCGCGGCCGCGGCCCAGCAGGACGCATGGCTTGCCGGGATCATCGGCTCCGGCGTTAACATCCTTCTGGTCGTGCTGTACGCCGCGATCGGGGACCGCTATCCCGACCTGAATTTGGCCCAATACACCGACAAGCTGCTCGGCAGATGGATCGGGGCCGCCGTGACGCTCAGCTATACGGCCTATTTCTTCCTCCTCGGCTCGCTCATGATCGGCTCCATGGGGTTCTTCATGACGACCCAGCTGCTGCAGGATACGCCGGTGGAAGCGCTCATGCTGCTCTTCTCCCTCGTCGTGGTCATTGCCCTGAAGTCCGGCAGCACGGTGTATTCCCGCGCGGTGGAGATCTTCTTCCCTTGGACGGTCGCGCTGCTGGCGATGCTCCTGCTCTGCTTGATACCCGTTCTCGAACCGTCCCGGCTGCTGCCCGTCTACGAATTCGGCGCCAAGCCGATCCTTAGGGGCGCCTACGCGTTCTATTCGCTGCAAAATTCAGTGCTGCTGATGATGCTCTATCCATACGTCTCCCCAGGCAAAGGCCGCCGGCGCGCGCTGATCGGCGGCACCCTGGCCGGCAACGTCGTGCTGGTGCTCCTGACGCTGCTGTGCGTCATGATGCTCGGTCCCGAACAGACGGGCAATAACGTCTACCCGACCTACCTGCTGGCCAAAAACGTCTCCTTCGGCGGGTTCCTCGAGCGGATGGAAGGCGTCCTGATCTTTATCTGGATCCTTTCCATCTTCATTCGGGTCCTGATCGCGTTCCACGCGACGATCGGATGCGTCGCGCACGTCCTGCGCATCCGGGACGAGAACATCCTGGTCTGGCCGATCATGCTGGCCGGCATCGTCGTGGCGCTGATGTGCTACTCCAACATGGTCATCGTGCAGGAGAGCATCGCGAAATCCTGGTCGACGATGTCCTTGCTCCCGCTTGTGCTGCTGCCGCTGCTGCTCTACTTCGTCTCGCTCGCCCGCGGCAAGTTGGCGCTGCAGGACCAGCCGGCTTCACGATGATCACCTCCGCCCTATTAGACTGGCCTTCGCTCGCCTATGCCGGTCTCAGCCGAGCCATTAGCGCCCGCTGAAGCCGGGCACGTTCGTGTCACGCGCGGATGTCCGCGCGATGAAGCGGTGCAACAGCGCGAAGCCCGCCACGCCGAGAAGTGCCGTTGCCGCGCTGATCCGGTACATTGCATGCGCGCCGAACTGCTCGAAGATCCAGCCCCCGGTCACGCCGGCCACGATGCCGGACACGCCGCCCCAGCTGAGCGCGTACAGCGCTTGGCCCGAAGCCCGGAACGCCCTCGGCACGAGCAGCACCGTCAATTGCGTCCCGACGTAGTAGTAACCCGCGAACGTCAGGCAGTGCATGGCCTGAATGAAGAGGACCATGTACGGGGTCGCCGCCGTCGACATGAGGAACCAGCGGAGCGCGTACAGCACGCTGACCGCCGCGAGGCAGCCGATCATCGTCCGCTCGTTCTTGCGCAGATAGCGGTCGAGGAGCAGGTAGACCGGAATCTCGAAGATCGACGCCAAGAATGCCGACCAGCCGACGAGCGTGCTCTTGCCGCCCAAGTCGGAGATGTAGATCGAGACGAACGTGTTGTTCATCGAGTTCGGAATCGAGATCAGCACCCCGATGGCCAGGAACAGCATGAACGGTTTATTGGCCCACAGCTGCCGGGAACCGGATCGGGGCGCCTTCCGGGCGGTGTCCGGCTTGCCGCCGCGCGGCAGCAGGAACGCCAAGCCAATGGAGACGGCCATCATGATGCCGTACACGATCCACAGCCGGCTGATCGCGAGCCGTTCGAGGACCGGACCCGTCGCCACGGCCATGACCGCCCAGCCGAGCGACCCCCACAGCCGGAACGCGCCGAATTTCCGCCCGGTCTTCTCGGCCACGTCCAGGATAAGACTGTTGCTCTGCGAGAACAACGGGCTCTGGAAGAAGAAATAGAGCAGCATGAAGCCGAAGATCCAGTACACGGCCTTCAGCGAGAAGACAAGCTGCATCACCGCCGCATTGCCGATCAGCAGGATGAGCAGGATGCGCCGGGCGTTCTCGAGGCGGTCGCTCCAATAGCCCCAGAACGGGTTGGCCAGCAGCGACACGAACGGACCGCCGGCGAGCAGCAGGCCGATCGCGAAGCTCGACATGCCGGCATCCCTCAGATACAGCGGAAAAAACGTGGCGTAAATGGAGATGGCGCCATAGATGAAAAAATTGAACGCTTTGATGAAGCCGAGCGCGCGCGCGTCGGGCATTGAAGCGAATGACGGCGATGAAGGCGTTGAAGGCGTTGGAGGTGACGCAGGCGATGACATGTCCCGTAATCCATCCTTTCCCGTGCGTGTACTAGTATATAATGACAGCGCTTGCTCCTGCCACCCTGTCCGGCAGATTCAACTCCTCGCCGCGCGAAAAAAAGGAAATCGCGGAACGAGTCCGCGATTTCCCGTGAAGGAGCGTTTGGCCAACGATGCGAAGCGCAAAGTTCAAGCGCCCGGCGGGCCGGCTGTACCGGCCGCGGCACCTGCGCGGAGCGCCCTGCTCGGGGACTCTAACGCCGCGAGGCGGCGCCCCGGCGACCGGCGGTCTTCGCGAACGCGGCCGGCTCTCCGCGCCCGTTACCAGGCCGCGACCTCGCCGTCCGCCCGCGGCTCCGTGCCGCCGGCCAGCACGCCGCTCGCGGGATCCCGCCAGATGATCTGGCCCCGGCCGAACATCCCGACGTCCAGCGCCCGCTGCACGGTATGGCCCTTCCTGGCCAGCGCCTGAGCGATATGATCCGGGAAGCCCGGCTCGACCTCGATGACCGTATCCCGGACCCAGCGCCATCTCGGCGCGTCCAGCGCGGCCTGCGGGTTGAGCCCGAAATCGATCGCGTTAAGCAGGAGCTGCACATGGGCCTGCGGCTGAATCGAGCCGCACATGACGCCGAACGGACCGACGGGCACCCCGTTCTTCGTCAAAAACCCGGGAATGATCGTGTGGTACGTCTTCTTCCCCGGCGCCAGCGCGTTCCGGTGGCCCGGGTCCAAGGAGAAGCCGGAGCCGCGATTCTGCAGACAGATGCCGGTGCCGGGCACGACGACGCCGGAGCCAAAGTCGCCCGCATGGCTCTGGATGAACGAGACCATGTTCCCTTCCCCGTCGGCCGCGGCCAAGTACACCGTGCCGCCCGTCGGCGGTTCGCCCGGCGCCGGGACGAGCGCGCGCTCCCCGATCAGCGCCCGCCGTTCGTCGGCATAAGCGTCCGACAGCAGTGCCTCCACGGAGACGTCCATGTGCCGCGGATCGGTGATATACGCCAGCCCGTCGGCGAATGCGAGCTTGACCGCTTCAATTTGCTTATGGTACGTCTCGGCCAGATCCTTCGCGGCGTGATCGAAGCCCTTCAGGATGTTCAGGGCGATCAGCGCGACCAGCCCTTGGCCGTTCGGAGGGAGCTCCCACGCCTCGTAGCCCTTGTACTTCACATGGATCGGTTCGACCCACTCGGGGCGGTACGCCGCCAGGTCTTCCTTCCTCAAATAGCCGCCCTTCTCGCGGAAGTGCCGGTCGATCCGGTCCGCCAGCTCGCCCCGGTAAAACGATTCCGCGTTCGTCTCCGCGATCGACCGGAGCGTCCGGGCGTGGCCCTCGGAGCGCCACAGCTCGCCTGCGGCCGGCGTCCTGCCGTGCGGCGCGAACGTCGCGAACCACGGCTCGTACAGCTCGTCCCGAAGCTCGCCGATGTTCCGGAAGCCGTCGGCCCAATACCGCGCGATCGTCGGCGATACCGGGAATCCGCCTTCCGCGTAGTCGATCGCGGGGCGCAGCGTCTCAGTGAGCGGCAGCCGTCCGAACCGTTCGGCCAGCGCGGCCCAGGCGCCCGGCGTGCCGGGGACGGTCACCGGGACCAGGCCGTAGCCCGGTATCCGCTCGTGGCCGGCCGCCTTGACCGCCTCGATCGAGATCGCTGCGGGCGCCGGGCCGCTCGCGTTCAGGCCGTGGAGCTTGCCCTCCGCCCAGACGATCGCGAACGTGTCGCCGCCGATGCTGTTCGAGTTCGGCTCGACGACGGTCAGGCAGGCCGCCGCCGCGATCGCGGCATCTACGGCGTTGCCGCCGCGTTTCAGGATGTCGAGCCCCGCTTGGGCGGCAAGCGGCTGCGAGGTCGCCACCATGCCTTTGCGCCCGTAGGTCGTCATCCGCCGCGACGGATAGGGATGATACAGCGGTTCGAATTCCATCATTCAGTTCGCCTCCCGGATGACGGCTGGCGAATGCGCCGCCACTTCTTCGGCGGTCACTTCCCGGTCCAGCTGTGCGGACAGATAGATGCCTTCGCTGACGAGCATTGTTTGCAGCGCGAGCTCCGCGGTCGGCAGCAGCGCGACTCTTCCCTGCAGCGCCGCTGCCCAATGCTTGGCGGACGATTCGTACGCATCCTCGTCCGGATACAGCCGGCGGCGCCGTTCGCTCATGGCGTTCAGGTCGATCGTGCCGTCGACGTCCATGTCGCCGACCGTCGTATAGTAGCCGAAGCCCGTCGTCGCGCGAACGTCGGAATACGCCGGCAGCCGGAGGCCGCCGCGCGAGCCGACGAGGCTGCCGCCTTCGAGCCCGTCCAGATGGAGCGACCACGCTTCGATGATGTCGAGCGTGGCGCCGCCCGCGAAGCGGACGAAGCCCATCGCGGATTCCTCGACGTCGAAGCCGCTCTCCGCTCTGCGCTTGGGATCCATGTCCATCTCTTGATACACGCAGCCGGAGATGCGCGTCACCTCGGGCATGCCCATCAGGTACAGCATCTGCGCGATGTGATAGACGCCCATGTCCAGCAGTGCCCCGCCGCTCGCGGCGTCCTTCCGCGTGAAGAACGGCGTGCCGTAGCCGTCGACGAACGGGCGCCCGCGCCGGCGGAAGCCGGTGGACCGGGCGTGATAGAGCCGTCCGAGCTTGCCTTCGTCGATCAGCGTCTTGGCGGCCTTCGTCTCGCCGCGGTACAGCGTCCCGAGCTGGATGTGCAGCATTTTGCCGCAGTCGTTCGCCGCCTTGACCATCGCAGCCCCGTCCCGGTACGTGCCGGCGATCGGCTTCTCGCAATAGACGTGCTTGCCCGCCTGCAGCGCGGCGATCGTCGCCGGCGCGTGGAAGTTATTGTGCAGGCAGACGTCCACCGCGATCAAGTCGTCGCGGCGCAGCATCTCGCGGTAGTCGGTATAGACGCTTCCGATGCCGTACCGCTCCGCCACGCGGCGGGCTTCCGGCTCGTTGACGTCGCAGACGGCCGCGACCTCGATGCCGCCGATGGAGGCGTACTGCTCGAGGTGATGCTTGCCGATCTGGCCGACGCCGATGATTCCGATTTTGACCGGTTCCATAATCCGTTCCTCCTCAGGACTCGCCCATGCGATAGAGCAATCTTCTGACGGATGCCAGCATCCAGTCGATTTCTTCGTAAGCCTGCGTCTTGGCGTTATGCTCGACGGCCCAGTAGCCGCGGTAGCCCGCCTCCGTAAGCGCACGGACCGAAGCTTCGGCATCGCCCGAAGTTAGCGTTTTCAAGTCGGCGTGCGTGTGCACGACCCATGGCGCCACGATCGCGTCGCCGTCCGCGTACTCGGGCTTCCAGCGCTTCAAGTGCAGCAGGATGCCGAAGTTCGGGCGATTCACCGCCTCGGCGATCCGCTTGAGCAGATGCGGATTCAGCGCCGCGCCCATGTGGTTCTCCGGGCCGACCGTGTAGCCGTGCTCCGCGCCGCGGTCGCAGTACTCCTGATAGCGCTGTACGATGTAGTCGAAATCAGCCTCGCCGATCTCTTCGGTCTCTTGCGTGCAGATGTCGATACGGACCGTCCGGGCGCCGAGCAGCTCGGAGGCGCGCAGATGGAGCAGCGCGTTCCGGTACAGCCGTTCGCGCTTGGCCGGGTCGGCATCGATGAGATGAACGCCGTCGAGCGCGATGTTCGCGACCGTCAGCTCCCGCTCGTCGATCGCCTCCCGGATCTTGCGGACGACCTCTTCCTCCGGCAGCAGCACGAGCCCGTCTTCGTTTCCGCTCGCGAAGAAGCCGTTCCACAAGTCGACGGCGCCTAGGCGATAGCGGTATTTGACCGATTCGAGATAGCCGAATATATCCATCTTGCCGGCCTGCTTCTCATTAAAGAACGAAAATCCTCCGATGGACAGCTTCATGCGTTGCCCACGCTCCTCTCTGGCTGGTACGCGCCGCATGGCGGCGACCGGGTTGCGCCTGGCCCGATGGGTTCTGGCCGCTTCGCCTTCCGGTCGCCGATTCATGCCGTTACAGCTTATCTATGCGCTCGGGCGGCGTTACTTGCCCGATTTCTGCTTGATCTCCTCGAGCAGCTTCTGGAACTTGGGATTCATATCCTTCAGGACGGCCGCCGGGTCCTGTTCCTTGTTGAAGATCGCCTGCTGCTCGTTCAGCATGAACGAGGTGATGTCGCCGTAGCCGGCGATCAGATGGTTCGGCGATTCCTTGCCCTTCTCGATCGCGGCGGAATTGACTTCTTCGAGGTAGGCGATGTCCGTCAGCCCTTCGTATTGCTTGAACCATTCCGCGTAAGCGACGGTGTCGGAAGGCGGATAGCCGGTCGTCGTGGTCATCTCCATCTGCATCTCCGGGCTGGTCATGAACTTCACGAGCTTCCAGGCGGCGTCCGGATTCTTCGACTTGGACGAGATCATGAGCGGGTCGGCGTAGATGAACGGCGTCGAGGTGCCGGCCGGACCCGTCGGCAGCGGCAGTACGCCGAACTTCATGTTCGTTTCCTTGAAGCCGCCCATCGCCCAGCTGCCGACGAGCGACATCGCGACCTTGCCCGTCAGGAGCGGATCGCCGATCTTGCCGATGGATTCCTCGACGGCCGACGTCGGCATGATCTTGTCCTTGAAGATCATGTCCTGGAAGAATTGCGTCGCTTCCGCAAGCTTCGGATCGCTCAGATCCGCCGAATCCAGGAAGCCCGTGGCGTAAGCCGGTGCGAAGACGTCGAGGCCCCAATCCCAGCTGTACGTGAGCAGATGCTCGCCCATGCCGTACGTGAATCCGTAGACGGCGCTCGGCTTGCCGTAGTCCTTGCTCACCGATTTCGCGAGCTCGACCAGCTTGTCCCACGTCCAGGCCGAATCGCCCGGCTTGTAGTTCGGCACCGTCACGCCAGCTTTGTCGAACAGCTCTTTGTTATAGAAGATCATGCTGGAGTAGATATTGAGCGGAATGCCCTTCTGCTGGCCGTCGACTTTATAAATGTCCAGCGTGGACTGCGGGATGTTGGGGTTGTTGAAGTCGGCCATGTACGGCGTCAGGTCGAGCACCATGTCGCGGACGTTATAATCGACGAAGCCGCTCTGGCCCCAGTGGCTCCAGACATCCGGCGGCGTGCCGCCCGCGACCATCGTGTTCATCTTGGAATCGAATTGATCGTAAGGCACGCTGACGATCTCGAGCGTGATGTCCGGATTGGCGGCCTCGAATTTCTTCTTCACGACATCCGGCAGAAATTTGTCGCGGATTCCGTTATCCTGCGCGCTCAGCAGGGTAATCGTGACCTTCTTCCCACTGCTGGCCGAACCGCTGCCGGCCGGCTCGTTCGCCCCCGCATTACCGTTCGTGCTCGCAGCTCCCCCGTTGCCCGTGTCCGAACTGCATCCGCTGAGCGCCAATACCGCTCCGAGGCACGCGACATTCGCGATGCCGATCCACTTCTTTGCCATCTGTAGCCCTCCTATACGTTTCATCGTTATCGATCAACTACCCCACTTGGCAGCGATGCGGCGTCTTCCCGGCCGGCATCCCCTCCCTTCCGTTCCGCGCGGGCGCTTAGCCGCTTATTTCAAGCCGGACACGACGATCCCTTGGACGAAATACTTTTGCGCTAGGAAGAAGATGATCGTCGGCGGCAAAATCGCCACGATGCCAGCCGCCATGAGCAGATGCCACGGGACGATGTTGAACAAGCTCGTGAAGGACGACAAGGCGATCGACACCGTGAACTTGGAATCGGTGTTCAGGTAGATGAGCGGGCCGAGGTAATCGTTCCAGCGGTACATGAAGCCGAAGATGGCCGCGCTTGCGAGCGCGGGGCTGCACAGCGGCAGCGCGATGTTCCAGAATGTCCGGAGCTCGCTGCACCCGTCCAGCCGCGCCGCTTCGAACAGATCGACGGGCACCGAGCTGAAGAACTGCCGCAAGAGGAAGATGATGTAGGCTGAGCCGAGAAAGGACGGCACGTTCAGCGGCAGGTAACTGTCGATCCAGCCCAGATTCTTGAACAGGACGAATTGCGGGATCATCGTGACGGGATACGGAATCATCATGGTGGCGAGCAGGATCAGGAACATAGCGCCGCGGCCGATGCCGCGGTACCGCGCGAAGCCGTAGGCGACGAACGCCGAGGAGAGCACTTCGCCGAACGTGCCGACGACGGCGTACAACGACGTGTTGTAGAAGTACCGCCCGAACGACCTTGCCTGCATCGCGTCGATGAAGTTATGCCACACGGCCGGGCTCGGCACCCATTCGGGCGGGAACAGGAACACGTCCTGCTGCGTCTTGAGCGCGGTGCTGACCATGATGTACAGCGGCAGAATCATCAGCGCCGACAGGATGATCAGCGTGCCGAGGGCCAGCGCCTTGACCGTGCGCTCTCCTCCGGACGCGGACCGGCCCGCGGCGGTTTTACGAGTCGTCATCTCAATCTCCGCCCCCTTCGTAATGGACCCAACGTTTGGATACCTTCATCATCAGCCAGGTCAGCAGGCCGACGAAGACGAACAGCACCCAGGCCATCGCGGACGCGTAGCCGAGGTTGAACGACCGGAACGCTTGCTGATACAGGTAGTAGACGTAGAAATAGGACGCATAGTTAGGTCCGCCCTTGGTCATGACGTCCGCTTGGACGAACACCTGGAACGAACCGATAATGCCGGTAATGAGCAGGAACAATGTGACGGGCGATATCATGGGAATGGTGATGTTCAGCAGCTGGCGGAAGCGCGAAGCGCCGTCGATCTGGGCGGCTTCGTACAGGTTGGCCGGAACGCTCTTCAGGCCGGCGAGATAGATGACGACGTTGTTCCCGAGCGTCCAGAGCGACATCATGATGAGGGAAGGAATGACCCAATGCTCGTCGGACAGCCACTGGGGACCGGCCGTTCCGGTGATCTTGTAGTAGAGGACGTTAATGACGCCGAAGTCGGGATCCAGCAGCCAGACCCACAGCAGGGACAGCACGACGCCGGAGACGACCGAGGGCAAGTAGAAGATGGTGCTGAAGACGCGCTGCCCCGGGATGCGGACGTTGAGGAGGATCGCCAGGAACAGCGAAGCCGCGAGTCCGACCGGAACGCCGACAAGCGTGTAATATAAGGTGACGCCGGAAGACTTCCAGAAGAGCTCGTTTTGGAACAGGTTTATGTAGTTTTGAAACCCGATGAAGACGGGCTCGTGGGCGATGTCGTAGCGGGTGAAGCTGTAGTAGCCGGATACG
The DNA here is from genome assembly GCF_042653205.1 of Paenibacillus sp. GCM10023250. Taxonomy (NCBI): domain Bacteria; kingdom Bacillati; phylum Bacillota; class Bacilli; order Caryophanales; family Paenibacillaceae; genus Paenibacillus; species Paenibacillus sp. GCM10023250. The sequence continues at coordinate 193,926 of NZ_JBHSHY010000001.1, read as the reverse complement.
AGGATCGGGCCGCCCGTGAACAACAGAAGTCCGATGATCCAAGGCGACAGGAACAGGTACAAATATTTCGTTTCGCGCAATTCCGTCTTCTTTCCAAGGCGTAGGCCTGCCATGCGGGTATCATCCCCTTGCATCGTTAATGGTGGCTGATTCCAAAACCATGCGGCGTTCGACTGAACCGGATGTAAGAAGGTGCTGGGTACGGAAAACTCGTAGCGATACGGATAAGCGGCAACCACGATCGCGGCGGTTCGCGGCGGCTTCCGCCAACCGAACGTATCCCTCCTTTCGCGCGACAGGTTCATGTTTGTTTATCTGACATGTTATGACTAATTATAAAGGTTACTACCTTTCATGTAAACAACGAAATTGATTGTAATGTAAGCGATTGCAATAATAGTTGTTATGAGAGGTCGCGACATGCCCCCGTTCCTGTTCAAAGTGATACCCGGCCGCCGGACCGCGCAGGCCGAGGCAACGCGCGGTCCGAGGCCGGTCAACGCCTCCGGCTGTCCATCATGGGCGGTCGTGCCGCCGCCCTCTGCTACGCGTTCGCCCCGAGACGCCGCGACTGAAATTCCTGGAGATACGGCGCATTGGCATCGAGTATCTCGTCCAGTACTTGCTTGGCCAGCTTCGCGCTGCCGACCAGCGGATGGAGGGTCAAGGCCTGCAGTCCGGCGCCGTAGTCGCCTTCCGCGGCGGCCTTCACGGTCAGCTCTTCGAAGGCCTTCACGAGTTGCAGCAGCCCTCGGATTTGCGCCGGGATCGGCGCTTCGATGCGAACCGGGTGCGCCCCCTGCGAATCGATGACGCAATTGACCTCGATCGACGCGTCCGCGGGCAGGAACGGCAGGATGCCGCCGTTGCGCACGTTAACGATCTGGAGGTCCCGCTTATCGTTGTAAATCGACGTCATCAGGTTGACGGCCGCTTCGGAATAGTAAGCCCCGCCCCGCTGCTGGAGCTGCGGCGGCTTGACCGCGAGCCCCGGATCCTCGTACAGCTCGAAGAGCTCGCGCTCCACCCGCTTGACGTCGTCGGCGCGCGTCGTGCCCTTCTCCAGGAACGTCCTGTTCATCTCCTCGAACACGAGGTCTTTCATGTAATAATAGCGATGATAGCTGCACGGCAGCGCCCCCATGGCGCGCAGAAACTCCGCGTCCCAGCCGAAATCGGGAACGTTCTTCATTGTCAGGCCGCTCGCGCCGGCGGCCTTGTTCAGCACGGCGTCCGTGATGTCGGCGCCGCCGACGACGATGCGGGTCGTCCAGTTCAGGTGGTTGATGCCGGCCATCTCGATGCTCACGTCGGATACGTCCGCGCCGCACAGCTTTGCGATTTGCATTTTCGTGCCAATCGGGAGATTGCATAGGCCGACCGTGCGAATGTTCGAATACTTGAGCACGGCTTCCGTCACGATGCCCGCGGGGTTCGTGAAGTTGATCATGTACGCGTCCGGCGCCAGCTCTTCCATCTCGCGCGCGATGTCCAGAATGACCGGGATCGTCCGCAGCGCCTTGGCGAAGCCGCCCGCCCCCGTCGTCTCCTGGCCGATGAGCCCGTACCGGAGCGGAATCTTCTCGTCCCGGGAACGCGCCTCCAGCATGCCGACGCGCATCTGGGTCGTAACGAAGTCCGCGCCGGCGATCGCCTCCCGGCGGTCCGTCGTCGTATGGACTCGAATCGGCAGGCCGGCCTTCGCAATCATCCGTTCGGCCAGCCTGCCGACCGTTTCCAGCTTGCTTCGCCCTGCTTCGATATCGACCAAGTACAGCTCACGCACGGGAAAGCTGCTGTAATGATTGATGAAGCCTTCGATCAACTCCGGGGTATACGACGAACCCCCGCCGATTACCGCCACTTTCAGCCGGTCTTTTCTCATTAGGCGACGCCTCCGTTTCCACCATTGTCATTATAGGTAAGGATGATTATAGATTCATCATTACAAATCGTCAACCCATAATTTTCAAATTCTACATATCTTCGGTTCGGATATTGGGCCAATGGCTTGATGCGGCTCTATTTCGTGATTATCGCCCCAAAGAATAGGATTTGTACGGCCGGCACGCCATTTCTTTGCTTTCGACCCTTCTGCGGATATGTTATGATGAATACGTCTCCATGCGAGGTTGTATGGATGGATCCCATGAAGAACGAGGAGTCCCGCTATGTCCATAAGCAAATATGCCGTCGTGAAGCAGCATCTGCTGGCTGCCATCAAATCCGGCGAATACCGCCCGGGCGATCAATTGCCGACGGAGGACGAATTGTGCAAGCTCTATAACGTGAGCCGCACGACGATCCGCCAGGCGCTCCAGCAGCTGGAGCTGGAAGGCCGCATCCGCAAGATTCAAGGCCGGGGAACGTTCATCGCCGACGCCAAATCCGAAATCGTCCATCACATGCTCGCGCCGATCGTCAATTTCTCCGAGCTGATGGAAGAGCTCGGCCGCCGCTCGGAGACGCGGCTATTGTCGTCGTCCGTCGTGCCGGCCGAGCCTCCGTTTCAATCGCAGCTCGACATTCCGGAGCAGTCGCCCGTCACGAAGCTGGTCCGGCTCCGTCTCGCCGACGACCAGCCTGTCGCCTACGAGACGATTTATTTGCCGTGGTCCTTGGCGCCCGGTCTGTCGAACGAGCGGGAAATCGGTTCGCTCTTCAAGCTCCTCAAAGAAAAGTACGGCCGTCCGATCGACCGCTCCCTGGATACGCTGAAGCCCGCCCTCGCGGACGAAGCGGTCGCGGAGCTGCTCCGGATCGAGCCAGGCGCCCCTTGCTTCCACATTCGCACCGTCTCCTACCTTGCGGACAATACGCCCATCGAATACAGCGAAAGCTATTTCCGGGCCGATATGTCCCATTTTGTCATCGAGCGCCGGTACGATCACCGCTGAACGCGGCGCCGTACCGGCAGCGGACCGGACGCGAGATCGGCCTTGAGCCCGGCCGGACACGAGAAAAGAGCCTGCGCGCGCAGGCTCTTTCGTTTGGCTGCGTATGCTCCGGTACCGCCGCCATGATGACGCGCTGCTGCCGGCGGACCTGCCGCGATCGTCATTTCCGGATACCCGTTTCAATTACATTCACGCGAACCTTCAGCATGACCTTCGACGCGGGATACGCTTGCTTCCAAGCCGCTTCGTCCCAATTCCTCGTCTGGCTCCTTACGATATCCCCGAGTCCGAGCGGATCGATGCCTTCTTGTTGAAAGCGGCGGATAAGCGCCGACCCCGTTGCGGTCAGCTCCCGTTCCAAGCCGTTTTTTATTCGCTGCTGCACATCGCCGGTCAGCCGGAGCCCCCGGGTATCGACGATTTCCGCTTTCATCCGGAGCGCGATCGTCACTTCCGGACGGACCCGGCCGTGAGCGACGCGATACTTCACGCGAGAACCGACGTTCTTGACCGAGGCGTACGTTCCGTTCCCCAGCGGCGCTTCAAGCACGCCGTACTTTGTGTTTTCCCGCAGAAGCTTTATGACGCGCATTTGCTTCTCGTCCAGCGACGTGACGTAGCGGTCGTCCTTGAACAGCGCCAAGCCCGTAATCACGACGCGATCGTTCCGCAGTGCGAGGAGCGGCAAAAAAGGATCCATCCCTTTGCCGGTATAGGCGTATTCGAAATCGTTCAAATTTTGCCTCGGCACAAAGCCGGTCCGGACATTCGAGTTAAGCAGATCGTACAAATACATGCCCTTCTCCACGTTCGAGCTGAAGTCGGCTTGCAGAAGCTTCTTCCCTTTGCCGTCGACCACGGCCAAGTACATTTTGCGCGACGCGAGCGCGTCGCGCAGCAGCACGTCCAGCTCGTCCGCCAGCCCGCTTGCCGCCAACGATTTCTCGAAGAGCAGCACCGAGATCTTTCCCGTTTTGATGGGCCGATTGAGCTGCATGTCCAGTCGTTCCACGATGTTTTTGCTGGTATGTCCGAAGCCGGAGAGCACGAGGTTGGAGACGGAATCGGAGTTGCCCGCATGGAACTGAGGCGGCGCCAGCGTTAATTCGAATTGATCGTCCGGCGCCTCGTCGAACGCGCCGACGAACGAGATCGCGGTTTTCTCCAAAATGTCTTGCTTGACGCATCCTGTCAACGTCAAGAAAAGGAGCGGAACAAGAATGAATCGACGGTTCATGCGGCTGCGCTCGCTTTCGTTCGGATCAAGACGACGAGATACAGGAACGGGATATACGCGAACGTCATGTAAAATCCGAATGCTTCCAGCAGTCCCTGCGCCTCCTCCACGCGACTGCGGTCCGGGATTGAACAGACGGCGGCAAAGACGATCGCCAACAATACCGGCAGCACCGTCGACTGCCTCACGCCCAGCATGACTTTGCCGATCCGGCTCGACGCCCACAGACAGAAGCATATTATCGGCATAACCCACAAGATCTGCGCGGCCGCCCCGATGTATTCGAATCGATCGATAAACGGAAATTGAATGAATTGGTACTTAGTCAACTGCGGCCATATTTCAATCGACAATTGTTCGGGCTTGAACAATAAGAGGGAGAAGAAGAGAACCAAGAGATACGAGAAGGTGGTCATCGCGTTCGCCCCGTATGCCCATTTTCGCGACGTTTCCGGCGATTTGATGAAGGTGTAGCAGAACAGAAGCGCCTCCACGCCTACATAAGGAAAAGTCAGCGCCTTGCCGCCTTGCGCGATCTCGAACGGAGAATGATCGAAGACCGGCGTCAAATTGCCGAAATGAAAATAAACCGCCGGAAAAAACGTCGCGGCGATGGTGATGTACCGGACCAGGCTGAACATGCATATCCCGACCACGACCCGGAAGCCTCCCGCCACGATGTAGTACGCGAGTAGCAGCAGGACCAAGGCCAACGGCCACGCGGTTAAGTCGGTAAAGAGCCACACTTGGATAATCTCGATGAACAGCCGCACCTGAAAGCTTGCAAGGAGAAGGAAGTACACGAGAAACAGAAGATTAAGCCCCCCGCCCGCCCATCGGCCGAACAATCGGGGATGCATATGAATCACGTCCGTCCCGCCGCGCTCGAGGATCCGGTACATCAGCCAAATGATCACGTGGATGCCGAGGCCGCTTAGAAGGACCGAGATCCACACATCCTGCCCGGCCCATTGGATCGGTTTGATCGACATGGACAGATACTCGGGGCCGAACTGCATCGCATTGATCAGCGCGAATACGAGAATAGACGATATGGTTAAGCGCGGATGCTCCGTTGCGTTCAACTGCTGCTCCCTCCCATGGCGGGTTCATTCGTCAATGTCTTTTTTGGCCGATGCTTTTTTTCGGTCGAAGCGAACGGGGTTCGGCGACCGGAAAAAGCTGAACCGGTGATGAAATTTCGAATAAGGCGGGCGGATCACCGTATCGTATAAGTCAGCCGTACGAAACGGATACACCGGGACCAGGTAAGGCATGCCGAGCGAGGTCAATCGCAGCAGATGCGCCACGAGCCCCAGCGTACAGATGAATATTCCGAGCAGCCCCCAGATTTGCGCGGCCGCGATAAACGGAAACCGCAGGATGCGTATGGTGGCGCTCATGCGGAATATCGGCGTCGTGAACGATGCCAGCGCCGACAACGCTACGATGATCAACAAGAAGTTGCTGGTCAACGCGGCTTCGACGGCGGCCGTACCGAGCACGATGCCTCCGACGATGCCGATCGTCTGGCCGATCTTCGAAGGCAGCCGGGCGCCCGCTTCGCGCAGCAGCTCGATGACCAGCTCCATGATGAGCACCTCCACGACCGGCGGAAACGGCACGTTGATGCGCGATGAGACAATCGTCGGCAAAAAAACGTTTGAAATGCCCTGCCCGTGATACGTGATGACGGCCACGTACAACGGTGTGGCGTAGACGGAAAACAGCACGGAGCACATCCGGATCATCCGCAGCAAGGATGCGACGATCCAGGGCAAATAATAATCTTCATACGTAATGAAAAACAGCCACAGCGTGACTGGCGCGAATATGGCGGTCGGCGACCCGTCCTTCAGCACGCAGATTTGCCCGGAGGACACGACCCAAGCCACGTAATCGGGCCTCTCGGTCCCGATGGTCTGCGGGAAGATGGAGTTCGAGTTGTCTTCGATCATCTGCTGCAGCAGCGTGCTGTCCGTGATTTGGTCGAACTGGACATCCTGGAGCCGCTGCATGCACGTGTTCAGATAGGCTTCGTTGACGATGCCTTCTATGTATACGACCGCCACGCGAGACTTGGATATGCTCCCGACCGTCATTTCTTTGATCCGCAGCCCGGGATGGGGAACCTGCTGGCGGATCAAGTTCAGATTGACGTCCAGCGACTCCACCAAGGCTTGCTTCGGGCCTTCCACGGTGAATTCGACTTCCGGAATTGCGACGCTGCGGCCTTTCGAGGAAGCTGCATTGATTAATAGACAATGAGGGCTATCCTGGCCGTATTGAATGGCGACATAGCCGCGGTGGAGCTTGTCACGAATATGCTCCCAATCGTCGGACCGTTCCTTCTCCGCGATCGGGATCTTGCGATATAATTGCTCGATGGTCAGCGCTTCACCGCCGGTCAGGCAGCTCATGATATGACGCTGCAGAATATCCGTGTCCGTGATGGTTTTCATATAGCCGACGAACAATGGAATACCGTTCATGTCCTGTTCATAGCAGACGAAATCCGCCGATTCCTGAAGCTCCTGCCACAACCGAGGGGCTGCATTCACATGCGATCACTCTTTCCGATTCCCGATTCTTCCGTTCATTGTCTCCCTCCAGCCCGAAATCATACCCCTCGTTCCCCTTTGTAGCCCAGCGCCTTGGACAGCGCGGATCCCTTCTCTTTCAGCACGCGAATCGCCTCGGAGTCTTCGGAAGCATTCAGCGTGCCGCTCAGCGCCAGTATGGTCAGGGTTGCCAGTATGCGGCCGCCTCGATCGAAGACCGGGCAGGAGATCCCCGCGATGCCCGGCGCGATCGTCCCGTCGCTATGCGCATAGCCGGATTCCCTAACGGCTCGAAGCTCCCGCTCGAACAGCTCCGGATCCGTCGAATCGGCTTCCAGTTCCTTCGCGATGATCGCTGCCGTTTCTTCTTTCCGCATGAACGCCGCGAATGCTTTCCCCGACGAAGACCTCGTGACGCTTACTTGCGATCCGACTCGAACCCCGATGCTGATGGCGCGCTTGCTCTCGACGCAGCGAACGAAGAACGGACCGTTCAGTCCCCACAAGGACAGATAGACCGTTTCGTTCACGGCATCGCGGATGGCTTCGAGATAAGGCAGCGCGAGCGCGTAGATATCCATGGCGTCGACCGCTTCGAGGCCCAGCAAGATCAGCTCCGGGCCGAGCGCATACTTCAAGTCCTCGCCTTTATGCAGGAAGCCGGATCGGCAAAAGCTGGTTAAATAGTGATGCGCTTTGCTTTTCGGCATGTCGCACAGCTGCGCGATCTGCGTAATCGTAAGGGGGCGCTTTTCGGCGGCGATCCGCTTCAACATCGCCAAGCCGGCTTCCAACGATTGAATCCCTTGACCCTTGATTTCCTGCGGCATCGGTAAGGTTCTCCTCCATGTCCGCGCGCCATGACGCGCGGCCGCCTGCTTACAACGGACCTAATTCCGCCCGCGAGCGATTCTTCGGCGGCCGTCTTCTTCCCTTTGTATTGCCTTCGGGCGAATGAAATAAACCATGCAAACAATGCGCACGACGCCTCGTGCTACCGCATGCGGAAAGACCCCCCGGTCAAGTCACCGAGGGGTTCGGCAATACGCTCCGCAGCCGGTTCAATACGCCAGCGAGAACAAGCCGTCGATATGCGCCAAGTACCGCACGTCGCTCGCTTTCTTCATCCAAGTGGCCGGCAAGCCTTTCAGCTCGATGCCGCTTTCGCCGATCCAGCCGATGCCGTCCTTGCGTCCGAGGCTGGCGAGCGAACCGGAATTGACCGGCTCGAACGCGTCCATCTTGGCGCCCTTGAAGTACGCGTACAGATTGCCCCCGATATGCTCGCCCATCTGCCAAGAGAGCTGCGCGGTCGGCGGGTACGGGAGACCGTCCGGCCCCAGTACGACGGCGCAGTCGCCGGCCACGAACACTTCCGGATGCGAGACGGATTGCAGATACGCGTTAACCGAGGCGCGTCCGCGGTCGACGGCGATGCCGCAGTTCGCCACGAGCGAGCTGCCTTTCACGCCGCCGGCCCAGAGAACCGTGCCCGCTTCGAGCTTCCGGCCATCCTTCAGGCTGACCGTCGTTCCGTTCACCTCCGTGATGGTAAGCCCGGTCAGGAAGCGGACGCCGCGCTTCTCCAGGCTCGTTACCGCGCGTCTGATCAGATCCGCGGAGTAGGACGAGAGGATGTTCGATTTGGATTCGACGAGGTAGATGGACACGTCCGCGAAGTCGACGCCGTGCGAGCGGCAGATGTCCGGGAGCTCGTCCGCCAGCTCGCCGACGAGCTCGACTCCCGTCAAGCCGCCGCCGCCCACGACGAACGTCGCGTCCGCTTTGCGCTTCGCTCTCGCGTACGCCGCGATTTTGCCGTTGAGATGCGCGTAGATCCGTTTCGCGTCCGCGACGGATTTCAGCGTGAAGCTATGTTCCTGCAGCCCGGGCACGCCGAAGAAGTTCGATTCGCTCCCGAGCGCAAGCACGAGCGCGTCGTATGCGTAGGTGCTGCCGTCCTCCAGCGCGACGCTGCGGCCGTTCGGATCGATCGCGGCCACCGTGCCGATCCGCAAGCGGATCGATTTGCCTTTGAACAAGTGCTCGAGCGGCAGGGTGACGGCTTTCTCGGCGATGTTGCCCACCGCCAGCCGATGCAGCTCCGTAATGATTTGATGCGTGTCGTATTTGTTGATGACCGTAATCTCGGCTTCCTCCGGCGAAAAATGCGCCCGGGCGGATAGCGCGCTCAGCAGACCGCCGTAACCCGCGCCTACTATCAAAATATGCTTGCGCATATCCCCAACTCCCTCTCGATTAGTTTCGTCTTTCGCCCAGAATGTCGACGTACGCCCGGCCGAAGCGAAGCAGCCGCTGCAGCTCCGGATCTTTCAGCAGGCCCAGCAGGCCAAACAGGCCGATCGCGGCCCCGTCTTGCTCCGCTCGCGCGCGGGCTTCGATGGCCGCCGACGCGTAATGCTTCGCTTTTTCCTCCAGGGGCTTCGCGACTTCCCGGATGGCGCCCAGCGTATCTTGGACCAGCACGCGGTCGCCCGCGACTTGTCTCGCCAGATCGTAAGTCTTGGTCAGCAGCGCCGTCATCTCGGCCAGCTTCGGCAGGTGATCCGCCAGCGCGATCATCGCTTCTTGAACCTCCGGCTTCGATAATGGCAGCAGGACGTCCGCTGCTTGGGGCTGCGACTTACCTGCCGCTTGTCTTGGAATGGTCATTTCCGGCATTTCGATGCTCCTCCTTCTATCCGCTCTTCTTCCGGATACCTGATCAATGCTCATCATCATGGACGCGCCCCCGATTAATACGTGAAAAACTTCACATAGGCATCGGGGACCGGCGAATGGCTGTGCACGCAAGCCCTTCCAACCCGGAACTTCGCGCTCCAACGTATAGGTGTCTCAAATGTTTAACGATATTAAACCGAATCACCTAATTATTAAACTATACTGCTGCCGCACCGATCTGTTAAGCGGAAGTTCCTTCCAAACGGCCGCTTCCCGTCTCAAAGCACGAGCATAAAGGAGTAAGCGGCCTTCTCATACCCCATCTTAGCTTCATAAAACCGATGCGCGTCGACGTTGGACATTTCCGAGCCCAGGGCTACCGCGCCGCACCCGTTATCCTTCGCGTATTGATGAATTTGGGCAAGCAATTTTTTACCGAAGCCTTTGGACCGGCCTGAGGCTTTGGTGACCAAGTCGTACACGAAGACATGCTTGCCGAAATAAAAATTCGTGACGATGCTTATGCCGGCCAAGGCGGCAATCTCGCGGCCATCGTATAACGCAAACAACCTGTAGCCGTCGGCCGTCATCGTACGAAGAAATTCGAGGTACGTCCGCCGGCATAGATGCGTTCGCAATTCCTTCATCACCGGAAAGCCCTCGAGCCATTCGGATTCGGTCGTTAATTCTCTCATCATGTTCGTGTCCTCCGCAGTATGAATGTGTACCCCCTCATACAACGATGAACGGGCCGATTTTGTGAAGTATGCCCGCCTTGCGCGCGGATTGCCGAAGGCGGGCCGGACGGAGCTGGAATAAGGCTGCGCCGGATATGGAACACTCATCGTACACGCACAGCTGCGGGTTACGCGCCTGCCGCGCGCTATCACAACCCGTACGGAGACCGAAAGGAGCGTTGCTATGAACCAAGTCTATGCGGCCGCAGCCGGTACCAAGCGCGAACTGAACAAGGTGTTTTGGGCAGCCGGCTTCGGCTGGATGTTCGATGCCATGGACGTCGGGCTGCTGTCGTTCGTCCTGGTCGCGCTTCGCGAGGAGTGGGGGCTGACGGCGCAGGAGGCGGGCCTGCTCGGCACGTTCAATTTGGTCGGCATGGCGATCGGCGCGGTCTTGGGCGGCTATCTGGCCGACCGGCTCGGCCGGCGTCCCGTATTTCTTCTCACGCTATTGGTGTTCGGCGTGTTCAGCCTCGGAAGCGCGTTCGCGGGCGGGTTCGGCATCATGCTCGCGCTGCGGTTCCTGATGGGCGTCGGACTGGGCGCCGAGCTGCCGGTCGCCTCCACCCTCGTCAGCGAATTTGCGCCGGCGGCAATCAGGGGCCGGATGGTCGTCCTGCTGGAGAGCTTCTGGGCCGCCGGCTGGATCTTGGCCGCCGTGCTCGCGTATTTCGTCATTCCGCCGTACGGCTGGCGCGTCGCGGTCGCCGTCGGCGCACTGCCGATCGCGCTCGCGTTCTGGATCCGCCGCGAAGTGCCGGAATCGCCGCAGTATCGCGCGAAGGCGGAGCGGCGCATCGGGATCCGCGAGCTGTTCACGTCCTATAAGCGCGAGACGATCGCGCTCTGGGCGGTTTGGTTCGCCATCGCCTTCTCCTATTACGGCATGTTCCTCTGGCTGCCTTCCGTCCTGGTCGACAAAGGCTTTACGATGATCCAGAGCTTCCGCTACGTCCTGCTCATGACGCTCGCCCAGCTGCCTGGCTACTTCGCGGCTTCGTACCTCGTGGAGCGATGGGGCCGCAAGGCAACGCTCGCCGTCTTCCTCGTCGCCTCCGGCGCGATGGCGCTCGGCTTCGGCTTCAGCCAGAGCACGGGGATGCTGCTGCTGACGGGAGCGCTGCTGTCCTTCTCCAACCTGGGCGCATGGGGCGCGCTGTACGCGTATACCCCCGAGAATTACCCGGCCCCGATCCGGGCGGGAGGCGCGGGCTTCGCGGCCGGCTTCGGCCGGATCGGGAGCGTGGTCGCGCCTTATCTCGTCGGCGCCCTCGTGCAGGGGCATGTCGGCTACGCCCCGATATTCGGCGTGTTTACCGCGGTGCTGCTGATCGGAACGATCATGCTGCTCATCTACGGCATCGAAACGAAGGCGCGTCAGGCAAGTTGACGGGATAACAAAACCAGCAGCCGAGAATTCGGCTGCTGGTTGATTTTTGATACCATTCATATCGCGGACTAGATCGCTTGCACGGAATCAGATGAAGCCGCCGTTAACGCGGATCGTCTGGCCCGTCACCCAGCCGGAATCCGGGCCGGCCAGGAACAGCACGACCTTGGATATATCCTCGGTCTCGGCGAGCCGGCCGAAGGAGTTGCTATTGCCGACGCTCGCGATTTGCTCCGGCGTCTTCCCGGCCTTGAATAGCTCCGTATTGATCGGTCCCGGCGCCACGGTATTGATCGAGATACCTTTCGGGCCCAGCTCTTTGGCCAGCTGGCGGCCGAACTGCTCGACGGCGCCTTTGGAGCCCGTATACGCGCTGTAAGTCGGGAACATTTGACCGGTGACCGAGGTCGAGAAGTTGATGATCCGCCCGCCGCTGCCCATATGCTTGGCCGCCTGCTGGATCGCGAAGAACGTGCCTTTCGTATTGATCGCGAATTGCCGGTCGTAGTCGTCTTCCGTAATGTCCGCGAGCGGCTTCGTGATCATAATGCCGGCGTTGTTGATCAGGATGTCAATGCGGCCGAAGGCGTCCAGCGTTTCGCGGAACAACCGCTCGATCTCGGACACTTGGCTGACGTCCGCCCGGACTGCCAGCGCCTCCCCGCCGTTCGCCTTAATCGCGGCCACGACCTGCTCCGCTCTCTCCGGGCTGCTGGCGTAATTGACGACGACCTTGGCGCCATGCCGCGCGAGCAGCTCGGCGATGTCTTTCCCAAGCCCCCGCGACGCTCCGGTGACCAACGCGACTTTGCCTTCCAATGTACGGCTCATGAATGATTCCTCCTTGAATAGCATGTGGGCTTGATAACGCCTGCGTTCGAAACGAACGGAAAACGGTTGATTCACATGTCCTCGCTTGGATGGTTTGATTATAGACCAGCCACAAACAAATATCAAGTGACGGATTATCAATTTTGTCATTAAACAATTCGTCTCCAATTCGCGAAGCTAGCGCAAAAAGCAAACAACCCTTCGATTCGATGATCGAAGGGTTATCGAAAGCGGCTCGCGGCCATGCGCCTGCTTCCCTCTTGCTGGCTGGCTGCTGCGGTCGGCCTGCCCCGGCGCTGCCGCGTCAAGCTTGGCGAACGTCCGGCACGATGCCTTGCAGGAGCAGGCGCCAGACGATGTCGAACTCCCGGTCGGCGCGCTCCGCTTGCCACTCCCGCGCGTGGGACGGATGGTGAAACTTCGACGTGGCGATGAAGATCGCGCGGGCGGTGTCCTCCGGATCGACGGGCTTCAGCTCGCCGGATGCGACGCCCGCCGCGATGATGGACGCCATCTGCCCGATCAAGCCGCAGATGTGCGTATCGATCATGTCCCCCGTTTCCAGCGTGACGTCCGCGTACATTTTGAACAGCTCGGGATCGTCCGCCGCGTACGTCCGCTTGGCGGCGATGAGCGCTGCCACCCACTGCCGAAGCCGCTCGGCCGCGCTTACGCCGGGAAGTTCCGCGAGCGCGGCCAGCGGTTCGGCGATGATCCGGCGCAGCCAGCGCTCCGTCACCGCTTCGCGCAGCGCGGCTTTGCTCGCGAAATGGCGGTACAGCGTGCCGTGGCTCACTTGAAGCGCCCGCGCGACGTCCACGACGGACGTTTTATCCGGTCCGAAGCGCTTAAGCACTTGTTCCGCGGTATCGAGAATTTGTTCCTTGCTCAATGGCAGATCGTTCGTCATCCGCTCGTCCTCCTTCCTGTCGTTGGGTTAACTATAACAGACCGCAAGTCTGATAACAATATCGCGATTTTGTTACTTGTCATCAGTTGCGGAATCCCGCATCCCTTCTCCGCGCGGCCGACTGCGGCCCGGCGCATAATTTCCGCCTGTTAATCAATACTATAAGCGGCAAAAAAGCCCATTCTCTCTTACGCAAAGGAGCCGCGACAACCGTGACCTCAGATTCTACGCGCCGCCCGGACGGGCATAACGCAAGCAACGAATTGACCAACCGGCAGGGGCATCCCATCACGAACAATCAGCATATCCGGACCGTCGGCAACCGCGGGCCGGCGACGCTGGAAAATTACGATTTCATCGAGAAACTGAGCCATTTCGACCGGGAGCGCGTCCCGGAACGCGTCGTGCATGCCCGCGGCGCCGGCGCGCACGGCGTCTTCGAAGCGTACGGCACCGTCGGCGGCGAACCGGCGAGCGCGTATACGCGCGCCAAGCTATTTCAAGAGAAGGGCAAGCAGACGCCGGTGTTCGTCCGGTTCTCCACGGTCGTGCACGGCACCCATTCGCCGGAGACGCTTCGCGACCCGCGCGGCTTCGCGGTCAAGTTCTATACCGAAGACGGCAATTGGGACCTCGTCGGCAACAACCTGAAAATCTTCTTCATCCGCGACGCGATCAAGTTCCCCGACATGATCCACGCGTTCAAGCCGGACCCCGTGACCAACGTGCAGGACGCCGAGCGGTTCTTCGATTTCTGCGCCAGCTCACCAGAGACGTTCCATATGGTGACGCTCGTCTACTCGCCGTGGGGCATTCCGGCCAATTACCGCATGATGCAGGGCTCCGGCGTCAATACGTACCGGTGGGTCAACCAGGCCGGCGAAGCGGTGCTGGTGAAGTATCATTGGGAGCCGAAGCAGGGCATCAAGAACCTGACCCAGCAGGAAGCGAACGAGATTCAGGCGACGAACTTCAACCATGCGACGCAGGATCTGTATCAAGCGATCGAACGCGGCGACTATCCGGAGTGGGAGCTGCTCGTGCAGCTCATGCCCGACGGCGAGCATCCCGAGCTGGACTTCGATCCGCTCGACGACACGAAGCTGTGGCCGAACGACCGCTTTCCCTGGCTCCCCGTCGGCAAGATGACCTTGAACCGCAATCCCGCGGATTACTTCACGGAAGTGGAGCAGGCCGCGTTCGGCGTCGGCGTGCTCGTCGACGGGCTCGACTTCTCCGACGACAAGATGCTGCAGGGCCGCACCTTCTCCTACTCGGACACGCAGCGCCACCGCGTTGGCGCCAATTATTTGCAGCTGCCGGTGAATGCGCCCCGGAAGCAGGTGGCGACGAACCAGCGCGGCGGCATGATGCAGCTCCGGGTCGATCTCGCGCCGGGCCAAAACCCGCACGTCAATTACGAGCCGTCGCTGCTCGGCGGCCTCGCCGAAGCCGAACAGGCCGGCAAGGAGCATACGCCTTACGTCCAGGGCAATCTGGTGCGTCAATCCATCGACCGCAGCGACAACACAAAGCAAGCCGGCGAAACGTTCCGGGGCTTCGAGCCGTGGGAGAAGGACGAGCTGCTGTCCAATCTGATCGGAGACCTCTCCCGCTGCGATTCGCGCATCCGGGACCGGATGATCGCGCTCGCCGAAGCGGCGGACGACGAATACGGCCGCCGTCTGCGGGAAGGCTTGGCGAAGGCCTGCGGAGGCGGCGCCAGCCAGACGAATCTCGGCAACCGCGCCGGCGCTCAAGCGCCGGACGACGCCGTGCGCAAGGGGCGCGACGCCGAGCCTTACTGAGCCGTGCTGCGGAGCCGGCCGCCCTGCTTGGCGGATCATGCCCGAACGCGCGAAGAGCTCCCGTATGTCTGCGGGAGCTCTTCGTTCTGCTTAATCGTGGTCAGCCCGGCTTGTCTGAGCTGGGCTTATAGGCGTCCCGGGCAGTCTTCGCTAACGCCCGACCGTGCGGTCTCGGTGGCTTCGCGCGCGGGACAGCCACTTGACGACGGCCAGCGCAGCCGCGCCGACGACGACCACCGCCAGCGCACCCATCCCGTAATAATAGATCGCGTAGCCCGTTTCCTGGACTTGATTGCCCATGAGCCGCCCAAGCAGGAAATACAGCAGCGTCCACATCAAGCCCGTCGCATACGAGAAAACCGCGAACAGCTTGAAACTCAATTGGTTCATGCCCGCCAAATACGGCATCACGTGCCGGACGATCGGAAAAAAGTAGCTGGCGACGAGCGCGAACTTCCCGTACCGGGAGAGCAGGACCTCGGCGAAGCCCAAGGCTTTGCCGAGGCGCTCCTTGTGTTGAAACCGCCGCACCAGCGGCCTGCCGTACCGGCGCCCCATCGTGTAGCCGAAGGTCAGCCCGGACAGTACGCCGAGGTACGTGCATAGAAATGCCGGCAGCGGGAGCAAAGAGCCGCCCGCCGACACCGCGCCGGCCGTCATGACGATCACTTCGTTGGGTACCGGAATGCTGATCAGGCCCAGACATAATACGAAAAACAACGCCGCGTAGCCCAGGTGCTGAATCAGCCCTGCCATCATATCGAAGTCCATTCAACCTGCCTCTTTCCTGACCGGGCGGATGCTGCCTCGTCGTCCCGGATCCTCATCGATTTCCGCGCTCACGATTACCCCTCGTGCGTTCCTGTCTCTTCGGTTGCTATACGATCACAAATGTTCTTATAAGAACTATACCACGAACGGGATGCTTTTGGCCCCCCTCTTGCGGCGGGCATGACGTTAAGACCGGCGGCGGGCATTGAAAAAACGGGCACGCGCCGCCCGCCTAATGATTCGAAGCCTGGGATAACCTGAAAAAGCCGGGACCGCCATCACGGTCCCGGCTTTTCTCTGGGTGACGCGGGGTTCGGCCGTCATCGGGCGCGAAACATCGCGTCGAGCAATCGTTTGATCGGCTCGCGCATCAGATAGACGAGCGCAAGATCGAACAGCAGCGCGCCTTCGAGCGGCGAGATGACGCCGTCCTTGACGACCAAAAACACCCAAAACATAAAAATGATCAAGTTAATCGAAATGTACTCCCGTATGTCTCTCATCTTCACGATCGTTCTCCTCGGACAGGTCATTGAAATGGCGAACAAGCTTATTCGGTCCGGCTGCTGACCGCCGGATGCACGCCCCTGCATTACCGTATTCGCGAACCTCGCAGAGGTGTGACAACGCGCGGAACGTACGCGCCCGAATTCGGCCGCCAGCTTCGCGGCGGCCATCGCGTCTATTCCATTCATCATATCACGTTCCTGGCGAAAAAGACCCATTTATCGCGAAAATGGACGGTATACAACCGAATTCCCAAACTTATCGGCTACCTCGACGTTGTATTTAGGTAGCCAAGAGTAGAAGGCGACACCATGAGACGTATTCGTCACGCCGCATTCAGCTTCATGTAACTCTAAGATGTTTTTGGTTATTGCTAATCCAAGTCCGCTGCCTTCTGAGCGCTGGCTCGAAGCATCGCTACGGTAAAAACGATCCCAAATATTATTTCAATCCGCTTCATCCTCCGTATTTGGAACTTCGTTATGTCGAGTAGTATAAGGAGGCGCGATCATGAAGAAATGAAGACCGAATCAAGATGAAATCAAGATACCGGGCGGATTCATCATACGACCGGAAACCATCCCGGCGTGTTCACGAGCATGTCCCATAGCGGGTCCGGCAATACCAGCTCGTGTTGAGCCGTTCTCGGAAGCGTCGTACGGATGTCGCTTTCGTGACCGTTCCGTACCTTTTCCACCCACTTCGGTTCCATGATCATCGCATGCCCCAAACTCAGCAAGGGAACGCCCGAATCCAACGCCGTCCTCACGTCATCCGGCGAGGAAAGGCCGCCAACCCCGATGACCGGTATGCGAGCGCCTACTCGCTCATGTACGAGCACGACCCGGGATGTCGTATCCGCCGTATCGCGTATCGATCCGTCCCAAAAGCCCCTCACGGAAAGATGTAGATAGTCGAGCTTCTGTTCGGACAACCGATCTGCCAGCTTAAGCGTGTCTTCCATCGTGATGCCCGGATCATGCTTCTCCTCGGGCGATAACCGGTATCCGACCATGAATGGCACCACCGCGTGTTTGGCGACTGCTTGATTCACGGAATCGATTACGGCAAGCGAAAATGCCATTCTGTTGTCGAGCGTACCTCCCCAACGGTCTGTCCGGCGATTGGAATGCGGGGAAAAGAATTGCTGAATCAAAAACGTATTGGCACCATGAATTTCCACGCCGTCAAACCCGGCTTCGATGGCTCTGCGGGCCGCTTCCCCAAAGGCCTTGATCGTAGCGAGTATCTCTTCCTCCGTCAGTTCTCTCGGTATTACCGCCCCCTCCCGTTCTGCGGCTACGCCGCTGGCGCTTACCGGTTGCTTGCCGCCAATCAGCTCGGCCGAAGTCATTCTGCCCGCGTGGAATAACTGCAAGATGGCTTTTGACCCTTGCGCGTGAATCGTATCCGCCAGTTTCTTAAGCGAAGGAATTAAGTCATCGCGGTCCGCACCGATTTCGTTGACAAACGCTTTTCCTTCCGGCGACACGTGGCTGCTCGCGGTAATTACCGCGCCAACACCGCCTGAGCGCTCGCGATAGTACAGCAATTCTTGTTCCGATACTTCTCCGTTCTCGAGCGAGGACGAGTTGGTCATCGGGGCCATCAGCATCCGATTCTTCACCTGAACGCCCGATGGAAACGTGAAGGGCTCGAATAGCGATTTATAGTTCGAATTCATGGTGGAGTTCAACATTTTTGGTTCAGCTCCTAAATTTGATTTTGGTGTTCCATGCCCGCAGATGCGCTCGTCGCCAGTCAATGATGTTCATTCTAAGGCGCAACCCTTTTCCCCGCACAACCCGCTCTGCACCTCGTCTTGCGAATCAGCCTCAAGCATCTGGAGGGAATGATCTTCTCTCCACACGCGTTCAAGAATCTCAAGGAAGGCTTGGCTTGATCGGACTCCCGATACGGCATACTTGTCGTTGAACACATAGAACGGCGTGCCCGTAATTCCAAGCTTGGCCCCGTTTTGCCGCTCTTGTTTGACTGCATCTTTGTAGCGATCGCCGGACAGGATATGAAGAACGGCTTGTCCATCCAGACCGCTCTCTTCCGAAAGCTTGGCCAAGGTGCGCTGGTCACCGATGTTCAACGAATCGGTAAAATACGCTTTATACACCCGTGCCATCCATACCCCCGCACTGCCCTGTTCTTGCGCGTATAAGGCAACGCGAAGGGCATCGGTCGTGTTGGATGGAATTAAAGTATCGAGTCGATAGGCAAGACCTACAGCCTCGGCCAATTCAATGACCGCCTTATTTGCTTCCCTTACATAATCGGCGGTCATGCCTCCGCCATGGATCTCGGCTGTCCACGCGTAATAATTTTTACCGCTGCCGCTTGGTGCGTTCGGGAACAGCTGGAATGGCCTATAAACGACTTCCACCTTACCTTTGTGTTGGAACCGCTCAATGGCGGTATCCAAATTGGTTTTGCCAATATAACACAGCGGACACATAACATCGGACCAGACATCTATTCTCATCGTACCTTCGCCTCTCTTCCCTTCATGGTTTCGTTCGTCATCTACATGTCACGCGCACCAATAATCAACGTTGGTTGATTAATTAACATGTATTGATTTACATTATAGAGAGAAGATTCGCTATCGCAATCGGTAGAACGTTGACTTCTGTTAACTAATTAACACATGGCCGGTTTTTGTATATTCATCCGGAGAGCTGAGGTGGACCCGTGACAAAAATGGACAGAAGGATCCTTAAAACCAGGCAAGCCATCCAAAACGCGTTAATCGAATTGATGGCGGAGAAAGACTTTGAACAAATTACGATCAACGATATATCGCAAAAAGCGGATCTCAACCGGGGGACGCTGTATCTGCATTACGCGGATAAATACGATCTGCTTGATCAATGCATCAAGGATCACTTGAATCAGATGGTCAACCATTGCGTCTTATCGCATACGGAGGAACAATGTTCGGATATCGTACAATCTCCGCTTCCGCTGTTTCAATATCTAGAGAAGCATTATTTATTTTATTCCTCGATGCTGAGCAATAAAGGTTTGATCTGCTTTAGGGAACAACTGGTGTCCATGGTCAAGAGCGGAATCGAGGAGCGACTAAAGGTAGAGGGATTTCGCGGTGAATCGAAGCCAGAAGTGGCCATTCAATATATGACATCGGCTTTTGTCGGTGTAGTGGAATGGTGGATTAATACCAATATGCCCTTTACGCCGAAGGAAATGGCGAAGCAACTAAAGGACATTTTTGAAATAAACTTATCCCTCCATATAGATCGGCAAGGAGTGGCAACGAATACGATTGCGAAAAAATCTTAATACTTTCTCTCATTTCCTTCCTCAACGTTTTTGTATATGATCATAAAAAATAACCATCGCTTATTGGCGATGGTTATTTCATTCTACATAGGCCTGGACCGCCTTCGATTTGAATTCTTCCGAATACGTCTGGAATGTCTGTCCTTTTTAGCCTTAAAAATATCCCCTCCAAGTGGCACTCAAACCTCCATGATACCATGAAGGTTTTTTTGAATGTCTACTTGCAGGGGATGGTACCAGCATGCACGGACCATTTCGCTTACCTCAGACTTTGAAAACGCGAATCATCGCGCCGACGATCGCCAGGCATCCGAACCCGATCGCGATGATCCAGCCGGTGCCCAGATTGCTCTTCCCGGCCCCATCGTCCGCGGTGAACGTCGTCAAGGCATCGGCTGCCGAGACGTCCCCCGCCGCCGTATCCGCGGCCTCGGCCTGGCCGCCGTCACCGGCCGCATTCGACTGCGGCGCGTTCGCGTCCTGGCCGGACGCGCCGGCTGGCGTGCCGTCGTTCGAACCGGTCCCGGTCGAACCTGCCGTGTCCGGACCGTTCGAAGGTTGATCCGGCGCGGCCGGAGGTTCGCCGCCGGCAGACGCCTGCCCGGCCGGCACCGCGACCGTGAACGCATAACTGCCTGAGATGTTATGCCCGTCTTCCCCGATGATCCGCCAGTCAACCTGGTATGTTCCGTTTTCGAGCGGCTGCTCGAAGGTGCCCGTGATGGCGTTCTCGCCGGCGGCGCTCTTGACCGCGACGGCCTTGCCTTCGCCGTCGGTCACCTTTAGCACGGTCAACGGCTGGATCGTCGTCGCGAACGTCAGCTGAATGTCCGACGGCGCCTTCGTGACCGTTTCCCCGTCGGCGGGCGAGGAACTTTTCAATTCCGTATGGGCCGACGCGGCCGTCGGCAGCGCGAACAGCGCGATAAGCAGCAGCAGGAGTCCCGCGCCTAATTTCATCCTCTTCACTCCTCAACGTCCGTCATGAACGACCTCAGTATACCAGAGGAACGGGCGCTTGAGATGACGAGATCGGGCTGCAAGGATGAACATCTCGTGAACGTACCTCGCGCTGCCAGCTTAACCCAGCACGTTCACCGGCGAGCCGCTCAAGTACCCCTCGATGTCCGCGACGACGCCGCGGAAGAATCCGCGGTACGCCGCTTCGGTGACGTAGCCGATATGCGGCGTGGCCAGCACGTTCGGCAGCGAGCGGAACGGATCGTCCGCCGGTAGCGGCTCCGTCTCGAACACGTCCAGCCCTGCGCCGGCAATCCGGCCCTCGCGCAGCGCCGCGATCAAGGCCTCCCGATCGACGATCGGCGCGCGGGAGGTGTTGATCAGGTAGGCGGTCGGCTTCATCAGCCCGAGCTCGCGGGCACCGAGCAGCCCGCGGGTGCGGTCGCCCAGCACCAGGTGAATCGAGACGATGTCGCAGTTCGCCAGCAGTTCGTCCTTCGAAGACGCGAGCCGCACACCGGCCGCCTCGGCTTTGTCCGCGGTCAGGTTTTGGCTCCAGGCCGCGACTTCCATGCCGAACGCTTGTCCGATCCGCGCGACGTTGCTGCCGATATGGCCGAGCCCGAGCAGTCCGAGCCGCTTGCCGGTCAGGTCGGCGCCGATCGATTGCTGCCACGGCCCACCGCCGCGCAGCGACTCGTTCTCCTGCACCAGCTTTCTCGCTAAGCCCAGGATGAGCGCCCACGTCAGCTCGGTCGTGCCTTCGCCGCCGCCGCGCGTGCCGCAGACGACGATGCCGCGCTCGGAAGCGGCGGCGAGATCGACCGAGGCGTTGCGCATGCCCGTCGTCACGAGAAGCTTCAGCCGGGGCAGCCGCTCGAAGAGCGACCGCCGGAACGGCGTGCGCTCCCGCATGATCACGACGATCTCGCAATCCGCGATGGCGGCCGCCAGCTCCTCCTCATCGTCGAAATGACGGTGGAACACCTCCACCTGAACCCGATCCGCGACAACCGACCAATCCGCCATCGACATCGCGACCTGCTGGTAATCGTCCAGCACTGCGCATTTCATCATACGAAGCTTCCTCCCTCACCGTTATGCTCCCATCTTGGCATATGGGCTGGCTTGAAGCAAGATCCAAACGGCTTACTTCGCCGTCGGAGCGCCCTTGTCCGGTCTGCGCCCGGCCCAGCCGCGATCGCTCGTACTCATGCCTGCCGCTTACAGCGTTGGCAGCTGCTTCGCGCTCGTATCGCTCCCTTTCAACTGATCGACGACGGATCGCACCGTACTGGACGGAATCGCGAAGCCGATGCCTTGCGCTTCGGCGTTTACGGCGGTGTTGATGCCGATGACCTCGCCTGCCATATTCAACAGCGGACCGCCCGAATTGCCCGGGTTAATCGCGGTGTCCGTTTGCAGCAAGTGCTTGTAGCTGCGAGTGCCCTGCTCGTCGTCGATACTGATCTCGCGCTCTTTGGCGCTTAAGACGCCGGTCGTCACGGAGTAGTCGAAGTCGTATGGATTCCCGATCGCGACGACCCAGTCCCCGGCCTCCATTTTGTCGGAGTCGCCGAGCTTCAACGCGGGAAAGGCTTTGTCTCCTTTGATTTTCAGCACGGCCAAATCCAGGTCGTACCGGCTTCCGACCAGCGTGGCCGTGAACGGTGCGTCGTATCCCTGCACGTAGACCTCGATGTCGTCCGCCCCGTCGATGACGTGCTCATTGGTTAAAATATAGCCGCTCGAGTCGAACACGAAGCCGGAACCGATCCCGCTTTCGACCTCGTCTCCGCCCGCCCCTTGCCGAAGCGCGCCTCGGCCCGAAAATCCGTTGTTCGCCTGGTTCACTTTGGTCTCGATTTTGACGATGGCCGGGCTCGCGGTTTTCACGATGGACGCGATGCCGCTTGTTCCCGATGCCGCTAACGAGGCGCCGCGGACGCCGGCCGCGGCGGAATCGCCGGCGGAGGAGACGGCCGCTTGCGCGGACTGGCCGCCATACCCGAATAGACTCAGCTTATCCGAAGCGAACGTCAATCCGCCGACAACGGCCGCGCCCGCCATGAACGTCGCGAACATCGCGCGCCAATTGGCGATGCCCGCCTTTTTCACGTTCCGCGTCTTGCCCGCTTCATCCGCGTTCAGCTCGATTCTCATCTTCTCGTTCATTCGATTACCGCCTTTCGCTGTCCTGATGTGTCATGCCATGCGAGAAGTATAGGACGCGAACCTGAAGCGTTCCTTAAGGCTGGCTAATAGACAGATGAAAGTAAACTGAAAAAATGCTTAAAACGGCGGCATGCCGCAAACAATAAAAGCTCTCGGGATTTCCATCCCAAGAGCTTCATTGATTTGCGCTTCGACTGCCCGGCGGGCCCGTTCGCGGTTGATACGGTCGTCCGCGCGCAGCTGAAGCGGTATTAAGGCTTGATGGTGATGCCAAATTTCGTTCCGGCTTCGCCGGCGAAGACAACGGTGCCGTCCTTCGGCAGGACGACGGCGTCCTTCCCGCCGGCGGCGCTGAAGTAGACGCATGTCCCTTGCGCGTCGTAGACGGCGAACGAGGCGTCGGCGTGCAGCTTCACCTGCATGGTCTTGCCGGCCGCTTGCTCGGGAACCTGGTACCACTTCGCGTAACCGTTCGCCGGAATCGTAGCCGTCGATTGTTTGCCGGCATAGATCGGCTTCACGGCTTCACCGCTGACGAACACGCTGCCCGCGGACGTCATGTACTCGATGCCGTTATCCGTATAGAATCGGTACGCCTGCGTGTCCCGCCCCGCCATCGTCGGAATTTGCAGGTCGCTGGCGGAAACGTCCGGACCGAGAATCTTCTGGTCGAGCAAATAGCCCGGCGCGTCCGGGAACAGCGCGAGCTTGACCGCGGGCTGCAGCAGGTACGCGAGCGACGAATACTTCTCGTTGACCAAATAATATGACTGCCCGACGCGCTTCTCCCACGCCGCCGCCGTCTCGCCCGGAATGGGGTTCGCTTCGAGCTTCTCGGCGGAATACTGCGACAATGCCGTTTGGCCGAGCCCGGGCAGCGACGCGTACGCGCGCACCCAGACATACGTATGCCCGTTCGACTCCTTCACGAACGCGACCTTCGCATTGCCGTCCGCGCTGACGAACGTGCCGTCCGCCGTGTAGGCGTAATGCTCGGCCGGCGCCCCCGGCGCCTGAACGGCGCTGACCGCCAGGTCGCCGTCCTTGCGCACCTCGACCTTGAGCAATTGATTCGTTGCGCCGTACGTGCCCGACAGCTCCGTCAGCGTTTCCGGCATCGGCGCTTTGACCGGGGTGTCGAACGATTTCGCCGGTTTGAGCTCCGCAATGGCGCCCTTCTCCTTCAGCGCGCTGAGCAGGATCTCGTTCGCGAGCAGCTGGTCCGTCGTGCTGGCCCCGCCTGAGGACAGGACGGCCGCCGCCATGTTCTGTTCGGGAAGCACGACGAGCGAGGCGTGATAGAGAATCGTGTCGCCGCCCTTCGTCAGCGCTTGGATGCCGTACTCGCCGAACGGGAAAAGGTCGACGCTGTCCCAGCCGAGCCCGTAATTGACGGACGTATCGGCGTCATCCGGCCACATGCCGAGCTTGTACTCCGCTTGATCCATGGCATCGACCGACTTCTCCGAGAGGATGCCTGCGGTTTGCCCAGTGAACATCTGCGAGAAGCGGACCAGGTCTTCCGCCGTCGAGTAGATGCCGCCGGCTCCGATGACGTTGACCGTCTCGTTCGGCAGCTGGCCCTTGTAAGCCGGGAAATACAATCCCGCCATCCGGGAGAGGTCGAGCCGGTCCTGCGGCGTCTTCGTCGCGTCCATGCCGAGCGGCTCCGTGAAGGACTTGTGAATGAACGAGGTGAAGTCCGTGCCGCTCACCCGCTCGACGAGCAGCTCAGCCAGCGTGAAGCCGTCGTTGCTGTAGACGGAGTACGCGCCGGGGTCGGCCTTCAGCTTCTGCTTGGCCAGCTCCTCCAGCAAGCGGTCGTGGGCGTACGTATCGTTGTCCTCGAACAAAAACGCGTTCGGGAACGTCGAGCCGTACAGCCCGGACGAATGATTCAGCAGCATGCGCGGCGTAATACGGGTGTACCGCTCGTCCTGCATCGTAAAGTCCGGCAAGTAGCGGACGACGGGCGTGTCCAGGTCGACCTTTCCCTCGTCGACGAGCTTCATGACGGCCGCCGTCACGAACATTTTGCTCGTCGAGCCGATCCCGTACATCGTATCCTTCGACAGCGGTTTTTGATCGTTTTCGTGATTGCGCCCGGATTCTCCGGATACGACGATGCGGCCGTGGTCGATCAGCGCGTACTGCACGCTGGTCGTCTGATAGGTCCCCGTCAGCAGCGCGGCTTTCTCGGCCGCGGCTTTCCGCGTGGCGTCGTAGTCCTGCGGGCTGTCCTGTCCCGCGGCCATCGCGCCCCCCGGCAAGAGCAGCGTAGCTGCAAGCGCTGTCAATGCCAGCCGTTTCAATGGGTTATGCATGAGAGCCTCCTCAATCTTTTTGCGCTGCCTCTTTTTTGGCTACCCTCCTTCGAAAGCTAGCGTTTGGTAAGAGTCTCTCATTAGTACGGCCAATCTTCCGAAAGTGTCCAGATTCCGGCAATATTGTTAATATAGTCCTATGTCAGTGCTGGAAGTCCTACTCTTCCGGCCTATGCGCGGGAACGCCAAAAAAGCCGCCGGTCAGTCGGCGGCCTTGCGGTGGATCCTTTGCCTTAGGCGTGCGTTACCGTTGGTCCGCTTGCACCCGCGCGGCATACGATTTGCTCCATTTGCGGCGAAGCAGATGGACGAGGAGCAGCAGCACCGGAATCGTCAGGTCGAATATCGGCTTCAGCAGATGGACGTCCGTCAATCCCTCCTCGTTGTGCTCCGGGAAGCTCCATGCCGAGAAGATCGAGGCGAAGAGGATCACGATCGAGACGGGATACGCCAGACGCTGCGGTTCTTTTACCTTGAACACGTCTGCGGCGATCGCCATCGCGGCATAGCCGTACATCGTCATTTTGAAGAACACGCCAATGATCATCGCTAGAAGGACCAGCGCGTCCATGCGTTGGATGAAGTCCATGATATTGACCAGTCTGAGCGTGCTGAGGAGCGGAAACGTCGAGCGCGAGTAGATGTTCTCGCCGAGCACCGAGATTTCGAGAGCATGCGTCATGCTCAGCAGCAAGCCGCCCATGAGCATCGCGAGAAGCCATTTCGCCTCACGGTGCCGCGTCCGTTCACATGCGCGAAGACGGTCATGAAGCAGACTACCTCGCCGAACGGAAACATGAAGATCGAAGGATACGCCGACGAGAGGATCTTGCGCCAGCCTTCGCCGGTCAACGGCTCCAAGTTCCTCAGATCGATCAAGCCGGAAAACAAAACCAGCAGATTGGAGACGGCGCCGATGAGGATGAAGATAAAAAAGTAGATTTGACCCAACCGGTAGAATACCTCGAGTCCTTTGCGGAGCACGTAAATGACGGCGACGATCATGGCGGTCTGTATGACGAAGTTCGGCGTGACGTCGTAGCTCGACGTGATGAGCAAGTCGCCCGCTTCCCGAAGGTTCCGGGCGGCGACGTACATGAAATAAACCGCGTACAGCAGACTAAGCGCGCAGCCGATCGGCGCGCCGAAGATATGGCGGCAGTAGCCGCTCAGGATTTGCCGCGGGAATTGCCGGTGCAGGCCGTCGAAGATCAGGTATAGGAGCAGACCGGCGGGCAGCGCTGACAGGATGGATAACCACACTTCCTGGCCGGATTGGAATCCGACGGGAATGACCAGCGCGGTGCCGAATACGTACAACACCATCATGGAAAAGAGTTGAAGCCCGCTGATGCATTGCATATCCGTTCTCATAAACATGTCTCCCGTATCGGTGAAGATGCCGTCCGGACGCGATCGCCCGGCGGTCGGATTAGGCGCGGCCGATCCCGGCAATGCTGGGAAGGTATCGATCCCATGACGCGAAGCCGAGGTACCGCTATGAAAATCGTGCTTGTCTATGTCCTGCTGTTCGCCGCCGAGCTCGCCTTCCTGGTGGCGGCCGACCTGCTGTCCGGCACTCCGATCCCAGAGGCGCTGCAGACGCTGCGCAAGGCGTTCAGCGTACTGAAGCCGGCGCAAGCCATCTTCCTGATCGTCCTAATCTGCCTCCCGCTGTGGTACGCGTTCGCCGCCAAGCGCCGCCGCGGCATCGATCGCGGCTGAAGCCGCTTTACGTTTCCGATGCCTCAGGAATATAGGCTTTCAGCGTCATGCCCGTGTTCCGGAGATACGCTTCCACCGACACGTCGAAGTCGACGTCCGCGTAAGCTTCCCGCCAATCGCGCTCCATGCGCTTCCAGGCTTTCGGATATTTGCGGCTGACCGCCTCGCCGAAGCCGAGGATATCCGTACGTTCGTTCATCGATGTCCGGATCGTCGCCTCCAGCATGGCCTTGGTCCGATCCGCCCACTCGCGCTGCAGCTTGACCATCGTCGCCTTGTTATTCAGATCGACCGGGCAGTGCACTTCGCTGACGTTCCCTTCTTCCTTGACGCGAATGCGAAACGCCGGTTTGCCGGAGCGCATGCCGACTTGCAGGCTCGACTTGGCGCTGAGCAGCTCGACAAAGAGCTTATCCTTCGAATGCGGGCACGACAACTGGAAGATCGTGCTTTTGATTGTGTTCTTCAGCATCAGGATCGCGATGGCATGCTCGCCTTTCAGCCAACCGGTCATCTTCCCTTCCCGGAACACCGCGAGCCCGTCGTACACCATGATCCCCTTTTCAGGCGTGTTCTCGATTCCGCTCAGCGCCATGTCCTGCGCGCGGCTTTGCGCCGAGATGATGTCCTTCACGTCCACGGTCAAATTATGCGCCCAGACCGACTGCGTCATTTTCAAGCGCTTATTGAGCCCGCTAGCGGAGGCTTTCTCGAGCGGCGTGACTTTCCGGAGGATCGCTTGCGCCGTCGTATCTTTCGAGACGATGACCGGCATGTTCAGCCGAAATTCATGCGATCGGTCGAAAAAATCGAACAGTTCCTGAATCCCGCCTCGCGCCATCGCCTCTCCGATAACGAGCAGCTGGGTATGCGAGAAGAACAGCTGGCGGGATATTTTTTGCGAGGCTTTGCGCATGGCGCCGAATAACGAGTTTTCCGTCGCCGCGTAGACGATGATCGGCAGCTCGCCAGGACCGCCGCCATCCAAGTTAGCCGCGAGTTTGCTCGAATTCACGACCTGGAACGAGACCAGATATTGCCCGGTTCCGTTCATGCGGTCGATGCCCATACCAGTCACGATGGCCAGATTGTTCAATTCCCTGCTGTTCCAGCACCCGGACAGCGCGAATGTCATGCAGCAGGCCGCCGCCAGCCACAACAGGCGAACGCCGCGCCTCATGGATGCCCCTCTCCGTCCGGATCGGGCTTCGGATCGGACTGGCGCACGCGATTCCGTTCGTCCGCCAGACTCGGCCGGGTCCGCATCTTCCGCCAGGGCAGCCGGACGAACAGATCCTTCTTCGCCTTCGGAATCGAAAGTGTCCGGATCGAAGCTGCGGGACAACGCCAAAAAAGCCTCCGCCCAGGTGAACGGGACGAAGGCCATCTCTGCGGTAAACGATAATCTACGGGGATTATTTGGCCGGCTGCAGCTCCCGGTTCAGACCGAGCGCGCGCGAAGTCGACGCGTGAATGTCTTGGATCAGTTCCGGATGCTTCACGAGCGAAAGACCGTAGGACGGAATCATTTCCTTGATTTTCGGCTCCCACGTTTTCATATCCTGCGGGAAGCACTTCTTCATCAATTCGAGCATGACGGACACCGCGGTGGAAGCGCCAGGCGATGCGCCGAGCAGCGCCGCGATCGAACCGTCGGCGTTATTAATGACTTCCGTGCCGAACTGCAGCGTGCCGCGGCCGTTCTCCGTGTCCTTGATAACCTGGACGCGTTGGCCGGCCACGAGCAGATCCCAGTCCTCGCTCTTGGCGTTCGGCACGAACTGACGCAGGTCTTCCATGCGCTTCTCTTTCGAGAGCATGACCTGCTGGATCAGGTACTTGGTCAAGCCCATGTTTTTGGCGCCCGCCGCCAGCATCGTCACGACGTTGTTCGGCTTCACGGACCCGATCAGGTCGAACATGGAACCGGTCTTCAGGAACTTCGGCGTAAAGCCGGCGAACGGTCCGAAGAGCAGCGATCGCTTGTTGTCGATGTACCGCGTGTCCAAGTGCGGCACGGACATCGGCGGCGCGCCCACCGGCGCCTTGCCGTACACTTTGGCGTTATGCTGGGCGACGATGTCCGGGTTGTTGCACACCATGAACAGGCCGCTGACCGGGAAGCCGCCGATCCGCTTCGATTCCGGGATGCCGGATTTCTGCAGCAGCGGCAGGCTTCCGCCTCCGCCGCCGATGAAGACGAAGTTCGCCGCGTGACGCTCGACGGCGCCCGTGCCGAGATTCCGCACCTTCAGTTCCCAGCGCCCGTCGCGCAGCCGGTTTATATTATCGACCATGTGTCTGTACTTTATTTCGACGTTTTGGCGCTGCAGCGTCTCGAACAGAATGCGCGTCAGCGCGCCGAAATTGACGTCCGTGCCGCTATCGATCTTCGTCGCCGCGATCGGCTCGTTCGATTTCCGTTCCTGCATGACGAGCGGAATCCATTTCTTTAACTGTTTCGGGTCGTCGGAAAATTCCATGCCCGCGAACAGCGGATTAGCGGACATCGCCTCATACCGCCTGCGCAGAAAGCCGACGTTATTCTCCCCTTGCACCAGGCTCATGTGCGGCAGCGGCATGATGAAGTCCTGCGGATTGCGGATCTGCTGCTGATCCACGAGATACGACCAGAACTGCCGGGACACTTGAAACTGCTCGTTGATCTTGATCGCCTTGGCGATGTCGACGGAGCCGTCCGGTTTCTCCTCGGTATAGTTAAGCTCGCACAGCGCCGCATGCCCCGTTCCCGCGTTGTTCCATTCGTTGGAGCTTTCCTCGCCCGCGCTCGCCAGCTTCTCGAACACCTTGATGTTCCAGTCCGGGGCCAGCTGCTTCAGCAGCGACCCCAGCGTCGCGCTCATGATGCCGGCGCCGATCAGGATAACGTCTGTACTAGTTTGTCTGTCACTCATGTTTACCGTCCTTACACGCTGAATTTGCCGAAAAGGATGCAGGCGCACCGGCATAAAATGCCGTAAAAGCCGAGGCGCCGCCGCGTCGCAAGCCTTTTCCGGACCAGTCCATAACATTAAAAAATATTTATTCACTATTATATGATAGTTGCAAGCGATACGACAAGAAGCGCGCCGAAGTTGAACGGACGAATCGCCGCCGAATCGCGGTCCGCGACCGGGTGTCGGCACGCTTTGAGAGCGATTGCGCGACCGGAAATCCGTTCATTGACGGCGCTTTCGCCCGCCGCCGATTCGTCCAGCTAGGCAATTCCAACAGTTTTCTGAACGTTGGACCGGCCGGCTCGCAATTTGAGCGGCCCTCCTCTTCGCGGCCCGCCGCGAAGACCGTCGCGGGAATCCGCACCGGACCGCGATCAGCCCGCTTCGATTATCCAACCTCGATCAGCCTGTCTCGATCCGCCTGGCCTTGCGGGCTTTCGGCGTGATGACGTGTTCCGTCCCGCTGCGCCGCTCGTAGAAGAGCCGGCGTTTCCGGTTGAACAAGCAAATCACGAGGTGAATGGCGAACGCGGCATTGACCGCGAACACGGCCAGCAGCAGCGGCAGGATGAGAACGGAATCGCCCGCCCCCCGCGCGCCGAGGCCGGCCATCAGCGCGTTAATGCCGCCGACGGCGCCGTAGAGCAGCCCGTATCGGATCAGCAGCTCGCGCAGCCGTACCCGGCTTCCGGCTCCGCGCAAGCGGATGCGGACGGACCATTTGCCGAGCGTCTGCCCGTTGGTCAAATACGGCAGGACGATGAAATACGCCGCGACCGCGATGACGTACGGGAACGGAACGCGCAGTACCGCGAGCGCCGCCAGGACCGGATTCAGCACGCACCAATCGATGAGGAACGCCAGGCCGCGGCGCGTGTACGACACGCGCTTCGCCGCGAGATCGACTCGCTCGTCGAGCTTGTCAATGCGAGGGAGCCGCTTCGACAGCCATTCGGCGGCCACGAAGCCCAGCAGGCCGCCGGCCGTGTTGGTCATCGCGTCATCGACGTCGAACAGCCGGTACGGGTAATCGTAGATGCCGTAGATGCCCGTCACCTGCGTCGCCTCGAAGAAGAGCGAGAGCCCGAGCGTCAGCAGCAGGCACGCCAGCCAGCCCGTTCGGAAATAGTAGCGCAGGAACATGCCGAACGGCACGGTCAGCAGCACGTTGAACGCGACCTGCAGCACCGCTCGTTCCCCCAGCAGCCGAAAGTACGTTGCAGGCCGTTCCCAATCGACGCCCGTTTCCTTGAGGACGTCGAGCACGAAATGGAACGGGATCCACTGCGCGTACGAGCCGGCCGCCGGCGGCGAATTGTGGACGCTCGGCGGGAGCGGCAGCAGGATCAGGAACACCGCGTTCAACAGATAGAGCAGGAACAAGTAGAGCAGCAGCGCCCGGTACTTGTTCACGTACCCGTGACGCCGATACTGCACGAGCAGGAACGGCAGCGTGAACAGCAGCGCCGCCGCCGGGAAGCTCAGAAACGCATAGGAAATCGGAAACCAATAAACCGTCAGCATGGCCGGCACCTTTCATGCGGTACAGGCGCGAATAGCGCGCTAGTCCAACGTTTTGATGATTCTATTTTACCCTATGTGCTATTTTACCCTGAGCGCGGTTCGGCGAACATGTCCGCTTCAATCGGATACGGGGCGCTCGGCGCGGACCGGCTGCCGGTAACGGTCGTACGCCGTCTGCTGAATCTCGATCGCCCGCTCGATGCCGAGCGACTTCAGCTGTTCGACGTAGGCGTCAAACCCGTCCATCGGCTCGATGCCGAGTATGAATTTGAGCGACGCCTCGTCCGTCAGCGCCGCTGCGTCCCGCATGATCGCCGAGAGCTCGGCGTTCTCCTTCTCCGTCTTCGGCGTCGCCGGCAGCACATGGTCCGCCGCGTCCGTGGCGCCCCAGAGCCGGATCGCGTCCTTCTGCTCGGGCATCGAATAATACTGCTCCATATAACGGACGTCCTGCACGAACGGCCCGAAATAGCTGGCCCGCGTATACATCGCGAGCGCCTGGGACGGCGCCAGCTTGTCGGGATTGTTCAGGATGAGGTCCGTGTACCTCGGGTAGCCGTCCTTCATCTCGTAGCTGACGCCTTCGATGCCGAAGTTGAACAGCATATGGCCCTGCGGGCCGTACCCGTAATCCAGCAGCCGGGCCGCCCGCTCGGCGTTCGGGCTCGCGCCAGAAATCGCCACCCCGCCGCTCGACCCGACGGCCGGGGCGAGCTGCCCGAACTTCGGCCGGTCGCCCCGGCGCAGCACGGGATACGGCGCCGCGGTCAGCTCCGCCGACGGATCGTTTTGCCGCAGCACGGGCAGCCAGGTCCCGATGCCCGCCCCCGCGTTCCAGATGCTCGCGCCGCTCCGTCCCGTCAGCATGCTCGCGTCCTGCGTCTCGGAGTCGACCGCGGCGAAGTTCGGATCGATAAGCCCCTCGGCGTACCAATCCCGGAACAGCGTCAGGAACGACTTGTAGCCGGGCTCCTGCGGACCGTATTTCACGCGGCCGTTCTCCAAATAAAAGCCCTTCTTAACGCCGTACGCGCCGATGAAGCCGCCGCCTTCGATCCCATACAGCGGATTCGGCACGCCGAGGAACGTGAGCGGCGCTTCGACCCCCTTCCGTTCCTTGAAGGCTTTCAGCACGGTATGCCAATCGTCGATCGTCTCCGGCACGCCGAGCCCGAGCTCGTCCAGCCAATCCTTCCGCAGGATCGGGCCCTGGTACGTACGCAGCCGGTCGTCGTTCTGCACGAACGGGAACATATAATAGCTGCCGTCCGCCGTCCGAATCTGCTTGTCGATATCGGGATGCCCGCGCAGGTACGCCTTCAGGTTGGGGGCATAGCGGTCGATCGCGTCGTTCAGCCTTAAAATATATCCGTCCTTGATCGCTTTCTCCGGCCCGCCCGGGAAACTCGCCCATTCGTACTCGATCATGTCAGGCAGCTTCCCTGACGCCAGCAGCACGTTGATCGCTTCCTTCGCCTGATTCGACGGGGGCTGAATGAAGGTCAGCCTCGTGCCCGTCTCGCGCTGCCATTCCTGGAAGAACGGCACGTCCTGGATCCGCTGCCTGGCGCTCGCCGCGTTCCCGTTCAGCTCCGCCCAGTACGTCATCGCAGCCTCGCCTCCGTTGGCGCCGCCCCTGCCGCTGCCGTCGGCTTCGTCCGCCGCGCCTCCCGCCTGCTTCGGCTCGCCGGCGCTGCCGTCCGCCGGCCGGACGCCGGCGCTCTCCCTATCCCTATAGCCGACCAGCGCCAGCAGCGCGACCGTCGCCGCGGCCGCCGCCATGAGCCGTGCGCTTTTTTTTCGCATGACAAGGCCCCCTTAGTAGATTTCCTTGTATTTGCCCGGCGTGATGCCCTCGTATTTTTTGAACACGCGAATGAACGTGGCGGCGTCGTTGTAGCCGACGAGCCGCGAGATTTCGTTGATCGAATCCCGCTTCTCGCGGATCATCGCTTTGGCCTGCGCGATCCGCGTCTTATGGATGCAGTCGAGCAACCCTTCGCCCGTCTGGTTCTTGAACAGCCGTGAGAGGTAGCTGCCCTTCAGGTCGAAGCGTTCGCCGATCGCATTGACGTTCAGATTCGCGTCCGTGTAATGGTCTTCGATGTATCGGACCACGTCGGCCGTCAGCTCGCGGAGCGAGCCTTCACGCTCCAGCGCGGCATTGCTCGCGCGCTTCGCCGCGGCGAATGCGCAGACGTCCCGAAGCAAATCCTGCAGCTCTTCCTGCATCCCCTGGATCGTGTCGCTGGCGATGACGGCGTCCATCCTGCCCGGATCCTGCTCCCACGCGCTGCCTTCGCCCAGCTCGCCGATCGCCTTGACCATCGTGCCGACCAGGTTGAAGAGCAGGCAGCGCGCCAGCGTGATCGGCATGACCCGTCCGCCGAAATTGCGGTCCGTGATCTCGCGCATGTACGACGA
Organism: Paenibacillus sp. GCM10023250; assembly: GCF_042653205.1. Lineage (NCBI taxonomy): Bacteria > Bacillati > Bacillota > Bacilli > Caryophanales > Paenibacillaceae > Paenibacillus > Paenibacillus sp. GCM10023250. The sequence goes on along the minus strand of NZ_JBHSHY010000001.1, from coordinate 160,194 downwards.
TGCCTGACCGAAGTCGCCGGTCTTGATGAAATTGATGAGCTGCTGCTCGGTCTGCAGCGGGTAGTAATAGCCGAAACCGGCCGAATCTGCCGGAGCCGCGCGAATATCCTCGTACGCGAGGATGCCCTGCTTGCCGAGCACCATCTTGTACTCCATCGCGTCGACCGCCTCCTGGTACGCCGCCGCGATGCCGGCCCAGGACGAATGGATCCCGCTGACGGAGATCGTGAGCTCCATGTCGTACCGGCGCAGGAAGGCTTGCGCTTCGGAAGCGATCGCCATCAGCTCGCCGCGGACGTCCGGCGCGTCCGGCATCAGGCAGACGAGGCAGGCCAGCATGTCGTCCGCTTCGGCGACGTAGCCCGCATGCCGGCGCTGCTGCGCCAGATCTTCGACGACGTTGCCGATAATGAACGGCGCGAGCCGCGCCCGTTCGTTCAGATCTATGCCCGGCAGCTTGGCGTACAGGCTCTCTTCGTTCTCCAGCACGAACAGCAGCACGGCGAATTCATCCGACGGCAGCGCCATATGGAACGAGCGGAACGATTCCTCGTACGGGACGCGCGCGTCGAGCCTGCCCTTTAGCAGCCGGTGGATCATGTTGGAGCGCAGCGTCTGCTGGTGCTTCTGCAGCTGCGTTGCGATTCGCTCCTTCTCGCTTCTCGCGTTCAGCACGGCGCGCTGGATGTACCGGAGCTCATTGCCGTCCCCCGGTTCGGCCGGCGAATTGCGGTCTGTAAGCGATTGCATAAGTTCGTGGATCGGGGTGTAATTCCGGCGCGTGAAGAACCATGTCAGGATCCCGGCCCCGATGAGGCTGAGCAGGATGCTGATGGACGCGAAGCTGCGGACGTATTCGGCCTTCTTCCAATAGACGGCGCTCGGGAAGATCAGCGCGTACTTCAAGTCCGACACGGCGGACGGCATGTAAAACAGCTCCGAATCGCCGATTCGCGCCTGCGTCAGGCGGACATGTCCGCCGCCTAGGAAAGGCTGCAATTCCGGCGCGTCCGGACGGCTCGACAGCAGAATCTCGTTGTCCTCGTTCAGAATGAGGAGCAGCCCTTCGCCGAAATCCGAAATGCCCTCGATCGCCTCCCGGAACCTCGACGCGTCCGCCATCACGACGACCGACCCCGTCGCTTTGCCGCTCAGATCGTTCGGCAGCCGCGTGATGTACGCGATGGCGTCGTCCGACGTTCCCGCGCCGAGATGCGGAAGCACCGCGAACCGGTTCGCTTTCGGTCCGCGCACCGTTGCCTGCCATTCATCATAAGTCATATCCCCCGTATCGTGCAGCGTGCGGAAGGCGGTCCGCAGGTCGCGGATGTTGCCCGGCCGCAGGACGGCCCCGCCCTGATCCCAGACGACGTAAAATTCGTCGACCGAAGCATAGGACGTCTTATAGAGACGGAATTCTTTCGCCAGCTGGTAGGCGGTAAACGGCGCTTCCTTCGCCGGCTTGCTGGAGTACATCAAGCTTTGCAGCTTGTCGTTCCACGTGATCTCCATGTCCAGCCGTTTCATCAGATCGATCTGATTGTCGATCGTATAGCGCATCTGCTTCAGCAGGGCATCGTTGGCGCGGTGAATCTCGCCCTTCAGCGCATGGCTGGCCTGCGAATAGATGACCAGGCTGATCGCGATCGGGACGAACAGGACCGCGCTGTAAGAGATCAGCCACGTGAACACGATGCTTTTGCGTTTTTGCCATAATCCGCGAATCGTCGGCAAGCTCCCATCCCCCGCAAGTATCGGATTGGTCGTCTGGAAGGACGCGTTCAGACCTCCATTATACCGATTCGCGCCGCCGGAACGGAATGGAGAAAAACGAAAAATCGATTTACAATATCGCCAACGATTCGCCGACTCCGGCTGTCCGGACACGCGAAAAAGCCCGAAAGGACGCCGTTCGTCCTTTCGGGCCGCGGTTTGCGGCGCCTTCGCTCCATTAAGCGCTGCCTGCCCTAGAAGATCCGCCGCGCCCAGCCGTTCAGCTTCGCGACCGCCTCCATGAAGAAATAGTCGCCGTAGATCAGCGAGACGTTCACGTTCTGACCGGCCGGCTTGTGGCCCGTGCCCTGCGTCAGAATCGCTTCATGGTCCGGCCGGTCCCACGTCGCGTAGCGCGCGTCGAGGGACGCGAGCATGCGCTCGGCGGCCGCGCGGTAAGCCCGGCCTTCCCGCTCCGGCAGCGCGTCCGCGAGCTCGAGCAGCCCCGACGCCGCGATCGCGCCGGCCGAGGTGTCGCGCGGCTCGCCGGCGAGCTCCCCGTCCGCCCGGAAATCCCAGTGCGGGACGGCATCCTCCGGCAGGTGGGCGACGAAATAATGCGCCACCCGCTGGGACGCCCGCAAATACGCCGGGTCGCCGGTATGCCGGTATGTATTGGCCATGCCGTACAGCACCCAGGCGTTGCCCCGGCTCCAGGCGGAATCCGGCGCCGCGCCTTGGCCGCCGAGGGCGTCCGCCCGCTCGCCCGTCTCCGGATCGAAGCGGACGATATGATGCGCCGAGCCGTCCGGCCGGATGAATTCGCGCAGCACCGTGTCCGCGTGCAGCTTCGCGACATGCGCGAAGCGCGGGTCCCCGCTCTCCTTCGCCGCCCAGAACAGCAGCGACAGGTTCATCGCCGTGTCTGCGATCGCCCAGCCGATCCGGTCGCCGTTCCAGGCGCGGATGAAGCCGCCGCGCGGATTGAAGCGGCCCGCGAGGAAGTTCGCGGCGAACAATCCCCGCCGCCGCGCATCCTCGTCGCCGGTCAGCGCGTGCTTGAACACCGCCGTGGGCAGGAACTGGAAGCCGACGTCGTGGTCGAAGCGGTTCTCCTCCAGCATCATCTGCTCCAGCCGCTCATCCCAGCTCCAGGCGGCTTCCCGGAACCGCTCCTCGCCGCTCATGTCGTGGGCAAGCCACAGCATGCCCGGCCAGAAGCCGGACGTCCACCAATCGAGCCGCAAGCTGTCGTACTTGCCGTCGCCGCCGGCAACATGCGGCGAACGGTCGCCCATGACTGTCCGCATGGCGTCGACTTTGGCGAGGATCCGCGCCCAGACGGCGGCACTTGCGGTTTCGTTCCATACTGCCGTTTCGATCATCTCTCGAATGCCTCCTTTTCGTTGGCCGCGCGGGCCAGGCTGGCCTCGCGCGGGTCGGCCGATGAACGGCCTGTCGTTCCGCTTGCGATTTTCCGTCCGGTTCAGCCTTTTAACGAGCCGACCATGACGCCCTTCACGAAGAACCGCTGTACGAACGGATAGACGCACAGAATCGGGACGGTGGCGATCATGATCGTCGCGTACTTGATCGTCTCGCCGATCTGGAACCGGTCGCTGGCCGAGGCGCCCGTCGACATGCTGTCGGTCGAGTTGGAGATCAGAATTTCCCGCAGCACGAGCTGCAGCGGGAACAGCTCGCGGCTCTTGATGAAGACCGACGCGTAGAACCACCCGTTCCACTTGTCGACCGCGTAGTACAGGATCATGACGGCGATGACCGGCATCGAGAGCGGGATGATGATCCGGAAGAGAATCGTAAAATGATTCGCGCCGTCGATCTTCGCCGACTCTTCGAGGCTGTCCGGAATGCCCATGAACGCCGTCCGCATGATGATGAGGTTGAACGTGCTGACCGCGAATGGCACGATCGTCGACCAGAGCGAGTCGAGCAGGCCGACGCCCTTCACAATCAGATAGAGCGGAATCAGCCCCCCGCCGAAGAACATTGTGAACACGATGATGAACATGAAGACGTTGTTCCACAGCACGTTCTTGCGGGAGAGCACGTAGGCGCCCAGCGCCGTCATGAGCAGGTTGACGAGGACGCCGGCGACAACGATGAACAGCGTGTTGCGGTAGCCGATCGCGATGCCCGGATTCGCGAGCACGCTCTTGTAGGCTTCGAGGCTGAAGCCGAGCGGCTTCCACAGGATGCCCTTGTACACGATCAGCCGGCCGGCGTCGCTGAACGAAGCGAACAGCACGTACAGCAGCGGGTACAGCGTGGCGGCGACGAGCAGCAGCAATAGCGTATAGATCGCGACGTCGAACGCCCGGTCGACGAAGCTTGTTTCCGTTTTCATCCTTCTCACCTCACCATAGGCTGCTCTTGCTCACTCGGCGGCTGACGGCGTTGGCGGTCACGAGCAGGATCAGATTGATGCACGAATTGAACAAACCGACCGCCGAGCTGTAGCTCCAGCCGAATTCGAGCAGGCCTTTCCGGTACACGAAGGACGAGATGACGTCGGCCGTCTCGTAGGTGACCGGGTTGTACAGCAGAATGATTTTCTCGAAGCCGACGTTGAGCAGGTTGCCCATCCGCAAGATCAGCATGATCGCGATGGTCGGCATGATGCCCGGCAGCGTGATGTAGACAATCTGCTTGAACCGGCTGGCGCCGTCCATCCGGGCCGCCTCGTACTGCTCCTGGTCGATGCTCATCAGCGCCGCGATGTAGATGATCGATTCCCAGCCGATCCGCTGCCAGATCTCCGACGAGATATAGATCGGGCGGAACAGCCCGGGCTTCTGGAGCATGGCCTGCCCGTCGTAGCCGAGCCACGTGAACAGGCGGTTGATCAGGCCGTCGGCGTTGGTGAAATCGGTGATGATGCCGCAGATGACGACGAGCGAGATGAAGTACGGCATGTACGTGATCGTCTGCACGACGCGCTTGAACATCCGGTGGCGCACCTCGTTGATGAGCAGCGCCAAAATAATCGGCGCCGGAAACTCGAACAGCAGCGAATACAGGCTGATGAGCAGCGTGTTTTTCAGAATACGTACGAAATAGTAGCTGCGGAAGAACTCCTCGAAATGCTTCAGACCGACCCAGTCGCTGCCGAGAATGCCCTTCATCGGCGAGTAATTCTTGAATGCGATGAGCGCCCCGTACATCGGCGCGTAATGGAAGACGACGTAGTACGCGAGGACCGGCAGCATCATCAGGTACAAATATTTATTGAGCAGGAAATCCCGCATGATGCGGTTCTTGACCGCGGACGGCTGTGCCATGGCGCGATGCGTTCACCTCGTTTCGTAGGGAGGGCGAATCCCCTCCCCGATCTCTTACCGGCTGTCGTACCTTGCCAAAGCCGCCGTCTGAATCTCGATCGCGCGGTCGAGGTTCAGCGACTTCATCTTCGCGAGGTAATCGTCGTACTTGTCGACCGGCTCGGTGCCGAGGATGATCTTCAGCGTCATCTCGTCCACCAGCGTATCGATGTCGGTCATGATCGCGGCATACTCCGAGCTCTCCTCCGGCGTCGGCGTAAGCGGCGGCAAGTTATGCTTGGCCGCGTCGGTCTTGGCCCAAATGCCGATCGCGTCGCGCTGCGTCTGGAGCGCGAAGAACTGCTCGGCGTAGCGCTTGTCCTGGACGAACGGACCGTTGTAGCTGCTGCGGGCATACTGCGATATCGCCTGCGCCGGCGCGAGCTTGTCGGGATTCTTCATCAGCAGGTCGGTGAAGGTCGGGTAGCCGTCCACCATGTTATAGCTGACGCCTTCCGTCCCGAAATTAAAAAACATATGCCCTTCCTCGCTGTAGCCGTAATCCAGCATGCGGACCGCCAGCTCCGGATCCTTGGCCGACGTCGTGATCGCGACCGTGCCCTCGGAGGAGTACGCCTGCTGGCGCTGGCCGAACTTCGGCGTGTCGCCCTTCTTCAGCACCGGATACGGCGCGGCGACGAGCACGGCCTTCGGATCGTTCGCCAGCACGAGCGGCTGCCACTTGCCGATGCCGCCGCCAGCGTTGCCGACCGTGGCGCCGGTCGCGCCGGAGGCAATGTTGCTGTCGAGCGCCTTCGAATCCGCCGTCGCGGCGTTCTTGTCGATCAGCCCTTCGGCGTACCACTCGTGGAATTGGCGCAAGTAGTCCTTGAAGCCCGGCTCGGCCGGGCCGAACTTGATTTCGCCGTCCTCCTGGTAGAAGCCGCGGTTCACGCCGAACGCGCCGATGAACGCGCCGTTGCCGGATTCGTTGAAGAACCGCGGCTTGCTGACGAACGAGAGCGGGGCGGCCGCGCCCTTCTTCTCCTTGAACGCGCGCAGCGTCGCCGTCCAGTCGTCGATCGTCTCGGGCATCGGCAGACCGAGCTCGTCGAGCCAGTCCTTGCGGATGATCGGCCCTTGGAAAACGCGCAGATACTCGTCGCCGCGAATGAACGGGAACGCGTAATAGCTGCCGCTGTCGGTCTTGACCATCTTGTCGATGTCGGGGTTGTCCTGCAAAAATTTCTTCAGGTTCGGCGCGTTCTTGTCGATCAGGTCGTTCAGCTTCAGAATATAGCCGTCGCCGATCGCTTTCTCCGGCCCGCCCGGGAAGCCGAGGAAGTTGTACTCGAGCATGTCCGGCAGATCGCCCGAGGCGAGCATCACGTTGAGCGCTTCCTTCGTCTGACCCGCCGGCGGCGCCGTGAATTTGAGCTTCACACCGGTCTTCTTCTGCCAATCCTGGAAGAACGGGACTTCGTCGTGCGACGCTTTGACGCCGACCAGATTGCCGGTGATTTCGCCCCAGTACGTCAGCGTTTTGTCGGTCTTGATCGGATATGCCGACGCTTCGCCTTCCCCAGCCTGCGACCCCGCCGTCCCCTCGTTCGCGGCTCCGTTTCCGTTGCCTTGCGCGTTACCGCCGTTCGCGTTCCCGGCACCCGCGTTGTTCCCGCCGTCCGACGAGCAGGCCGCGAGCAGCGAACCGAGCAGCGCGACGCTCAGGCCGGATACCAACCATTTTCTCATGCGTTTCACCCTCCGTTGAATCGTATCGTGACGAGAGCTTGCAAGCGCTCTCACTCCTTCAGACTAACGGCCCGGCCCCCTTCCCGATATGTGCAAAATCGCCAATCCAATGCCGAAATCCTGCGCGCCGGCTGATCATATCGCCAATCCAATCAACAATTTCGCCGCGAAACCATGCGATTGGAGCCGCTCCGCTCGAAGTCCGGGGCCGCCCTCGACCAAAGCCGTACCCGGGCCTCGGCCTTGCGCAGGTGTTTTCCAATAAATAACAGCTGTACGATGAGAGCAGCACATTTACCGAATAAGGAGTGAAGGAAGATGAAGAACGTGATGATCTCGCAAACGGCGGGAAATCGGCATGAAGCCAAGGAGCCCCCGCGGTTCTTTCATGGTGAACGATGGCTGGTACTGACGGGGCTGCTCGGTCTGCTGCTCGCGGCCGTCTGCGGCATTTGGTGGCTGACGGAAGGCGCGGCGGTCGCGCCGGGCGGCGACATCTCGCATGCGTTCTCGTTCAACGCGGCGCTGGGGCTGTTCGTGCTGTCGACGGCGGCGATCGTCCCGCTTTCTGGCGCAGGCCCGAAGGTCCGGGCGTTCTTCCGCTGGTCGTATATGGCGCTCGCGCTCTACTCGTACGCGGCGGAAACGATCCAAAACGCCCGCGGCGTCAATCCGCGGTTCCTGGGCGACGGCGCGGCGGCGTTCGACGTCGCGGTCGGCAATGTATTCGCGAGCGTGGCGGCGCTGCTGATTGCGTACTACCTCTTCTTTGCCGGCTATTTTTTCCGGCCTAGCGCCTACCGCCGGCAGCCCGAGCTGGCGATCGGCATCCGCTACGCCATGGCTGCGGTGGCCGTCTCCTTCGCGGCCGGCATCTGGATCTCGATGAACCAGGGCCGCATCGTCGGAGCGGACGGCAACATCATCTGGCTGCATGGCCTCGGCTTCCATGCGCTGCAGGCGCTGCCGGCGGTCGCCTGGCTCTCGGCCCGCGCCGCGCGGCGGGGCTTCGCGAGCCGCGTCTATATCCACGCCGCGGGGGTCTCGTTCCTGCTCGGCCTGCTCGCGATCGGCGGGCAGACGTATTGGGGCCGCGCGCTCTTCGAATGGTCCGCGCTCCCGCTCGCCGCCGCGGCCTGCTTCCTGATCTCGCTCGCGGCCGGCGCCGTCTCCTTCCGGCTCGCCTTCCTGGAGCCGGGCGCGGGCAGCGGCGCCTCCGCTTCGGGCGGCGGCGCGAATCTGCGCTAAGCGGCGCCCTGACATGCAAAAAAGACCATGTCTGCGGCAGCGCCGCAAGGCATGGTCTTTCGGTTTAGCTGTCTTACGATTCAATCGCCTTCGTGCCCACGATCGCGTCGATGGTCGGTTTGTCCGCGATCACGAACAGTCTCGCATCCGGCGGAATCGCCTCGCGAAGCTTGCGGTTCACGCCGAGGTCGCCCCGGTCGGAGATCAGCGTCGCGCCCCGGCTCAGCAGCTCCTGGAAGGCGTCTCCGTACGTCCGCCACTCGGGCTTCAGCGGCACCTCGTAGATATCGTCGCCGTGCTGCCGGCTGAGCAGCTGGCTGAAGATCTCCGCGTTGCCCTCCTGCAGCGCCGCCCGGACCGCGAGCCGCGAGATCGCATCATGCGACAGCACGAATTCGTTCACCTTGACGTAACGGAAGTTTTGGACGTTCTTCTCGTGCACGATCTCGACCGTGGAATGGATGCTCGGCGCGAGCCGCTCGATGCTCGACGCGATTAGGAGCGTCTTCCCGTCGGCCAGCGCCGCCTCGTCGATACGCGAGTCCGCGAAGATGATCGCCGCGCGCGCCTCCTTCAGATTCGCCTCTTCGAGCACCTCGTCGGAGGCCGGATCGCCGCTGATGAAGTGCACACGGCTCCTCCGCTGCATCGGATGCCGATCGGACTCGTCGATGATGACGATATCGGCTTCCGGCAGGCAGGCCGCGATTTCGTCGACGGCGTACTGCGCCTTCTTGCTCCAATTAATGATGATGAAGTGGCCTTTCCCCTGATACCGCAATTGACCGGCCTCCCTCTGCCGCTGGATGGATGCGACGGAATCGATGACTTTGCCGATCAGCAGGCTGAGCAGCCCGATTCCGAATACGTACAGGAACATGGTCAGCAGCTTGCCGGCTGCCGTCTTGGCGTAATAATCGCCGTAGCCGACCGTCGACATCGTCGTCAGCACCCAATACAGCGCGTTGTACCAAGAACGGAACGTCTCCGGCTCCAGCGCCAGCGCGAGCGTCGAGCACGCCAGGATGAAGACGAGCGCCGTCAGGATGATCGACGTGTTCTTGAAATGCATGGTTTTGAGCAGCAAGCGAAGCAAAAAATGCATGCGGACGTTCCACTCCCGTTCGGATCAGCCTCGTAGTGCGGCGGAAAGCCTCTGGCCTCCCGGTTGGCGCGTTACACGATCAGGCTGCTGATCGCGAAGCTCGTGCCGAGGAATACCGCGCAGAGCAGGATGCCGATGGCGTTGTTGCCCTGCTGCAGATGCTCGGAGACCTTGAGTCCCGGCGTCGCCAGCTCGAAGAGCCAATATGCGGCAATCAAGCAGACGTACCCCACGGCGAACCACAGCATCAGATGCCAGATGGACGTATTTGTGTACGCCGCGACGCCGAGAATGATTGCCGTCGCCATGAACTTGCCGCCGAGCGCGAGGCCGACGGCCGTATTGCCTTTGCGCAGCTCCTCCATGTCTTTGAACGGGGTCATCCAGCTGAAGACGAGCATGCCGAGCAGTTGAAGAAGAATAATGACGACGACGCTAATAATTAGATTGGTCACCACGACCATCATGCCCACCCCCTGAATTTCGCGTAAGCCAAATCATAATTCGCGTAGTCGTGGACTTCCTCGACCATGACCGGCACTTCTTTCAAACTTTTGAGCTTCTGGTACCGCGCGTCGTCGATCGGCTGTTTCAGCTGGTTGCCGGACGGCAGCGTGATAACGGCGAAATTGCGCGTCTTGCCTTGGTAGGTCGTCTTGTAGACGCCGACTAGGCTGACATTCGTCTTAAGTGATATTTTCAAATCGGCGATGTCCGCCTTCGCCTTCGCCTCGTCCGGATACGACTTGATCGTCGTCCAGGCGGACAGCTTCACTTCGTTGTTGCCGTTCTCGCCCGTCGTCATGTCGGCGCTCATGTACTGCAGCGTCCAGACTTTGTCGCCGGTAGCGTAGTTGCCGTCGTTCGGGAGCAGCGCGTTGTCCGGCAGGATCGTCATGTCGCCGCCGATCAAGTCGCCGACGGTGCCTTGGACGAGCCGGTAATCCCACGGGATCCGGTTCGGGTCGGCGGCGCCGGCCTGCGCGTTCGCCGATGCGCCGGCGCTCAGCACCGACGTCCGGTCGTTCCCGCAGGCGGCGAGCAGCAGCGCGGCGAGCGCGCCTATCGCGAGCAGGCCGAGCAGCCTCGGGCGGAAGCGGCGCGCAGCGCCGGACGATGCCCGCGGCGGTTCCGGTGCGGGTGTTGGGTGGGTCATGTTCTCGATCATCCTCGTTCCTTCACTCCTAGCGGGATAAAATGGCTCGTATTGCCGGTAATCGGACCGCCGGCTCTGCCGAGCAGGCCGCAGGGCGTGCCGTTCAACACGAACAGGCCCGTCAGCAGATGGAAGTCGCCCGCGGTTGTCGCGATGCGGGCCAGCTCCGCCCGTTTCTGGTACACGATCGGAAACAGCGCGCTCGTATCGAAGCCGTCCCGGTCCTCGAGCTCGAGCCGCCCCTCCCGGTCGAACATCCGGACGGAGCCGCCTTCGCGGCCGAACATCGACTTCGAGACGAAGCTGCCCTGGAAGACAGCTTTGTTATAGGTCGGCAGCATATAACGGCGGATCGCCTTCCGTTCCTCGGCGTCGTACAGCTGATTCAGTTCGTACAAGCCCCAGATCGCCGCTTGCAGCCCCTTCGATTGCAGAATGATGGCATGCGGGTTGTTGAACAGCGCGAGATTGCCGCTGTCCACCGCGTACAGCAGCGCGTCGCCGCCCTCGTCGACGGCAAGCCACTCCTTCGGGTACAACGCGAACAGGCTCCGGATCGCGTTGCCCTGCCCATCCTTCAGCACGCCTTCATCCACCCACAGTTCGAGGCAGTCGACGCAGCGGACGTTCAAGCCGCTGTGGCGTACGAGCGCCTCGATGGTGCCGGAATCCTCCAAGTGCTCGCCGTAGCCGACGCAGGCCGCGGTATCGGGCCGTTCCTCGGCCCAGGCCGCCGCGATGAGCTCCGCCATGCGCGCGTTCGGCGAAGCGATGCCCGCCTCGTCGCACAGCCATGGCGTCGCGATCGCGGCTTCGACGTATCCGGTCGGCGTGTCGGCGTTCAGCTCCAATAGCTTGATCGCGCCTTCGTCCGAGACGGCGAAGTCGAACCGCGCGTAGCGGCTGATCAATCCCTCCGGCGGGAGCGGCAGCAGATCCAGCGTCGCCCACAGGATCTCCGGAATACCGAGCCGTTCGTAGAGCTCGCGTTTGCCGTGCACGAAGCGGACCGCCTTATCGAAGATGCGCCACAGCTTGGCGGCCGCGGCCTCGAGCTCGGCGTACGTCTCCTCCTTCATGACGACAATTTGGTCAAGCCAGTAGGCCTCGTCCTCCAGATCCGCCCAGGCAAAGCCGATGTCGCGCAGCTGCGCGACGCGCGATACGCGGTCCGGATCGGGCATCCCGCTCACTTCGAACGCCTGCGTACTCATCCGCCGAAGCCTCCCGACGAACGGGAGCCGCTGCTATGGCTCGACGAGCCGGAGCTCGACTTCGATCCGCTGATGACGCTCGAGGTGCCGCCGATGCCGCCGGGCTTCGAGGACGAAGAACGGCGCGTGACCGTGCCCGACCCCGTCGTCGTCTTCGGACGGACGGCCGAGCCGACGACGGGCTTGTTCTGGAAGCTGTCGCCCGTGTAGCGCTTGGCTTTGTACGGCGCGCTCGTGCCCGCGTAGTACGTCGTATGCGATCTCGACCACGATGACGTCGAATACGAGCCGCCGTTATTGAACAGCAAATGATAGAGGAGCAGATCGTCCCAGCCGAAGCTGGAGGACGAACCATTGTTGATGACGATCGTCTCGCCGCCGGAGCCGCTTGTGCCGGCCGATCCCGCGCCGCCTCCACCGAGAGGTTCGGCGGGCGGCTGGGCCTGCCCGTTATCGTCGTCCTCGACGAGCATCGGAAGGTTCCAGTCGACCGCGGGATCGAAATACGCTTTCACGGCCTCCGTCGAGTACTCGACCAGCTTCGGCTGCTCGGGCGCCGCCGCCGTGCCGTCCGCCGCGAACGTCACCGCGCCGAACGCGACGCTGGCCAGCAGGGCGAGGCCAAGCGACGTCGAGAGCACCCGCAGCGGCTTGCCTTCCTTCGTAAACAGCTTGCTTCTGATCGTCTCATGCGGCTGTTCGTGTCGTGTCAATCGAGGGTCCCCCTTTCGCTGCGTCATCCGTCGTTCCGCATCGGAACGACGAGGATTTCCAATTTGCCGCTATCCAGATTCATACGGCCTTCCAGTGTCTCGTATTCGCGTCCGCCGACCGTAATATAGTTGACGTGCTCGAGCGAGGCGACCATCGCCGGGGTCCATTCCCGTTCGTCGACGCTCGTCAGGCCGCCTTCCGCTTCCTTCACGAATAATATGACGCCGATTCCGTGTTCCACTTCTTGCCATCCTCTCGAATTTGGAGTCTCTACCAGATTTTACACAGTAAGCGATAGGCGGAAGAATTGTCAATCTCCGAGCTGATCCGACAAATGCGGACATGGAGGGAACGCGAACCTCGCTGCCGATTCGCGATTCCTACATTAATAAAGGCGATTGCAACGAATTCCTTCCGTTGCAGCTGCGATGCGGTACAGGCGCGGGCGGAGACAGCGAGATGGGTGGATCCGCACTGCCGCCCCGTTACTTGGCGCCGTACTTGCCTGCAGCGTCCGCCCGCACGTACCCGCCGTCGGTCGCGACCGCGATGGAGACCGCGGGATCGACGCCCGGGACGACATAATACTTGGTGCCGGCGGGGTAACGGTTGGAGAAATTGCCTTCGTACGTTCCTTCGTCGTCGGAATACGTCGTGACGGCGCCGATCTCCCGCCCGACGCCGGTGACCGGCGCATCGGTCGTCGCATAGACGACGCCGTCATGGACGACGAACGCGTAAGCCCATGAAGCGGAAGACGAGATCGTCGTGCCCGGGGTATCCGGCCCGTCATTGCTGCAGCCTGTCGCCTGCGCAAGACTCGCGCATGCGGCCGCCAATAATGTAAATATTTTCATGACCATCACCTCGCAGCAACTGACGCTGTCGTCGGCATCAAGGTTGCAGGAAGCGCGTTATTCTCGATGATTTCCCTCGGAAATCCTCCCCTGCTGCCCTCGAATATGCGGACAGCCAGTTACGGTATAGCCCCCCCAATACGGTGCGCGCGCGTAAAAAAGCCGCATGCCGTTCGCAGGCATGCGGCTTTCGCGAATTGGAAATTGCGCTTGGCGCCGATCTCGCGTGGCGCTCCCGACGGACTCGCACAGCACCGCGGCGATTCGCGCGGACACGCGTCGCCATCGCGCGGAAGGCGAGAACGCGCCTACGCCGTAGGATCGCGCCTGCCGCATCGGGCGTCAGCGGCCGAGCGGCTGCCTGGCGGGTCCGACCGGCGCGCGGCCGAGCTGCCGCCTGGCGGACGGACCGGCCTATGCGCTGACGGCGACCGCCGCGCCTTGCTGCAGCTCATACATCGCGCGGTACTTGCCGCCGAACGCCATCAGCTCGTCGTGATTGCCGCGCTCCACGATGCGGCCGCGGTCGAGCACGAGAATCTGGTCCGCCGCGCGGATCGTCGACAGCCGGTGCGCGATGACGAACGTCGTACGCCCGCGCTTCAGCACGTCGAGCGCCCGCTGGATGATGGCCTCGGTCTCGGTATCGATGCTTGCCGTCGCCTCGTCCAGAATCAGTATCGCGGGGTCGAACGCGAGCGCCCGCGCGAACGAGATGAGCTGGCGCTGCCCCGCCGACAGTGTGCTGCCTTTCTCGATGACCGGTTCATCCAGGCCGTTCGGCAGCTGCATGAACATGTCGTACGCGCCGACGTCGCGAAGCGCCTGCTCGACCTTCTCCCGCGTAATCGCGGGATCGTCCAGGCTGACGTTCGAGGCGATCGTCCCCGTAAACAGGAACGGATCCTGCAGCACGATGCCCATATGCTCGCGGAGCTGCTGCTTCGAGAGCCCCCGTGCGTCCGCGCCGTCGATCGTGATTGTGCCGCGCTCCACATCGTAGAACCGGAAGAGCAGGTTCAAAATCGAGCTTTTCCCCGAGCCGGTATGGCCGACGAGCGCGACCGTCTCGCCCTGCTTCGCCTCGAAGCTGATGTTCTTCAATACATCCTCGCCCGGCTTGTAGCCGAAGGATACGTCATGGAAGCCGACGTTGCCCTTGTACCGCGGCATCCGCTCTTCCGAGACCGGGACGCCCGGCTCGTCGAGCAGCGCGAACACGCGCTCCGCCGACACCCGCGCGACCTCCAGGTTGGACAGCTGGTTGACGATGCCGACGATCGGCTGCATCATCCGGTTCATATAATCGATGAAGGCGTAGAGGACGCCGATCGTTACAGCCGAAGAGAGCGACCCGCCGGCGAACAGCCAAATGACGAGCAGGAAGATCACGTTCCGGAACACGTTCACAAGGTTGTGGCTCGTCAAGGAGTTGAGCGTCAGCAGCTTGTTCTGGTAATTGAAGTAATCGTCGTTCATCTCGCGGAATTCCGCCATCGTCTCGTTCTCGCGGCGGAACGCCTGGATGATCGGCATGCCTTGGATTGATTCGTTGATCATGCCGTTGATGTCGCTCAGGCGGGAACGGATGACGTGGTTGTACCGCGACGCGAACTTGCGGTAGACGACGATCCACAGGTACAGGATCGGCAGCATCGGCAGCGCGATCAGCGCGAGCGTCTCATCTAGGATGAACAGCGCGCCAACGATAGCGACCATGTAGATCGCGCCGGAGAAGAAATTCGCCAGCACGGACACGTACAATTCGCGGATTGCTTCCGTATCGTTCGTCACCCGCGCGACGACCTTGCCCGCCGGGAGGTTGTCGAAGTACTGCACCGGCAGCTCCTGGATGTGCCCGAAGACGTCGTTGCGCATCTTGCGCACGATCCGGTTCGCCGATACCTGGAGCAAATACCGCTGGCCGTAAGCCAGCGCCGCGCCGACGAGCAGCAGCCCGACGTAGAACGCCGCGAGCTTGAAGATGCTCGGGAACTCAGGCTTGTAGAAACCGTAGATCTCGCCGCGGGTCAGCTTCACGGCCGGAAACCGCTGCGTGGTCCCGTCACTCGCTTCGACCGTCAGCGCACCGTCCGCGAAGGTCCGTTTGCCGGTATCGGGGACGCCGGCAGCGTCGACGAAATAGTAGGTCAAGCCGGTTTGCAGCACGCGCACCTCGCGGCCTTTCGTTTCGCCGGCCTGCCAGTGGCCGGCGCGCTTGAAAGCGCGGCCTTGGTAGCCGACCGCGTACGGTTCGTCTTGGCTCGCGGTTTCGTACCACGGCTTCTCGATGCCCATGATATTCGTATCGATCATCCGCTTCGCGACGAACGGGCCGACCAGCTCCGCGGCGATCGCCAGCGCGAGCAGCAGCAGCGCGAGCAGGATCGGTTTCTTGAACTGCCAGGCGTATTGAAATAATCGTTTGCCGTTGTTGCCCATTGGAGGTTCCACCTTCTTTTCTTCCTTCGTTCTGATCTTGCCGTGACATGCCGGGAGGGAGCATCGAAGCGCCTACGCTTCGACCGCCGTCGCGAGCTGCTGGCGGTCATATTGCTCCTTGTACCAGCCGTTGTTCTGGAGCAGCTGCTCGTGTACGCCTTCTTCGACGATCCGGCCTTCGTCCAGGACGATGATCCAGTCCGCGTGCTGCACGGCGGACAGCCGGTGCGTCGCGATGAGCGTCGTCTTGCCGGCGCGTTCCCGGCGAATGCCCTGGAGAATCTCCGTCTCCGTCTTGGCGTCTACCGCGGACAGGGCGTCGTCGAGCATGAGGATTTCCGGATTCGCGATGACGGCGCGGGCGATGCTGACGCGCTGCTTCTGCCCGCCGGAGAGGGCGACGCCCTTCTCGCCGACCAGCGTCTCGAGGCCGTCAGGCAGGAACGTGACGTCCTTGCGGAACGCGGCCAGGTCCAGCGCCTTGCCCAGCAGCTCCTCGCTCATCTCGCCTTCGATGCCGTAGCCGATGTTCTCGCGAATCGTCTTGCTGAACAGAATCGGCTGCTGCGGTACGTAGCCGATCCAGCTGCGGACCTCGCGCAAGGCGATTTCTCCGAGCGGAACGCCGCCGGCCGTCAATTGGCCTTGACCGAGCGGGTATTCGCGGAGCAGCTGCTTGAGAAGCGTCGTCTTGCCGCTTCCCGTCCGCCCGACGATGCCGAGCGTCTGGCCGCGCTTCAGCGTAAAGGAGATGTCGACCAGGTTGTCGATCGTCGAGGACGGATAGCGGAACGTCACGCCTTTGAATTCAAGCGATTCCGGCACCTGCACCGGCACGGTCCGTTCGGCATCCTGCACGTCCGGCTTCACCCCGAGCGTTTCGTTGATGCGGTCGAGCGACGCGTTGCCCCGCTGCATGATGTTGATCAGCTCGCCGATCGCGAACATCGGCCAGATGAGCATCCCGAGGAACATATTGAACGAGACGAGCTCGCCGAGCGAGATTTCGCTCCGGAACACGAGCACCCCGCCGTAGCAAAGGCCGATCAAATAACTGATCCCGACCAAAATTTTGACCGTCGGCTCGAAGAGCGCGTCGATCTTGGCGACGGCGATGTTCTTGCGGAACACGTCGTCCGTCATCGCGCTGAACCGCTGCCGGTCAGCCCCTTCCTGCACGAACGCCCGGATGACCCGCACGCCGGATACAGATTCGAGCACCTGGTCGTTCAGATTGCCAAATGCGTCCTGCTGCTCCGTGAACCGTTCGTGAATCTTCTTGCCGAAATGCTGCATGATGAGCGCCATGAGCGGCAGCGGCAGCAGCGCCGCGAGCGTTAGCTTCCAGCTGATCACGCCGGCCATCATGACGAGAATCGTCAGCATGAAGAGCGTGGAATCGATCAGCGTCAAGATGCCGAAGCCCGCCGTCTGCGACACCGCGCCGAGGTCGTTCGTCGCCCGCGCCATCAGGTCGCCCGTCCGGTTGCGCTCGTAGAACGCCGGCGTCATCCGCATGAAATGGCGCATGAGCCGCGAACGCAGCGTGCGCTCCAGCACGAAGGACGAGCCGAAGAGCAGCGACCACCAGACACACGTGATGAGATAGCCGACGACGGTGAGACCCCCCCAGAATGCCACGAGCTCCGCCAGCTTGCCCGGGGTCATCGTCCCCTGCTGGATGCCGTCGACCGCCGTTCCGATCAGCTTGGGCGGCAGTACGTCCATGATGCCGACGATCGTCAGCAGCACGGTCGCGATCGCATAGCGCCTCCAGCGCATTTTGAAAAACCAGCTTAACTTCTTCAGTACGGTAAACACGCCATCCACAACCTTTCTCTCGATTTGAAGAACAAAAAAGACGTACCGCCGTAAGCGATACGCCTGAGCCCCGGTGTTCGGGCATTCGCGGACCGATAGCCGCGAATTCCCTGCCGAGCGCGCAAAAAAGGCGCACGATTACGTCGCCGCAACCGTGCGCCTTCCGATGGGCAGACGGGGAAAACGCGTTCTCCGTCCTGCCGCGGTCAGACCGCGCGAGGGTTACGTCCTATGCGATTGCGGACGCCGCCGGCAGCCGGCAGCGTAATTAAAACCAATCGATCGTACCGCATAGTCGTAACCCTCCTTTCCGTTCCTCAAAGTATATGTGACAATTTACCATCGATGCGCGAGCACTGTCAATGGGCAATTTGAAATTTCCTTGAACTTCTTGTAAATCTCCCCTCGCGGAGAGCGCCGCATAGCGGGGCCGGAACAACAAGAAGACCGCCTGCGCCCGGCCTGAGCCAAACGCGGCGGTCCTCCGTGTCGTCCGAAAACGACGGGTACCCGAGGCGCTATTTGTACTGCATCGATCCGCATCCCGCGCCTCCGTCCGGATCTAGATCCGAGCGGACCGGGTAAGGGACGCGATCAACATGGAACTAGAAATGTTGACCACCTCCTTTCGTGTACACACACTGTACCACAGCCGCGGGCAATGCGCCAGTTATTTATTCAAATTTTCTGAACTTTCTATTATTAGAGACTCGTCCCTTATTCATCTGAACCCGGCTCGGGTGGGCGTCCGAACCCGGCTCGGGTGGGCGGACGATATCGCAATTATCTTTCCGCTCCGCCACGGATTTCATGCACGTCCGCACCGGTTCAGGCGATCCGCGTTCAGCCCGTAAGCTGCGCCGACTCTTCGCGGCGGATCGTTTTATTCGGTAAATAGTGGATCGTCTTGATGAACCGGACCGTGCCCGTATTGGCGCGCATCACGATGGAGTGGGTCTCGGCCCGCTGGTTCGGCAGATAACGCACGCCTTCTAGAAATTCGCCGTGCGTCACGCCGGTGGCCGCGAAGATGACATCGTCCGTGCCGACCAGGTCCTCCATCGCCAGCACGCGGTCGGGATCGGCGAGCCCCATCGCGACGGCGCGCTCGTACTGCTCCGGATTTTCCGGCAGCAGGCGCCCTTGAATCTCGCCCCCGAGCGCTTTCAGCGCCGCGGCGGCCAGCACGCCTTCCGGGGCGCCGCCCGAGCCGAGGTACAGGTCGATGCCCGTCTCCGGGAAGGCCGGGGCGATGGCGCCGGCGACGTCGCCGTCCGACAGCAACGAGATCCGCACGCCGAGCCCGCGCATCGTCTCGATGATCGGCGCGTGCCGTTCCCGGTCGAGAATCATGACGTTCAGATCGGAGACCGGCTTGCCGAGGACGTCGGCGGCCTTCGCCAGCGTAACCTCGACGGGATCGAGCAGGCGCAGCTTGCCGGCGAGCGCGGGGCCGACCGCGAGTTTCTCCATGTACATGTCCGGCGCGTGCAGCAGCTGACCCTTGTTCGCGATCGCGACGACGGCGAGGGCATTGTTCAAGCCTCTCGCCACGAGGTTCGTGCCCTCGAGCGGATCGACCGCGACGTCGACCTCCGGACCTTCGCCGTTCCCCAATCGCTCGCCGATGTACAGCATCGGCGCTTCGTCCATTTCCCCTTCGCCGATGACGACGGTGCCGCGCATGGAGACGGAATCGAACATCGTCCGCATCGCCGTCGTGGCGGCGTCGTCCGCGCTCATTTTATCGCCTCTGCCGATCCACGGCGCCGATTCCAGCGCTGCCAATTCCGTTACGCGAACCACTTCCAAGGCCAATTCCCGTTCCATGTTTCCCTCTCCTTTCGCCGGCCGGCGTTTACGCCGTAATACCGGACAACCATTCCACCGCGGGGCACATCCCCGTGAATTCATGATGCAGCAGCGGCGCAGGGTCGCTGCGGACATCGCCTTCTTCGTTCGCCGCGGAACGCTTCGGATTCACCGTCGCCGTGTAATGGATGCCGGCGTTCAAGAGGCGCGGCAGCCATTCTTCGGCCAGCCATTTGGTGTCTTCGGCGACGACCAGAATATGGCTCGAATCGAACAGCGCTTTTTTGGCGTTCTTCATGACGGCGAGCTCGATCATTTTGTCGAGCGGCTCGCGGAACTCTTCGCCTTTGGCGAAGGCGTGCCAGCGGATGACAACGGTCTCGATGTCTTCTTCCCAGTAAATATGGGCTTTGTCGGTTTCGTAGTAGGTTTTCATGTATAATCACTCCTGCTGTCAATAGTTAGGATTGGTTCGCTTCGCGACGATTGCGCGGTTCGTAACTTCACTATAATACGAATCATCCCCATTGAAGTAATTCATAGTTTTCAGAGGAGCAATAGATGTGGTCTATAGCCCCAGCCGCCTCGTTTCCGGCAAGGAAAGGAGACGGCTTCGGCAGCATCACGATACGTATCCCGCAGCGTTCGCTGTCCGCCGGCAAGCCAGTACCGGAACACGCAAAAAAGGAGACAGCGCTTGAATCGCGTGTCTCCGGTCGGCCGGGCTATGGTATATAGAGGCCGCCGCTATCGCGCCCCGTTCAGCTTGTCGAGCGTCTCCAGATAGAACACCTGCAGAAACTTCTTGATGTTCACCTTCGGCTTCTCCTGCGGCGCCAGCTCATCGATCTCCTTCATCCTAAGCCGGACGTCGCGAAAATCGAAGTAGAGCGGCGCGTAATGCTCGAACTTCGGATGGCCGTAATCCGTCAGCCCGATGCTGGCCAGGTTGGTCAGCGCGGCGAGGACGGCCCGGCGGACGCGCTGCTCGACCGCCTTGCCTTCCTTCTCGGCGTCGGCGCCTTCCGGATTGCTCTCGCGGATGCACGCCTCGTAGAGCGACTTCAGCGGCGGGAGACCGCCTCCGCGATGATGGCGCAGCAAATACTCCGTCATGACGGCGATATCGCTGCTTCCGCTCTCGCCGACGATGCCGAGATCCATCAGGATCGTCCGCATGACTTCGCGGGCGCCCGGCCTCTTCCGTTCGCCCGCCGCTTCCGGATCGAGGCGGTCCAGCTTCGCGATCGACTGCTTGATTTCGTTCAAGTAGCGCGCCATCCGCCACTGCTCGCTCACTTTGCCGAGTACCGCCTCGATCTCGATCCGGTTGATCGGCTTCTGGATATAGAATTCGATCCCCGCCTGGTACGCTTTGCTGATCATGTCCTTGTTCTCGATCTGGGAGATCATGACGTACCGGCCGTCGTAGCCCGCCTGCTTGAGGCCCGCGATCGTCTCGAGTCCATCCTGGTCTGGCATGAGCAGGTCGATCAGCACGACGTCGGGCTGCTCGTCGAGAATAAGCTGCGCGCCCTCGGTACCGCCCGCCGCCGTCCCGACCACCTCGCCGACCCCGCCCTTCTCGATGATCGTCTGAAGCATCCGCCTGCTTACCGCATCGTCGTCGATGATGCAAAACGTCGGCATGGCCTATCCCCCTTTCTTCAACCGTTCCGTCGGGAACGCCGCCGCGAACGTCGTTAATGCGTCCTTCCCCGGTGCCAGCAGGCGCAGCCTGCCCTCGAACGATCCGACGATGTCGCGCACATGCGACAGGCCGATCCCCGTCGCCGCCGTCCCTTCCTGGTTGAATTTGGTTGTGAAGCCCGGCTCGAACACGAGGTCCCGGTCCTGCTCCGCGATGCCCGTCCCGGTATCGGCGACCGTGAAGAAGGTCTCATCTCCCCGTTCATACACGTCGAAGCGCACGGTGCCGCGCGCTTCGATCGCCTCGGCCGCGTTGGCCGCCAAATTGTTCAGCACCGTCAGGAGCGGTATGTAATGGCGGGTCGCATAATCGGTGCGGATCTCGGACTCCATGCGGATGTCCTTCTTCAGCATCCGGGCGTATTCGCCGTTCGATTTCGCGACGAGACTAACGATCTCGGCCAGGGTCATCTCGGAGGCATGGTCGAGATCGACCAGCTTGGTCAGCCCGGCCAAGATGCGCTGCGAGTCCTTCTTGACCTCGTGAATCTGTTGCGTGAGCTCGAGGACGGCCCGGCCGTGCGTCCGCAGCCCCTCCTCGTTCAAGCGCTCGTACAGATCGTGGCTCTTGGCGGTAATCTGCTCGATGACGTCCATCGATTTGCGCAGGTAGAACGCTTCGGCGTACAGCCCGCTGCCGACGCCGATCATCTGCTCGAGCCGCTTCTGCTGCTCGGCTTGCACGACCCGCATCTGGTTCACCGCGATGCTGCTGTAGATGCCGACCGTAAAATAGCTCCGCACCGCCGCAATCAAGGAAACGACGCCGATCTGATCGGCGCGGAATACGGGCAGGCCGAAAGCGAGGCTCCGCGAGAGGAGCTCCGCCTCGTTCGAGACGATATCGATCAGCGTTGCGCACGCTCCGAGAATGAGCGGATCGAGCTGCTGCAGCCGGCTTTGCACGAGCGCCATTCCCGCGCCGAAGACGGCGTAGTACAGCATCGCGGAGAAATGCGCGTGCACGCTGCCGAGCAGCGAGAACGCCGCGCCTTCCGCCGCGCCGTCGAGCGCGATCCGGAACAGCAGCACCGTCGCCCCGACGGCGAGCCCCGTCCTGCGGTACGGCAGATGGCGCATGAAGAGCAGCAGGAACAGGAAGGCGCTGCTGCCAAGACCGATGCGGAAGAAGTCGCCGCTGAACGGGTTGATCTTGAATTCTCCCGCGACCGCGACGACGACGGCAATGACGGTAATTTGCATGTTTTCGGTTTTGAAGCCGCTTTGCTTCGCGATAGCGATAGGCACCCACTCCCATGAGCCCGTCGGGCGGCGCGGCCGGTAGCACGCGATCGCAGCGCCTTTCGGAACCGGGCCTGGCCCGAGGCGCTTTGCTCTATGCTAGACGCGTTTGTTCTCGAGCCGACGCGCCGCGATCGACAAGGCGTAATTCACCGCGAAATACAGCACGGCAACCAGCGCGAGCACCGGCAGAGTATAGTCGTACTGCTGGGCGATGACGATCTTCGCGTTATGCATCAGCTCCGGCAGCGAGATGACGATGGCGAGCGACGTGTCCTTCAGGAGAGAGATGAATTGGCTCACGAGCGGCGGCACCATGGCCCGCACCCCTTGCGGCAGCACGATGTACCGGATCGTTTGCAGGCGCGTGAGCCCGGACGAACGCGCGGCTTCGATCTGGCCCTTCGGGACGGCATTCAGCCCGCTGCGCACGACTTCCGAAATCATCGCCGCCTCGAAGACCGTCAAGCCGACGATCGCCGCGCTCGTCACGCTCAGCTTGATACCCACGTCGGGCATGGCGAAGTACGTGAAGAATAGGATGAGCAGCAGCGGCAGGTTGCGGATGATCTCGACGACCGCGCCGATTACCCGGGAGACGACCGGAATGCGCATGTAACGCAGCGTTCCGGCGATGCCGCCGAGCACGAAGCTCGCGACGATCGCGACGAAGGCGACCCAGAGCGTCATGCCGAAGCCTTTGAGGATAAAGATGAGATTATGGTAGGCGAATGCGCCGGCGATGTCCATCCTTCGATCCTCCTAATATCGGAATTGACGGGCTTGGCGAATCCGCGCCCGTTCGCGCGAAAACTAGCCGTTCCGCGCCCACCGGCGTTCCAGCCGGAGCGCCGCCCAGCTGAGCGGCAGCGTCAGGACGAGATAGAGCGCCGCGACGAACAGGTACGTGTCGAACGTCGCGTACGTCTTGCTCGCCACTTGATCGCCGTAGTACATCAGGTCGAAACCGGCGAACACGCCCAGCACCGACGAATTCTTCACCAGGTTAATGAACTGGTTGCTGAGCGGCGGAATGACGATCTTGATCGCCTGCGGCAGCACGATAAAGCGCATCGTCTGCGCGTAGCTCATGCCCGAAGATCTGGCTGCTTCCGACTGGCCGGCCGGCACGCTCAGGATGCCCGCGCGGATGGCTTCGGCGACGAAGGACGCCGTATATACCGTCAGCCCGATCGTGCCGCAGGCGAATCCGCTCAGTGTGACGCCCAGCGTCGGCAGCCCTATATAAAACGCAAAGACAATGAGTAAGATCGGAATGTTGCGAATAAACTCGACGAAGGCGGTCCCGGCCCACCGCAGCGGCTTGACGGCCGAGATGCGGAAGACGGCCACGACCGTCCCGAGCGCGAAGCTGCCGAGCAAGGCGGCGACGCTCGAGAGAATGGTGTTGCCGAAGCCTTTCATGTATAACCCGAAATGGTCCGTGAAAATCGACAGATCCGGCATCGTATCCCTCCTTCCGCCCGAATCGGGCAAGCGCGAAGCGCGGCGGCGCCAAGGCCGGTCGCGCTTCGCGCTTGCTTACGTTAGTTAGTCGCCGGCGTCTCGCCGATCCATTTCTCGTAAATTTCCTTGTACGCGCCGCTGTCGTTCAGCTTCTTGAGCCCGGCGTTGACGGCGTCCAGAAGCGCGGTCTCGCCCTTCTTGATCGCGATGCCGTACGGTTCGTCGGTGAACGGCTCGCCGACGACCTCATAATTCGGATCCTGCGCGGCCATGCCGTACAGAATCGCGTTGTCCGTCGTCAGCGTGTCGCCTTGCCCGGCCTTGAGCGCGCTGAACGCGTCCTGGTAATTGTCGAATTCCAGCACGGTCGCGTCGGGCGCTTTTTCCTTGATGTTGTCCACGGATGTCGAGCCCTTGACGGCCAGCACCTTGATTCCCTTCTTGATATCGTCGATGCTCTTGATCGGGCTGCCCTTCTTCACGAGCAGTGACTGGCCCGCCTTGAAGTACACGTCGGAGAAGTCGACTTCCTTCTTCCGTTCCTCCGTAACCGTCATCGTGGCGACGATCATGTCGATCTCGCCGTTGTTGAGCATCGGGATGCGGGTCTTCGACGTGACCTCCTTCAACTCGATCTTGGTTTCGTCCCCGACGATCTCCTTAGCGAGCGCCTTCGCGATGTCGACGTCGAAGCCTTCGACGTTGCCGCTTGCCGGGTCCTTTAGGCCGAACAGCTTCGTGTCGAACTTGACGCCGACGACGAGCTTGCCGCGGCTCTTAATGGCGTCAAGCGCCGCCGAGCCAGCCGCCTGATCTCCGCCGGCGTTGCCGGCGCCGTCGCCTTCCGCCGCCCCGCCGCTCGCGGCATTGCCGTTCGACGAAGCGTTCGATCCTCCGTTCGCGCCGTTATTGGAGCCGCAGCCCGTAAGCGCAATTGCCGCCAGCAGCATCGTGAGGACACAAGCGAATAGCCATTTTCTTCGTTTCATCGTACATTTCCCCTCTCTTGGATTGAACGTGACCGGAACGATGCGCCTTGTAAGTGACGAAGCGCCCCGTCAATGATGAAGCACCCGGTTAAGAAACACGCGCGCCCGCTCTTCCTGCGGCCGCTCGAAGAAGACCTCCGGCGGGGACACCTCCAGAATGCGGCCGTGATCCATGAACACGACGCGGTCCGCGACCTCGCGGGCGAACCCCATCTCGTGCGTGACGACGACCATCGTCATCCCTTCCCGCGCGAGCGCCTTCATGACGTCCAGCACTTCGCCGACCATCTCGGGATCGAGCGCGGACGTCGGTTCGTCGAAGAGCATGATCTTCGGTTTCATCGCAAGCCCCCGCGCAATCGCGACGCGCTGCTGCTGGCCGCCGGACAACTGCGCCGGATACCGGTCCGCCTTGTCCCCGATGCCGACCTTATCCAGGTACATTCTGGCCGTCGCCTCCGCTTCCGCCCGCGGCTGTCCGAGCACCTTCATCGGCGCGAGCGAGACGTTGCCGAGGGCGGTCATGTGGGGGTACAGGTTGAAATGCTGGAACACCATGCCGATGTCCCGCCGCAGCCGATTGATGTCAGTCCCCTTGTCCCCGAGCTTGACGCCGAGCACGGTCAGGCTGCCGCTCGTGATCGACTCCAGCCGATTGATGCACCGGAGCAGCGTGCTCTTCCCCGACCCCGACGGGCCGACGACCACGACGACCTCGCCCGACTCGACGCGGAGCCCGATGTCCTTCAAGACATGAAAGTCGCCGTAATGTTTGTCGACTTGCTCGAACGCAATCATCGTACCTCCTCCTTTCCGCCACTTGCCGCAGCATGCACGGCCGATGGACGAGTCATGTCAAGTTAAATCACGCGATGCTAGGTCCACGATACGGCCATCCTACGCGATCCGACCGAATCCTACGGGAATTCATGAAAAAAGCCGCCCGAAGGCGGCGAATCCGACGTCGATGCGACGGGCGAGGAGGCGTCTAGCTACAATCGAAGGCAGGAACGATAACGCGTCGGAATCAATCGGAACGCCGCCGGAACCCGATCGGCCACGGTCCGGGAGCCGCACGGCGATCGTCCGATTTGCGGCGAAATCAGAAAAATCCGCCCAAACGGGCGGATTGGATCGGCCATCCTTAGCGATCTGATAGATGGATGAAGAGAATGAAGACGAGACGCCGGCCTTAAGCCTTGGGCTGCTGGCCCGCGGCGCTCAGGCGCTTCTTCGCCTCTTCGTACACGTCCTCGGCGAGCGGCCCCTTCTCCGCAATGCGGATGTTCTCGGCGAGATGCTCGGGGTTCTTCGTGCCGACGATCGTCGTCGTCAGCTGCGGGTGGCTGAGCGTGAACCGCAGGATGAAGTCGGTCCGGCTCTCGCCCTCGTCCAGCAGCTCATCGAGCTTCGCCTGTTCCCAGGCAGCCCAGCGGTCCTGGTTGCCGAGACCGTACCCCGGCTCGCCGCGTCCGACGCCGCCGCGGATGATTGTGCCGGCGCCGGCCTGCGCGGCGGCCGCGATGAGATTCTCGTGATCCCGCTCGAGCGCGGAATACGGAATTTGGAACGAATCGAAGGCGCCGGTCTCAATATAAGCCGGCAGATGCGGCAGCGTCGAGGAGATGCCGATCCAGCGCGCTTTGCCCGACGCCTGGATTTCCTTCAGCACGTCGATCAGACTGCCTTCCTCCGTCTGGTCCAGCGTCGGATTGTGCAGCTGCAGCAAGTCGACGTAGTCCGTCTTCATGCGGCTCAGGCTGACGTCGATGTTGCGGAGCAGGTTGTCCCGCGTCCAGACATGCGGCGTCTCGTCGTGATCGCCTGCGTTCACGACCGTGCAGCCGCACTTGGTCGCGAGGACGTATTCGCTCCGGCGCTTGCTGATGAACCGGCCGATGTATTCTTCGCTCAAGCCGTAGTCGTAGGACGTATCGATGAAATTAATGCCGGCGTCGAGGACGGCGTTCAGAATCCGGTCCGCCTCTCCGTCCGCGACGGGGCGGCCGCCCCAGATGCGCGGCCCGCGGATTTCCATCGCGCCGAAGCCGAGCCGAGTGACCGCGAGGCCGGTCCGGCCGAGAGTCGAGGTTTGCAGCGTCGTCATGGCAATTGCCTCCTTGATATCGAATGTTGGTCTCACGTCATTCGGATCATGACATTCCTGATGAAGAGCTCGGCGTTCAATAGGCCGATACCCTTCTCGTTACCACGCGTACGCTTGCGGCGCTTCGCCGCCCGGTCCCGGGAAGATCTCGTCGAGCCGCTTCAGCGTCTCGTCCGACAATTCGATGTCGACGACGCGCAGCGTATCCTGGAACTGCGCCAGCGTCCGCGGCCCGATGATCGGCGCCGTCATGGCCGGGTGCGCGAGCGTCCACGCCAGCGCGACGTTGGCTTCGCTCTCGCCGAGCTCCCGGCACAGGCTGGCGAATTGCTCGAGCTTGCTCCGGTGCGCGTCGACCCGCTCCTGCGAACGCGTGCTGCGCGAGCCGCCGGATGCCTTGAGCGCGTTACCGCCCAGCAGGCCGCCGTCCAGCGGACTCCAGGCGATGACGCCGATGCCCTGATCCTGCGCGGCCGGGAGCACTTCCAGCTCCGGCAGCCGGCACAGCAGGCTGAATTTATGCTGCTCGGACACGAGTCCGAGACGATGTCTCGCTTTCGCTTCGTACTGCGCCTTCACCAGATCGCGGCCGGCGAAATTGCTGGAGCCGACATAGCTGATCTTGCCTTGATTAATATGGACCTGGAACGCGTCCCACAGCTCGTCCCAGCCGACGTTGCGGTCGACGTGGTGCATTTGGTAGAGCTCGACGTGATCCGTGTTCAAACGGCGGAGCGAGCCTTCCAGGTGGCGGCGGATCTTGTAGGCGGACAGCCCATTCGTCATGTTGGGCCCGTCCAAGGCGTCGTCCATGTTGTTATGCACCTTGGTCGCGAGGACGACCTTCTCCCGCCGGCCTCCGCCCTGCGCGAACCAGCGGCCGATGATCTCCTCGGTTCTTCCCCGATTGCCCTGGCCGCCGTACACATTGGCCGTGTCGAAGAAGTTGACGCCCGCGTCCAGAGCGGCGTCCATGATCCGGAACGCTTCCTGCTCGTCCGTTTCGGGACCGAAATTCATCGTGCCCAAGCATAACTTGCTGACCTTCAAGCCCGATTTTCCCAAATAGGTGTACTTCATGCGCGATGCCTCCTATTCGTGTTTCGATTCCTCCGGTTCGTCCGGAGTTCCGTGCGACAAGTGCGGCGAACGACATCGTTCGGCTCGGACGGACGGCGGCGCCGGCTGAAAAAGCGCTTTCGCATTCAGCCGCACACCTTCGCCCGCCCGCGGTTTGCCACTTTCCATTATAAAGAACCTGTCCCGGCGCGAGAAGACGTGAAAAAATTGTTACTTACTTACCCGAAGCGAACCGTATAGACGAAAGCCCGCGGCTGCGCGGCTTCCCGGCAAAGAAGCACGGCGCGGACGCGCGGCCAAGAGAGGCGGCCGGCGGCCGGCCGCCCCTTCAAGCGGGCGATGCCGCCCGAGCCGCCGCCGGCCCTGGTGCGCCTCCTTCCGCCGCCCGCGCGGCTTGCGCTGCGCGGATTAGAATGCACCGGATACGGAGGTCATCCGGATCTCCTTCGCCCGGCCGTCCCAGGCGATATCGTACCCGATCAACTCGAAGATGCCGCGGACCGGAAGCAGCACGGTATTCGACGACACGAGGGACGGCGTGATCGCTATCGTCCTGCCGTCGACGGTCACCGTGCCCGTCTGCGGGACATGCGTGATCGTCCGGCCGCCGACGATCGCGGTGACGGTCTTCGTCTCGCCGTCCCACGCGACGCTCGCTCCCAGCAGCTCGAACAGCTCCCGCATCGGCAAGAAGACGCGCGAATCGGCGACGACGACGTCGCGGCTCAGCGTCCGCGCCTGGCCGTTCAGCGACAGCTTGCCTTCGTAACGCTGCCAGACCGGATAACCGTGCGCCGCCGCGATCGCGGCGAACGAATGCCCGGACGACGTAATGACGACCTTCGTGCCGAGCTCGATCTGCGGGAACAGCCAATGAATCGCGTCGTTGTTCATGCGGATGCAGCCCGCGCTGACATAGCGGCCGATCGATTTCGGATTGTTGTTGCCGTGAATCGCGTACGTCGTGCCGTACGTGCCGTCGACTTCGAGCCCCAGCCAGCGGTCGCCGAGCGGATTGCGGGGATCGCCGCCGGGAATATGGTCCTTGTAGTAAGGCCGGTTCTTGATCTTATTGACGATCGGGAAGGTACCCTCGGGCGTCAGGTCCGGCGTTCGGCCCGTGCCGACGGGGAACGTCTTGACCAGCGCGCCGTTCTCGAAGAAGGCCAGTTCGTTCGTCTGCTTGTTCACGATAATCAGCTGGTTCTTCGCCTCCGCCGCGCTCGCCGGGGGCGCGAACAGGACGCTCCACAGCAGCAAAGCGGCGATCGCGGCGAGACCGGCTCTCCAATGGAATGGTTTCATACTCGTGCTTGATAACCTCGCTTTCGATTCAGATAGAAGTCGGATAGAACGTTCATGACTCACTATATGAATCGAAGGAAGCGCCCTTGCCATGCTGGACGCGGTTTTGGAACCCGTTGGCGAAATTATGTAGAGCTGAGCGTTTGTTTCCTGTCAAGGAATGATTTCTTAATTTTTCTCATGAAGATCTAATAATTGGCGATTTCTTCAGCGCGGACGTTAACTTCATCCTACGCAGGTAAATGGTGGCAAGCCCGGCTATGGTAGAGTATGGACAGGCAAGGAATTCATCCCACGATACATAAGGAGGTCATCACGACCATGCGACTTAAGAAACACCTTGGAAAATCGGCTGCTGCCATCACGTTAAGCCTGGGCCTGGCCCTGTCCGCGATCGGCGGATTCGCGGCGCCCGCGTCGGCATCGCCCGTCGCGACGGCGACCGTCAACAAAGGCGTCAACTTCCGCTCCGGCCAGAGCACGAGCGCTTCGATCATCGGCTTCGTCAAGGCCGGCACCGTGCTTCCCGTCGAAGCGGCGAACGACTACTGGGTGCTCGTCGACTATGACGGCCGCACCGGCTACGTGTCCCGTTCGTACGTCACGATCCGCGAATCCGCCAATCCGCAGCCGAATCCGGGCAGCGGCGCTTCGAGCGGCAGCCGCATCGTCAACACGGCGAAATCGTACATCGGGAAAGTGAAATACGTCTTCGGGGAACGCGATCAGAAGCGGCTCCTCTTCGACTGCTCCTCGTTCACGCAGTACGTGTTCCAGCTGAACGGCAAATCGATTCCGTGGGGCTCGAAAGCCCAAGCCAAGATCGGCTCGTACGTGCCGCGCAGCCAGCTGAAGGCCGGCGATCTCGTCTTCTTCAGCGTCAGCAAGCCGGGACAGGTCAATCACGTCGGCATTTACATGGGCAACGGCCAATTCATCAACAACCTGCCGGACGAGGGCGTCGTCGTCTCGGATTTCAACAGCTCGTACTGGAAGAGCCATTATATCCGCGGCCAGCGCGTCTAAAGGCGGCTGCGCGGCACGGCGCGTCCGTTCCTTGCCGAACGCGCCAAGACCGCAATCGCGAACAAGACCCGCAAGCCGGACACGACGGATCGTGCCCGCTTGCGGGTCTTTTGCCATGGTTGAAAGCAGGGGTACCGGCTGCTCTCGCGTCTTCCGCCGCGGTCTCTACCGCTGCGGGTCTCTGCGCTCGAAGTAATGTATGGGCCGGACTTCAAGGCCCCAGCCGAACGCTTCGCCTTCGGCCAGCCGCACGGCCGGATGCAGCGATGCGATCCGGACGGCTTCGTCCAGGTCCTCCGCTTCGACGAAGAACGCGCTGCCGATCATTTCCTTCGATTCGATGAACGGGCCGTCGGTCACGACCGTCCTTCCTTCCGCACGCCTGATGGTTTTGCCGACGGTACCCAGTCCGGCGTCTAGGAAGACCCGGCCAGTGCCGTACAGCTCCTCGAGATGCGGCCCGCATTGCCCCATGACCGCTTCGATTTCCTCCTTCGGACGGGCGTCCATCGCTTCGCGATCGAAATAGCCCAAGCATACGAATAGCATCATTCATTCTCCTTTGGCGAGTGAATTCGGGTAAGCGCTTCTGCGCTTTCATAAGGACGACGAACGGCCGTCGCCCGAATCGACGCGACGGACGACATGATTGCGAATTCGCGCTTGACTCGCGATTATTCCGAACCCGCGGCGCATTCGCGGATCAAGAACGGCCCGGCCGGCCGAATTCGCGCTCGGCCCGCGCGGCATCCGGCTCGATCGCATCCAGCCGGTTCAAGCAATGATGCGCGATCAGGTCCAAATCATGCGCGCTCTGCGCGTCGTCGCGGTTGCGCCCTAGAATGTTCAGCAGCCAGTTCGTCAGATTGCGCAAATGGTGGCGGTACGCATAGAAGCGCAGCAGACCTCCGTCGAGCGCTACGGGACGTCCCCGGCGCCGCTCGTAAGCGGCGGCGAACCGCTCGAACCGGTCGCCGATATAGCCGAACCAGTCGAATTCCGGAGGCGCCAGCAGCGCGTTCTCCCAATCGAGCACGGACAAGCCGCGTTCGCCGCGAATCAGGTTCCCGCCCCACAGATCCCCATGGCAGAGCACGTATTCGCGCTCATCCGCGACGGCTTCGCGCCGAAGCTCGCGGACGAGCCGCAGGAGCCCGCGGATACGCGCGCGCTCGGGCGAGATAAGCGCCCGCAGCGCCAGCTGGACCGGGCTTCCGGCGAAGTCCGTCCGTTCGAGCGCGGACAGGCAGGACTCGAGCCGATCCGCGAAAGCCAGCTCGAACGATTCGGACGCGACGCCCACACCGGCCGCGACGGAAGCGAGCCGATGGATGCCGGCCATTACTTCGGCGACTTCCTCGAGCAAGCCGTCCGGGAACGGGTAGGCATCCGCCAGCGTTTCCCCTTCAATGAAACCGTAGAGCACTAAGGTGTATCCGCCGCATTCGGACGACAGCCCGCCGCTTATGTTGGGTACCGGACGCGCCGCGTTCGGGAATACTCCGTCGCGATGCAGACGCCGAATGAGCGGCAAGTAGCGCGGCAGGCGATCAATCCCGCTCCGCTGCCGGTCGTTCGCATGATCGTAGAGCTTCAAATAATAGGCGGCTCCCCCGCCGCAGACGAGCTTGTACGAATACGCGGAATCGCCGTGCGGAATGAAGGCGATCTCCTGGATTCGAATCGGATAGGCGCGCTCCAGGCTGCCGGCGAGCGCGGCGTCCGCGATCGGATAGCGAACTTTCATCATACCCCTCCCGGGCGCCGGCATTACGTCAAGCAAGCATGGCTAGACGTCGTCCTTCCTCCATTCGTCGCGAACTAGCCGCCTTCCTGCATAATCATCCGAACGCACCGACCGGCGGTTCATGCGATATTCAATTAATGCCATGAAATAAACAGAACCGCCGGGAGCGGTTCTTTTTCACCAGGACGTGCAGGCATTCGATTGCCGCAGAAAAAGAGAAGTACCTCCCTCGTTAGTTAACATCATTAATCAAAATGCGCGCACGAATGATTAATCGCATTAATCACCCCCATGCAGCCCGTTTCTTCGACGGCAACGATCGAGCCTCCTCGCTTCCGGCGCCGCGCTGACTAGGTTCAGGTTTATCGAACGCGGCATTTAGAGATACTGGACAAGTATATCGACAAGAATCGGAACCATGGCGAAGGAGGATGAACGATGTCGGTCGTGACGGAGCTGGAGCGGCATTATGAACGCGAGGAGGATTTTATGGTGCACCGGGCTTACTTCGGAGGCGCGTCGGTTGCGCTCGTCGGCTTCAAGTCCATGATCGACTTCCCGCAGACGCTCACGATGATCCGGCAGCAGCTGCACGACGGCGGCGGCTCGGAGGAAGAGCTGCTGCGCATGCTCGCGGGACTCGGATGCAAGCTGGCAAACAGGCTGCAGGAACTGACCGCCGCGCTGCGCGACGCGAAGCTGATCGTCGTCCATGAACCGTCCGAATCGGTCTTCAGCCTATACCCGATCCTGCAGCAGCTGCACCGCCCCATTTCGGAACCGCTGATGGAGAATCCGATCCTGAATCCGAACGGTGCCTTCAATGAAGACATGGACCTGAATCTCGGCATGCTGCGCAAGCGGATCAATTCAGACGACTTCCATTTCTTGACGTACAGCTTCTGCCACACGTACAAAAGCCGCGTGACGCTCGCCTATCTCGAAGGCGCAATCCATCCTTCGCTGCTGCGCAAGCTGACGGATCGGCTGAAGTCGCGCGAATTGCAGTCGAGCCTGGACATCGACAATCTGCAAGACTTGACCAAACTGCTCGGCTTGTCCAAGTACGGCATCGTAACCCGGTTCCGCACGTGCGAGACGCCTGCCAACGCGGTTCGGGCGTTGCGCAACGGCAGGGCCGTCATCTTCATTGAAAGCCTGCCCTACGCGATCGTGGTGCCCAGCTTGGCATCCGACTTCATCATGTCGGAGGAAGACCGGAACTACCCGCAGCCGATCGCGATATTTCTGCGGGTCTACCGCGTCTTCGGCCTGCTTCTGATGATTCTCCTTCCGGCGCTTTACGTCTCGCTCGTCTCGGTCAATCCCGACGTGCTGCGCTTCGAACTGGCCCATTCGATCGCGAAGAGCCGCCTGGAAGTGCCCTACCCCGCCTTCGTCGAAACGCTCGTCATGATGATCGTCCTGGAGCTGCTGATGGAGGCGCTCATTCGGCTTCCGGCCAGCATCGGTCCCGCGATCACGATGGTCGGCGGCATCGTGCTCGGGCAAGCGGCCGTAGCGGCCAAGCTGGTCAGCAATCTGCTCATCATCGTACTGGCGGCCGGCACGATCTCCGGCGCGACCGCGGTCGGGTTTCAGAACGTACTGACGTTCCGAATGTTCAAGTATGTCACGCTCGTGCTGTCCGCCCTCTACGGCGTGCTCGGCC
Source organism: Paenibacillus sp. GCM10023250 (assembly GCF_042653205.1). NCBI lineage: Bacteria > Bacillati > Bacillota > Bacilli > Caryophanales > Paenibacillaceae > Paenibacillus > Paenibacillus sp. GCM10023250. The sequence continues at coordinate 126,734 of NZ_JBHSHY010000001.1, read as the reverse complement.
TAATGTCCGGACTGGTTTTGGTTTGCGCCTATTTGGCCTGCGAGAAAACGCTCGACATTCCGTATTTGCAAGCAAACAAACCGGAAGGTGAATGACGTGTTCAAAAACATGCAAGTGCCGATGACGTTTTTCCTCATGCATACGGGCATGATGTTCTACCTTTTCCCCATGGACATGATCGCGAGCACCAAGGAAATCCATTGGCTGCCCATCGCTACCGGACTGTTGATCCAATTGGCGATCATCGCGCTTTATTTGAAAGGCATCCGTTACTATCACGGGCATAACGTCGTTACGGTGCTCATGCGCAAGAGCCGGTGGCTCGGTTGGGTGATCTTCCTGCCCCTCTGGCTATATATCGGCGTGCTGGCCGTCTTGACAGTTCGGTCGTTCGCGGAAATCATTTCGATCGTCGTCTCGTCCTCGATGCCGCTGTGGCATTTCGATTTCATGTTCATCGCCATCCCGACGTACATCGTGCTCCGCGGCAGCATTCAAGGCTTGATGCGGTTAAGCCTGCTAATGGGCGTGCTGTTCCTGCCTTCGGTCCTATTCGTGCTCGCCGCTTCGTTCCAGAACATCGATCCGCATTACGCGGCGCCGCTTGTTCCCCGAAGCGCTTCGGATTTCGCGTTTCTCGGACAAGCTTCATATTACAAGAGCCTGTTTGCGTTTTCGGGCTGCTTCTTATTCATGGGACTGGTTCCGTCCTACGTCTCGTTTACCGCCCGGGGCATTTATACCGCTTATGCGTTCCTGATTCCGCTGTACCTCTTAGCCGTCTACATTCCGTTAATGACGCTTGGCGAAGAGACCTCGAGCCAGCTGGAATTTCCATTCATCTTCACCGCCGACACGATCGACATCGAATGGCTTATGTTCGACCGGGTGACGATGTTCCTCGTGCTCGGCCTGCTGGCATTCATCCTGCTGTTTATCGCGGTTCTCATCTGGCAGATGGAAAATGTGTTTCGCCTCAGCGTCCGGAACGTCCGGCCGAACATCCTGCTGCCGATTCTCGCCTGCGTCATATTCGTCTGTTGTTTATTCATTCCGGATTGGAAGTCCGTCAACGCGTTATTCCGCTGGGATTTGTACTTGTGGGGCTACGTGTCCATCATAACGCCGCTCGCCGTGTTCGCCGCCGGCCGCCGATACACCGGCCAGCTGCAGAAGGAGGCGCCATGAGAACACTGTCGAAAACGGCAGCCGCGGTCCTGCTGCTCCTCTTGCTCGCCGGCTGCTGGACCAACAAGGACATCAACCACCGCTCCCTGCCGATCGCCATGGGAATCTCGTATCACGATGGCAAATACACCCTCTACCTGGATATCCCGGAAGTAACGGAGTCGGAGTCCGAAGGCATTCAGGTCATCTCCGACAAAGGCGATTCCATCAACAAAGTCATCGATCATATCAGCATGAATATGGAAAGCCAGGTCGACCTGCTTCACCTGAAGGTCATCATCGTCGACCGCGAATTCGCGGAGAGCGGGCTGTCCGAGGGCATCGCAAGCATCGTGCGCTCCCGGCATATCGCGCCCAAGACGATGTTCGTCGTCTGCGACGAGCCGCTCGAAAAATTCTTCAAACATATGCAGGACCGGGCCGACCACAACAATACCGCGATCTACGACTTCTTCCAGAAAAGCGCCGGCTGGAGCCCCGACATCGCGTACACGCCGACCTGGCGCATTTTCCGCAGCATCCACTCGTACACGCACGACGTCGTCATCCCGATCGTGAAGTCCGGCGACACGACGATCATCCGAAGCGTCGGCTCGGCGATCATGAAGAACGGCAAGATGGTCGGGCGTCTGAACAACGAGGAGACGCTGCTGTACAACGTCTTCGACGGCATGAACACGCAGGGGAAGATCGAGGTAATGGGCCATGCCACCGTCCAAATCACGAGCAGCCGCATCTGGAGCAAGGGCTCGATCCGCGACGGCAAGCCGCAACTCAGAAGTACGATCCACCTCAAAGTCGTCGTTATGGACAAACGCGGCGATCCGTCCCCCGAAATGATAAAATCGGAGCTGCGGAAGGTCGTTTCCGAGCGGTTCGAGAAAATTATCGCGAAGGTGCGGCATACGGAGGCCGACATTTTCGGGCTGGGCCAGCATTTCCGGGACGAACTGCAGCGCCCGCAGCTGGCGAAATGGCGGACCGCATACTTGCCGCGGCTGCAAGTCGAGCTGCAGGTCAAGACGATCATACGCAATACGGGCAACCTGAAAACGTAACGGCATCGTATGCGGAGCGAAGCCGGGCGGTGACCGGAGCGGCTTTTCCGGGTGGCGGTCAGGGTAGCAGTCCGTAAAAAAGAAACAGAAAAACCGCGCGGCCAGGGCCACGCGGTTTCTCTGTTTCGGCTGTCGCGGACGAAGGCGCCCCTGCGCCTTCCGGGCTTCGGGCCTTAGGCGCTTTCCGGCGTCTCGGGCGCTGCCGGCTGATCCGTCTCCGGTGTCGCGCCGCTCGCCGGATCATCCGTCGCCGGCGCCCCGTTCGCCTCCGCTTCGGCGCTCATCGTTCCTGCCGGCGGCGATTCCGGGGCGGCGACGATGAAATTGTCGAAGACGGCCGTCTGCTCATAGGTGCGCAGCCCGGCGTAGCCCTGCGTCAGCGAACCGTCGCTGACGGCGATCTTCCGGATGCCGTTAACGTAACCGGCGATCGCGCCGCCGCGGAGCTCGAGACGCAGCAAGTACCACGCGCCCGGGCTCGCGGGCACTTCCGCTTCGCCGAGCTTCGTCCAGACGCCGCCCACTTTCTTGTACAGCTGAATTTTGTTCTGGCCGTAGTTGAGGCGCAGCGTGTAATAGCTGGAGAAGTCCGCGCTGGCCCGGGCGATCAGGCCGGACGAGGAGTCCGCTGCCGTCCGGTCGTACGCTTTGATGGCGGCCGTGACGGACGCGTCGCCGAACGTCCCCTCCGCCCGCGTCTCCGCGATGCCCGCCGCGGACTGCCTAAGCGTCTGCGAGACGAGCGTCTTGGCGGTGTCGATCGCCGGCGCCCACGAGCCGCTGCCGGACGACCAGCCGGCGAGCACGCCGCTCTGGAAGAGATCGCCGTACGCGACCGGCTCGAGCATCACCGCGTCGGCGCGCGTGACGTTGCCGGAGCCCGCCTTGGTTCCGGCGGTCAGCGTGATGCCTTGCTCGCCCCCCGCCGCGAAGTACGCCGTATCGATCAGCCGCCACTGCCCCTTCGCGACCGTCGTCTGGTCAACGGCGGGAATCGCATCGCTTACGCCGTTGTGCCGTACGACGTACGCGACGTTCTGCGACGAGGTCTGATGGTACGGGTATCGAACGTAGACGTTGTAATAGCCGGGCGTCTCGACGTTCAGCGCCCAGGCAGCCGTGCTGCCCGCCGAGTTGCTGTACCGGGAGCCGCCGCCGTAGCTCGCCGGGAGCGTGCTGTCCGCCCAGCTGCCCGTCTCCGAATAGCCGTCATCGGCGTTGTCGAGTACGAGCGCGGCGCGCGGCTTGATCGGCCCGACGACGTTGGAATACGGCGACAGCGCGCCATCCGGGCTTTTCGCCCGGATCCGGTAGTAATAGCCGGTGCCGGCGGCGGCAGACGCGTCGTCGTAGAGCGGCACCGCGTAATTGTAGTCGCTCGGCGCGGTGATGTCGTCCGTCACGTCCGCGGCGACGACGGACCATGGGCCGGACGGCGCCTCCGCGCGTTCGACGTCGTATGCCGACGCGGTCGAGACCCCGAGCCAGGACAGCGTATGCGCGGAATCGGCCGGGAACAGCACCGGCGCGGGCGGCGCCGTCCAAGGCGGCACGGCCGCGCCGCGGATGGCGTATGCCTGCGCGCGCAGCTGGCCGAAGACGGCCGATTCGTTCGCCCAGTCGCCCGTCGCGAAGCCGGGATAGCGCAGGTACGACCAATCCCCGACCGGCGGCCAATGCCAGCCGCCCATCCGGTGATGGGGCATGCTGCCCCAATACATGGCACCGGAGGTCCCGTTCGACTGGACGGTTTGCAGCAGCTGCGCGTTCGCTTCGGGCGAGAAATTCCCGAATTCGCCGATCAGCAGCGGCTTCTTGCCCTTCGTGGCGTTGCGCCATTCGTTCAGCTTGGCCATGGGATCTGCATAATTGTGGTATAGATAGATATGCGGATCAATAAAATCGATATTGGGGTCGTTTAGCGCGTTCGCCCGGATGCCCTGAGCACGCACGTAGCCGCCATCGCCGACGAGGTGATTGGGATCCAGACTCTTGATGTAGGCGGCCATTTCGCTCGTCCAGGCATCCGTGGACCGCAGCTCGTTGCCGAGCTGCCAGGCGAGTATGGCTTTATCGTCCTTGTACGGGACCTTCGTGTACGTATTGACCCGGTTCACCACGTACGCGATGAAGTTTTTGAAGTCCTGCCGGATGACGGGATCGCTCCAGAAGGCGTCGGCCGGCTTCCCTCGGAAGGCCGCCCAATCGGCCGTGCCGCCGACGTACGTGTAGCTGTCCACGAACGGCACGATCAGTTTGACGCCGTACGCGTTGGCGAGCTGAATAACCTTGTCGATCAATTTAAATGCACTTTCATTATAGGACCCCGGTCCCATGACGTGCCGGAACATGCCTGGGGGATCCCCGCTCATACGCACCTCGAACGGATAGAGGCGGATGACGTCGATGCCCGAGCGGCTGGCGGCCCGGATCTCGTCCTCGATCTCCGCGGGATCGGCCCACGCCCGCTCCAGAAACGGCGCGTTCGTGCCGATGAAGCGGTATTCCGCGCTGCCGTCCATCAGCTTGTCGCCGCTCCGCGTAATGAAGTTCTCGCCCGCCCCCCGCGCCGTCTCCGCGTTACCGGCCGCCAGGCAGACGGCGATCGCCGCCGCGAAAAAAGCGCAGCGTTTGTTTGAACCGCTTTTTCATTGGCATACCCCTCCAGTTGTAAGCGCTTTACATTTTGCGCGTATTCATGCTGCTCGAATCGGACAAGTGTGCGCGTCTCCTCCCTTCTCCATCATAACCATGTCTTCTCTGCCCCCTTGGAATGCGCTTCCAATATCCATATATGCGGTCGCCTGCCGATAAATGAACGGCGCATGCCCGGTTCTTATGCGCCGATATGGAGCAATAACGCGCGAAAGGCAGTCCACCCGCTTGACGCGCAAGCGTTGGACTGCCTTCGGAACGTCCGGACGCAGAACGAGCTGTCCGGCTTGACGTGGAGAAGAACGCGCAAAAAAACCGCCCGCCGGCGGTTCGCCGTTACAACGGCGTCATGCTGGCGGGCGGCTGCTGGCGGAAGGATGTTCGGCGCTACTGCCGGATCGGCGGAAGCGGCGTGAACGTCATCGCGATCGGCAGGTTGCTGCCCGACGCGATGGTAAAGACGATGTCGACCGGTTCTTCGCTGTCGCCTGTCCGGTAGAGCACGGATGACTGGGCGTTGCTCCGGAGCGCCTGGTTGTTCGCGACGGTCACGAGCTGGCCGTTGACGAGGAACGCGCCCGTATAGAGCCCGCCCCGCGCGTTCAGCGAGATCAGCGTATGCGGCGCGACATCCGACAGATGCATGCGGTACAGGACGCCGAAGTTGCCCCGGTTGTACTCCAGCTGGCCGGACGTCTCGTCGATGCCGTCCAGAATCGTGTCGTACGCGTCTTTGCCGACGTCGCCGAACATGACGCGCTGCGGCTTGTCGCCGATCCGGTCGTCGACCGTGATGGTCCGGTCGGCGCTGTAGAAGGTTCCCCGCGTATGGATCCCGTCGCGCGGCATGACCGTCAGGTTATTCAGCTCCGCGACCGGATTCTTGCCCGCGGCGACCACGACGATGTTGTACAGCAGCTCTTTATCGGAGTAGACGTCCGCGTACGAACTGAGCGACTCGCCGGCCTTCAGCGGCACCTTGGCGATTTCGGGCAGCACTTCCTTCGTCTCGCCCGGGGCGATCGTCGTCGCGATCGGCGCCGGTTTGGCCGTCAGTGCGGTCAAGTACCGGGACGTGGACAGCTTGCCGGCGAGCTCAGGCGACAATGTCGGGCCGCCCATGCCCATGGCGCTCTTGTTGAACGTGGCCGGGGCGCTGCCGAGATTCGTCGCGAGCAGATGCACGGAGACCGGATACCCGATATTGTTGACGTTATGGAACATAAACCGGACGTTGCCCGTCATCTGGGCGTGGTACGCGATGCCTTCCTGGACGAGCGTCTCCGGGCTGTTGCTGCGGACCATCTGGGCGGCTTCGTTCACGATGGAATATTTGTACGCCGGATAATTGAGCACCGCGGCGCCGTCGACGGCGTAGATATCGCCGATCGGCGTGAACAGCCGGTCGTATTCGTCCTTCGTATACAACACCTCGTTCGTGATGGTGACCGTCTTCGTGACAGTCGACGTCAGGCCGTGACTATCCTCGACGGTCAGCGTAACGGACTTCTCGCCGGGCTCGAAGAACGCCTTGTCGTTGCCCGTGAAGGTGCTCTTGGCGATGGCGTTCTCGTCGTCGGTGCTAAGGTCGATATACGAGACGTTCTCGCCGATCCGGTATGTCGGCTTATCCGTGGTAAAATCCGCGACCGGCGGCAGGTTCGGCGCTTTGACCGTGACGGTGACGGAATACGGATCGCTCCAGACGCCGTTGCTGTCCTCGACTTCCCGCGTGACGACGTACGTTCCGGGCTGAGGAAAGACGTCCAACCGGCCGGTCCATCGTTCGTCCACGAACGGAAGGCCCGTCGCGTTCGTCGCGCGGTCCACGTACGTCACCAGCGTTTGGCCTGCGTAGATCTCGGCGGGCTGCACCTCGAAGGCGGCCGTCGGCTTCGCCGGCGCGACGACGGACGACCATTTCAGCGTGATCGTCTTGCCGACGACCGCGATCGTGCTGTCCGCCATTTCGCCCCAGGAGCGGAGCGGAACCATCAAATAGCCGTTCGAGATGTACGGCGCGCCGGTCAGCTTCGTCTCGACGCCATCCCGGTAAGCGACGGCGCTGCCGATCTTGAAGACCAGCTTGTGCCGGTCGTTCTCGGCGGTCGACTCCTTCTTCTTCGCGTCGTACGAAATTTTGTAGCCGTAGCGGGCCGCGATGGAGCTGAACGGCAGAAACGTCCTGCCGGCGATGCTGGCCACGGGCTGCGCCGATTGATAGACGGCGCCGTTATGGAGCATTTTCGCGCTGCCCATCGTCAGATCCAGCCGGTCGGTAGCGGCAGGCGGCTGCTCTGGTGCCAAGCCCTCCGCGCTCGCTCCGGTCAACCCCGCGCTTGAATAAGATGTGATCAAGAATGATGCCGCTAATAACCACTTCAACGATTTCATGCCACGTCTTCCTTTCTCTCTCTCTTCTGTGTCGAACGCGTCCGCGTCCCGTCCGGGCAGTCCAAGCGACTGCTTCCTCATGTTTGACGCACATGGTATGTAAATGTTGCGAAAATATGGAACTCTTTCATCCTTTGGACACATTTTCGCGCGCAAACGATGCGGTACGAACGAGGTAACGGCGCGTGCTTGGCCTCGTTTCGGCCCGCCCCGACGCTACCTTGACGGAATCCGCCTGCCAAATGTTGCTTGCGCGGCTCCGAACGGCCGAACAGGCCGCCGATGATTCGGCGGCCTGTTCGCGGGCCGGCGGTTATTCGTGGTAGCTGCCGGTCGGCTGATTGAGCACCCATTCCAGCATTTCGATTTGAATGCGGACGGCATCGGAATCGGCGGCTTGCTGGAGCTGCTTCAGCTGATGCAATTTCGCTTTGACCTGGTCCTCGGATCGCATGTCCGGTTCCCTCCTCTGCGTCGGATAATACGGTTCATCGTGATTGTACGGGCTCATCCGCGAAATGTACAGCGGGGCGGTGCGCCGGACGCATCGAACGGCGCGATGCCGCCTTTGGATTATTTGCCCGCGGCCAGCGCTACACACCGAATCGAACGCCGCGGCGTATCATAAATTACAAAGGAACGGACATCTGCCGAAGCCAATGACAGCGCTTACGAGTAAATGCGGCGCCGGCGCTCTTAAAGAAAAGAAAGAACGCCGCTTCGCGACCGGGACATAGACTGCGTCGTTAGAACCAAGATTCCGCCAAACACGAAAGGTCTTTCGTCGTCGATTGGAAGACCTGCTATCAAGAAAAAAAAGTTAAACTAAGGTCTTCATTCCTATATCATCTCAGCCGATATTAACTATAACGACTAGCTTGCATGACGATGGTCATGCAAAGGATCCAGGAGAGAAGGGTTATTGATGAACGGGATGCAACGTGATACCGCCGACGCCGCGCTGCTGCGCGTAGGCATGAAGATGCACGAATCCGTGTCCGCGGCACCGGCCGCTGCCGAATCCGACATGAAGGAAGACGCAACTAATTTCAAGTTCGGCCTGTTCAACGGTGCGCTGGCCGTCATGCCGTTTTGGATATTGGTCATTTGGCTGATCGCCCGCTAATCGCCGCCATACCGAAGACCGCCCGCGTTTCCGCGGGCGGTTATTTCGCGTTTTATTCACGGTGCAATTCGAGGAGCGCAGCTATAAGCCCAGCCCGCCGTTGATGGCCAGCTCCGTGCCCGTGACCTGGCTCGATTCGTCCGACAGCAGATAGACGACGCCGTAGGCCATATCCTCCGGGGTCTGCATCCGGCCGGCCGGGATGCGGGCCGCCGCCATCTCGTGCAGGTCCTCTACCTGCAGTCCGTTCTTCCCGTGCAGCTCCACTTCCCCTTCGGACGGCACCCAGCCCACGGTCACCCAGTTGGAGCGGATGCCATCCCTGGCGTAGTGGGCCGCAATATTCCGGTTCAGCGTCCGCAGGGCGCCTTTCGAGCAAGCGTATGCCGCCAGCTCCTTCGCCCCCTTGAAGCCGTTCGTCGAGCCGATCTGCACGATGGAGCCGCCGCCGGTCTTCAGCATCTCCTTCATCGCGTACTGCGAGCAAAAGAACGCGCCTTTGATGTTGACGTCGAAAATAAAATCGAACAGCTCCTCCGTGGTGTCGAGCACGCTCCCCCGGGGGAAGACGCCGGCGTTGTTGACCAGCCCGTCGATCCGCCCGAAATGCGCAGCCGCCTCCTCCATCAGCTCCCGGCACCCCTGCTCGCTGCTGATATCCTTCGCGATGAACTTCGCTTCGGGGCCGCCGTTCTCGGCAATCCGCCGCACGACGTCGCTCCCTTCCTGTTCGTTGCGGCCGCTCACGGCCACGCGGGCGCCCTCGGCCGCGCACATCAGCGCGATGCCTTTGCCGATGCCCCGCGTCCCGCCGGTCACGACGATCACTTTGCCTTCCAGCCGTTTCCTCATGCTTCCGTTCCCCTCTCCTTGCCGCTTGCCAGCGCGGCCATCCCCGCCTGCAGCGTCTCGATAATCCGGTCGACGTCGTAGATGCTTCCGCGCCACGTGCCGCCGCTCGCGGCTTGCAGCGCCGCCCACAGCCGGGTGTCGTCCGGCAGCGCCGGGTCCGCGGCCAGCTCCGGATGCGGCGGGCGCGCGGCCAGGATCGCCGCTCCGGCTTCCGGCGCGAAGCGCGTCTCGCCTTCGCCGACGAAGTCGAGGCTGCCCTCGAGCGCGTTCCGGTCGATCCGCACGTCGATCCAGTCGCCGTCGCGCAATCTGCCGATCGGGCCGCCGGCCAGCGCTTCGGGCCCGACGTGGCCGATGCAGGCGCCGGTGGAGACGCCCGAGAAGCGCGCGTCCGTGATCAGCGTCACGCGCTTGCCGAACGGCAGATGCTTCAGCGCGGAGGTCAGCTGGTACGTCTCCTCCATGCCGGTGCCCGACGGGCCTCTGCCGATCAGCACGAGGATGTCGCCCTCCCGGATGCCGCCGTCCTTGATCGCCTTCACCGCCGCCTTCTCGGACGTGAACACCTTGGCCTGTCCGACGTGGCGGTAGACGCCGTCGGCGCCGACCACGTCGGGATCGATCGCCGTCGACTTGATCACGGAGCCTTCCGGTGCCAGATTGCCGACCGGGAACGCGACCGTGGACGTGAGCCCCCGCGCAGCCGCCTGCGCCGGCGGCAGGATGACCCGGTCCGGATCGATGCCGTCGACGGCCAGCAGCCGCTTGCGCACTTCATGGCGCCGTTCGGAATCCTGCCACCAATCGAGGACGTCGCCGAGCGTCTCGCCGGAGACGGTCCGCGCGTCCAGGCGCAGCAGCCCGAACTTGCGCAGATGAAGCATGACCTCGGGTACCCCGCCGGCCAGGAACACGCGCACCGTCGGATGGTATTCCGGACCGTTCGGCAGCACGCTGACGAGCCGCGGCACCGCCTTGTTCACGCGGGTCCAGTCCCCGACGTCGGGAATGCGCAAGCCGGCCGCGTGCGCGACCGCCGGGATGTGCAGCAGCAGATTCGTCGAACCGCCGAACGCCGCGTGGACCGCCATCGCGTTCTCCAGGGCGGCGTCCGTGACGATGTCCCGCGTCGTCGTCCCATCGTCCGCCATCCGCCGCATCGCCCGGGCCGACTGCCGCGCGAGCTCGAGCCAGACCGGCTGGCCGGATGGCGCCAGCGCCGCGTGCGGCAGCGTCATGCCGAGCGCCTCCGCCACGACCTGGGCCGATGCCGCCGTCCCGAGGAATTGGCAGCCCCCGCCCGGCGTCGCGCAGGCGCGGCAGCCCAGATCGGCCGCCTCCTCGAGCGTGAGCTGGCCGTGCGCGTACCGCGCCCCGATCGTCTGGATTTTGGCCGCGTCCTCGCCGTCCGTCGGCGGCAGCGTCACGCCGCCCGGGACGACGATCGTCGGCAGGTCGCGCATGCCTGCGAGCGCGATCATCATGGCGGGCAATCCTTTGTCGCAGGTGCCGATGCCGATAACGCCCTTGCGGGTGGGCAGCGACCGGATGAGGCGCCGGAAGACGATCGCCGCGTCGTTGCGGTACGGCAGCGAATCGAACATTCCCGTCGTCCCTTGCGAACGACCGTCGCACGGGTCGCTGACGGCGGCCGCGAACGGCACGCCGCCGAGCGCGGCGATCTCGCGCGCCGCTTCCCGCGCGAGCAGCCCGACCTCCCAGTGACCGGTATGGAAGCCGAGCGCAACCGGAGTGCCGTCTTCGGCCCGAATGCCGCCCTGCGTGCTTAAGATCAGAAATTGCTTGCCCAGCAGCCGGTCCGGCTTCCAGCCCATGCCGACGTTCTGGCTGAGGCCAAACAAGTCCCCGGAAGGCAGCTCCGTCAGCATGTCCGCCGTCAGCGGCAGCCTGCCTTCCGGTCCGGCGGCGTGGGTATGGATGTCATACAGGCCGGGCGCTTCCGGCCCCATAATAGTGCGTAGTGCTTGATTCATCGTCGTCTTCCCTCGCTCTCGGTGATGTCGGGTTCGTTATTTCCAGCACACGAGCGTCTCGCCGGTCAGGGCGTCGGAAGCGCTTCCGCACAGGAAAAGCACAATGTTCGACATGTCCTCCGGCTGGGCGATGCGCTGCAGCCGGGACTTTCCTTCTTCACTCCGCACGGTCCGCGTCGCGAGGAAGCGGCCGGTGAAGGTCGGCGCCGGCGAGATGCAGTTCACGTTGACGTCGTACGGGCGCAGCTGCTCCGCGAGGCTTCGCGTGTACGACGAGACGCCGGTCTTGGCGGCGGCGTAGATCAGCCCGGCCGTGACCGGCACGTGGCCCGCGACCGAGCCGACGTTGACGATTTTGCCCGAGCGGCGTTCCCGCATGTGCGCGCCGGCGAATTTGCAGACGTACATCGCGGACAGCAAGTTCCGTTCGACGACCGAGCGGATGTCTTCCACGGAAATGTCGATGGCGTCGTTCGGGTCCGGGCGGGGCGTGCTGAATCCGATATCGCCCCCGGCGTTATTAACGACGATGTCGAGCGAGCCGAGCTCCCGGATCGCTTCGTTCACGAGCCGCTCCGCCTGAGCCGGGTCGGCCAGGTCGGCGGCGATGAAGGCCGAGCGCACGCCGAGCGCGCGCAGCTCTTGGGCCACCGCATGGCCGGACGGCGCCTCGTTGAATTCCGCCGCCGAGCTGTCCCGGACGTCGTGCACGATCACGTTGGCCCCGGCGCGGGCCAAATCCAATGCGTACTGCTTGCCGAGCCCTCGGCTCGAACCGGTAACAAGCGCGTTCTTTCCTTGCAATCCCATCGTTTGCATGGCGATCACTCCCACTGTCATAATGGTTCCGCCCCGCGTATTCCGGGGATGCGGCTGCGGATGCTTGCGTGCGTTGCGCGGTTTGCATGGCTTACGTGGCTTGCGAGGCGGCGGGCGGCCGCGGCGGCGGCTATCCGCTTCGCCGAGGCTTGTCCGGCCAGGCCGGACGGCGCGCCCATTGGACTGGCGCGCGACGGGCGCGCAGCCGGACCGTTCGGGCGGCCCTCCTTCGATAGGTATGCCCGTCCGGGGACGAACATGCGCCGCAGCGGCGGGTCAGGCCAGGACGGCGAGGCCGTTGCGGATGAGGTTCGCGACGGAAGCGTCCCTCGCGAGCGCGTCCAATTGCGCGCGAAGGCTTGCTTCCATATCGCGGAGTTCGGGGGCGGACGCGGCGAGCTCCAGCAGCTCCAGACGGAGCAGCCAATCCCGGGGGTAGGCGCGGTCCAGGCTGCGATGAACCTCCCGCAGCGCTTCCGCGCGGGCGCCGCCCCGCCGGCCCTTCCGGCGAAGGCGCGCGACCGTTCCGTAGAGCGCTTCCAATTCGGTCGGCGGCGGCGCTTCGTCCGCGGCCGCAGTCCGCGCCGGCGGCGCGCCGAAGTAGGCGGCCGGATCCGCGGCGCCGGGATAGGCGGACGCGATGCGCGAGCCGGCCGCCATATCGTACGTGCCCCATTCGGGACGGAACAGCTCGCGGGCGCCGAGCGTCACGGTACAGGCCTCCAAGGAGATCAGCAGCACGTGCCGATCGTCGCGCAGGATGCCCGCGACGCGGCCGCTTACGTTTACGCCGCTCTCGAATGCCAGCTGCGCTTCGCGTCCTTCCGCGATGCCGAGCTCCGCCAGCGCATCGCCGCCGCAATCTTCCAGCGCGACGTTCCCGCGCAGCCGGCCGATCGGCGTGCCGAAACCGCGCGAATGCCGCTCCCGGCCGTGTCCCGGCAGCTGCCGGCCGCGCGCGGACAGCGCCGTCGCGCCGGCGGTGTTCACGTAGACCGCTTCCCCGTCCGCGTCCTTGACGATCGACGCGACGACGCCCGTCACCGCGAGACCGGAATTGAATTCGAACGTGGCGGTGCCGGCGGACCTTATCGCCGTCTCCAGGCTCGCCGTGCCCCCAACCCGGAATGCCATCGTATTCGCCAAAGACCGCGCGCCTTCCTTCAATTCGTCGAAATTTTTGCAAACGAACAGCTTCGACTGCATTTCGGTAACGATTTTCGGGCTTGCCAAGCACGCTTCGACGGAATACGGCAGCTTCGCGACGGCGTCCGTGAAGCAGTGCCGGCTCTCGGCGACGGACGACAGCAGGCCGGCGCCGTAAATCTTGGGATCCGCGAGGTCGCCAACCAAGCCGTATTCTACCGTAGCCCAGAACATCCGGGACACCTTCTCCGCTTCCGTCATTTCGGCAGCCGTGCGCTGCTTCTCCTCCGCGTCCCGCTTGGCCGCCTCCCGCTCCCGCTCCGTCGACGCCGGGTCCTCCATGACGATCGTCAGCCGCCGCAGCGCTTCGAACGCGGCGCCTTTGGCCGGCGAGGAGAACGCCTTGGCACCGATCGCTCCGATTTCCTGCACGTAGGCGCGGTATTCCGGGTCGAACAGGATCGGGGCATGCCCTGCCGCCTCGTGAAGAATGTCCGGCGCGGGCGTGTAGTCGATGTTCGCCAGCTTGCGGATCTCGGCCGCGATCGGAAGAATCCCCGACGCCAGCAATTCGTAGAAGACGGCGCCCGGGATCAGGCCGTTCACGATCGCCGCGCCCCAGCCGATCCGCGCGAGGCATTCGTTCATCTCCGACACGCGGGGGATGCGCTCGGTGCCGATGCCGGAGAGCACCAGCCCGTTCACGTACGCCTCGTGCGCCTTCCCGCGCAAGGCGCGGCGATTCTGGCGCATGACATACCGCCAGACGGCATGATCGACCGGCGTGTACCGGTCGTACCGCTGCTCTGCGACGTAGGGGGCCAGGTGCGGCGGAATATTCGTCATGTCGTTTCCTCCCTCTTCTGGATGCGTCCGCCGGTCAGGGGTAAGGAAGCGCGGGCAAAATCCGTCCCGCGAGCTCGCCGAAGCCGACGCGGTAGCCGTCGCCCTGGCACCAGCCGGTCAGGACGACGAGGTCGCCGTCCTCGAGCCACGCGCGCGTCTCGTCCCCGCCGAGCCGCAGCGGCTCCGCGCCGCGCCATGTCAGCTCGAGCATGCAGCCGCGCGCGTCCTTCGCCGCGCCGCTGATCGTGCCCGAGGCGAGCAAGTCGCCGGGGCGCAAATTGCAGCCGCCGGACGTATGATGCGCGATCTGCTGCGCGATCGTCCAGTACAGCTCGCGGTAGTTGGTCGATGCGATCCGCTCCGGCCGTGCCATGGCGCCGGCCTGCAGGTACGCCTCGAGCCGGATGTCGAACGTTGTCGGCGCCGGGCTTCGCAGGTACGGCAGCGGCGCCGGGTCCTGTCTGCCGGCCGGAACGCGGAACGGCTCTAGAGCCTCGAGCGGCACCACCCAAGGCGAGACGGATGTGGCGAAGCTCTTGCCGAGGAACGGCCCGAGCGGCTGGTATTCCCACGCCTGGATGTCCCGCGCGCTCCAATCATTCACGAGCGCAAGCCCGAAGAGATGGTCCTCGGCGTTCGCGACCGCGATCGGCCGTCCCTGCTCGTTCCCTGCGCCGATCAGCCACCCCGCCTCCAGCTCAAAATCCAGCTGGCGGCTCGGGCCGAAGCGGGGCGCGTCCGCGTCCGGCGGCTTCAGCTGACCGTTCGGGCGGCGCACGTCCGTCCCGCCGGCGACGACGGAGCTCGCCCGGCCGTGATAGCCGACCGGCAGATGCAGCCAATTCGGCATGAGGGCGTTGTCCTTGCCTCGAAATAGTGTCCCGACATGCTCGGCATGCGCCCGCGAGGCATAAAAATCCGTATAATCGCCGATCTCGGCGGGCAGCAGCAGCTCGACCTCGCGCTGCGGGCGCAGCGCCGCCTGGCGCAGCGCGCCGTTGTCCCGCAGCGCCGGTTCGTCCGCGTCCAGCAAGCGCGCGACGGTCTCGCGCACTTGCCGCCACGCCGGGCGGCCGAGCGCAAGGAAGCGGTTCAACGACGGCTGCGCGAAGACGCCGCGGCCGGAGGCGGCGGTGTGCGCGAAGCAGCCCGCCCGGTCGAGCGCGTCCAGGTCGAGCACCTCGCTGCCGATCGCGACGCCGACCCGCGCCGCCCCTCCGCCGCGCGGGCGGAACACGCCGTAGGGCAAATTCTGGATCGGGAAATGAGAGTCCGGATCCACGCGAACGAAGGAACGCTTCATCGGCTCAGCTCCTCTGCTCCAGTAGTCCGTGCGCCCGCAGCTCGCCGACCGGCTCGTCGAAGCTGCAGCTGCCGAAGGCGACGAGGCCGCGCTCGCGGCACGCCCGGATATCGGCGACCGACGCGATGCGGTCCCGCCAGCGCAGCCCGACGTCCGCGAAGCCGAAGCTCGCCGGGTCCTCGTCTTCGAGGATGGCCTCGATCTCCGGCCGCCCGAGCCGGCGGGCATAGGCGAGCATGCCGGCGAAGAACACGTTCAGGTAGCCGTGCATCCCCGCGTTCACTTCCTCGCGGTGCATGCGGACGGGATGATGCAGGCCGGCGGTGCACTTCAGCGGAAGCGCCCGGTCCCGGCACGCTTCCAGGACGAGCGCGACCTGGCCCGGCGAGGGAATCGCGGCCGCCGTCACGCCGCCGGTCCGCAGCTTGGCGCCGAGGCCCGGCCCGCCGCGCGTGCCCGTGCCGGCGGCCGCGATGGCGTCCAGCGCCACGAGCATGGCGGCCTCCCAGCGCGCGTCGAGCGGCTGCGCCGGCTCGCAGAACAGCCGCAAGCCGGCGTCGGCGGCCGTCTCCTCGAGCGCCTGGAACAAGCCGGGCGGGAACGGCGGCGGGGGCAGCGGCAGCTCTACCGCCGCGACCGCGGCTGCCTCCGCGAACCGCCGGCGGAAAGCGGCGATGCGCGCCAGGTTTTCCCGCAGCAGCGGCAGGCAGTCTTCGCCGCTGCTGGCGCGCGCCGCGATGACCGTCAGCCGGAGCGGCCGCTCCGCCGCGAACAGCGGCTTGAACGGCAGCAGCTCGCCGAGCCGCGCGGCCGGGACGACGAAGCTGCCGAGCATCCAGCCGTCCTGGTCGCGCTGATAGCGGGAATAGTTCCGCATGGCCGTTCCCAGCGGCAGCGCCGCCGGCGGGTACAAGCCCGCGTAGTCGATCAGCGAGGCCATGAACGCTTTCGTGCCGGTTCGCATAGGGTTTGCGCCTCCTTTCGGTATGGCTCATCTGCGGCCGGTTGCGCGGCGTTTACCGTCTCCCGTTGTCTCGCCTGCGGGCCGATTTCGCGGCGTTTACCGTCTCCCGTTGTCTCGCCTGCGGGCCGATTTCGCGGCGTTTACCGCCTCCCGTTGTCTCGAATGCAGGCCGGTTTCGCGGCGATGCCGCCGCTGCCGGCCGCATGCGTACGATGCCCGGTCAGCCCCGCCATTCTCCGGATTCCCCCCCGCCCGGCTCTTCCTCGGTGCCCGGCCCGGCACTCGTCCCGGCGCCCAGCCGGCGGATCGCCTCCGCGGCCTCGGGATTTTCCAGCGCCGACAGATCGCCCGGATTCTGCCCCAGGTAAGCGGCGCGGACGACGCGGCGCATGACCTTGGCGTTGCGCGTCCGGGGCAGCGCGCCGACGAGATGGACCGCCTTCGGCTTGAACGCCTTGCCGAGCCGGTCCGCGACCCAGGCCGCCAGCGCCGCCTCGAGCTGCGGCGCCTCCGCCGCGTCCGGCGCCGGTCCGGCCGCCACGGCGAAGCAGACGGCGGCCTCTCCCTTCGCTTCGTCGGGCACGCCGACGACGGCCGCCTCCGCGACGCGCGGATGCGCGACGAGCGCCGACTCCATCTCCGCGGGGCCGAGCCGCTTGCCCGCGACGTTCAGCGTGTCGTCCGAGCGGCCCGTAATCGCCCAATAGCCGTCCGCGTCCAGCCGCGCCCAATCGCCGTGCACCCAAATGTCCGGCCACCGGGACCAGTACGTCTCCTCGTAGCGGCGCGGCTCGCCCCAGAAACCGGCGGCCATGCCGACCCACGGCCGCCGGAGCACCAGCTCGCCGACCTCGCCGCGCGCCGGCGCGCCCGCTTCCGTGAACACGTCCGCGTCCATGCCCGGCAGCGCCGCGTTGAACCCCGCGGGCGAGATCGGCTTCAGCAGGACGTTGCCGAGGATGCCGCCGGAGATTTCCGTCCCGCCCGAATAATTGACGATCGGTATCCTCCCGCTGCCAGCCGCACGGAACAGCCACAGCCACGGCTCCGGATTCCACGGCTCGCCCGTGGAGCCGATCACCCGCAGCGCGGAGAGGTCGTAGCCGCGGAAGCAGGCGTCGCCATGCGGCATCAGGCTCCGGACGAGCGTCGGCGAGAGGCCGAGGTGCGTGACGCCGTGGCGGGCGGCCAGCCCGAACAGCCGGCCGGGCCCGGGATGGTTCGGCGCTCCCTCGTAGAGCACCATCGCGGCGCCGTTCAGCAGCGTGCCGTAGAGGAGGAACGGCCCCATCATCCAGCCCATGTCCGTGATCCACAGCATGACGTCCCCGGGCTTCACGTCCATGGCGTAGCCGGCATCGAACGCCGCTTTCAGCGGAAAGCCGCTATGCGTATGGACGATGCCCTTCGGCGCGCCCGTCGTCCCGGACGTATACAGCAGCATGAGCGGGTCGCCGCTGTCCATCGGCACGGCTTCGGCCGCCGCCCGCGAACCGCCTCCGCCGTCCGTCAGCGCCGCCCAATCCACGTCCCGTTCCGGCCGCCAAGGGACCGCCGCGCCCAGCCGGCGGACGACGATCGTGCGGGACGCGCAGCCCGCGGCATCCGCCGCCGCGTCGGCCTCCGGCTTCAGGAGCACGGCCTTGCCATGGCGGTAGAACCCGTCCGCGGTGACGATCAGCGTGCAGCCCGCCCCCGCGAGGCGCTTCGCCGCGGCGTCGGCGCGGTAGCCGGAGTAAACCGGCACGGCGACGGCGCCGAGCTTGGCGAGCGCGAGCAGGGCGACGACGGTTTCCGGGAGCATCGGCATGTAGACGGCCGCGCGGTAGCCTGCCGCGACGCCGAGCCTGCGAAATCCTTCGGCCGCCAGGTCCGTCTGCTCCGCCAGCTCGGCATAGGTCAAGCGCCGGGTCGCTCCGTCCTCCCCTTCCCAGATGAGCGCAGGACTGGCGGCCGCGGCGGGATCGGCGAGCCAGCGATCGAGCGCGCTGCGCGCGATATTGAGCCGGCCGCCGACGAACCAGGACGGGCGCGCGATACCGGGCGCGAGATCGACGACCCGGTCGTAATCGCGCGTCCAGACGATCCCCATGTCCCGGACGGCCGCCTCCCAGAACCAGGCGACGTCGTCGACCGAGCGCTTGTGGAAGGCATCGTAGTCGGCGAAGCCCAGCCTCCGCATCAGCTGGTAGAGACGCGTTTGCTCCGCCTCGGCTTGGGTCGGGAACCAGACGGGCGTTTGCCCCATGCGCGCGGCCTCCTTTCCCGAGCGGAGCTCATGGCTGCGGCGGGGGCGTCAGCCAGCTGCGGGCGTAGCCCCCGTCCTCGATGTCCCTCGCCTGCTCCGCGACCCGCAGCGGCCGGAACGTGTCGATCATGACCGCGAGCTCGGTCGTCTCCTTCTTGCCGATGCTGGCCTCCGCCTTGCCGGGATGCGGCCCGTGCGGGATTCCCGCCGGATGCAGCGTCAGGGAGCCTTCCTCGATCCCCTTGCGGCTGCCGAAATGGCCTCGGACGTAATAGAGCACCTCGTCGCTGTCGACGTTGCTGTGGGCGTACGGCGCGGGAATCGCCTCCGGGTGGTAATCGTACAGCCGCGGGCAGAACGAGCAGACGACGAAGCCGTCGCCCTCGAACGTCTGGTGAACCGGCGGCGGCTGATGAATGCGGCCCGTAATCGGCTCGAAGTCGCCGATATTCAGGATCCACGGGTACAGGTAGCCGTCCCAGCCGACGACGTTGAACGGATGGCGGGCGTAGACGTGGGCGTGCAGCCGCCCGTCCTTCCCGAGGCGAACCTCGAATTCGCCTTCGTCCGTAAACGTTTCCAATCTGTCCGGCACGCGGATGTCCCGCTCGCAGTACGGGCTGTGCTCCAGCAGCTGCCCGTGCTCGTTGCGGTAGCGCTTCGGCGGCGCGATGCTGCCGTTCGTCTCCACGACGAGCATCCGCGTGCCGGCGCGTGCGTCCGGCACGACCCGATAGATCGTGCCGACCGGCAGCACGATGTAATCGCCCGGCCTGTAGCGCAGCGTGCCGAACATCGTCTCCACCGCGCCTTTGCCTTCGCGGACGAACAGCAGCTCGTCGCCGTCGCCGTTCCGGTAATGGTACGCCATCGCTTCCGTCGGCGAGACGACGGCGATCCGCATGTCTTCGTTGCCGAGCAGGTACCGCCTGCCTTCGACGGCGTCCCCGCCCGTGGTCAGGCCCGCGGTGCGGAAGTGCCGGTGCCGCAGCGCGCCGGCCGCCTCGTAACGCGGCGCGCGCTCGCCGAGCAGCGCCGCCTCCGCGACCTCCGTCGGTGCGTCGTGATGATACAAGATCGACTGGATGCCCGAGAAGCCCTTCGTCCCCATGACCTGTTCGCGGTACAAGGCGCCGTCGGGCCGGCGAAACTGCGTGTGCCGCTTCGGCGGCACGGTCCCCATCCGATGATAGAACGGCATGCCCATCCTCTCCCCCGCGCTTTCGTCTACACCTCCGCGCCCGCCGGACCGCGCCGGACACCGCTCGCGGCTTCGGGCGCCCGCCCCGCCTACAAGTTGCCGCGGCGGGCCTGCTCCCGTTCGATCGATTCGAACAGCGCCTTGAAATTGCCTTCCCCGAAGCCGACCGCACCCTTGCGCTGGATGATCTCGATGAACAGCGTCGGCCGGTCGACGATCGGCTTCGTGAAGATTTGCAGCAGGTACCCTTCATCGTCGCGGTCGACCAGAATGTTCAGCTCCCGCAGCTTCGCAAGGTCCTCGTCGATCGCCCCCACCCGGTCCGGCAGCATCTCGTAATAGCTGTCCGGCGTATCGAGGAAATCGATGCCGCTCTGCTTCAGCGCCGACACCGTGGCGACGATGTCGTTCGTCAAGACCGCGATATGCTGCACGCCGGCGCCGTGGTAATAATCCAAAAACTCCTGGATTTGCGATTTGCGCTTCCCCTTGGCCGGTTCGTTGATCGGGAACTTGATGCGGCCGCCGCCGAACATCACTTTCGACATAAGCGCGGAATATTCCGTCGAAATGTCCTGATCATCGAAATGGATCATCTGCTTGAAGCCCATGACCCGCTCGTAATACTGCACCCATTCCTCCATCCGCTCCACGTTGCCGACGACGTGGTCGACGCCGATCAGACCCGAGGCGACATGCGGGATATTCAGCTCGCACGGGACGTAGTTCGGGAGGAACGCGCCGCTGTAGCCGCTCCGGTCGATCAGCGTATGGACCGTATCCCCGTACGTGCCGACGACCGCCGTGACGACCTTGCCGTGCGCGTCGGTCCGCTCCCGCGGCGCCTCGACGGGGATGCCCCCGCGCGCGACCGCTTCCCGGTACGCCTTCTCCACGTCGTCGACCCGCATCGCGATGTCCTTCGCGCCGTCGCCGTGCTTCCGCACGAACGCCGCTGCCGGATGCTCTGGTGACAGCGCGCCGGTCACGACGATCCGCGCCTGCCGCTGCTCCAGCACGTACGAGGCGATGTCCGATTCGCCGGTCTCGAGGCCGGCGTAGGCAACGGGCGTGAAGCCGAACCCTTTGCTCCAATAATGGGCCGCTTGCTTCGCGTTCCCGACGTACAGCTCGATGTAGTCGATCCCCCGCACGGGGAAAAAATCCGGCGCGTGCTGCTCGATCCGCCGTTTCTTCATGCCTTCACACCCTTTTCCGCGATTGCCTTGCCTGAATTCTTCACGCTGCGGACCATGTCGAACCGCGACTCTGGTACATATGTATTCCGCCCGCGGCGGAACTATCCGTCTCCGGGCTTGGGCAGGCGAAAAAGAGCCGCCTCCGGATCGGAAGCGGCTCCAGGTTCCCGCGTTAACGGGCGCTATGGATGGACGAGCGCTAGAGCGGCGGCACGAGGTTCACGGCAGGCTGCTATTAAATAAACGCATAATAAAATTTCGCGCGCTCCCCGAGCAGCACCTTGTAAATCTCGTCGTTCGTCTGCATGACGCCGTTCAGAAACGGCTTGTACGGCCGGTCGGCGACGTTCAGGATGCCGGTGTTGTAATGCTCCGCCCAATCCCCGATGCCCTGCCAATACCGCCCCGTCGCGGCTTGATCGACGTAATTGAACCAGTGGGCGCCGACGACGTATCCGAGGCTCGCCACGCCTTCCACATAGTTGCGGTAGCGCATGCCCCGCTCGAACTGGTTCGCGGCCGAGTTCGGCAGCAGCGGCGCCAGTCCCTGCTCCGCGGTGCCGTAGCCGAATTCGCTGATCAGGACCGGCTTGCCGGACTTCGCGTGCACGTCGTTCAACAGGTCGGTCTCGATTTTGTACGAATAGTAGTTGATGCTGATCGCGTCCGAGTACTTGCCCTCCACCTCCGCCAATACGTCGCGGAACTTCGCGTTGTGGAACGACGTCGTGATCCAGCGGTCCCCGAGCAGGAGATGATGCGGATCGTACTTGCGGTAGACGCGCGAGACCGTGCCGTAGAACGTGTCAAGGTAGAACCGGAAGAACTGGTCCATATCCTTCCACGACGCCGACGTCGAGACCGGAAGCGCCGCGTCGCGCAGCTCCGCGAAGGTCTTGAAGCTCGTGCCCCAGCTCGCGTTGAACGAGTCGATCTTCTGGTACTTATCCTGCAGCATCTTGACGAGACGGGCCTTGATCGCCGCCGAGCCCTTCAGTTTCGGCACAACGTCGTAAAATTTGTGAAAATCGTATTCGTTGCCCATAAAATAGCCGATCAGCAGCGGATCGTTCTTGTTCGGCGCGACCGCCTTCGCGAACGCCTGGTCGATCTTCATCTCGGCGCCGGGCGCGAAGATGTCGAAGATCGAGATCCCGTCGAGCTTGGCCCAATCCATGTCGAGCGGGAGCATCCGCACGTACGGGAAGCCGTTCGCCTTGCCGTACTGCTCCGGCGAGTAGCCGCCGGCGCTGTTGAAGCCCCACTTGCGCAGCCGCTCGACCGCTTCCGCGTAAAACGCCGCGTCGGTCGGAAACTTGCCCGTTTTCCGGTACTTGTTCGCCATGTAGAAGGAGAAGCTGCCGGAATCCGAAGGCACGAACGCCGGCTTATACGCGCCGTCGTAGAGCGGCAGCCACTCGTACTGCTCCTCGCGGCCCGCGACCTTCGTGTACGTCTCGTCCGCATGGAGGCCGTTCATGCCGAGGCTGAAGAAGACGTCGCCGGTCGGCGTCGTCATCACCGTGCGGCCGCCGGCCTGCCGGATGGCGAAATAGCCGGTGCCTTTAAGGCCGTACTTGGACGCGCTGCCGGCCAGCCCGCCGTACTTGTCCAAACCGGCCGGGGCTTGCAGGCCGCCGTAGTAGGCGGCGTCCGCGGACGCGTCATCCTTCAGCTCCTGCTCGCTCTTCACCTTCTCCGGGAAGTTCGCCGCAGCCACCTGGCCGAACGCGTCGACCTTGAAATCGGCGCGGCCGTTCAGCTTGTACGACCGGACGGGACTCGCCTCCTTGCCCTTCTTGACCGCGTACGCGTCGAGCACGGCGTAGTCCGTCAGCCGGATCGGACCGGTGTAGGGCTGATACGGCGACGCGCCGTTCAGCCGGTAGTAGATCGCTGCGCCCTGCGAGCGCGTGGACAGCTCGACCTTCAGCCCGTCGGCTGCGCGGGACGTCTTGGCCGACACCGTCGCCGTGGCGCGGTTGATCAGCACCTTGGCGAGCTGCGGCGACCAGGCTTTGGCCGCGCCGCGCAGCTCGACCTTCAAGTAGCGCGTCTTCGCCGGCAGCGCGAACGATTCCTCGGCGTACTGCTGCCAGCCGCCCTTCGAGGCGCCGACCGGATAGGAGGCGGCGGCGACTTCTTTGTACGTCTTGCCGTCCGCCGACGCGAAGTACCGGTTCTTCTCCATGGCGATGCCGGTGAAGTAGTAACTGGACGTCTGGAAGGACGTCATGTCGTAACCGGTGTGGTACACGACATTCCCCGCCGCGGTCGTCGAACGCGCCGCCCGCTTGCCGTCGCCGCCGAAGTAGTCGGGGCTGTTCACGGCCACGTACACGTTCGAACGGTTGTGCAGCTGCTTCCAATCGTCGAGCGGATCGATCAGTCCGGCCTTCGCCAGGCTGCCGGGGATGTCCATCATCGCCAGGTCGATCAGCGCGGCCGCCTCCTGGCGGTTCATGGCCGCCTGCGGGCGGTACGTCCAGGCGCCGGCGCTCTGCGCGGCGTCCACGCCGTGCCAGCCGCGGGCGATCACGGCGCCGACGGCCTCCGCCGCCCAAGCATCCGGCTTGTCGCTCACGGCCGGCGCTTCGGTCGGCTTGAGGCCGACCTTCTTGGCGTAGCGCCACACCATCGCGGCGGCTTCCTCGCGCTTCACCGGCTTATTCGGCGAGAACGCCGTGGCGGACGTGCCGTTCACGAAGCCCGCCTTGTAGGCGGCCCGCACGTAAGGCGCGGCCCAGTGGCCAGCGAGATCCTTGAACGGCAGCGAGCCGCCGGGGTCCTTCAGCCGGAACGCCTCCGCGGCCAGCTTGGCGAATTGCCCGCGGGTCAGGGTGCTCTCGGGGCTGAACACGCCCGGCGCGATACCGTCGACGACGCCGAGCGCCACCAATTCGTCGATGTACGCATAGTATGGACTAGCCGCGGGGACGTCCTTGAACGCGGACGCGTCCGCGCGGGACACAGCTCCGGACAACGCGGCGAGCGCGATCAGCGCCGCCGATGTTAAAATCTTGTTCTTGTTCATGCTGTCTCCTTTCGCTGGATAACCATTCCATTTCATAACGTTCGCGGCCGCGGGAATGTTTCAGTCGCTTGCAAGGTTAAGGTTTGCTCATGAACAAAGCCGATCGCGCCTTTGCGGGCTCGATCGGCTTTGTCGCAGCATACCGGCCATTCGCTCAAGGCGTACATGACGCGCTTCCGCCTGGAATAGGCCCGCTTTCTGCTCAGTGACGGCCATGAATAACACCGAGGTGGCCGCCGCGCTGGGCTACTCCGACATTTATCATTTCACCAAGGCTTTCAAGCGGCACTTCGGCGCCCCGCCGTCGCGCTATCGGTTCAAGAGGCGTCCGGCGGCGAGCCATTACGGCGACTAGGACACAAGGCCCGCATTGCCGCCTTACGCCCTTGTCGCTTCGAACCCGCGCAGCCTGGAGCAGAGCCCGGCCGCTCGCGCTCCTTCACGGACGGACGATCGTGCCGTCCGCCAGGCGGTCGATCGGATAAGGCCGATGGTACGGACGCGACCGCGCTTCCGGCGACAGCAGCTTCGCCGCCTTCTCCTCGTCGATGTCGATACCGAGGCCCGGGCGCTCGGAGGCGTACAGATAACCCCCGGCAAGCACGGGATGGCCGGGAAACGCCTCCAGCTCTTCCGTCCGGAACGTATTGTCCTCTTGGATGCCGAAGTTCCAGATCGCCATGTCGAGGTGCATCGCCGCGGCCTGGTTGACGGGGTCGTTGTCGCCGCCTTCCTGCCACGCCGTGCGGACGCCGTACGCCTCGGCGAGCGCGGCGATCTTGCGGCAGGCCGAGATGCCGCCCGCCTTGGAGACGCGCACCCGCACGTAATCGATCAGCCGCTCCTGGATCAGCGGCAGCCACTCGTGCGGGCTCGTGAAGAGCTCGCCCATCGCCTGCGGCGTCGCGCACTGCTGCCGGATGGACCGGTACCAGGCGATCTGCTCGGGCGGCAGCGCGTCCTCGAGGAAGAAGAGCCGGTACGGCTCCAGCCGCTTCGCCAGCTGGACCGCGCCCTGCGGGCTCAGATGCTCGTGCACGTCGTGCGTGAACTTCGCGTCGCCGCCGAATCGCAGCCGGAGCTGCTCGAACATCGCGGGAATCGCCTCCAGGTACGCCTCCTCGTCGAAGACATTCTCCGCCGGCCAAGCGTTGCGCGGCCGCCTCGCCCGCCCGGCGGGCACGAACCCTCCGCCGCCGTACGCGCCGAGCTGGCAGCGCACGACGGAATAGCCCTCCTCGCGGTACCGGGCGACGGCTTCGGCCAGCTCGGCGGCGTCGCCGCCGCTCGCGTGCGCGTAGCAGGGCACCGCCGCCCGGCACGGACCGCCGAGCAGCCGGTAGACCGGCATGCCGGCTTCCTTCCCCTTGATGTCCCACAGCGCCATGTCGATGGCGCCGATCGCCGTCATGAGCGCAGAACCGTTGCGCCAGTAGCCGCTCTGGTACATGGACTGCCAGATGTCCTCGATGGCGCCCGCGTCGCGCCCGATCAGCGTCGGCGCGAGCAGCTCCTCGACGACGGCGGCAACCGCCCCCGGATTGAAATGATCGTTCGCCGAGCCGATGCCGTGCAGCCCCGGCTGATCCGTCTCCACCTTGACGATCGTCCAGCTCGCGTCGTGGCGCGTGCGAATCAGCCGCACGCGCGCGATTTTCGCCATTACTTCCCCTCCTCCTTCCGGCTATCCTTCCGGCAACTAGCTCCCGGTCCGGACGGTCACTTGATCGACTTGACGGGATAGTACGACGGAACCGGCTGCTTGTAATGGTCGCGCGCGTACTTGATCTGGTTCGGCGTCCACTGCGAATAGAACAGCCGGGTATCCTTGTCGCCGCTCAGCGCGAGCTCCTCCGGCACCGTGGCCCAGTTCGTCAGCGGGGCGCTCGATGCCCGCGAATGGTAGTTGTGCATCGTCCTTCGGCCGTGGGTGCATTCGGGCTTGCCGCCTTTGCGGGTGTGATAGGTCGTGATGTTGTACAGAATCGCCGTGCCCGCCTTCCCCCGGATCGGCACTTCCTCGTATGCCGCGCCCAGCTTCTCCCTCGCTTCGTCCAGCGTGCCGTATTCGTGGCTGTTCGGCACCATGCAGAAGGCGGGACAGCAGTCGTGCACGTCCTTCAAGTAATAGATCACGCACGCGTACGTGCTCTTGTACGGATTTTCCGGGTCCCAGATTTTCCCGCCGACCGTTCCGTACCAGCTGATGTCACGGTGGAAGCCCATCGCGCTGCCGCTCGCCCGCTCCACCGTAATGTCCCGGAAGTCGAACTGGGCGAACCGGGCCTCGCCGCGCAGCACCTCCTGAATCAGCGGAAACAGCTTATGGTGCCGGACGTACCGGTCGAGCTCCCGCGGATACTTCAGGAGCAGGCTGCCGTTGCCGACGGCGCCTTCGATCGGCTTGTGCCAGCTGTCGGGATCGGCCTCCAGCTCGCGGTCGACGAGCCGGTTCAATTCGTCCAGCTCTTCCGCCGACAGCGCATCCGGGATGACGGCATAGCCGAACGCCCGGTAATGGGCCAAAATATCTTCGCGCGTCGTTTGCGTCTCGGTCCTCTTCAACTCGGTCCCTCGCTTTCGATTCAGGATTCGGCCGCTCAGCCCTTCACGGAGCCGAGCATAATGCCTTTGACGAAATACTTCTGCAGGAACGGATACACGAGCAGGATTGGCACGATGGCGAAAATTATCGTCGCCGCCTTGATGTTCTCCGGCTGCACCACCATATGGGCGGCGTCGTTCATCGTGTTCGTGTTCTGGCTGCCCATGTTCAGCATGTTGAAGTCGATCACGATAGACCGCAGCACCATCTGTAGCGGCCACTTGCTGTTGTCGCTGATGAAGAACAGGCCCGTGAAGAAATCGTTCCAGTACCCGACCGCGTAAAACAACCCGACCGTCGCGATGACCGGCTTGGACAGCGGCAGGATGACGCTCCATAGAATGCGAAGCTCGGAAGCGCCGTCGAGCTGCGCGGATTCCTGGAGGCTCTCCGGAATGCTCCAAAAGAAGTTCCGCATCAGGATCAGGTTAAACGGGGCGACCAGCTTCGGCAGGATCAGCACCCAGACGCTGTTCAGCAGGCCCAGATTCTTGAGCAGGATGTACATCGGGATGAGCCCGGCGCCGAACAGCATCGGGATGATGACGAGCCATAATAAGAGTCTATGTCCGGGAATATGCGTTTTGGACAGTCCGTACGCGCCGGTGGCGGTGAAGACGAGACTGAGGAACGTGCCCATGACGGCGGCGAAGACGGTGATGCCGAACGATTTCAAGAGGACGTTGGTATGGAAAATGTACTTATATGCTTCCAGCGTGAACGACTTCGGCCAGAGCATCATCGGATTTTTGAACACCTCGTGCGCTTCGCTGAACGAGATGGCCCATACGTTCACCATCGGCAGCAGCGTCACGAGCCCCGCCGCGGCGAGCAGGACGAGGATGATCGTCTGCGCCCACCACGGATTCGCGTCCAGCTTGCGGTTAACGCCCAGCGCGAGCGCAGCGTCCGCCTCCGATTGGACGATGTCTTGCTCCCCTGCTACCATAGCGACTTCTCCCCCATCCTCCGTATCGTCGTATTGGCGGCGATGATCAGCACCATGCCGATCACGCCCTTGAACAATCCGACGGCCGTGGCCAGCTCGAATTGCGACTGCAGCAGGCCGAGACGGTACACGTACGTGTCGATGATGTCGCCGACGTCATAGACGGCGGGATTCAGGAATATGAAGATCTGATCGAATCCGGCGTCGAGAATGCCTGCCAGCTGCAGGCAGAACAGCAGGGCGATGATCGGCCGGATGCCCGGCAGCGTCACGTGCCAGATTTGCCGCAGCTTCCCCGCGCCGTCGATCTTGGCGGCCTCGTACAGCTGCCCGTCGATGCCGGAGAGCGCCGCGAGGTAGATGATCGCGCCCCAGCCGAATTCTTTCAGGATCGCCGTCACCACGATGACCGTCCGGAACACCTCGTCGTTGGTCGTGAAGTTGAACTTGTCGAGCCCGGCGTTGACAAGCAGCAGATTGATGATACCGCTCGGGCCGATGAAATTGTACACGATGCCGCCAAAGACGACCCAGGACAGGAAGTGCGGGAAGTACGTGATCGTTTGGATCGAGCGCTTGAACCAGAGCTGCCGCACCTCGTTCAGCAGGAGCGCGAACAGGATCGGCACTGGGAATCCGAAGATCAGCCGGTACAAGCTGATGACGACGGTATTCCGGAGCAGCTCGGGAAATTTCTCCGACGCGAACATCGAGCGGAAGTGCTCGAATCCGACCCAAGGGCTGTGCAGAATGCCGGACAAGATCTTGAAATCCTTGAACGCGAGCGTGATGCCGTAGAACGGCGCGTACGTGAAGACCGCGAAGAAGGCGATCGTCGGCAAGATCAGCATATAGATATGGCGGGCTTGCCAGATGCGTGTGCCCACGGAACCTCATTCCTTTCTGCCGCCGGCACGGAAGAGGCGGCCGGAACGGCGGCCGCCGCTCCGGTTCTCCCGCCCTTCCGCGTTAATCGACGTAGTTCGGCTCGGACTTGTCGGTTTGCAGCTCGTTGATTTCGTCGATGATCGTTTGCTCGCCCGCGTCCAGCCATTTTTGCCGCGCCTTCTTGTATTCGTCCTTGGTCAGGTTCATATCGGTCAGTATGCTGCCGTCCACCTTGGCCATATAGTCCTCCCAGATCTGGGCGCCGATCTTGGCCGCGGTCGGCGACTGAACGGTCGGATCCTTATAATCGTTGTACGGCGACGCGGCGTACTTCTCGAACGTATCCTTGTAATACTGGAATTGATTCCCGATGCCGCCGCCGATGAACTGCAGCTCCGTCGCCTGCCAGTCGAGCTTCTCGCTCATGGGGTCGAGGAACCTGAGCGGCTCGATCTGGGCGGCTTTGTAGTCGTTCTCGCGCTGTTCGTCCGGGATGGGCACTTTGCGGCCTTCGGGATCGACGTTGTACGTCTTGCCCTCGATGCCGTACCGGCGGAAGTCCGAGCCGTCGGTCAGCGACCAATTCAGGAACCGGAAGATGCCTTCCGCTTTGTCCGCTGCCTTGGCGTTGATGTAGAAGCCCCGGTCCTGCGGGAAGACGACCCGCGTCCCGCCCTTCTGCCCGTCCCGCCCCTCGAGCGGCGGCATGATTTTGATCTGCGCGTCGGGCACGTTCTTGCGCAGCTCGGTCAGCAGGCTTGCCAAATTGCCGCCGAGAATGACGGCCGCCCGGCCGGCCTTGAACTTGGTCTCCCCGAACGACGCGTCGGGATTGACGCCGGCCTCCTCGTCGAACAGCCCCCGCTTCTTCAGATCCTGCAGCCAAAACTTGTAATCCAGCGTCTCTTCCTGCATTTCCGGCGGGACGAGCTTGTTTGGGTCCTCCTTGGAAGGCGCCCAGCCGCTGATGGCGCCGAACGAAGTCGCGATGTCCTTGCCCGCCCAGAATGGAATCGTGTTGCCGTGCGTCATCGGCACGATGCCGAGGCCGCTGTCCTTGATCTTCTGCAGCGCCGCTTCGAGCTCCGGCACCGACGACGGCTCGGGAATGCCCAGCTTCTCGAAGATGTCGGCGCGGTAGTTGATGAAGAACGGCACGACCGGGTAGATCAGGTTCGGAATGAAATAAATATCCCCTTTGTCGTCCGCCATCTTGTCCCAGATGCCGTCCGGCACGGCCGCCTTCACGGCGGGGTACTGGTCGAGATAATCGTTCAGCTTGACGAAGGCGCCCTGGTCCTGGAGATCTTTCCAGAACGGATCGACCGGCCCCCAGCCCCAGATTGCGTCCGGCATGCCGCCGGATGCCGCCGTCGTCTTGATCGTGGCGTCGTAATCGACGACGGGGATGATGCGGACGTCGATGTCGACGTTCGCTTGCTTGAACAGCTCCTTCTCGTACGCGCCCCCCTTCGTGTACGTCGCGGGTCCCCAGGTCGGCCGGACGTAGCTGAACTTGAGCGGTCCGGCGTTCTCGGACACGGCGCCGCCGTCGGCATTCCCTTCCGCGGCCGGCCCGTTCGTATTCCCGTTGCCGTCCGAGCCCGACGAGCAGCCGACGAGCCCGAGCAGCAGCGCCGCCGCCGCAACCGCTGCCGCAAGCGTCTTCCTCGTCTTCGTTCCGCGCGCTTGGCGCGGGTGCATCCTTAACCGCATCGAATCAAAACCTCCCTTTTCGTTATGGCGATGCTATGAAAGATTCCCGAAGGAACGTTTCACCGGCTGTCGGAATGCGCTTTCGGGCGCGGATGCGGACCGGATGGCTTTCCGGCTCCGGCACGGCGGCGGCTTGACTGACCGAAAAGCCCGGCCAGGGATAGGTCGAAAGCGCTTGCGTACGGCCCGATTCCGCGATTTGGCATGCTTGATATAAGTCATCCTGCTTGGCTTGCTACATGGCTCGTGACTGAGTCTAGCACCCGTCCTTCGGCGTTGTAAAAGACGAAAAACCCGCCCCCCGCCCGGTGTCCGGATTGTTTACCGGATTTCCCCAGGTCGAAGACGGGTTTCCTTACGTTTGGTTTCGAATCGTGGCTTGTCCGATTTTCCGGCTCGTCCCGCGTCATTTACAAACGCCCGGCCGGGCGCTAAGATTTTAATGCAAGACGAATCCGAACCGAGGGGCTGACGCGATGACCGATAAACCGCTATCCACTTCGCTGTACGAGCAAATCAAGCATTTCATCCGCTCGGAGATCGCCCGGCAAGCCTGGAAGCCGGGTGATCTGCTCCCTTCCGAGCACGAGCTGACCCGGCGCTTCGCGGTCAGCCGGATCACCGTCAAGAAGGCGATGTCGGATCTCGTCAAGGAAGGACTCGTCTACCGGATTCAAGGCAAAGGTTCGTACGTAAGCCCCAAGGACGGCCAGTTTCCCGCCGCGCCGCCCGAGCTCGACTCCGTCTCCCTCAAATCCCCCGTCGCCCTGCTGCTTCCGTTCATCAACAACCGGTTCAACGCCCTGCTGCTCGGAGGCGTCGAGAGCGTCCTGGCCGAAGCCGGCTACCCGCTCCTCTTCTGCCATACCTGCAACTCCCAGGGCAATGAGGAACGCATCCTCCGCCGCTTGAAACGAATGCCCCTCTCCGGCTTGATCGTCTACCCCGTCGAAGGCGAAACCTATAACCGGGAGCTCGTGCAGCTCGCGCTGGACGGCTTCCCGTTCGTCGTCGTGGATCGCGATCTGCGCGGCCTCGACACGCATTTCGTCGGCGCGGATAATGCCGCCGGCGCGCGGGAAGCGGTCGGCCACCTGTGCTCGCTCGGGCACCGCAACATCGGCTTCGTCTCCACCGTCGTGGCGGGCACGAGCAGCATCGAAGAGCGGCTGGCGGGCTACGAACAGGCGCATGCCGACTACCGCCTCCCCGTTAACCGCGGCTACCGGCTCACCCATCTCGAGATCGAAGTGCCCAAGCAGGCGGAGCTCCGCTCCTTCCTTGCCCGCAACCCCGACATGACGGCCGTCTTCGCCATTAATCCGGGGCTTGGCCTCGAGGTCGCCGATGCCGCCCGCGGATTGGGCATCCGCCTGCCGCAGGAATTGTCG
Organism: Paenibacillus sp. GCM10023250; assembly: GCF_042653205.1. Lineage (NCBI taxonomy): Bacteria > Bacillati > Bacillota > Bacilli > Caryophanales > Paenibacillaceae > Paenibacillus > Paenibacillus sp. GCM10023250. The sequence goes on along the minus strand of NZ_JBHSHY010000001.1, from coordinate 95,158 downwards.
CTCGTCTTCTTCGACGATTTCGAGTTCTCGGAATTCCACGCCTTGCGCCCTTCCTGCGTCGTGCAAGATTCCCGGCTGCTCGGCCAGGAGGCCGCCCGGATGCTGCTCGCGGTCATCGAGCAGCCGCGGCGGGAGCGCCGCAAGCTCTATCTGCCGCCCAGCCTGTTGCTTCGGGACTCGACGGTTCCGCCGGTCCTGCGCGAAGCTTGAACGGCTGTCCGCGGCCCTCGAGGGACGATCGGGCAGCGCCGGCCCCAGCCGCGCGACGGCGGAGCAGATAGCGCTCGCCCCGCCCGGACCGTATGAAAAAAACGTCGAAAGCACGCCTTCGACGTTTTTTTCATGCTTTGGCACGCCTGCGCGCCCCGCCGCAGCGCTTGCTCACCCCTGCTGCTGCAGCCGTTCCAGCTCGCCGGCCAGCTTCGCGATGATGCCGTCGAACCACGGCTTGCCCTGCGGGTACCAGCGGCGTCCCGCCTGCGCATACCAGGCGAGATGCAGATAGTGGTACAGCTGCACGATGCCGGGCTCGACGTGGCGCGCCGGATCGAAGCCGAGCGAGAGGAGCAGCGTCGCGCGGTCGAGCGCGGCCGGGCCGAGGATCGGCCGCTGCCAGTCGAGGATGCGGCAGCCGTCCGGCGCCGCCAGCACATTGTCGGCCTTCAAGTCGGCATGGACGTAGCCGGACGGCGTGCGGAACGCCGCGCGCAGCGCGTCACCGCCGCTCCAGCGGCGGAGACGGCCGACCATGGCTTCACCCACCTGGACGAAGCTGCCGTCGTCGACCGACGCCTGCACGTCGTCCAGCGCGGCGCCGATGTACGTGGCGAACCGCTCCTCCGTGCGCAGGTCCGTCATCGCGGGCAGGTCGCCCTCGATCGCCGCGATGCCCGCGAGCAGCTCGTCCGCGGCCGCGACGGCCTCCGGTTCCGACAAGCCGAGGTCGCCAAGGCGCGGCGCCTCGATGTCCGCCATTACTAGGGCGGCCGGGCGGCCCGCCGTCTCCAGCACGCGCGCGGCCGCGAGGAGCGGCGACCGGGCTGCGGCGTAAAATTCGGCCTCCAGCGTCGGCGGCGCCTGCACCTTGTAGATATGACTCGCGCCGCCCGCGGTGCGGACGCGCTGGACGCAGGACAGCGGCCATTCGTGAACGACGGTCCGCTCCGTCACCGGGCTGCCGAGCGCCTCCGCCAATTCGGCGTCGTCGTGAAGCATCAGATCGAAATGCGGATGCCGGTGCATGCTTCGTCTCTCCTCTCTCGAATCGCTAGATAGAGCATGAGGAAAGCCCGCGGGGTCCATCCCGCGGGCTTTCCTGCTTGCGACGTCTCCGTCCCGATGATGCACGTCCTGCGCGCTCCGCGCAGCCCGAGCTTCATTCGTAACCGCTATCGGGCCGTAAGGGAACGCTTATTTGATGCCGGAGAACGTGATCCCCCGGATAAACGCCTTCTGAACGACGAAATACAGGATGATGACCGGCAGCGTGATCAGGGCGCTCGTCGCCATCATCATCTGCCATTCCGCGCCGTGCTGCGTCTTGAACGAGGACAGGCCGAGCATAAGCGTATACTGCGCTTCGTCCGATAGGTAGATGAGCGGACCTTGGTAATCCGTCCAGCTGCCGATGACTTGGAACAGCGCCACCGTCAGCAGGGCCGGCTTGCAGAGCGGCAGCATGACCTGGGCGTAGATGCGCATCTCCGACGCGCCGTCGATGCGGCCCGCGTCCTCGAGCTCCTTGGGCAAGCCCATGAAGAATTGGCGCAGCAGGAAGATGTAGAACGGCGCCCCGAAGAAGGCCGGCAGCCACAGCGGCACGCTCGTGCCGACCCAGCCGAGATTCTTGAACACGATGAAGATCGGAATCATCGTGACCTGGTACGGCAGCATCATGATGACCAGCGTCAGGCCGAACAGCGGCTTCGAGCCCTTCCACGGGATGCGGGCAAGGCTGTACGCCACGATCGGGCACGAGAACAGGACGCCGAGCGTCGCGAGCGCCGTGATCGTCATGGTATTGCCCAGGTACTGCCAGAACGGAAAGTAGCTGATCGCGTCCGGGAAATTGCTCCACATGAGCGTGGAGGGGATCCATTTCGGCGGCCACAGGAACAACTCTTCATCCGGCTTCAGCGAGGTCGAGATGATCCAAAGGAACGGCGACAGGAAGAACAGGCCGAACACCACCAGGAAAATATGCGTCGCGGCGTTCTTGATGAGGCGAATCGAACGTGGGGTCATCGTGCGTCATTCCTTTCCTTGGTAATGGACCCAGCGTTTTTGCGAGATGAAGATCAGCGCCGTCAGCACGACCACGATAAGGAACAGAATCCACGCCATCGCGGAAGCATAGCCCATTTTCAGATACAAGAACGCATTTTGGTACAAGTACATGACGTAGAACATGAGCGAGTCGGCCGGGGAGCCCGTGCCGTTCGTCAGCGTATACGGCAGTACGAAGTTCTGCATCGTACCGATGACGCCCATGATGAGGTTGAAGAAAATAACTGGCGTCATGAGCGGCAGCGTAATATGGCGCAGCTTGCGCATCGTGTTCGCTCCGTCGATGTCCGCGGCTTCGTAGTAATCCTGCGGGATATCCTGCAGTCCCGCCAAATAAATGACGATCGCTTGGCCGACGCCCCACAGGCTCATGAGGATCAGCGAAGGCTTGGACCAGGATTCATCGCCCAGCCACGGCGGGCCGGGAATGCCGATTTGCTCCAGCCAATAGTTGACAAGACCGAACTGCGGATTGAGCAGCCACAGCCAAATGATCGTCGTCGCAACGGCGGGCACGAGACTCGGAATGAAGAACAGCGTCCGGTAGATGCCCTGGCCTTTGATTTTCGTATTCAGGAGCAGCGCGAGTCCGACGCCGACGGCGATGTTCAGCGGTACGGAGATAAACGTGTAATAGAGCGTATTGTAAATACTGATCTTGAACGTGTTGTCGCTCATCAATTCCTTGTAGTTGCCGAAGCCGACCCATTCGCCATGGTCCAAAATGCTGTAGGTGGTGAAGCTGTAATAGATGGACATGATCAGCGGATAAGCGCTGAACACCAGAATGCCGATGATCCACGGCGAAGCGAACAATAGTCCGTACAGCGCCATTTTTCGTTTGTACGTCGAGGATTTCAGCTTTGTTTCCGGATAGGCCTTTAGCGTCGTCGCTACATTCTCGTTCGCGGCCATAAGTATTTTCCTCCCCGATCGAAAGGCGCCCCCCGGCAGGATCCGGGGGCAAGCGGGACGGGTAAGCCCCGCTTAAGCCGGAGGCGCCTTTACCGATTTATTTCGTGATTTTCGCCAGCTCGCTGTCGACGTTTTTCTTGACCTCGTCAAGCAGCGCTTGCGGCTCGCCTTTGCCGTTGATCGCCAAATCCTGCACGCGGAACATCTCGTCCCACAGCTTCTGGCCGACCGGCGAGACCGGGCGGAAATGCGCGTTCGGCATCAGATCGAGGAATACTTTCAGGTTCGGGTTCTCTTCCATCTTCAGCTCGGCGTTGACCTTCGGCATTGCCGTAATGTCGTTGCCCGCGTTCGGACGTTTCGCCCAGAGCAGCGTGCCGTCGTAGCCGGCGATGAATTTCAGCAGCGTCCAAGCCGCTTCCTTCTGCTTCGCGCCCTTCGGCATGATGTACGAGAAGCCGCCGGACCAGGTCGTCGGCTCCGTGCCTTCCGGACCTGGAATCGGGGTGACGCCCCATTCGAACGTCGGTTTCGTTTTCGCCAGGTCGTTCAGGATCCAGTTGCCGTCGACGATGAAGCCGACTTTGCCCGTCCAGAACGGATTGAGACCGGTTTGACCCATCGCGTTCGAGAAGCTCGACAGCGTGGCGATGTTGTATTTCTTCGCGTAATCGGCCATCCATTGCAGCGCCTTGACGTTTTGCGGATCGTTCGGCGTCAGCTGGCCGCCGTCCTCGAACTTCCCGTTCATCGCCCAAGAGTATGCGTAGATCGAGCCTTGGTTCATCCACGGAATGAAGCCGACGGTGTCGTATTTGCCGTTGCCGCCTTTTTTGAAGATCTTGTCCGCCATCATGTCGAGCTCTTCCATCGTGGTCGGCGGCTTCTCCGGATCGAGACCCGCTTGCTTCAGCAGCGTTTTATTGTAATACAATGCCCGGTCGTCCGTACCCCATGGCAGGGCATACGTTTTGTTGTCATAGTTGGCTTCCGCCCATACCGCCGGATAGTAGTCGTCCTTGCTGATACTGTCCCGTTCGGCCAGCGGCGTCAAATCTTCGAGCGACCCTTTCGCGGCCCAGGAGCCCACTATGAAGCGGTCCAGCTGCGCCACGTCCGGAGGATTGCCCCCCGCGATCGAGGTCAGGAGCTTGTCCGTGCCTTCGACGTAGGTCATTTTGACTTTGATGTTCGGGTATTTCTTCTCGAATTCGTCGATGACGTATTTCTGGTAATCCTTCTTGAAATCGCCGCCCCAGTTGACCCAGAAATTGACGGTGACTTCCTTGTCGCTGCTGCTGCCGGTATCTGCCGGCGCATTCTCTCCGGCCGCGTTGCCGCCTGCCGCATTGCCGTTCGCGGCTGCGTTGCCGCCGTCCGTGTTGGCGGTATTGCCGCCGTTGCCGCCGCTTCCGCTGCTGCCGCAGCCCGAGAGCGCAACGACCGTCGCCAGCGCGGCGATCGAAATGCTAGTGAGTTTCCATTTCATATGAATCCTCCCTTTTGATTGTTCGATACTCTTTCATTGTAAGCGCGTTCAGGGGAGAAGTAAGGGTGGTCGATTTTGTTTTTACCGTGTGCGATTTTGTCACTTTGTTCCGATTCCACGAACGGCAGCCGCATCGTCACGCGCGTGCCCGATCCCCAGGCGCTGTCGATCTCTAGTCCGTAAGACGGACCGTACGTCAGCTTCAGCAGCGAATTGATGTTTTTCATCGCGAAATTGCTGCCGGGACGCAGCGCTTCGCCGTCCTGCAGCACCTGCCGGATCTCCTGCAGCTTGTCCGGGCGCATGCCGACGCCGTCGTCGGTCACGCGGAACAGCAGGCCGTCCTCGACGCGCCTCCATTCGACCGTCAGCTTCCCGCTCCCCTTCTTCTTCTCGATGCCGTGGAAGATGGCGTTCTCCACGATCGGCTGAAACGCGAATTTCAGCACCTCGCAATCGAGCAGCTCGGGATCGGCGGACAAGGATAAGGAAATCCGCTCGCCGAAGCGGATCTGCTGAATCTCGAAATAATGCTCGAGCAGGGAAATCACCTCGCCGACTTTGACGAATTCCCGGCCTTCGCTCAGGCTGATGCGGAAATAGCTCGACAGCGAATAGATCATCGTGTCGATCTCCTTCACCTTGTAAAGCTTCGAGATCCAGTGAATGGAATCGAGCGTGTTATAGAGGAAATGCGCGTTGATCTGCGACGCGAACATCTTCAGCTGAAGCTCCTGCTGCAGCAGCCGCTGAACATACAGCTCGTCGATCAGCTCCTTGATTCGGGCGATCATCGTGTTGAAGCCGCGCGACAGCAGGCCGAATTCGTCCTTGCGGTCCGCGAGGATCTGAATCTCGAAGTTGCCGCTCCGCGCCTCCTGCATGCCCTTGAGCAGCCGCTGGACGGGCTTGTTCATCTGCCAGGCCGCGAACAGCGCATAGCCGAGCGCGACCGCCATGAAGCCGGCCGCCAAGTAGAGCGTGAACCAGCCGAACACCCGCGATTCCTGCACGAGCTTCTCCGCCGGCACGAGCCCGACCAGGTTCCAGCCGTTTGAGAGCTGTGTATGCGCCACCATGATCCGTTCGTTGTCGAACGTGCGCGAGCCGATGGACGACGTTTGCGTCGGCAGCTTGAATGGAATCGTTTCCAGAAGTTGTTTCGGATTTTGGCCGCCGACGATGCGTCCGTGCCCGTCGACGAGCAGCGAGCTGCCCACCTCGCCCAGGTTGATCTGCGACAGGATCGTCGCCGGATCGATCTCGATCAGCATGACGCCGATGATCCGGTTCAGGTTGTTCAAGTCCTTGATCGCCCGGCCGAAGCAGAATACCGGTTCTTGCGACCTATCGTCGGCCCACGGCTTGGGGACGAGCGACGGGCGCATGCCGAACCAGACGACCTTGCCCTCGCCGGCGACGACCTCCTTATACCATTGCGCGTCGCGAATCGCCTGCGTCGTGCCTGGCATCGAGAGGTAGCCGGTGGAATACTTGTATGAACTGGCGTATTCGCCGAAGATGTACAGGTTGATCAGATCGTTCTTGGAATTGAGCAGGTTGGCGATGAATTCGCCGATCTCCTTGTTCGTCTCCTCGCGGTCGTAATTGTCCGTGAAGTCGTCCTTGATGCCCTGCTGAAGCTTCTTGCTTCCGAGCAGGTAGAAGGAGCGCGTGCTGTACTCCTCCATGATGAGATCGAGCCGTTCGCCCGACTGCTGGATGGTCTGCTGCGTGATGTAGCCGACCTTGTCCTGGATGATGCGGGTCGATTTGTCGTAAAAATAATAGCCCATGATCGCGATGCTGACGGAAATGCCGACGAAGCAGAGCAGAAACAAGCGGTGTCCGACGGAGGTCCATTTGAACTTCGGCAGCCATTTCATATGCGGGTCCCCTTCTTACAAGCCGTGATCCCGGTACTGCGCGGGGGTCAAGCCTTCGAATTCCTTGAACATCTTGGTGAAATGGCGGATATCGGTATAGCCGAGCTGGCCGGCGATTTCGTAGATTTTGAGCGGCGTCTCCTTCAGCAGCCGTTTCGCTGCCTCGATGCGCGACCGCAGGACGTACCGGCTGAACGTCTCGCCCATCTCCTCGGAGAAAATCTTGCTGAAATACGAATGGTTCAAATAGAGGTGAGCAGCCACGTCATTCATCGTGACCATCCGATCCCGGTTGGCGTCGATGAACTGCAGCGCGCGCTCGACGATCCATTTGCGGCTGCGGACGGGGCGTTCGCCGGCCATCGCGCAGGACAGGCTTTCGAGCAAGGCGTCTTCGATCGAATCCGCTGTGCAGGGCGGCAGCACGAGCGGCACGGGCGCGTCTGCGCAGTTCGATCGGCGGTGCAGCGCGTCGCTCTTCTGGTTGACGTTCTGGAACAGCAGCTTCAGACCCCGGCGGATCGTCAGCGGCAGGTGCTTGGGTCGGTGCGAGCGCAGATGCTCGCCGAGCTCCCGGACGAGCTGCTCGAGCAGCCGGGCGTCGCCCATCTTCAGCGCCGATGCGAAGCGCGAGTCCCAGCCGGCGGGGCCGCAATAGGGCATGTCCGCCTGCATGGCGCCCGCGATCGGCTCGGCGCCGCGCAGGCAGCCGCCGCCTTCGTAGAACCAGTAGGCGGAGGCGTGCAGCGCCTCCTCGAACATGCCCGCCAGCCGGCCGAAGCTCGCTTCGCCGGAATAGCCGATGCCGACGCGCACGCCGAGCATCGCCTCCGCCTGCTCGATCAAGCGGGGCAGATCGGCGGCGACGCCGGGCTCCTCCCGGCCGATCGGATAGCTCTCGGTATGCAGCATCGCGACGTCCGCTTCGCCCGCCGTCTTCTGGTTGTGAATCGGGAACGCAACGACCGGGCCATACCTGCCGCCGGTCTCCTCCAGCATGTTGCACAGCGCATATAGGATGAGCGCGCGGTCCCGGTCCGTCTTGGCCTTGTCCCCCCAATCGACGATCTTCACCGCGAACGTGCGGATTCGGCACGGATCGAGCTCGATCTGGAGCGCCTTCATCTGCTCCGGCATCCAGCCCGGCGAATAGGGCGCTTCCGTAAGCAGCATCTCGAACAGGCGCTGGCGGGCCAGGAACAGCGTCTCGCGGGCGGACCGGGCGAGCCGGTTCATCTCGGTCTCGGCCTTCCGCCTGCGGTCCAGCTCCTGCACGCAGCGGCGCACGACGCCCAGCATGTTTTGCTCGTGAATCGGCTTCAGCACGTAGTCGAACGCGCCGTTCTTGAGCGCGGTCCGCGCGTATTCGAAATCGCTGTAGCCGCTCATGATGATGACCTCCGACGACATCTTCTGTTCCCGCATCGTCTTCAGGAACGTGATGCCGTCCATGACGGGCATGACGATATCAGTGATGACGATATCCGGCGAATGGCGCTCCATGAAGCGCATGGCTTCTTCCCCGTCCGACGCTTCTCCCGACACCCGGATGCCTTCCGACGCCCAATCGATCGTTTCGCACAGCCCTCTGCGAATCCAACGCTCGTCCTCCACAACCAATAATGAAAACACGCCGCTCACCCTTTCTTGTATCCGTTTTCATAAACGTCAGAAGCAAGCTCCTGCCAACATGCCGGCCCCGGGTACTGCCCGGCCGGTCCGCAACCAAAGGAAACGCATCAACGAAGCGGAAAACGTATTGTCGCTGCGATCTGTCCAGATCGACAAAATCCATAATGGTTACCCAATAATTTAGCATAATCCCCGTTCGTTCCGCATCCTAAATTTATCTCATAAATAGCTCCAATTTTGCGACATCTCCTGAAAATGATGTCGCATTTTCTTTTTTCTCCTTCTAACGACAAGAGTCGACAGCATTCTCCTGCGGCTCTCGCGCACAACCGGAAAAAACCGGCCGGCATGACGCCGACCGGCTGAATCGCGCGCCTGCACGCGAAGCATCGGTTCTTATGAACAGAGAATCGAAACGCACCGCCGCCGGTCCTTCGCCGGCAGTTCGAACGTCGTCCAAGCTGCCTCGACCGCGGCCCGCGGCGCCATCAGTCTTCGAAAATGGCGACCGGACGCGCCCAGCCCGCGCTTGCCCCCTCGACCTTCACGGGGAAGCACGCCACCTTGAAGCCGTACGGCTTGGGCAGCCGGTCCAGATTGGCCAGCTTCTCGATCTGGCAGTACTCCCGGTCCTTGCCGACGTAGTGCGCCGCCCACAGCACGCCGTCGCGAGGCTGCGCCTTGTACGCGGCAGCCTGCAGATTGAGCGGGATATCCCAGCCCCAGCCGTCCGTGCCAACGACTTTGATGCCCTGCTCGAGCAGCCAGACGGTGGCTTCCGCCGACACGCCGGCATGCAGGAACGCATAGTTGTCGTCGAACAGCCGCTTGTCCGCGTCGGAACGGACGAGCACGATGTCGAGCGGCTTCAGCGTATACCCGATCCGGTCCAGCTCAGCGATCAGGTCGTCCGTCGTGATCTCGTAGCCCGGCGGCTTCCCGCTGAAGTCAAGCACGACGCCGTCGCCGTAGAACCATTCGAGCGGCAGCTCGTCGATCGTTCTGGCTTTCTCGCCCTCCGACGTCGGCCAATAGTGCCAAGGGGCATCGATATGCGTGCCCGCGTGCGTATTCAAGGTGACGGTTTCCGTCGCCCAAGCTTTGCCTTCGGGAAAATCTTCCTGCTTCAAGCCAAGAACGGCCGCCGCCTGCTTCGCGCCGTCTTCGTGGCTCGCATATTGGATCGCCGCCGGCAGCGGCTCGCGGATGCGCGGACTAATGGTAACACTGAGATCGATCAATTTCATGAGTGCAGCTCCTTGATGTGAGATTGGCTAACCATCCAATTATAACAAGAACCGATGGCTTCAGCCAATTCAGCCACAAGCGCTGGCTCATCCGGTTAATTCCTGCCTCTGGCCGCTATCAGCCGATCTCCGGACGGCCACGCGCGGTCAGGCGCACGGCCGCAGGCGCGAATGCCCATAAAAAAGCCGACCGGTCCCGGTCGGCTTCCCGCGTATCCGATATGAATCGCTCCGTTACATGGCCAGCGCCGTCGGACGGACGATGATTTCGCTCACGCTCGCTTCGTTCGGCTGCCCGATCGCATACGCGACGGCATCCGCGATCCGCTCAGGCGACATCCCCATTCCTACGATGTGGTCGGCGATCGCCCGCGCTTCCGGGCTCGTCAGCGAGCCGAGCAGTTCCGTCTCGGTCAGGCCCGGCGCGACGAGCGTCGCGCGAATGCCCGAGGCTGCCGATTCCTCTTGGCGCAGCCCGTCGGTGATCGCCCGGACGGCAAACTTCGTCGCGCTGTACACGGCCGACGTCGGACTGACCTCGTACCCCGACGTCGAGGAGAGATTGACGATATGCCCGGAGCGCTGCTCGCGCATGACCGGGAGCACCGCCGCGATGCCGTACAGCACGCCCTTGACGTTGACGTCGATCATCCGGTCCCAGTCCTCGACCCGCAGTTCGCTCAGCCGCGACACTGGCATGATGCCGGCATTGTTCACCAGCACGTCGATTCGCCCATAGCGCTCGACGGCTAAGGCAGCAGTCTTGCGCAGGTCTGCGGCCGACACCACGTCGGCAACCGCGTACGCCGCTTCGCCGCCCATCCGAACGATCTCCTCCGTCAGGGCCTTCAGCCGGTCCTCCCGCCGCGCCGCCAGCACCAGCTTAGCCCCTTTCTCCGCCAGCCGCTTGGCCGTCGCTTCCCCGATGCCGCTCGATGCGCCCGTGATGATAACCACTTTTCCCGTTATGTTGTCCATCCTCGATCTTCCCTTCGTCCTTAGGAATCGAAGCCATTCACTCAACACGCGTTGAATAATTGGCGTTCGTTGATTATCATTATAAACAGACCAGGTCGGACTTCAATCGCTGATGTCGGCCGTTCTGTCCCATATGCGACAATCGGCCCGACGGTGTCGATTAACGGAGGGGAAGCGGCGGTTCCAGCGTGGGACAACCGGATCGTTGGACTGCCATGCTTTATCGTCGTCCCAAGTCTGCCCAGAAGATTCTCGCGTCATCCAAGCAGGCGTTAGCGACAATCGGCCCTATGATTTTCAAGAAAGGAGCGTGCGCCATGAGCACCGAAGCCAAACTCGACCGGCGCGTAGTCAAGACGCGGGAAGCGATCAATAAAGCGTTCCTGGAGCTGTTCGCCGAGAAGGAATTCCAGCACATTACGATCAACGACATTTCCGACCGCGCCAATGTGAACCGCGGAACGGTGTATTTGCATTACGCAGACAAGTACGACCTTCTCGACAAAAATATCGAAAGCCATTTAAACCGGCTGCTCGCCTTCTGCGTTCACGGCGACGCCGCATCGGCGGACGGTCCGCCCGCGCTGGAAGGCGACCTGAAGCCGGTCTTCGACTACCTCGCGGCTCATTATTCGTTCTTCTCGGCCATGTTCGCCAACCAGCGGACGTCCGTCTTCCGCGAACGGATGCTGGCGTTTGTGGCCGGCGGCGTCCTGCGGAAGCTCGATGGGCTCGGCGGCGCGCCGCGCATCGACCGCGAGCTGCACGCCGAGTTCGTGGCCTCCGCGTTCGTCGGCATCGTGGAATGGTGGATCGGGCGCGCCATGCCCCATTCCCCGGAGGCGATGGCCCGGCAGCTGCGAGACCTGTTCGCGAAGAACGGCGTCGAGCTGCATTGACGCCGCCGCCCGCCCGGCACAACGAAAAAAGCCGCGCGAATGCGGCTTTCATCGTCGTATGATACGCTTGGCGCTAACCCAGCTGCTGCGCCAGCTCCCAGATATGGCCGTCCGGATCGGCGAAGCATGCCGTGCGGATGCCCCACGGCCGATCGAGCGGGCCGTTCAGCAGCGAGACACCGCGGCCGCGCAGCTCCTCGCACGCGCCGTCGACGTCCTCGACCGGGATCGTGAACTGAAACCGCGAGCCGGCCTCCCGGGCCGCGACCTTCGCCGGGCCGATCAGCCCGGGCGCTTCGGTATCGACCAGCAGGTTGATGCTCAGGTTGCCGAACGGATAGACGGCGGAATGCGGATCCTCGAATACGGGGGACGAGCCGAAGGCCGTCTCGTAAAACGACTTCGCCCGCGGCAAATCCTCGACGAACAGCGTAATGAATTCGATCTTCTTCATGCCCAGCACCGACATGGACGCACCTCTTCCCTAACGGATGTCGGGCTGCGCGGGCGCTCTTGTTCGTTTCATCGCTTAACTGTCGTCGCGCCTGGTCAGCCCGGGTTCGGCTTTCACTTCAACCTTGCAGCAATCAACTAGCCCTTTTGACAATCGGATCTTCGTTCAGTCAAAGTCGAAATTCTTCCACTCGTCCTCCGGCATATGGCCTTCCTCGGAGAACCGCTGCTCCTGGAACGGCTCGGCCTCGTTATGGAAGCCGTTGCGCTCCCAGAATCCCGGCCGGTCGCGCTTCATGAATTCGAAGCCGCGGACCCATTTGGCGCTCTTCCAGAAATACAGATGCGGCACGACGAGCCGCAGCGGTCCGCCGTGCTTCGCCGTGAGCGGCTGACCGTCGTAGGTGTGGGCGAGCAGCACCTGATCGCCAAGCAAGTCGCTTAGCGGCAGGTTCGTCTCGTAATCCGGGTCGGCATGCACCATGACGAAATGCGCGTCCGGATCGATGTTCAGCCGCTCGAGCAGATCCCGGACCAAGACGCCCTTCCAGGTCGTATCCGCCTTGGACCAGCGCGTGACGCAGTGAATGTCGACGCGGATCTCGGTCTGCGGCAGGGCCATCAGGTCTTCGAAGCTCAGGACGGGCTCCTCCCCGACTTCGCCGAAGAGCCGGAAATTCCAAGCGGACATGTCGTAGCTCGGCACCTCGTCTTCGTGCAGAATCGGAAACCGTTCCGTCCAGATTTGACCCGGCGGCAGCCGGTGGGCGAGCTCCCGCGGCGATTCGGCGACGGGCGGCTTGGCCCGCTGCAGCCGCTCGGCTTTGTTATGCATGTGCGTGACTCCTTTGTCGGTTCGAATGTCTTGCGTATCCATTATCCTAAAATACTTGTCCCGCAACGTCAACAAGGCCGCCGGGATATTCCGGCAGCCCCGTCGCGCGGGCGGCTATAATCGGTTCGCGGATCGATGCCGGGGCAAGCCCGGCACGCTTGTCCGGCAGGAACGAGCGCGACCCGCTTCGCGGCGCCCCGCGGCCGGCCGCGGGCTTAAGCCCGGACGAACGACTGCCGCACGCTGAGCTCGAGCGGCGAATAGTCGTCCGGATTCGCCCGGTTCAGGTTCATCCGGCGGACGAGCGGGGTCGCGCGGTTGCACATGAACCGCGGCACGCCGGAATGATTTTGCGAGGCGCAGTGGTAGAGGAATGGATGGCAGAGCAGCACGTCGCCGGCCGACGCGGGCGTCTCGACGACGCGCAGCCGGAAGCCGTCCGCGTCCACGTGCTCCCGCTTCATGAACGCCGCGATGCGGTTCCCCGCCTCGGCGCTCGGCGCGGCTTGCGCGGCCGCATCCCCGTACACATCGACGGGGCCCGCATCGCTCTCCTTCGTGTTCGTCAGCTCCCGCAGCCACGGGTGGGAACGGTTTGCGAGCCGGATCGCTTCGTTCGCCTTCGGGCCGTCGCGATGCTCCGCGAGCAGCTTGCTCACGATCTTATGCGAGCCTTCGGCTACGAGCGTGCTCCCGCTGCGCAGGTCGATGTCCGAGAAGATGCAGAGCAATAGCAGTCCCTGCTCCGGGCTGTCCACGTAATGCGGGCGGCTCATCCCGTCCCAGTGCCAGCCGTTCGTCGGCACATCCCACGGCAGATCGGCGCCGGCGGCGAAATTGACCGGCCACCAGCCCCACTGCGTCTTGTCCCCTTCTTGGCCGTAGACGGAACGCTCCTTCCACCGGCCCGCGCCGACCACGTCCTCGATGGCGTCGGCCAGCCGAAGCGTATTGCATACTTGGAATTCCTCCGTGTCGAACTGCTCGCGAATATGCACCATCGGCTGGTTCCAGGTCGCGCGGTCGTCCTTCAGCACGCTGCGCTTCTCGACCTGCGCCCACAGGTAATCCTGCGCGGCGAGCGCCGCCTTGCGCGGAAATGCCTCTTCCAAATGCACGTAGCCGAGCTCGATGAACTGCTCGATCTGTGTTTTCGTCAACACTTTCGATTGCATCGTTTCACATCCTATCGGTTTGCTGTGCGAATCCTCTCCATTCCACTATAGAACGCCGGAGACGCTTCAACTACGACCTAATAGGATCGTTTTGACGGTTTTATGACCTCCTGACCTGCTGCGGCAGGCGGCTCGGGCTGGCCGAACCGGCGGAACGGCGCTGCTGCCCGATACCGGTTGCCGTGGGCCGCGCCTGCCCATGCAAAAAAAGCCGCGGGATCCGCGGCTTGGCTTGCTTTCGCGTATGTCACCCGCGTCCTGACGAGTCGGATCGCCTCGCGATGCTGGCGAACGCGGCGGCTATTCGTGCGTCGGCTCGATGACGGGGTAGCCGATCTTCTGCCAGCGGAACAGATGCTTAGCCCGCTCGGACAGCCCGTCGTACGTCTCCTGCGGAATCTGCACCGTGTTGTCGCGGTGGGACGCGCTGTAGATGAGCGCCAGATTCGGGCGGATCTCGTCGCTCCGGTTCGGCGTACCCCGGTGCCACATGCGGACGTCGCGGATCAGGATAGATCCCGCCGGCATATGCACCTTGATCGAATGCATGTGCGGCGCGAGCTCTTCCGGGTTCGGCCCGTTCGGCCCGTAATAGGAGTCCGGCAGCAAATGCGTGCCTCCCGGCCAAATCTCCATCGGACCGTTGCCTTCGTTAACGTCGACGAGCGGAATGTTGAACACGAGGTCCGTGATCGGCAGCGAGACCTTGCACAGGTCGCCGAAGCGGGCGCCGTAGTCCGGGTGAACGGGCTGCGCTTTCCGGCCGCCGGGCAGCGACGTGTTCGACGAGAACAGCGTCACGGCATGGTCCGGTCCGAGCAGGCGGTCGATGACCGCGAGCGCGAACGGGTGCTCGATGACGAGCGGATCGTTGAATGGCGGAGCGAACGGCAGGAAGATGCCCAGATGGTTCGTGCCTTCGTTGAAGCCCGTCTTGTTCAGATAAATCTCTTCGCCGTGTTTATCGATGAACCACTTCATGCATGCCTTGAAGGCTTCGCGGAGCTCGGTTACTTTCGCCTCCGGCAGCACGCCTTCGAAAATCACGTAGCCGTTCACTTTGATCAGGTTGACGGCAAGCTCGATCGTCGCTTCGTTCAGCTGGAGCGTTTCCAATTCTTCTTGGCTAATCTTCAACCTCGTTCACCTCGCGTAGTGGTTGTTCTCCCGATGGCCGCGACCGTCCATGTTAACGGTTTCATGTGCGCGGGCACATATGATTATAGCCGCTGCGCGGCAATCCTACAATACCTCTTCGCGCGCTTCGCCGGGACGCTCGCGCACGATGGCGTCGATGCGGTCGAGCAGATTGCGGCGAATCCCCGTCAGCAGCCGGATCTGCTCGTCGATCTGCTCCAGCTTCTGCCGGTAGATGGGGAGCACCTGCTCGCAGAAGGCTTCCTCGTTCATCAGCACGCACTGCAGGATGCCCGCGATCTCGTCCGTCGTCAGCCCGAGGTTCAAGTACAGGCGGATCGTCCGCACCTGCTCCTCCGCGAACGGCGAATAGACCCGATAGCCGTTATCTTCCCGCAGCGGCGCCAGCAGCCCTTGCTGCTCGTAATACCGCAGCGAGCGGATGCTGGCGCCCGTACGCGCCGCCAATTCCCCGATCCGCATTCCGTCGTCCCCTCCTTCCGCATGGTTGGTTTCATTATACACCCTGACACCGATGCGAGGGTCAAGCGTGAACGCGCCGTGCGATCTTCGAACGGCCGGCGATTCGCGGTTCGCTGCCTGGACTCACGACCGGGACGCGCGACCGGGACGCGCCAGCGCCGGAAGCCGGCCGGATCCGCCAGCCCTAGACGGCGCCGACGGCTTCGTCCAGCCGCACCTTGCGCCCGCTCTCCGCCGACCGCGCGATCGCGACCATGGCGCGCATGCTGCGAACCCCGTCGGCGACGGTCGCGCCGATCTGCGGCGCGCCGCTTAGGATCGCGTCCGCGAAGCCTTCCAGCTGCAGCCGGTAGAAGTGGGCGTCCGCGCCGAGCGGCCTTCGGTAGACGCCGTCCCGCGCGGAGAACACCTCTACATCGCTTGCCTTGAACAGCCACGGGTTGTACGTCTTGGCGATGACGCTGCCATGCTCGCCGTATACTTCGAAGCCTTCGTGCCAGTCCATGCGGACGGCGACCGTCAGGTCGAGATGGCCGGCGATGCCGCTCGCGAATTCGACCGTGCAGAGCCAATTGTACGCGCCGAACCGCTGTGTATGCCAAGCCTGGACGCTCTCGATCTCCCCGCCCAGGAACCGGGCCGTGTCCACCAGATGGCTGCCGTGGGTCATCATGAAATACCGCTGCTTGTCCAGCTTCGGATTGCCCTCCGGCCGCAAGGCGGCTTCGCTTGCGGCAATCATGGGCATGACGTTCTCCGTCACCTCGTACCGGTGCGTCGAGTCGCAATACCAGGCCTTGAGGGCGAGCATCTCGCCCATCTCCTCCCGGATGAAGCGCCGCGCGTAGGCAATGCCGGGGTCGAAGCGCTTCATGTTGCCGACCTGCAGCACGAGGCCCGAACGACGGACGAGCGCTTCCAGCGCCTCGCATTCCTCGATCGTCACGCCGAGCGGCTTCTCGACCAGCACGTGCTTGCCGGCCCGGATCGCCTTCTCCGCCATCGGCACGTGAAATTGGTCCGCGATGCCGATGACGACGGCGTCCACGTTCGGGTCCGCGAGCATGTCGCCGTAATCGGAATAGGCGCGCTCAGGCGCGAATTTGGCGTTCATTTTATCGAGCAAGTCCGGGGCGACGTCGCAGATCGCGTACAACTCCGCGTTGCGCGCCCGCGCGCACGCCTCCAGATGCGCCGCCTGCGAGATCGGCCCGCAGCCGAGCACGCCTACATTGAGCTTGCGGGATTCGTTCATCCGGGATCACCGTCCTGTCTGCATGAATGTGCAACTGCTCCCATTATGGCCCGACGGCGCTTCCCCCGGCAAGCTCCGCGCGTACCCATCGGCGCGGGCCGCGCGCTTCGGCGGCAGGGACGTTCGGCCGGGCTTCGAGCTTGTTCGCATGTCGGCCGCGCGGCCGGAATACATATGTAAGTATTCGAGCATCGGGAGGTACCCAAATCATGGCAAAACCGGAACAGTCGTTCATGCGAGGCACGCTCGTCTTGTCCGTCGCGGCCTTCGTGAACCGGATCCTGGGCTTCATCAGCGGCATGTTCGTCGCCCGCGTGCTCGGCGCGGAGGGCATCGGCATCCTGATGATGGCGCATCCCCTCGTGCCGCTCGTCATCACGATCACGGAGCTCGGCCTGCCGGTCGCGATCTCCAAGCTGGTCGCGGAGGCCAACGCCCGCGGCGAGCGGGCGAAGGTGCGGCGCATCCTGCATGTGTCGCTGGCCGTCACCGGCATTCTGAGCGTCACGCTGACGACTGCCTCGCTGCTCGGCTCCGAATGGATCGCCAAGCTGCTGCTGAGCGATCAGCGGGCGTATTACGCCATGCTCGCGATTACGCCGATCGCCCCGATCGTCGCCGTCTCCGCCGTGCTGAAGGGCTACTTTCGCGGCATGCAGCGCATGAAGACGATCGCCGCCTCCGACGTGCTCGAGCATACGGTGCAGATCGCCTGCGTGCTCGCGCTCGTGCATCTGCTAATGCCGTACGGCGTAGCATACGCGGCTGCCGGCGCCATGGCCGCCTCCGTCGTCAGCGAAGCGATCAGCCTGCTGTTCCTCGGGCTCAGCTACAAGCTGCACGGCGAAGCGAAGGAACCGGGCGAGACGTGGTCGAAGCATCTTCGGCACGGCAGGCCTACGTTCTCCGAGCTGCTGAAGATCGGCCTGCCGACCACCGGGCAGGGCGTCGTCTCGTCGATCTATGGCGCCTTCCAGCCGCTGCTCATCACGAGCAGCCTGGCGCTCGCCGGCATCGGCACGGCGGCCGCCACGAAGCAGTTCGGCTTGCTGGCCGGCTACGCGTTCCCCCTGCTGTTCATGCCGAGCTTCATCACGCATTCGCTGTCCACCGCGCTCATCCCGGCGATCGGCGAAGCGTCGGTGAACAAGCAGGGCATGCTCATGCACACGCGGATGGATCAAGCGCTTCGGATGGGGCTGCTCATCGGCGCGCCCGCGACCGTCATCCTGTTCGTCTGGGCCACGCCGCTCACGACGCTCGTCTATCACGCGCCGGACGCGGGGCTGCTGCTGAAAATCCTGGCGCCGATGTTCTTCCTCCACTACTTCGACGCGCCGCTGCACGCGATTCTGCTCGGCCTCGGCCGCGCGGGCTCCGCGCTGTGGAACTTCGTGCTGGCCACGGCGTTCAAGACGGCGTCGATCTTCGTCTTCGGCAGCCAGTTCGGCATCGCCGGCGTCGCGGTCGGGATCGGCGTCGGCATCGTCATGCAGACACTGCTGAACTTCTTCTCCGTGTCGGGCAGCATCGGCTTCTACTGGCGGATCGAGCCGTACATCAAGGTCGGCTTCTGCATGTCGGTCATGGCCGTCTGCGGCCGGGCGGCGTTCGACTTCCTCATTCGCGAGGGCTGGCCGCTGCTCTGGAGCGTCACGGCTTCGGTCACGGGCGCGCTGGCGCTCTATCTCGCGCTGCTGACCTTCACGAACGCTTGGCGCTGGAAGCAGGTGCGCCGCGCGCCGGTGTCCTGGTAGCCCCGGACGCACCGCGCGGTAGACGCAAAAAAAACGAAAAAGCAGCTCGGCCGGCCGAGCTGCTTTTTCGTTTTTTGTGAACGTGTTGGCCGCCGACTGTCATTTTCCGTTTGCCGGTATCCTTCTTACCTTACACCAGCTTGCTAGGCGGCTTCACCGTCTTCGTCCCGGGCTCTCTTCGGGGCGGGGGATGTTTTTGCCGTAGAAGATCTCGTCCATCTCCGCCTTGAGCCGGTTCGCGATGTCGCGCTGCTCCTTTGGATCGAGCTTGTCCTTCGAATAACCGAACAGATACTGATTCAAGTCGAACTCCCGCAGCTTGCACTTCGTATGGAAGATATGCTCCTGGTACACGTTCACGTCGATCATGTCGTACGCCTCCGCGACGTCGTCCGGGATATAATTCTGGATGGAGCTGATGTCGTGGTCGATGTACAGCTTTCGGCCGTTGACGTCTCGGGTGAAGCCACGCACGCGGTAGTCGAGCGTCATGATGTCGGCCTCGAACGAATGAATCAGATAGTTGAGCGCCTTGAGCGGCGAAATTTCCCCGCAGGTGGAGACGTCGATGTCCGCCCGGAACGTGCTGATCTCGACGTCGGGATGATATTCAGGATATGTATGAACGGTAATATGGCTTTTGTCCAGCTGGATGACCACGTTCTCGGGCAGCGGGCCCGGCGATTCCTCGTAGCTGGAAGGCGGCACCTCGACGACTGGCCCTTCGGAGACGAGCATCGTGACGCTGGCCCCCTGCGGGATGTAATCCTGCTGGGCGACGTTGAGCGGATGCGCGCCGATGATCTCCGCGACGGTGTTCAGTATATGCGTCAGCCGGTCGGCGTTGTACTGCTCGTCGATGTACGCGATATAGGCTTCGCGCTCGTCCTTCGTCCCGGTATAACAGACGTCGTACAAGTTGAAGCTGAGCGTTTTGGTCAAATTGTTGAAGCCGTGCAAGGTGATTTTCGAGGCCGATTTCATAGCCGCGCCATCCCTCCTTTAGGCGGAAATTCATTGCATAGCATGTCCAGGTTGGGGTTCCGTCACTCTCCCTTGCGCCGGCGGCGCCGCGTTTCCCACCGTCCGCGCAGTCGCCCCGCCGAACGGTCCGCCTGATTCCGCCGTCGTCCGGGCGGGTAAAGAAACCGTAAGCCGAAGCGGCCCATGCGGCCGCATACGGCAGCCTTCTCAGTCGACAAAGGGTGGATGGCTGGTCCGCGAACGGGCAAAGGGCTGCTTCCGGCGGAACGAGTCCGCGGAAACAGCCCTTTGCAGTCAGTGACGGCGGGCCTTAACGGTCCCCGGCACGATCTTACAAGCCTTGATCGATCGCCTGCGCGTATGCGGGTCAGGCCGCGGATAACACGGCCTTCATTTGCCGGCGTCCGAAGCGGAGCGCCTCCTTGAGCGAATCCATGTAAATGTCGAGATGTCCCTCTTTGATCATACCGCCGCGGTCCGTGCACGTATACGTGCGGTCCAGGGCGGGCAAATATACCTTCGTGCCGAAGGGCAGCGATTTCGGACAAGCTAGCGTGCGTCCTTCCTTGACGCGCTCGCCGCTGGCCGTAATGCCGTGCGACGGCGTGAAATCGTCGCCGACCGTATACGCGGTCACTTCGAAATGGCGCTTCGTGCCGGACGGCTTGGCGGCGCGTTTAACGGCCTGCTTTGATTTCGCCTGGTGCGCGGACGCGCGGGCTTGTTCAAGGTTCGGAACGGTCAGCGACTTGGCGAGCGACGCCGTGAAGAGCGGCGCTGCCGGCAGCGTCGCCGGCGCGCCGACCGCGCTCGCCTCTTCCGCCACCGGAAAATGTGAAATTATGAGCAGCATCAGCGCGAATGCGCTGCATGCGATGGTTCTGGCTGCGATCATGAGCGAGAATTCCTCCAATCTAAAGTACGTATCGTGGCGATCTGTAAGGGCTGTGCCAAACCTTGCCTTCGGTTTCGCATACGCATTCCCCTTTATAACCCGTTTCGCCCGTCTTGTAACCCGTTACATCTTGGATGAAGACTCGGAATTTGCCAGAATGCCGCATCCTCGCCGCGTCTTCGGACGTATGCCGAACGGCTCGGAGCACGCAAAAAAAGCCCTGTCGCCAGGGCTTTCTTCGTGCGGCGCGTTAAGCGCGCTTGGAACGCTTAGGCGCTGCAGCCTTCGCATTCGTAGTATTGATTGCCGGTCGTTTCTTTGGCTTCGAGCAGCTTGCCGACGACGATGTCGGACAATTCCATGAACTCGAAATCGGCTGCCTTCGCGTGCACCGCCGCGCGCGCTTCTTCTTCGGACTTGCCGACCCAGCTGAACGTCGCCTTCTTGCCCGTCGACGGCACTTCGTATTCAAACAGGAACCGTGTCATGTTATCCTCTCCCATTCTCTATCGTCTGGACTCCGTATGCTTATCCAGTATACCATAAAACGGCGGATCGTACGATCATCATCTAACTATCTTACCGCTTTGGTGGCCTAAGGGCGGGCTCAAAACACGGCGAGCAGCTTGTCCACGGCCGCTGCCGCGTCCACCTCGACTCCGACCTGCACGGGATGGCCGACGGCGGCGCGGTGCCGCAGGTCCGCGACGGTCATGCCGAGGCAGTGCGTGCCGCCGCATTCGACCGACAGGCGCATCGTCTCGGCATGCACGATGCCCGGTTCGACGGCCGCCAGCATCGTCAGCGGATCATGCAGCGGCGCGCACGCCTCGAACCCGTTCGATTCGCGGTAGAATCGGAAGTAAAATTGCATCGAACGGTCGATGAAGTCGGCGATCTCGCGGTTCTCGGGCCTGCAGTTCACGCGCAGCGCGTCCAGCTGATGCTGGTGCAGGCGCGCGCGGAGCGTCACGTCGAGGCCGATCAGCGTAACGGCGAGGCCCGAGCGGAAGACGAGATCCGCGGCGTCCGGATCGCCCCATATGTTCGCTTCGGCGACCGGCGTGACGTTGCCGGGCACGCGGACGGCACCGCCCATGACGTAGACGTGCTTGATCTTATCCGGCAGCCCGGGGTCTCTGCGCAGCGCATGCGCGACGTTGGTCAGCCGTCCGAGCGTCACGAGCGACAATTCGCCGCCGAGCTCCTCGGCCATACGGACGATGAACGCGTCCGCCGGCTCCGCGGCCGGCAGCTGGGACGACGGCGGGAGCTCGACGTCGCCGATACCGTTGCCGCCGTGCACCCGCGTCGCGAATTCCGCATGGCGGACGAGCGGACGAGCGGCTCCCATGCTGACGGGGACGCGGTGCTCGAATCCGGCCAGCTTCACGATGCGGAGCGTGTTCTCCGTCGCTTGCTCGACGGGAATGTTGCCGAAGACGGTCGTAATGCCGACGATGTCGGCTTTGTCCGACTTTAAGCCGTATAGAATCGCCAAGGCGTCGTCGATACCCGTATCGGCGTCGATGATGAATTTTGGGATCGTCATGATGTGGGGTTCACTCTTTCTTCGTTGGAATCGGGCGGGCGCCCATCCCTTCGATTATACGGCGCGAGCGGGCTCGCTGGCAAAACCGACCGTCACCGGATGGCGCGAATGCCCGGCCAGTGCAGCCAGATGTCCCGCATCGGCGCCTTCCAATCCAGGTGATGATCCACGTGCTTGACGCGGAAGAAGATCGCGTACCTCGGCAGCGGCGAGACGTTCGGCGCGACGCCGTGCCCGATCTGGTAATGGACCAGGAACACGTCGCCGGGCTCCCCGCGCGTCTGCACGGGCGCCGGCAGGTCGACCGGAGGCATGCCGTTCAGCAGCGATTCGGGACCGTGCTCCTTGAAGTACGCTTCGTAGAGGCGGTGCGTGCCCGGCCAGACGGTGAAGTTCCCCGCGTAGTCCTCCCGGACCGGGCTGAGCAGCACACCGACGAGCATCGTGAAATTGCCGATCGTCCCTTCCTTCATGCCGTTCGTCGGCGTATACATGCCGTCCAGATGAATGCCCGGCGGCGGCGGCGGATCCTGCAGCGACGGGAAGCGCAGCGCGATCTGGCCGTCTCTGACCGGCAGCGCCTGGCCTTCGCCGATCAAATCCTCGACCAGCGATTTGACCGGCGTCGCGTTGAACAAGTCCGCGATCGGCGGCTTGTTCTGCAATTCCGGGCAGTACGACTGGGCGCGGAAGATCGTCATCCGCTCCGGATCCATCCCTTGGCCGACCGAATGGTTGATGTGGCGCATCGCCCGGTCGACCATGATCTTCGGCACGACGCCGGGGACGTGCACATAGCCATGCTCCAGCATGGCGGATTTTTGCTCGAACGACAGTTGCATGAGACACTTCCTCCTCTTAATGGGCTCGATAGGCTTGGCTCTTGTGTTTGGTACTATTTTACAACTAATAAAACGCTTCCATGCCTGAAAAGTTGCGTCATTCGCGGGGAAAAATCGTGGAGGTCGGCTTGACGGCGGCCGGCCGGGTTGTGCGGAGGGGCAAACCCGGGGTATGCTGGACGTATGCGAACGAAAGGTCGGTGAAGCCGGACATGTTCTATTGGATCGCCCTGCTGATGACCGCGGTCGACCTCGCGGCGAAACGGATCGTGGCGTCGACGATGAGCGTCGGCGACAGCCGTCCGTTCCTGGACGGCCTGCTGCACTTCACGTACTACCAAAATTCCGGCGCGGCGCGGAGCTCGTTTCAAGGCTACGGGCGGCTCTTCGGCGTCGTCGCCGTCCTCTTCATCGTCCTCGTCCTCTACTACCGCAGGACGAAGGGCAGCAGCAGCCGCCTGACGGATGCCGGCCTCGCCCTGCTCGTCGCCGGCGCCGCGGGCAATGGCGCCGAGCGGCTGCTATTCGGCAAGGTTACGGATTTCCTCGTCTTCGGGTCGGGCGACGGCATCCTGAACATCGCGGACCTGTGCATCAACGCGGGCATCGTCGCCGTCCTGCTGCAGCAGCTCCTGCTCCTGCGCAAGCCCAAGAACGACGGCGTCGCGTCGTGAATCGGCCGAACGCCGGCCTAAGGCGGCGCAAGGGGCTGTCCCGGAAGCGATTCGCTTCGGGACAGCCCCTTGCCTCACGATCGGGCCTGCGGATGCCTGCGGGTTACTCGGCGGCGCCAAGAACGGGGCGGCGGCGAACGGTCACAGATGCTTCTCCGCCGCCAATCGGTACGCGGCCTTGGACCGGAGGCCGACCAGCTTCTCCATCGGCTGGCCGTCTTTGTAGACGACGACCGTCGGCGTGCCCATCACGCCGGCCGCGGCCGCGGCGTCCGGCAGCGCGTCGCAGTCGACGTAGACGATGCGGGCCGAGCCTGCCAGCTCTTCGCCCAGCTCCCTGAGAATCGGCTCCAGCGTTCTGCAGGGCTGGCACCACGGCGCGCCGTAATCGACCAGCACGACGCCTTCCCGCGTCAGCTCGTTTAATTGGTTCACGCTTTCCGCTCGCGGTATCGGACTCATGCGCGAGATTCCTCCTTCAATGCTTGAATGGGGCTGCGCATTCAGTATAGAGCCTGCCGCCAATGTCAGAGTCAAGCGCCGGCGCGCAGCGGTTGTTCCCCGTGCCCGCGGGTTACCCTATAGCCAATCGCGAAAACGAAGGAAGGAGGTTCCAGCGCACATGATCGACAAGACAGCCGAATCCGCCGCCGGCGTCCGGCCGCAGCGCCTCTTCGTCGCGGCGCCGCTGCCTGAAGGACTGAAGCGGACGCTGGGCGAATGGACGCGGTCGCTCCAAGCCGGACATCCGTTCCGCAAATGGACGCATGCGGATGACCTGCACGTGACGCTGCAGTTTCTGGGCGACACGGCATCGGACCGGCTGCCGGCGCTGACGGCGGCGCTCGCGGGTGCCGCGGCGTCAGGCGCGGTCCGGCCTTTCCGCCTCGCGCTCGGCGGCGTCGGCACGTTCGGCCGGACCGAGCAGCCGCGCGTGTTCTGGGCGAGCCTCGGCGGCGAGATCCAAGCGCTTCACCGCTTGCATCGCCTCGTCGTCGAAGCGACGGCCCCGCTCGGCTACGAAGCGGAAAAGCGCCCGTACAACCCGCATCTCACGCTCGCCCGCAACTTCGTGGGACCGGATCCGTTCGTCCAGCCGGCGTTCCCCCCAAAGAGCGGGACGATGCCGTCCGCGAACGGTGCGGCGGAAGACGGCTCGGCGGACGACAGCAAGGCTCGCTTTGGCGCCTTGGGCGACGGCAATGACTTAAGCTGGGTCGTCGACGAGATCGTCCTGTACCGCACGCACATGCACCGGCGGCCGATGTACGAAGCGGCCGGACGTTTCCGGCTCGGCTGAGCTTCCCTTCGCCATCGCCGCCCGCGGGAACGTCAGCCGCATGCCGAACAAGCCGCCGCAGGATCCTCATCGGAACTCGCGGCGGCTTGTTCACTGACGCCCGCGCATCACGCAGTCAAGCTCGGCTCTCCGCTCTTGGCCGCAGCGTGCCCGCACCCGCGTAGCGGAAGCCTTCCAGGAGCGCGACGCTCAGCGTCAGCCACATGCCGCCGAATACGAAGCCGGCCGCGGCGTCACTGGGATAGCTCAGCCGCAGCGCGACCGTGCCGATGCCGGTCAAGAGGCATAGTACGGTTACGGCCGCGGCGGCCAGGACGCGATGCTTCGGCCGGCCGCGATGGCGCACCAGCAGATAGGCCGAGAAGCCGTACACGGTCAGCGCCATGAACGTCGGCTCGCCGGGAAACGACAGCCATTCGCCTGTCGGTCCGACCCGGCGGAACAGCTGCCGCAGCCCTTCCTCCAATCCTTCGCCGCCGGCGATGACCACGGCGTAGAAGGCCAGCTCGAGCAGCCGGTCGCGGCTGCCGAGCCCGATCCAGAGCAGCGTCAGCAGCATCGCCGCGGCGAGCGCCGGCATGGCGCCGAGCGCGGCGAAGCGCGTCATCGGCGTAAGCCACTCCGGGCCGAACAGCCGTCCGACGAGGTAAAGGACGACCTCGTCGAAGACGGCGAACTCGTGCGCCAGGAAATTTCGAACGAGGCCGATCATGAGCGAGAAGCAGCCCAGGAACGCCGCGCCGGCCCCGAGTATGAGCAGGCGCACCGTCCCGAGGGAGCGGTAGCGGCGAGCGGCGCGCTCCACCCGCGACTTGGCGAGCGCATACCAGCGCGCGCGGCTTCGTTTGATCAGCGCGTAGGCGGCGTACGCGGCGACCGAGATGATGCCGAAGATGACCAAGTAACGGGTTAGCTCGTGATGGTACTGCTCCCACTTCGGACCGAGCATCTTGCCGAGCGTGATGAAGACGAACACCCACAGAAACGCGCCCGCGTACGAGAATGCCGCATACTTGCGAAACGGCAGTCTGGTCGTGCCCGAGAAGTAACCGGTCATGTGGCGCACGCCGGGAATGAAGAAGGCGATCAGCAGCAGCTTGCAGCCGTATCGGGCGAACCAGCTGGACAACCGGCTGAACTTGTCGGGTCCGAAGTGAAAGCGCGCGCCGCATCGCTCGAAGAACGGATTGCCGAGCCGATAGCCGATCCAATAGGAAGCCGTCATGCCGAGCGACGCGCCGGCCCCTCCCGCAAGCACGGCTAGCAGCCAATGGAGGCGGCCTTCAAAGACGATCAGGCCGGTATAGGTCATCAGCAGCTCGCCCGGCAGCGGCAGCGCCAGCATTTCCAGAAATAAGGACAAAGACAGCACGAGATAGCCGTACGTCTCCAACAACCGGCTTAAAACATCGCTTAACGCGCCCACGGCGCTCTCCTCCCTGCTCGCGGATATGCGTGCCGCGTCCGGCAGACGGGCAGCCCCGTCCGTATCGTCAGCTTCTAGGTTGCCCGCCGCGCCGCCGAGGTATGTTCGCGCTGCGTCTCCCCGATTAAATTTCCCCCTTAGTCCTTCCTCTTAACACGGAAAGAACAAAAGCTTGGCATAATCAAGGCTGAGTTACTGCGCATCCGCGCGGAAGGAGACATCAATGTGAATCGATTGCTGGAAGTCCTGTTTGTATCCTTGCGCCTCGGGCTGACGTCGTTCGGCGGGCCGATCGCGCATTTGGGGTATTTTCGCGAGGAGTATGTGAAACGGCGGAAGTGGCTGACGGAGGAGAGCTACGCGGACGTGGTCGCGCTCTGCCAGTTCCTGCCCGGACCGGCGAGCAGCCAGGTCGGCATCGCGATCGGCATCCGCCGGGCTGGCCTGCTCGGCGGACTGCTCGCCTGGGCCGGCTTCACGCTGCCGTCCGTCGTCCTGCTCATGGCGTTCGCCTACGCGCTGCATGGGCTGGACGTTCGTGACGCGGGCTGGCTGCACGGGCTCATGCTCGCCGCGGTCGCCGTCGTCGCGCAGGCGGTCTGGGGCATGGCCGCGAAGCTGGCGAACGGCAAAATGACGGCCGCCATCGCGATCGCTTCCGCCGTCGCGGCTCTGCTCGTCCCCTCGCCCTTCGTCCAGGCCGGCATCATCGCGGCCTCGGGGCTGATCGGCTGGCGATGCCTGCGAGAGGACGACGCGCGGCCGGCCGAGGCGTGGCCCGCCGCGATCGGGCGCCGGACCGGCGCGTGGTTCCTCGCGGCGTTCGGCGCGCTGCTGATTGCGCTGCCGTTGCTGCGGGCCGCCGTGCCGAACCACGCGATCGCGCTGTTCGACGGCTTCTATCGCGCGGGCGCGCTCGTCTTCGGCGGCGGCCACGTGGTGCTGCCGCTGCTGCAGCAGAGCGTCGTGCCGCCGGGCTGGATGACCGACGGCCAGTTCCTTGCCGGCTACGGCGCGGCGCAGGCCGTACCCGGCCCTCTGTTCACGCTCGCCGCGTACCTCGGCGTCGTGTCCGGTCCGGCGCCGAACGGCATCGCGGGCGGCCTGCTCGCGGTCGCCGCGATCTTCCTGCCGGCGTATCTGCTCGTCGCGGGCGCCCTCCCGTTTTGGCACGCCATCCGCGCGAAGCCGGCCTTCCGCTCGGCGCTCGCGGGCGTCAACGCCGGCGTCGTCGGCATCCTGGCCGCGGCGCTCTACGATCCCGTCTGGACGAGCGCCGTGCGTACGCCGGCCGACTTCGGCTTGGCGCTGATCGCATTTGGGCTGCTGACGGTGTGGAAGCTGCCGCCGTGGCTCGTCGTCGCGGTATCGGCGCTCGGCGGCTTGGCACTGCCTTACCTGTAAGAAGAAACGTATAACGAATCCGCACCATCCAATTAGGGAGCCGGCGGACCCGCCATGTTCACGAGACAGTAATACAATCGACGCTTTTCCGCCGCCATTCGGATGACGCGGCTCGCGTCGACCATGGTATGATGGGATGCAAAAGAGCGTGCGGGATCACACTTAAACCAGGAGGCGATCGATCGATGTGGAAGCCCGACCGCGGCAGCGGCATGCCGCTCTACGCCCAAATCGCCGACGATTTGGCGCGGCGCATCTCGTCCGGCGAGTTTCCGCCGGGCAGCCGGCTTCCGTCCGAGCGAAAGCTGGCGGAGCTGCTCGGCGTCAATCGGAGCACGGTCGTGTTGGCCTTCGGCGAGCTTCGCGCGGCGGGCATCGTCGAGAGCCGGACCGGCAGCGGCACGCGCGTCAGCCGCGCCGGCTGGGGCACGGCGCCCAAGCAGACGCCAAACTGGAGCCGCTACGCCGAAGACGGCGGCTTCCTCCCGAACCTGCCGCTCATGCGGCACATCCGCGAGTCGTTGTCGCGGCAGCCGTCCCTGATCGATTTCGCGAGCGGGGAGCTGGCCGCGGATTTGGCGCCCGCCGCGGAGATCGCGGCCTTGCTGCGGGAGCAGGACGATATCGCCTATCTGGGCTACGACAACCCGCAAGGCCATATGCCGCTCCGCGAGGCACTCGCGTCCTATCTCGCCGAATACCGGGGCATACGGACGACGGCCTCGTCCGTGCTCATCACGTCCGGCTCGCAGCAGTCCCTTTTCCTCATCGCGCAATGCCTGCTGGCGCCGGGCGACGCCGTCGCCGTCGAGGATCCGTCCTACTGCCGCTCGCTGCCGATGTTCCAGTCGGCCGGCCTCCGCGTCTTTCGCCTGCCCGTGGACGAGCACGGCGCGCGGCCGGAGGACATCCGGGCGCTGCGCAAGAAGCATCGCGTCAAGATGGTGTTCCTGAACCCGAATTACCAGAACCCGACGGGCACGGTGCTCGCCGCGGAGCGCCGGAAGCAGCTGTTCGAAGCCGCCAGCGGCCTCGGGCTGCCGATCGTGGAGGATGATCCGTTCAGCCTCACCGCCTTCGGCGAACGGCCTCCAGCGCCGCTGAAAGCCATGGACGAGGACGGCACCGTTCTCTACATCGGCTCCTTCTCCAAAATCGCGGCCTCCGGCCTGCGCGTCGGCTGGATGGTCGCCCCGAATGCCATCGTCGAGCGGCTGGCGGACGCCAGGCAGCAGATGGACTTCGGCCTCAGCGTCATTCCGCAGCGGATCGTCGCGCGGTTCCTGGAATCGCCGTATTTCCGTCCTCACCTGGAACGGCTGCGGACGGAGCTGCAGTTCAGGCGCGATCTCCTGATCGAGGCGCTCCGCAAAGAGCTGCCGGACCGGATCGAATTCGGCATCCCGCGCGGCGGGCTCCATCTCTGGTGCCGGCTGCGCGGCGGTGTGCCGGACGGCAAACTGCTCGAGGAAACGATTCGCCGCGGCGCCGTCTTCGTTCCCGGCAGTGTCTACGGCTCGGAGCCGGGCTTCGTCCGGTTCACGTACGCGAGACCGCGCGGGGAAGACATCGGACCGGGCATCGCCGCCTTCGCCGAAGCGCTGCGAGCGCTCGAACAAGGCGCGGGCGGCCGGTAACCCTCGCAGCGGGCCTCAGGCATGCGGGCGTTTGCATGCTTTATCCTTGAGCGGCCGATACCCCGATCCCCGTCCGCCGGGCGGCTTCGCCCGAAACGCGAACAAACCGCGGAGCGCATGCTCCGCGGTTTGTTCGCGTTTCGGTTTTGTAAAGCTGCATTAGCGATCAATGAAAATAATCAGACAGATGGCCGCCACCGCCAGCCCGATCGCGTAAATGCCCGTCAGACTCATCCACTTGCGGCCGGTGTTGCGAAAATAGTCCGGATTTTCCTGCTTGTTGCTTTTGGATTCCCCGATCATGATCGTCGCCGCGACGCCCGCGGCCATAACGATGCCGACCAGGATGAATAATATCGTCATCCGTCATCACCCGGTTATAGTATAAGCGGCCGGCTTGCCGCTGACACCCGCCATTCGCAAGGCAGCGGACGCCATCCATTTCCCGGGCGCCGCGCGTTCGTTACGGATTGTTCGTATGCTGCTTGGTCGACAGTTTTGCCGAAGGCGTCCCTTTACCGTAATGCGCCTTGTTTTTCTCCTGCTTCGCCTGCGCGTTCTTCACCTTGCTTACGAATTCATTCGTCGATTCCATTCGGGTTCCCTCCTTTGCGTATGGCTGACCATAGCGTCTCCCCGTTCCCGAAGAGGTATGCAGGCGGGAAGCCGTCACCTCCGAAGGCGCTTGCAAGCCGGCGCGCCGCATCAGGCGGGCGGACGCGGCAGGTCCGGCTCGGGCGCGCCTTGACGGCGGTTCGCGAAGCGGGCGGCCACGAACAGCAGGTCGGACAGCCGGTTCAAATATTTCAGCACCACCGGGTTCAAGTCCTCCTCGCGCCTCACCTCGACGGCCAACCGCTCCGCCCGGCGGACGACCGTCCGCGCCGCGTGCAGCGCCGCCCCGCACGGCAGTCCGCCGGGCAGGATGAAGTTCGTCAACGGCGGCAGCTCCGCCTCCATCCCGTCGATATAGGCTTCGAGACGATCGACGTCCTCCTCCTTGATCGGCCAGGCGGGCTTCAGCAGCGACGGCGTCGACAGCTCCGCCCCGACGTGGAACAGCTTCGCCTGCACCTCGAGCAGCATGGCGCGGAACGACTCCCATTCGCTGCTTCCTTCGAGCGCGGACAACGCGAAGCCGATCATCGAATTCGCTTCGTCGACCGTGCCGTACGCCTGAACCCGTGCCGCGTTCTTCGGCACCCGTTTGCCGGACACCAGGCTCGTTTGGCCTTTGTCGCCCGACTTCGTATATATTTTCATGCCGATCCTCCTCCCATCCCGTTAGCGCGCTACATATTGCGCCGATACTGGCCACCGACCTCGTACAGGGCGGCCGTGATCTGCCCGAGCGACGCGAAGCGCACGACGTCCATCAGCGCCTCGAACACGTTGCCCCCGCTCCTCGCGGTCTCCTTCAGCCGCTCCAGCGCCGCCTCGTTCCGATCCCGGTTCCGCTGCCGGAAGGCTTCCAGATTGCGGATCTGCTCGCGTTTCTCCTCGTCCGTCGAACGCGCCAGCTCCATGTCGTCCAGCCGCTGCTCCGGCTGCGGATTCACGAACGTATTCACGCCGACGATGGGCAGCTCGCCGGAATGCTTCTTATGCTCGTAGGCCAGCGATTCGTCCTGGATCTTGCCCCGCTGGTAGCCGGTTTCCATCGCCCCGAGCACTCCGCCGCGGTCGTGGATCCGCTGGAATTCCAACAGCACGGCCTCCTCCATGAGGTCGGTCAGCTCTTCGATGATGAAAGCGCCCTGCAGCGGGTTTTCGTTCTTCGCCAGCCCGAACTCCCGGTTGATGATGAGCTGAATCGCCATCGCACGCCGGACCGAGCTTTCCGTGGGTGTCGTGACAGCTTCGTCGTAGGCGTTGGTATGCAGCGAGTTGCAGTTATCATAGATCGCGATCAGCGCCTGGAGCGTCGTGCGGATGTCGTTGAAGTCCATCTCTTGCGCATGCAGCGAGCGGCCGGACGTCTGGATGTGGTATTTCAGCTTCTGGCTCCGCTCGTTCGCGCCGTACTTCTCCTTCATGACCGTCGCCCAGATCCGGCGCGCCACCCGTCCCATGACGCTGTATTCGGGATCCAGCCCGTTGCTGAAGAAGAACGACAGGTTCGGGGCGAAATCGTCGATGCGCATGCCCCGGGCCAAATAATACTCGACGTACGTGAATCCATTCGCGAGCGTGAAGGCGAGCTGGGTCACGGGATTGGCCCCTGCCTCCGCGATGTGGTACCCGCTGATGCTGACGGAATAATAATGGCGCACGCCGCGGTCGATGAAATATTGCTGGATGTCGCCCATCATCTTGAGCGCGAATTCCGTGCTGAAGATGCACGTGTTCTGCCCCTGGTCTTCCTTCAAAATATCCGCCTGCACGGTGCCGCGGACCGCCCGCAGCGTCGCGGCCTGCAGTGCCGCGCGCTCGGCTTCGTCCGGTTCCCGGCCGTGCTCCGCGGTGAAACGCTCGGTCTGCTGGTCGATCGCCGCGTTCATGAACATCGCGAGAATCGCCGGGGCCGGGCCGTTGATCGTCATTGACACGCTGACGGTCGGATGGCAAAGGTCGAAGCCGGCATATAGCTTCCGCATGTCGTCGAGCGTGCAGACGTTCACGCCGCTATTGCCGATCTTCCCGTAGATGTCGGGCCGCTCGCTCGGATCCTGGCCGTACAGCGTGACGCTGTCGAAGGCCGTGGACAGCCGCTTGGCCTCGTCGTTCCGGCACAGATAGTGGAAGCGGCGGTTCGTCCGCTTCGGCGTGCCTTCGCCGGCGAATTGCCGTTTCGGATCCTCCGAGGTCCGCTTGAATGGGAAGACGCCGGCCGTATAAGGGTAATGGCCGGGCAGGTTCTCCGTCAGCCGCCAGCGCAGCAGCTCGCCGGCATCCTCGAACCTCGGCAGGCTCACGCGCGGCACGCGCGTCCCGGACAGCGACTCGGTCGCCGATTCCTCGCGCGGCGGTATCGGCGCGCCATCGGTCCTGACGCTCAGCTCCTGCCGGTACGCCGCTCGGATGGCCGGCCAATCGTCGAGCAGCTTCCGGCACGCCGGATCGAGCGCCGCCTCGCGATCCGCGAGCATCGCGCCCAGCTTCGCGGCGATGTCGGCCGTCTCCTCCGCGCTCACGAACCTCGCGCCGTCGGTCGCCAGCTGCTCCATCGCGCCGCGGAGGTGGGCGATCCGCCGGGCGGCCTCGACCTGCGCGTCCACGAAGCGCCTCCGGCGGCGGATCGTCTGCACGATCTCGTTCAAATACCCGCTGCGCTCGGCGGGAATGATCGCCGGCCGCGCCGCCGGTTCATGCGCTGCCGCAGACGGGGCTAAGGCTGCGGCGTCTCGGGCGGAACCAGGCGGCACGTGCGGCTGCGGCGCGTTCGCGGGCGAGGCCGCGGCCGGCGATCCGTCTCTAGGATCGTCCGACGGTTTCAGGCCGGCCGGCCAGCTCTTGCCGGTCTTCGCCTCGACGATCGCCATCAGCCGCCGGAACAGCCGCGACGTGCCGGGATCATTGAACTGGCTGGCGATCGTGCCGAACACGGGCAGCTGCTCGTCGGCCGCGTCGAACGCCTTCCGGCTGCGTTTGAACTGCTTGCGCACGTCGCGCAGCGCGTCCGCCGAGCCGCGCCGTTCGAATTTGTTGATCGCGATGATGTCGGCGTAATCGATCATGTCGATCTTCTCCAGCTGGCTCGCGGCGCCGAAATCGCTCGTCATGACGTACATCGCCGCGTCGCAGACGTCCACGACGGCCGCGCTCCCTTGGCCGATGCCGCTCGTCTCCACGATGACGAAGTCGTAGCCGGCCCGCTTGACCACCGCGATCGCGTCGCGGATCGCGTCGCTGATTTCCGAGCCGGAGCCCCGCGTCGCGAGGCTGCGCATATAGGCGCGCGGGTTCTGGATCGCGTTCATCCGGATCCGGTCGCCGAGCAGCGCGCCGCCCGACTTCCGCTTCGTCGGGTCGACGGACAGCACCGCGATCGTACGCCCGGGATAGGCGTCGAGGTAGCGCCGCACCAGCTCGTCGGTGAGCGAGCTTTTGCCCGCGCCGCCCGTCCCCGTAATGCCGAGGACCGGCGCCGGCGGCGTGTCCTCCGCCTGCAGCCGCGCGAGCGCCGCGGCTTCCGCGCCGCCCAGCTCCGCGCCCGCCGCTCGGTCCTCCGCGAGCGAGATCATCCTGGCGACGGCGCCCCAATTCGCCGTGCCAAGCGCCTGCATATCCGCCTCCGCCTGCCGCGGCGTCCGGCGGTCGCAGTCGCGGACCATAAAATCGATCATGCCCTGCAGCCCCATCGCGCGCCCGTCGTCCGGCGAAAACACTTTGGCGATGCCGTACCGTTCCAGCGCTTCGATCTCGGACGGCAGGATGACGCCGCCGCCGCCGGCAAAAATCCGGATATGGCCCGCGCCCTGCGCCTTCAGCACGTCCAGCATGTACGTCAAATATTCCAGATGGCCGCCTTGGTAAGAGCTGACGGCGATGCCCTGCGCGTCTTCCTGGATTGCCGCCGCGGTGACCTCCTGCACCGACCGGTTATGCCCCAGATGAATGACCTCGACGCCGGAGTCCTGAAGCAGCCGCCTCATGATGTTGATGGAAGCGTCGTGCCCGTCGAACAAGGCGGCGGCCGTTACGAAGCGCACCGGATGAACCGGGCGATACGCTTGCGTATCCATGATGCACCCGCCCTTCCGCGGCTGTGCGCCGCACCGAATTGCTGCGTTCCTTATTACCTTATTTCGGTTTCACGCGAGAGATGCCGTTTCGGAGAACCGGTTGCTGCCGGCCGCGGCCGCCAGCCGCTGCCCGGGCAAAAGAAAAAGGCGCCAAGGCCGAATGCCTTGGCGCCTTCCCAACTGGAGCCCCGCTCGCGGTCAAGACGCGGCGTTATGAACCTTACGCCTGCTCCGTTACGCTGCCGGATTGCACGATTCGCGATCTTTGGGCGGTTACTTTATGGGCTTCATAAGACGCTTCGAGAGCTCATATGAGCTTCGCTCTATCCGATTGTGGGCTAGCTGTCCCGTGTTTGGTTATTTTATGAAGTTCAATTGTCAATTCCGAATTACGTGAGCATTGGAGACCCAATAATTAGGGTATCATTTTGCTCGGCCAGCCGCCCAATTTCCTCGATCGTATGCCGGCTGATCTCAAGGAAGAAATCGTCTATTCCGCCTGGCGCGAAAGTGAAAAGAATACGTCCCGTATCATGCCCGACGTTAGCCCACGCGTGAGGAATGCCTCTGGGAACCACGACACTCGTTCCTGGTGTAGCTTCAAATTCCTCTTCACCCACTTGGAAACGGAAAGTCCCTTCAAGAATCTCGAATACCTCTTCCCTTTCCTTATGAATATGTTTCGGCGGGCCAATCAAAGCTGGTACACGAGCTTCAATGACCGTTATTGCTCCGCCAACTTGGCTGCTGTGAATGCGAATAGCCATTTGTTCACCCGGCATCGTATCGAACCATTCGAGATCCTCGGCGAAAGTAACTGCTGCCTTGGTTACGGAACTAGTTGTTTGTTTCATTTTCATTTCTCCTCGCTGCAAGGCGTTATCATTATTTCCCGCTGTATGAACTCCTTCTTCTTATATTGCAAACTTTTGGCCGATTAGTTGTTCACTGAGGCTCCAGAGCCGATCGGCTGCTGCCGAATCAACCGCATACGGCATCACGCCTGAATCCGTTAAAGTCGACTCGTTGTCCAAATAAAAATCCGACTCATTGTCATGACCCAGAGGGGCGATATCACAGTTCTCGCAATAAACGCCGCCCCTATTGTTAAGTTGTGGGCTCGTCGCGCACCATACGCTGGTAGCAGCCCCTTGTTCTACAGTCTTGAGATTTTTGGCGGGATCTAGAACCGGTTGTCCGTTCTCGTCGATGACACCGGCTGCTCGAAGTTCCTCTTCCGACAGATGTTTTTCGAGACCGGTGCCGACGATGCTGCCCGGATGAAGGGAAAACGCCCTCACGCCGTCGGCCTGGCCGCGTTTATCCAGCGCAACCGCAAAGAGAATGTTTGCCGTCTTAGACTGCCCATAGGCTGCCCAGCGGTCATAGTCACGCCGATCGAAGTTAGGATCCTCAAACACGACAGGCGAAAAGTGATGCCCCCAGGAAGAAACCGACACCACGCGCGCGCCGTTCGCCTTGCGCAGCGCTGGCCATAGCCGTGCAACAAGCTGGAAATGGCCCAAATGGTTCGTCGCGAATTGTGATTCATAACCCCTCGAATCGCGGGACAAAGGAGACGCCATAATGCCCGCGCTGTTTACCAGGATATGCAGTGCTTGCCCGGTAGCAAGAAACTTGTCTGCAAAGGCATTAATCGAAGCTGGGTCCATTAGGTCCATCACTTCAATATCAACGCCGTCAATGTTTGCAAGTGCGCTCACCGCTTTATTGACGTCACGCGTTGGAACAATAACCTTGGCTCCTGCAGAACGCAGTACGCGCACGGTCTCAAGTCCAAGTCCGGAATAGCCTCCGGTGACGATGGCCGTTTTATTGGTAAGATCAATACCTTTAATAACCTCTTCGGCTGTTACAGTAGCTCCAAATCCGGAGCCGATTGGTGTTTGTTTTGTTGTCATCATAAATTCTCCTTTAAAGGTCATGATAATAAATGGCTTATCTTGTATTTGCTATCCATTTCGAAACCGATAGCCGCAAAGTCCAGCTAAAACAATCGGCAACCCTTGCAGTAGCTTTTAAATGCTGTGGTCCTCATTGCAGGCCTCCTTTTTGATATTTAGACAAATAACGTTTAATGTCTATATGACGATAATATACGAATAGACAAAGTGTGTAAAGTGTATAATAATAACATCATGGACGACAAAAAAAAGCTGCATCTGCTAACCGTTGCTTTGGACGTGTTTTTCAAGTATGGCTATAAGCGAGTGTCAATGAATGAACTCGCAGAAGCCGCCGGCATATCGCGTGCGGGTCTGTATTTGTACTTTAAGAACAAGGAGGAAGTTTTTAACGCGACGATTCTTCATTATGGCGACCTTCTTATTGAAGAAATAGTGGAAGGACTTTCTTCCAAGAAAACGCCTGAGGACAAAATTTTATTTGCGTTCGAGGTTTGGTCTATAAACAATTTCGATCAATCGTTGAACTCACCGGAAGTAAAAGAAATGACTGAGAGCTCGTATACATTCGCTCAAGAGGCACTCCATGCGAGCTACAAGAAGCTTGAGGTCGTTCTAGTCAGTATCTTGGAATCTCATCCGAAATCCGCCAAAAGCTTAGATACCCTTTCTCCAGAGAAATTGGCTCATCTCTTAACAAGTGCCACTCGCGGGTTTAAAATTGTCGCCAAAAACTCCTCGGAGCTTCGCGAAATGATTAAAGAATTGCTTCGAATGATTCTTAACGATTAGGAGTGTTTCATTACTTGCTGCTTGGAAAGCCGACGATGCATCGGCTTTTTGCTTTTTTATATTTAATTATCCGCACAAATGATAAATCACACTGCCCTTCAGGTGATCCCACCACAACCCGCCGGCCGCGCAAAAAAAAAAGCCAAGCCCTAATCAGGCTTGGCGGTAAAGCGAATCGAATAAGTGCGTTCAAATCCGAACGAAATCGTTGAACCGGCGATTCCCGAATCCATGAGAACGGCCGGCTTACATCATTTCCGCTTCGATTTTCACCGGCGCGGCGCCTTGCTGGCGCTTGGGCATCCGAAGCTTGCCGAAGAAAAACGCCGAAATCAGGCCGATGACGACCACGACGATGCCGATGACGAAGACGGAGGTAATCGCGTTGCTCAAAATATGCTGCAGCGCCTCGAGCAGCTTCGGCGGCACCTGCGCCTTTACTTCGGGCTGCAGGAGCGCCTGCGGATTCGCCAGCGAGCTCAGCTGATCCGCGGGAATGTCTTGGAACTCCTGCTGCAGGCCGCCGATGCCGTCCGTCATTTTGGTCGACATGATGACGCCCATGATCGCGACGCCGACGGTACCGCCGATCGAACGCGTGAATTGGGTCGTCGACGTCGCGACGCCGCGCAGCTCGTGTCCGACCGCGCTTTGCGCCGCGATCGTGAGCACCGGCATGAGCGCGCCCATGCCGAAGCCGATGATGATCATATACACGATCAGCTCGAAGCTGCCGGTATTCACGGTCATCTGCGACATGAACAGATAGCCGATGGTCATGATCGCCATCGACGCCATCACGATGCTCCGGTAGCTCAGCTTCATGATGAGCCGGCCGCCGATGATGCTCGACAGAATGAGCGACAGCATGAGCGGCGTCAGGATATAGCCGGAATTCGAGGCCGAAGTGCCGATAACCGCCTGAGAGAACAGCGGAATGTACGTGATGGCGCCGAACATGCCCATGCCCATCAAGAAGCCGACGATGCTCGATACGGAGATCGCGCGGTTGGCGAACAGCTTGAGCGGGATGATCGGTTCTTTCACCTTGGACTCGATCCACAGGAAGAGCAGGATCAGCACGAGGCTGGCGCCGAACAGGCCGAGAATTTGCGGGGAGTCCCACGCATATTTCGTCATGCCGCCTTCGGACGAGCCGCTGCCGCCCATCTCGATGGCGAGCAGGAACGCCACGATCGCGCCGGTAAGCGTGGCCGCGCCGCCCCAGTCGATCGCCTTTTTCTCGTCGCTCTTGGATTCCTTGAGCGCGATCGACAGGATGATGGCCGCGAAGATGCCGAACGGCAGGTTAATGTAGAATATCCACTGCCACGCGAGATGGTCGACGATGAAGCCGCCGACGGCCGGGCCGATGACGCTGGACAAGCCGAACACGGCGCCGAAAATGCCTTGCATCTTGCCGCGGCGGTCCGGCGGGAAAATATCGCCGATGATCGTCATGGCGATCGGCATCAGGGCGCCCGCCCCGATCCCTTGGATGGCGCGGAACACGATCAGCTGCGTCATGTCATGAGACAGGCCGCAAAGCGCGGATCCGACGAGGAACAACCCCATCCCGATCAAGTAGACGAGACGGCGGCCGAACAAGTCGGCGAGCTTGCCGAAGATCGGCACGGCCGTCGTCGAGGTTAGCATGTAAATGGTAAACACCCAGCTGTACAGGCTGAAGCCGTTCAATTCCGCGATGACGTGCGGCATGGCGGTCGATACGATGGTTTGGTCGAGCGAGCCGAGCAGGAGGCCCAGCATGAGCCCGGTCACGATCCATCGGATCTGTTTTGGACTTATTGAGGTCATCTTTCCACTTCCTTGTTGGGTTCTGGTGTGTATTGGGATTCCAATGCCTGAAGCAGCAGGCCGAACGCTTCCAGGACGACGTCGATCTTCCCTTCGTCGAGCTGTCCGACGATCCCGGCAATCCATTCGGTTCGCTGCTGCCAAATGATGTCGATGGTCTCCGCGCCTTTCTCCGTCAGGCTGAGCAGCACCACGCGTCGATCGGTCTCCTGCCGGGTCCGTTCGACGAGGCCGAGGCCGACGAGCTTGTCGGTCAGGCCGGTCGCCGCGCCGGACGTAATGCCGAGAAGTTTGGCGACGTCGTTGACCCTGCATGCGCCGTTGCGCTGCAGATACATCAAGACGATGATTTGTCCGTTTGCGAGCTGGAACGGGTTCTCGACCGTCTTCAAACTATTCTTCGCGCGCTGGCTCCACCGCTGTATGAGCAGCAGCAGCTCGTTCAGCTTCTTCTCCTTACTGGTCGACTCCGCGATCGGTCTTCCCCTCCCTTCCGGCGTCATTGTTTTACCGACCGACTAGTTTAGTTGTTAAATAACTTAGCCAGTAAGATATTTTAGACTTATAAAAAATATAACAAATCGCCGCCCGCGTCAATACGTTTCTGCAAAAAGAAAAGAGAGCCGGCTCTCCGTCCGAAGACGCCGAGGCCGATCTCTCTTTCCATGAATTGCGGCTGATGATGCGTTACTCGTTCCCCAGGATAGCCGCTTCTCGAATTTGACGCCGCTACCGAAGCGCAACCGACTTCTGAATAGCCGCCATCGTCTGGTCGCCCATCAGACCAAGCCGCCAGAACGCCACCCCCTTGAGACCGTAGCGCTTGGCGAGGCCGATTTTGCCATTGACGGTCGCCGCGGTTTCGCTGCCCATGGAGATGCCGAGCACGAGCTTGCTCTTCGGCACGTCCGCGACCGCGAGCCGGATCGCCTCGTCGATGCGGTTCAGCGGCTCCGGGCCGTCCTCGTACGAATACTCGTACGCCATCATGATGATCTCGTCGGCATGCGCGGCCAGCGCCTTGTAATCGTAGCCGCGGTACGAGCTGTTGAGCGGATGCAGCGCAAGCGCGAGGGTGAGGTCCGCCGCTTTGGCGCTCTTGTTCAAGGACGCGACGAAATCGGTGAAGGATTGCCGGATCGCCGGCAGGTCCGCCGCTTAACCCGAGTCCCTCGAAGTCGAGCGTAATACCGCCGAATCCGTTTTGCGCCGCCAGGCTAACGAGCTGCGCGATAACGTCGGCTTGGAGGGTTTTGTCCGCCAGCAGCTTCGTCAACTCGCCGCTGCCGTCCATCGCGACGGCCATCAGCATCGGCTTGCCGCCCGCTTCGGCAGCATCCCGCAAGATCGACTCCGGCGTCACGTCGCCCGCGGGCTTCGGCCAGTAGAAGTCTCGGCCGGACAGCGTCAGCTTGCCGTCCGCGTCGATGCGCGTCCAGCCGAACGAGACGGAGTCGAACTTCCGCACGAGACCGGCTTCCTTATACGATGAAATCGCGTAAAACGCCTCCGTGTACAGCTTTTCGACCGGCGACGTGATCGACACCGTCTGTGAAGGACCGTCCCAGCCGACCGAAGCTCCGAACTGCTGGCTGAAGAAGCTTAGCGGCACGAATATCGATCCGTCCTTCGCCGCCGGCGCGACCCGGAGCTGATGTGCCTGCCCGTTCACGAGCGCCTTTTTGTCGTTTTGGCGCAGGACGACCGTTCGGACCGTGCCGTTCCGCGTCTTGGTCGCGGTCAGCATGCGGTTCGCCCAGTCGACCTGGATGCCAAGCGCCTCGGCGATGGCGCGGAACGGCACCATCGTCGTGCCGTTCGCCACGTACGGCGCGGCCGGAAACGGCAGCGTATAGCCGTCGAGCACGATGCTGACGGGCTTCGCCGCGGCCGCGTTCGCCGCCGGCGCGGTTGACGTCACCGACGCCAGCAGCATGGCGGAAGCAGCAACGGCCAGAATGGCGTTCTTTTTACGGTTCATTGCGTTTCTCCCCTATTCGCCTGTAGTAGATAGACTTGCAGTTTACTAGACGCGAGGTCGGGGGAAAAGTTTCAAATGATTGGAAAATGCTGATAAGGCGCCGCTCGCCGCTACGATTCCCCGTCGAGCGACCGCAGCCGGCGCAGCGACGGGAACAGCACCATCCACAGCGCGGCGACCGCGATCGTCCCGATGCCGCCGATGAAGGCGGCAGGCACCGCGCCGAGCCAGCCGGCGAGCGTGCCGGATTCGAACTCGCCGAGCTGGTTGGACGTGCCGACGAAGAGCGAGTTCACCGCGTTGACGCGGCCGCGCATCTCATCCGGCGTCTGCAGCTGGACGAGCGACGAGCGAATGACGACGCTGATGACGTCCGATGCGCCGATCAGCAGCAGGGCGGCCAAGGACAGGTAAATGCTGGTCGATACCGCGAACAGCATCGTCGCGAGGCCGAACACGCCCAGTGCGCCGAACAGGATCGGGCCGAGCGCCCGCCGCAGCGGGTGATACGCCAGCGCGAGCGACATCAGCAGCGCCCCGACCGCCGGCGCCGTCCGCATGAGGCCGAGTCCCAGCGCGCCCGTGTGCAGGATATCCTCCGCGAATATCGGCAGCAGCGCCGTCGCCCCGCCGAGCAGCACGGCGAACAGATCGAGCGAGATCGTGCCGAGTATGACGGAATGGCGGCGGACAAACACTAAGCCCGAGAAGACCGAACGCAACGTGACCGGAGCGGCGGCGCGGACGGTCCGCGCCATGCGGATCAGCACCGTAAGCACGGCGCTGGCCAGCAGCATCGCCGCCGCCGCGACATAGGCGTAAACCGGTCCGGCGGCGATCAGCACGCCGCCGAGCGTCGGGCCGACGATCTGCGAC
The DNA here is from genome assembly GCF_042653205.1 of Paenibacillus sp. GCM10023250. NCBI lineage: Bacteria > Bacillati > Bacillota > Bacilli > Caryophanales > Paenibacillaceae > Paenibacillus > Paenibacillus sp. GCM10023250. Next base: position 53,940 of record NZ_JBHSHY010000001.1, on the reverse strand, counting down.
GTCTGGCCCGTGGACGTCGTCCACGCGATGGCCTTCTGCATCCGCTCCTTCGGCACGAGCATCGGCAGCAGCGCGGACGAGGACGGTCCTTCGAATGCGCGGCAAGCACCGAGAATCGCGGCCGCCGCCAAAATCTCGGTACGGCCGAGCCAGCCCGCGATCGTCCCGACGAGCAGCAGCAGCGTAATGACGCCTTCGAGCAGCTGACAGAGGATGACGATCAGCCGGCGGTCGAACCGGTCCGCGGCCTGACCGACGACCAGTGTCAGCAGCAGCATGGGCAAAAATTGCGCGAGTCCGACGAGGCCGAGGCTGTACGCATCATGCGTGAGATCGTACATCTGCCAGCCGATCGCAACGGACAACATTTGGAAGCACGTGGACGACAAGGTGCGCGAAACCCAAAATTTCGTGAAAGATGAGGGATTCAGCGCGGATTCAGCGGTTTCTTGCATGGTGAAGAGTACACTCCTTATGACGGCGTTAAACAGACAATACAGGCATTATACCACCGGGGCCGCCGCGAAGCTTTACCGATTTTGCCCAATTGGCCGGATTCCTTCCACGTCACTTGCCGCGCATGGCAAAGAAAACCGCCTCGAATGAGGCGGCATGAACATTGTGCCGAAGATCGGCAACACCATATGGCAACCGATCAGTCGCGGGCGCCGGCCGGTTGAGCGGTCCGGAGATGGCGGACGTAGTCGGCCCGGCTTTGCGCCAGACGCTCATCCGACAGGTTCGACGAATCGCTCAGCGTGAACGGAGGCAGATACGTCGCGCCGATGAACGGCGCGATCGCTTCGATCGGGCGCAGAATTTCGCGCAGCGTGAAGCGGTTGAACCCGTCCGGCTGATAGGACGCTTCCGTGCCGTACGTCGAGACGGCGGCGCCGATTTGCTTGCCGGCCGTTTTGTCGCCTTCCGGCCCGAACGCCCAGCCGTACTGCAGTACTTGGTCAAACCATTTCTTGAGCAGATACGGCGTATTGTACCAGAACAGCGGATATTGGAAGATGATCCGGTCATGCGCTTCGACCAGTCGCTGCTCGGCGGCGACGTCGATGTTTTCGTCGGGATACGCTTTGTACAATTCATGGACCGTGATGTCTTCTTGACGGCTCAGTTCTTCGATCCACGCCTTGTTGATGCGGGATGTTTCGATGTTCGGATGCGTAACGATGACCAATGTTTTCATGTGTAAATTACTCCTTCTCGTGTTGGTTTTTTGAATCAACGGCCTTGGAAGAAAGGCGCCTTGCGCATGTAGACGATATCGATCGCTTCGTAAAGCGGACCGTCCCGCTCGGTTCTCTCGCGCACGTCCAGCCACTCCGGGTCCTTCATGAACGCTTCGAAATTCCGTTCGCGCGCCTCGGCGTCGCGGTGCTCCAAAATATAGTACAAGCGGTTCTTCGATGCGTCCGCATCGACCCAAAATTCGGTCACGTTCATGCCGTGCTTGGCGAATATCCGGATCGTGTCGTCCCGGAACCGGTCCAGCATCGCCTGCATGCGGCCTTCCGGTATCGTGTAGATGCGCAGTTCGTACAGCATGGCTTCAGCTCCTCGTCTGCTATCGAATACAATCGGACCACGAAGTTCCGAGGCGCCGGCTTACCAGCGGCCGGCGCTCTGTCCGCCGTCGACGTGAAGGATTTCGCCTGTAATGAAGGTGACGGCCTCCAGGTACAGGATGGCTTCCACGACTTCCCGTTCCTCGCCCATCCGGCCGAGCGGATGCAGCGTCGCCATGGCGGCGTGCGTCTCCGGCGCGTGCATCGGCGTCTTGATGACGCCCGGCGCCACCGCGTTCACGCGGATGCCTTGATCGGCCAGCTCGATCGCGAGCGACCGCGTCGCCGCGTTCAAGCCGCCCTTGGTGAGGGACGTCAGCACGGACGGCACGCCTTTGATCGGCTGCTCCCCGGCGCCGCTCGCGGTGATGTTGACGATGTGACCGGCGCCCGCCTTTTGCATTTCGCGCACGGCCAGCTGGGTCACGTGGAAGAACCCGTTCAGGTTCGTGGACAAGAGCGCAGCGTAATCCTCGGCGGTGTACGCCGTGAACGGCTTGGCCATGAAGATGCCGGCGTTGTTCACCAGCGTGCCTAGCGACCCGAAGCGCGTCAAAGCGGTGTCGACGAACCGTTCCGCTACCGCGCGGTCCGCGATGCTCCCGCTGACGTAGGCGACGCGTTCCCCGGTGGGATCGATCGCACGGGCGGCTTCCCGCAGCGCGTCTTCGCGCCGGCCGTTAATGACCACATTCGCACCCTGCTTCGCCATTTCGATCGCGACGGCTTTGCCGATGCCGCTGCTGCCGCCCGTAATCGCAATCGTTTTTCCTAACAGGCTTGCTTGATTCATATTCATCGCTCCTTTATATTTTATCTATTAGTAAATAGGTTATCGCCGCAAACCGATCATACAACGAACTGGCTATCATGTATAATATGAATTCAAGATGGCCAGTATCACGAAATCAGATCGCAAAAGGAGCGCAACATGGATCTTCAATTACTTCGCGCATTTTACGCCGCCGCCCAAGAAGGCAGCTTGTCCAAAGCGGCGCAGCGTCTCAATTTCGCCCAGTCTAACGTTACACAGAAAATCCAGCAGCTGGAGGCCGATCTCGGCACGCAGCTGTTCTACCGCCACAACCGCGGAATTACGCTGACCGATTCGGGGCGGATCCTGTATGCGTACGCCGAGAAAATCCTGCACATCGTGCAGGAGGCCCGGTCCGCCGTCGGCGATTCCGCCAAACCGGCCGGCCCGCTCGCGATCGGCGCGCTGGAGACCACAGCCGCCATCCGGCTTCCCGCGCTGCTGACCGACTATCACCGCGAACATCCGGCGGTCGATTTTTCCCTCGTCACCGGCATGACCGAGCAGCATGTGAACGACGTGCTCCATTACCAGCTGAACGGCGCGTTCGTGACCGGCCCCGTGGAACATCCCGAGCTCGTGCATGAGCATGTCGTCGACGAGGAGCTCGTGCTGGTCACTCCCGCCTCCCATCCGCCCATCAACTCGATCCGGGACGCGGGGCTGCGCACGGTCCTCGCGTTCCAAGCCGGCTGCTCGTACCGGGCGCGCATGAATATGATGCTGCGGGAGGAAGGCCTCGTGCCCGACAAGCTCATGGAGTTCGCCTCGATCGAGACGATCATCGCCTGCGTCGGCGCCGGACTCGGCATCTCGCTGATGCCGAGATCCATCGTCGCCGAGCCGGCCGAGCAAGGGCGCATTCGCTGCCACGACGTCGCCGGCAAGCACGCGATCCTGCAGACCGTGTTCATTCGGCGCAAGGACGCGCTCGAGACGCCCGCGCTGTCCGCGTTCCTGGCCGCGATGCGGACGCATTTCGGCTAAGCACCGGCGCCGCCGGACGGCTTGTCTTTGCTGGGTATAATTGGGTAGCCTTCCGCAAATACTGGAAACACCCTGACCGAGGCAAGGAGCGTCGACGATGCGGATCGCGGAGAAAATAACCGGCTCCCAGCTGGGCTACATGCTTTTCACGTTCATCGTATCCACCAATATGCTGACCGTCCCTTCCATCATGGCGATGTTCGGCAAGCAAAACGCCTGGATGTCGGTGTTTCCCGCCGCCCTGACGGGTCTAATCACCATCTGGACCATGATCGCGCTCGGCAGCCGGTATCCGGGGCTTACGTTGACCCAATACAGCGAAAAAATCGTCGGCAAAAGCTTAAGCAAGCTGCTGGCGCTCAACTATATTTATTATTGGTTCGTGTCGATCACCACGATCGTCTACCAGCATACGGGATTTATCAAGACGCTCCTGCTGCCGAACAGCCCTTCGATCGTCTCCACGGTGACGTTCTTGCTGCTGTGCGGCCTGGCCGCCGCGGCCGGCATCGAAGTCATCGGCAGAAGCAATGAATTCCTCACCCTGCTCATCCTCGTGTTCCTGCTGCCGCTCTTGGTGCTGACGACCATGGAGGCCGATCTCACGCAGCTGCAGCCGGTACTTGGAGACGGCATCGTTCCGGTGCTCCAGGGCGCGTTAAGCCCCGCCGGCGGATACATGAATCAATTCTTTATTCTGGGGTGGCTCCTGCCCTATTTGAACCACCCGGGCAAAGCCCGCAAGGCTTCGCTGCTCGCGCTCGCCGGCGTCGTTCTCTCGTCGTGCGCCATCGTCCTCTTGACGATCATGGTGCTGGGGCCGATGACGAGCAAGCTGTCCTATTCGTTCCTAAGCGTCATTCAGTACATCGGCATCCCCGGCTCGTTCGAGCGGCTGGAGGCCGTCGCCGTGTCGATGTGGGTCATGGGCTGCTTCGTGAAGGTGTCCGTCTCGCTCTTCATCTTATGCCTGTGCGTCAAGGAGCTGTTCGGCATCCGGAATTACCGCGATCTCATCCCGCCGCTTACGTTGTTCTCGGTGATCGGCTCGGTCTGGATCTTCCGAAACAGCGCGGATCTGGGCAATTACCTCGTCTACACGTTCCCGCTCCTCGCCTTCTTTAATCACACGCTCGTTCCGCTGCTGCTCCTCGCGGTCGACAGCCTCCGCAGGAAGACGGCCGAGCCGTCACTTCCGTAGCAGCAGCTTCCCTACGGGTTCGAGCAGCTGCTGGCAGGGACGGATGAAGCTCGGGACGTCGACGCGCGCGATGAATAGGCAGCCGAGCGCTACGGACAGCCCCATGATTCCGCCGTAGAGCACGGCTTCTTTGGTTTGCGCCCGGCCGCGCAAGGCGCGGATGCCCGCCACGGACCATACGGCGGCGAGCAGGACGAACACCGTCAACTTCACGATCATTCGATGATCTCCTTATCGTTCAACTGCAGCGGAGGACCCGCCATGCCGGAACCGCCAATCTTCAGTTCGACGTCGACGGCGATGTCCGCTTCGGCGTACCTGCGATGCCAATCGCCCTGAAGCGCGCGCCATTCCTTCGGATGACGGCGGTACAGCGCCGAACCGAATCCCGCGCTGTCCGCCCGGTACTGCTTCTGCAGCTTCGTCAGCGCCGCGCGGACCTGCCGCTCGACCACCTTCTCCAACGCTCGCCGGGCGATGGCCAGATTCTCCGGTACGCTGATGTCGTACCGGCTGTTGTTTTCGACGATGGTGCCCTCCCCGGTCAGCGCGATCTTCAGCCGGAGCCGATCGCCGGCCAGATCGGAGACGATGCTTCGTTCGGCGCGATTGACCGCCAATCCGACGATGCCGCCGTCCGGCAATTGGGCGTTCACGCGATTCTGCTTCATGCGGCCCGCGGCCCACAGGAAGCCGTCCGTCTCGTACCCGTCCAGCATGCCGACCAGCTTCAAATCCTTGAAGACGGCTGTGCCGGCCAGCCCGAGCATCTCGGTGTCGCTTCGGACTTCCGCCTTCTCCCGCGACTCCGCTTCGATGACGCCGATGACAGGATCGACGCCTTGGCCGGACGACGCCATGAAGAAATCGCGCAGCGTCACCGCGAGCTCGCTGCGCCCGATCTCCATCTCCTTGACGGCTTCCATCGGCACCTGTTCGAACGGATACGACGATCGCAAAATATCCCGTCCTTGCCCGCCCTTGACAACGAGCATGTACGTCCGCAGGCGCTGCCGGGGATCGTGGGTGAACACGTCCAGCATATTATCGATTCCTTGCCTGCCGAGCGCTTCGCCGATGAAGATGACGCTGCGGTGGGCCGTGAACAGCTTGCGGGAGCTCTTCTTCTGAAGCATCAGAAACGCTTCGTTCGCGTCCTTGCCGACGGCGGACAGGACGAAAAACTTCTTCTGCCCTCCGTCTCCTCCCCCGCCGCCGATCTCGCCGGAGGCGGACGGAATGGCGATTTGCACCGACAGCAAGTAAGCACCCTCCTTCGTCTTGTCGAAGGCGGCCCCCGTAATGAACGCCAGGTCGTTGATCTCTGTACGGTCCCAGCAGCCGCTCAGGAAGAGCAGCGCGAAGATGGCGAACGCGCATCGCAATAAGGTCATGCCACGGCCCCTCTCTATGTCCGCATCCTCCGCATCCTGCCTGCTACGCCCGACCGTCGTCCGGCCGGCTCCGCCCTTGGCCGGGACCCGGCTTCTGCCCGCCCGCCTCGCGAATCGGATCGGAGCGGCTCAGGAGCTTGGGGCGCCGCGTCTTTGCCCAGATCGGCGCGCGGATGAGGATGTCTTTCCAATCCGTCGGAATGGTCGGCGCCGCCGGCGCGAAGTACGGCACCCCGAACGAGCGCAGCGACGCGACGTGCAGGAGTATGCCGAGGAAGCCGAGCACGATGCCGTAGAGGCCGAGCGTGCCCGCCAGGAACAGCATCGGAAACCGCAGCAGCCGGACGCCGCTCGCGAAGCTGTACCGCGGAATCGTGAACGTCGCGATGCCGGTAATCGAGACGATGATGACGACGGGCGCGGAGATGATGCCCGCCTGCACGGCCGCCTGCCCGATGACCAAGGCGCCGACGATGCTGATCGCCTGCCCGATCTGCTTGGGGAGGCGGATGCCCGCTTCCCGCAGCGCCTCGAACGTGATCTCCATCAGGATCGCTTCGATGAACGCCGGGAACGGCACGGCTTCCCGCGAAGAGGCAATGCTGATCACGAGGTTGGTCGGAATCATTTCCTGATGGAACGTCGTCACCGCGACGTACAAGGACGGCGCGAAGATGGCGATGAAGATGAACAGGAACCGGATCCACCGCACGAAGGTCGCGACGGGCCAGCGGGTATAATAATCCTCGCTCGCCTGCAGGCCGCTCCAGAAGGTCATCGGCATGATCAGAACGAACGGCGTGTTATCGACGAGCAGGGCCGTCTTGCCTTCCAGCAGCTCGGCCGCCACGACGTCGGGACGTTCCGTGCTGTGCACTTGCGGAAACGGCGAATACGGCAAGTCCTCGATGAATTCCTCGATGTAGCCCGAATCGAGAATCCCGTCGATCTTGATCCGCTCGACCCGCGTCCGGACCTCCGCGACCAGCGAGTCGTCGGCGATGCCGGCGATGTACGCCAGCACCACCTTGGTTTGCGTCAGCTCCCCCAGTGTGACCGGCTCCGTCTTCAGCCGCGCCGTCTTGAGCCGGATGCGCAGCAGCCCGATGTTGACGCCGAGATTCTCGATGAAGCCGTCCCGGGGACCGCGGATGACTTGCTCGGAGGAAGGCTCCTCCAAGCCGCGCTGCTTCGGATTCGTGGCCATGACCAAGAGCGCCGAATCGTCTCCGTCCGCCAGCAGCGCCGCGAACCCGTCCAGCACGCAGCGGACGACCTCCGCCGCGTCGGACGACCGCTTGGTCTCTCCCGCGGTGACGATTCGCTCGTCCAGCGCTTGCGCGCTGAGCGGCCGGCCGGCCGTCCGCGCCTCGCCGATCGCGTTGATCGGCTTCAGAAGTTGTTCGTCGATCACCCGTTCGTCGGCGATGCTCGACATATAGATGACCAGCCATCGCTCCCCGCCGCTCAGCGTCCCCCGGCGGAAGACGATATCGAAGCAGTTGTCGAACCGCTTCCGGAACTCCGCCTCGTTCCGGTCGAGATCCGCCGACAAGCCGGCTTCGTCCCCATCCGCCTCGGCGAGCGCTTCCGGCAAACTTGGAAGGCCGGGCTTCCCGCGCATCCATTTTTTGAACCGTTTCACCCTGGTGGCCCCCATTCCGCAATAGCTGTATTTTCCCGTATCGCCGACGATAATATTCCATTTCCGGATTCGGTTACCGAAGGTTCGGGCGGACAGCCGGAAGCGTGCAGAAGCGGACTAAGCAGGCCGAAGCGGGCGAGATCCGGCGCATTCGAGGACGGCAAGCGGAAAGCTGCAACGCTTGACGCGGTCATCGGCATCGCCTCTTACATGCATTTTTTGCAATTTCGGAACATTTTGACCTCTTTTGTCGTTTAACGTACATGGCCGCTCCGCAACGCCGGCGCGGCAAATTCCTAGTATGGAGCGTGGCCCCACCATGACGAGCATCCCCGAAACGAGTAAACGCAATATGATCCGCATGCTGGAGCAACTGAGCCTATCCTGCCCTCGCATGGATTTCGAGCGCGCGCCGCGGGCAATCCGATACGAATCCGATCTGCCGCATCCGCTGTTCAACCGTGTCATCGCCTACGAGGGGGCTGACCTGGAAGGCGCCGCCGCCGACATCGGCGAAGATGGCGAGATCGCGATTTACATGGGCTAACGCCAATCGGTGCCGCCCCCGCTCTTCATCGAACCAACACCGCCCTATAGTTACGATGGACCTAACATAACATGTTGAGTATGTGTCAAAACCTGTCGAGTCAAGTCTTGTTTTTATCGCCGCAGGGGCTATACTTAAACGAGAATCGTTCGAATTATACGAGAAAGGAATGCCCCGCATGTCCAAATCCTTACAAACGACGTTAATCATTCCCGGCATTTTGCTGTTCGTTCTTTTCTTCGCGATGTTCCCCGCCGTGCTCACGGCCGGTTCGGAAGGCGTCCTCCAGATTCATCTGGGGAACGGTCTCGCCAGCATCCGCCATTATCTCGGAGGACTCCTCTCCGGCGAATCGTTCCAATTTATCGCCGGCAGCACAGAGCGCTCATTCTGGGACCAGATCGGCGCCTGCTTCACGGTCTCCTTCGGCTATACCGCCGTCGGCGGCGTGGCCGGTCTGACGGCCGGCATGCTGCTCGGCGTGTATCTCGCGGTGTCCCGCCGGGCCCGCTGGATGAAGCGATTCCTCGAGCTGACGGGCATATTGCCGGACTTCGTCATCGTCCTGCTGCTTCAGTTTCTCGTCGTGTACATCGCATCGGAGACCGGCATGGTCGTCTTCAAGGTCGCCAGCGCGTCGACGGACGATCCCGCGGTCGCCCTGCCGCTGATCTCGACCATACTCATTCCGGCCAACTACATGATTCGGAACGTCGCCCTGCAGATGAACAACGCGTTCACGGAAGACTATATCGGATTCGCCAAAGCGCGCGGCCTCGCCAAGCCGTATATCGTGTTCTTCCATGCGCTCCCGAACGTCCTGCCCTTCGTCAAGGCGGATCTGCATAAATTCATGGCCATCCTGTTCGGCAATCTGTTCATCTTCGAATATTTGTACAATTTGAACGGCGTAACCCTGATGGTCTTCTCCAACGCGTTCGCGTATGGCAGCTATCAGTACAGCCTCGTGGTGAACGGGCTTCTTGCGCTGCTCGCGCTGTATGCCGTCGTATACGCCCTGCTGCGCGCCGTCGTGTACGGCTGGGAGAAGGTGATCGTACGATGAACAAAACGCTGCTAGCCGGCTTGATCATTACAGCCTTCATGCTGCTCGCTTCGCTGTTCGGCCACTATGTCGCGCCGCATGATCTGAACGAATCCGCGCAGGTCAGCTACAGCGGAGGCGAGCTGACCGTGCCGCCGCTTCCGCCGTCGAAGGAATACCCGCTCGGCACCGACAAGTACGGCTACGACATCCTTGCCAAGCTGCTCGCAGGCTCGAAGTATACGATCTACGTCGCGTTCGCGGTCGCCTTCACCCGTATGGCGCTCGGCGGCGCGATCGGCCTGCTGCTCGGCTACTTCGGCCAACCGAAGACGGCCCGCCGCGAGCGCGCACCGATCTGGAATATGCTGAACGGCATTCCGGTCTTCGTCATCGTCTGGATGATCATGATCGGCATCACGATGAACCCCGCGGCGAGCGCGCCGGCGATGGCGCTCATTCTCGCGGTCGTGCTGACGGCCATCGGAATCCCGTCCGTCGCGGGCACGATGAGGGAGAAGACGGCCATTATCCGCGAGAAACAGTTCGTGACGTCGGCGCATTCGATCGGCGCCGGGCCGTGGCGGATTTTGCGGAAGCACGTATTCCCGCATATGAAGGAAAGCCTCCTCATCCTGTTCGTGCAGGAGATCGTGCTTATTCTGGGCCTGTTCGGCCAGCTGGCGATTCTGAACGTCTTCGTCGGCGGCACGAAAGAACTGAAAGATCCGGTCGAATACCTCAGCCGGACGAACGAATGGAGCGGCCTCGTCGGCCAGTCGCGAGACTACCTGTTCACCTACCAATGGGTGCTGTTCATGCCGCTTGCCGCTTACGTCGTCTTCATCCTCGGCTTCCATCTCATCTCGATCGGGCTGGAGAAGCATTACCGCAAGACGTTCGCCAAGGTGTCGCAGTTGTAGGCAGCCGATTAGGGCGAGAAGATCCAAGCGAACATATGAAAAAACGCCAACCGACGGTTGGCGTTCCGGCTGCCGAGAACCTCTCGGCAGCTTTTTCTTTGTCCCAATGATGGGTACGGGGACTATGGAGGCAGCTACGATCTGCCGGTGCTTTCTGCCATCATGATGCGCTGAAACAACTCGACGGCATCCGCCTTGGCGTCTTCCCCCAAGTCATCTTGGAGCCACACGTTGCGGGCGCAGGCGATGAGATCCTGAAGTACTCGTTCTGCGCGGTAGTAGGCAAGCACCGTCTCATCGACCTCCACGGCCCCATACCCCTGAAAAAAGTCTTGATCATGCGGCGGACCGGCAAAGATGAAATCACGTTCCTTGGGAGCAAGCATTACATCATCCCAATCGATGATAAACGCATGTCCGGCTTGATCCCGGATCACATTCGCGGGATGAAGATCCGCGTGGCAGATGACAAGCGGGATGGCGCGTTCGCGAAGCGAAGCTGCCAGCTCTATCAAGCCGTCCAATTTAGCGTGAATCGCCAACCGATGCTCCACCCAAGACGCATGAAGCGCACGCTCCGGCTCACTTCCGCCTTCCCAGCGCGCCAGTTGATCCTCCAATGTCCGGATCCACCAAACATAGACCGCTGAATCAAAGGATTCCCGGCGGATAGGCCCGAGTCCTTGGGGCGGCAATCCAATCCGGTGAATCCGTGCGAAGATCGTCCCCACCTGCTTCCACTGCCCGGCCGACATGCCGTCGAAGCTTGAATCCCCATCGATATAGGGATACACCGCGACGGTCCAATCCGCCAGCCGCGTCCAGAGCGAACCGCGCTTGGTCGAGAGGGGAGCCACAACCTCCGCAATCCCTTGATCATGAAGGAATCGAGGAATGCGGTATTGCGGTTCGTATACAGGTTTTGAAGTGAGTTTGAGCAAGTAGGCCGCTCCTTGAGGACTCACCACATGATAGACCGCAGAGCTGTAATCGAGTCCGAGCGGAAGAAATACAATTGTTGCGGCTGTGACATCGTAATGCTCCATGAGACAGGTCCGAAGGCGCTCCTCCGTGATCTCCAGTGAATTGCGCATCGCTCCGTTCACTCCTTTGTCCCCGTGATATTCACGCCTCGCTGCCATCATGCGCGATCAAGCCAACAGCGTATAGACCAGATAGACGGCGGTTCCCCACATAACGAGGGCGGAAAACCGGTTCAGCCCGGCCTGCAGCCGGCCGGCGCGGTCCTTCGCGCCGACGAGGCGGCCGGCGAACGCGAGCGCGAAGTACCACATCCACGAGACGAGGATGCAGATGCCGGTGAAAGCGATCTTGTCCGCGCCTTCATAGCTGAGCGAGCTCGTGCCGATCACGCCGATCGTGTCCATCAGCGCGTGCGGATTGAGCAGCGACACGGACAGTGCGAACGCCGCCTGCCGGCGCGGACCGAGCGGCGCCGGCGGTTCTCCGCCGGCGCCCGTGACCGCGGCGCTCTTCCAGGTCGCCCGCCCCATGTACAGCAGGAAGACGATGCCGGCGAGCATCAGCGTCAGCTTGAGCCAGGCGATGCCGAAGGCGGCCGTCGATACCCCGAGCACCGCGAGCAGGATCAGCATCGTGTCGCAGAGCGAGGCGACGAGGACGGCCGGCATCGCCCGGGCATAACGGCGCTGCGCGGCGCCTTGATTGAAGACGAACATATTCTGCACGCCGAGCGGCAGGATGAGGCCCAGAGCCAGAATAAAGCCTTGAATGACGGCACTAACCATCGCGATTCCCCCTTAAGCGCGCGTACGACCAAGCAATGATTCCGGGAGGGAAATCGATCTTGCGTCTATCGGTACGGCGAAGTCAGCCTATTCTATCACGCAAAGCCGTAAAAGAATAGATTGGCCGCTGCCCTAAGGCGGCGCCAGCGGCTTGCCGGCAGCTTGGCGGCGGCTTGGCCGGCCGGAGCGCCGCCGCGGCTTCCGGCGTCCCAAGGCCGCGCGGCGCCGGGCTCCATTGGACGGGACGATCCGGCCCATGACGAAGAAGCCCCGGTTGTCCGGAGCTTCCTATGCGCGATTCGGCAGGCACTGGCCTAGCTAGAGCGGTTACGCCCAGACAGCATAGAATGACCGGCGATCCGCGGGCGGTTTACCCTTTCCGCGTCAGCCAGCCGTGCAGCCGCGCCGATTCCGCTTCGCTCAACGGACCGCGCCCGATCGCCCGGAGGTTGGCATCGACCCACGCGGCCCGGCGCATCGACACGATGACGCGGTCGACCGCGGGCTGCGTCGCGGCCCAGCGCAGCAGAATATCCGCCGCGTCGTCCTTATCCGCCCCGAGCTCATCCAGCCGCCAGCCGCGGACGAATGGGGACAGCGCGATCGTCTCCATGCCCCATTCCTTCGCGAGCCGGAACAGCTCTCCCGCTTCCTGGTAGAACGCGTTGTACGGCGCCAGCACCGCCGTCACCGGGTGGCCCACGGGCAGCTCCGCCAGATGCTCCGGCCGCGCCATGCCGAGCGCGACGCGCTTGACGCGCCCTTCGCTCATCCAGCTCGCGGCGAGTGCCAGCTCCTCGCGCAGCTTCGCCGCGTCGTCATGGACGTGCACGACGAGCATGTCGATCCGATCCGTGCGCAGCTCCGTCAGCATCGCCGCGAGGTGCTCCGGCTCGTACGGCGTGAAGCCGACGAGCTCCCGTTCCTTGCCTGGCTGCTTGAAGAAATTCCACGCCATGATCTCGGCTTCGTCCCGGCGCCCAAGCCGTTCGAGCACTTCGCCGAGCGCGAGGCGCTCCTGGTAATACGTCGTATCGATCAGGCCGATCCCCCGGTCGAGGCAGGCGGCGACGATCGCGCATTGCTCCTCGAACGAAGCCTCCGGATCGTTCCCGAGCTCAGCAATAAACGAATGGCCGCCGAGGCCGAGCTTCGCGGCCGTCATTCGGTGATCTCCCCGTCCCGCGTGCATTCCGCGAGGAACGTGCCGAAGTGATACGCCGGCCGGTAGCCCAGCTCCTCCCGCTCCTTCGCCAGATCGGGCGGTTGAACGGCGTCCGGCAGCTGGAATCCGTAACGCTCGATGACGCGCTTCGCGCCGGGATACAGGCGCTCCCACGCTTCGGCAGGCGCATCGGCGTACGACCGCGCGTCGTCTTCCGTGAACCGGTCTTCGCGCACGATATGATACGCGCCGTACGTCCGGGGGCATTCGACCGCGAGCTCCACGGCCCGCAGGACGTCCCGCCGGTCGACGCCGCCGTGCAGCAGGCGTTCGCCGTAGTGGCGGAGATCCCGGAACGGCGTGAAATCCGCCGGGCGCAGCATCAAGACTTCGATGCCGTGATGCTCGTGATAATAGCGGCACAGCTCTTCGCCCAGCTTCTTCGTGTACGCGTAGAAATCGTTGCCGTAAACGGACATGCTCGACAGCCACACCACGCGGCGTACCCGGTTGCGGACCGCCGAGCGGAACATGTTGAACGTCCCCGTTACGTTCAGCGCGTAAAAGTCCTCTTCGGAGCGCTGCCCCATATGGATGCCGTGCCATGCCGGCGTATGTACAATGACGTCCGCGCCTTCGGACGCGGCGTCCAGCGCGCCCGGCTCGCGGACGTCCGCAAGCGCGAACGGCAGCGCCGTATCGACCTCGACGATATCCGACAGCCGCAGGTCGTGCTTGCCGCGCAGCAGCTCCGCGGCGCCCGAGCCCACGCTGCCCGAGGCGCCGGTGATCAAGATGTTCATTCTGATTTCCCCTTCCCTATGAACGGCCGATAGGACCTGCTCTTAGTATACCAATGCCGCCGATGCGGGGTAAGGAGTGAAAAAACGTTTACTCAGTAACCTTGAAGTAACTGCCGCCGCTCCCGAGCCCGGGCGGACTCTAGCTTCTTCCGCAGGCCTTACTCCTTGACGGAGCCGAGCATGATGCCGGAGATGAAATACTTTTGCAGGAACGGATAGACGCACAGGATCGGGATGGACGCCACGAATACCTGCGCGGACTTGATCGTGCGGTCGGACACCATGCTCATCAGCTTGGCATATTGCTGCGTCATGACCTGCGAGTTGGACTGCACCAGAATCGTCTGCAGGTACGATTGCAGCGGGTAGTTCTTCTGGTTGTTCATGTAGATGAGCCCGTCGAACCAGGCATTCCAATGGCCGACGGCGATGAAGACGACGAGCGTCGCCAGTATCGGCATCGACAAGGCCAGATAGAGCCGGAACAAGATTCGGTAGTGGCCGGCGCCGTCCATGAACGCCGACTCCTCGATCTCCTTCGGAATGCCGCGGAAGAAGTTCGACAGCAGCAGCACGTTGAAGACCGACACCGCCCCGGGCAGGATCAGCGCCCAGATGGAATCGAGTATGCCCGTGTACTTGACGATCATGAACGACGGCACGAGGCCGCCGGAGAACAGCATCGTCACGACGAGGTACCAGGCGAAGACCGGCTGGTGCTTGAAGGATGCCTTGCTCTTCGACAGCGGATAGGCGATCAGGATCGTCAGCAGCATACTGACGAACGTGCCGAGCGCGACGCGTTCGATCGAGACGCCCATCGCGGTCCAATACTCCGATTTGTTCAAAATGTATTCGTACGACTTGAGCGTCGCCCGAACCGGCCACAGCGTCACTTCGCCCGCGTTGACCGCGCTGCTCGCGCTGAGCGAGACGGACAGCACGTGGATCATCGGCACCACGCAGCTGAGCGAGAAGAGAACAAACAACAATCCGTTCAGCGCCGCGAACGCGCGCCTTCCGATAGAACGATCCGTCATGGCCGTGCTCCCCCTCCCTTTCTTAGAAGATCCGGTGATCCGATACTTTGCGCGCGACGTAATACGAGACCGAGATGAGCGCGAGGCTGACGACCGAACGGAACAGGCCGATCGCGGACGCGAGCGAATACTGCGACTGCTGCAAGCCCATCCGGTACACCCACGTGTCGATGACGTCGCCCGTCGAATAAACGAGCGGGCTGTAAAGCATGAGCACCTGCTCGAAGCCGGCGTTCAGGATGTAACCCATGCTGAGCGTCATCATCAGAATGATCGTCGACTTGATGCCGGGAATCGTAATGTGCAAAATCTGCTTGAACCGGCTCGCGCCGTCCATGACGGCCGCCTCGTACAGCGTCGGATCGATGGTCGTGATGGCGGCCAGGAACACGATCGTCCCGAAGCCGGTCACCTGCCACGTCTCCGTGCCGACCAGCACGTACGGGAACAGCGACGCCTTGGACAGGAACACGACCGGCTCGAAGCCAAGCTTGCCGAGCAGCGCGTTCAGCAGCCCTTCCCGGGCAAGCAGGTCGCGCAGGATGCCGCCGAGGATGACCCAGGACAGGAAATACGGGAAGTAAATGATTGTCTGCACGACGCGGCGGAAGAGCTTCGAGACGATCTCGTTCAGCAGTACCGCTACGACGATCGCCGCGAGTGTCTCGACGACGATTTTCATCGACGCGATGAAGAGCGTGTTCAGCACGACCTGCTTCACGTCCGGAATGTACATGAGCCGCCGGAAGTTCGCGAAGCCGACCCAGTCCGAACGGAAGAAACCGAGGCTCGGCTCGAACCGCTGGAACGACATGACGACCCCGAACATCGGGAGATAGGCATAGACGAACAAGACGACGACCGGCGCGATCAGCATGACGTACAAGGCCAGCTGGCGGCGCGGAATCGCTAAGGCATGCAGCAGTTTCATGGCTTCCCCTCACTCCATTCGGCTTCCGTTCCGTCCCGCGGCGCGAGGGCCGCGGATGGACGTCCGTCCGCAGCCGGCCCGCCGCGGACGGGCGGCAGTCTATTTGCTCTCGAACCAGCTTTGGATGCTTTCCTTGTTCTTCGCTTCGAACCACTTGTTCACGCCGGGATAGACGGCCGACATGTAGAGCGCGTCGTATTGCTTCAGGAAGTCGTCGTACTGGCCGATATCGCCGCCCTTGACCACGTTCAGGAACATGACGTCGTACGCCTTCTTGACGATCGGCGCGTTGTCGATCATCTCCTGCGTCGGCATCGCCGTATATTCGTTCATCTGGAACGCCTTGTTCTTGATGTAGCCGTCGACGACCGCGAGGCTGCCCTGATCGGTGTACGACAGGTAGGACGGGAAGCCGGCCTTGTCGTTCTTGTCGGCATAAGCCTTCGCCTGGTCGTAGAACAGCTTGTCGGATTCCGGCATGCCGTCCGCCTTACCCGACTTGAACGCGCCGCTGACGACCTGGTAGGCCTCGTAATTGAACGACGGATTATAGACCGGCATCGGATATGCCAGGAAAATGCCGGAATTGTCCTTCGGATCGGTGTTGTACTTGCCGAATTGCATCGTCTTGGGATTGTTGTTCAAGTCGTGGTACAGATTCTCCATCTTCACGAGCGCTTCGGGATGCTCGACGCCCTTGCGCGCCACGCTGATGCCGAGCACGGTCGCGGCCGTCACGGAGGACTTCGCCGGCTCGCCGTCCGCCGACGGAATGGCGACGGGCAGCCACTTGTTGTCCGGATGCTTGTCGAGGTTCAGGTTGAGCGGCCACCACGCGTCCCACAAGCCGCCAAAGACGACGCCGGACTGGTTGTTGACGATCGACTCGTTGTACTTCGTATCGTCGAACGTCGCGAAATCGGGGTTGATGTAGCCTTTCTTGTAATACTCCTGCAGCTTGAGGAGCGCCTTGCGGGTGTTCTCGCGGTGCTCGGGACCGAACATGCCGTCCTCCAGCTCGCCCTTGCCGTTCTTGACCCAGATGTTCGGATAGGCATGGAACATGTTGAAGAACGCGTCGCCGATGCCCCAGAAATTCGACGCGATGTTCGCGTCCGCGAGCGCGATCGGGTATTTCTCGCCGCCGCTGTTGTCGTAGTCGTTGTGCTTGAACGCGTCCAAGATCTTGTCGAGGTCGTCGACCGTCTTCGGCAGCGCCAGCCCCGCCATCTCCACGTTGTCCGAGCGCAACCACAGCATGAAGCCGGAATCGTGGTACGTCTGGCCGTTCGGAATGCCGTACACCTTGCCGTTCTTGGTGACGCCCTCCAGCAATCCCGCGTAATCGCCGGTCAAATATTTCTTCATGTATGTCGAGCCGTAGTCCTGCAGCGCCTGGGTCAGATCCTCGAGCTGGCCGGTGGACGCCAGGCGCTCGAACTGCGCCGGGGAGACGTAGAAGAAATCCGGCAGGTCGCCGCTCGCGATCATGAGGTTCATCTTCTCCTCGCCCTGCGCGCCGGGCGACGTCCAGTTGAACTTCAAGTTGATGCCGAGCTTCTCGGCCCACGTGCGCGTGTAGATGTTGCTCTCGAGCGTATCGGGCTTCTTGAGATTGGTCGCCACCTCGTTGTTCGTGTGCACGGTCGTGACCGTGACCGGCGGATCGTACTTGCCGTACGGATCCTGCGGCGGCTCCGCGTTCGGATCGAGCTGCACGGCCGTCTCCGAAGCCGCGCTGCCGTTCTTCGCCCCGGCGTTCCCGCCGTCGCTCCCGTTGTCCCCGCAGGCCGACATCATCAGCGTCAAGGAAAGGCCGATGGCGAGCGGTGCAAGCATGTTCTTCTTGTTCATGCTGGATTTCCCCCTGTACGGGCCGGATGCGCCCGCTAGTATGAAAGGCCGGGACGTTCCGCGTTGTAAGCGCTTAACATCTGAATGCATTATAGAGCACGCGCCAGGGGGCGTATTGTATAATCGCGATGCCATTTGTACAATTGTCATAAAAAAATGGCGGCCCCGCGTATCGGTGCCGCCTCTTCTCTGCTTATCGCGCTCGTTTACCGTGCCGCTTGCGGCCTTCGCGAATCCCGCCCTCCGTCCGCGCTTCCGCCGCGCTTGCTTCCCATTAATACATTTTTTGTTCCATCCGTTACAGATAGCCGTGCTGCTCGCGGTATTCCTGCGGCGTCCGCGAGACGCTCGCCCGGAACGCCTTGGAGAAATGCGCCCCGTCGTAAAAGCCGCTGACGACCGCGATCTCGGTGATCGGCATCGTCGTCGTCTCGAGCAGCCGTTTGGCGCTCTCGATGCGCGCGGCAAGCACGTACTGGCCGATCGTCGTACCCGTCACCGACTTGAAGAGCTGGTTCAGGTACCGCTCGTTCAGCCCGTGGCGGGCGGCCACGTCCGGCAGCAGGATTTTGCCGCCGTTGTCCATCCGTTCCTGCAAATCCTCGATGACCTGCCGCACGATCAGCTCGTGCCTGTTCCGGTGGCCGGCGTGCTCGGCGAGCTCCATGTAGATCCTCACGAAGATATGAAGGAAGTAGTGCTTGGCCAGCACCGAGACGTGCCGGTCCATGCGCAGCTCCGTCATGAACGCGCGAAACTCCGCCTGCAGCCCCGGCATCGACAGCGGAGCCGCCTCGAAGTCGAGCAGCCGGAACAGCTCGCCCATCCGCGCGTTCAACTCCGGCGCGTCGAACCGGAACATGACGTAATAGAGATCGAACGAGCCATCCTCGCAGTAGCTGCTGCGGACGTCGTCCGGCACGTAGATGAGGTCGCCGTGCTTGAAATGCAGCGTTCGCTTGTCCTGCACGACGGTGTTCGTCCCCCGCGCGTAATAATTCAGCTCGAAGCCCGAGCCCGCACCGTTCCAGCCCCGGTCCCGCCAGAAGCCGAACGACGGAAACGAAAACCGGTGCCATTCCCGGTCGAACAAATCGATCAGCGATTTCAGATGCGACGCCGGTTTGGAGCTGTTCATCGCGCAGCACTCCTCCGCTTTTTCTTACAATTTTACAATTGAAAGAATAACTATACAATACGGATCGCGGAATGTGAACTATACTCGGAGTAGTTCTGCAGGGGACTAACACGCGAAGAGGGATGTGGGCCATGAAGGAGACAGTCGGACTTATTACGCAAGCAGATAAAGAATTTTACAAGGAGAATGGCTATTGGGTCAGCCCGGTGCTGTTCGGCGAGGACGAGATCGCGGAGCTCCGCCGCGCCCATGACCGTATCTGGTCGTTCGATTACGACGGCGACGGCTATCCGCTCGAGGAATGGCGCCCGTCGAACAATCCGAAGATGCTCCGCAAGATCGACAACTCCTGGTGGATCAACGACGCCGTCCGCCAGACGGTGACGAGTCCCGTGCTCGGCCGGATCGCGGCGGGCCTGATGGGCAGCTCCGGCGCGAGGCTGTGGTACGACCAGGTCATTTACAAGCCGGGCACCGGCACCGGCGAGAAGGACGCTTTGTCCCCCGGCAACGTCGGCTGGCACCAGGATTATATCTATTGGCAGTGCACGGACACCCCGAACCTGGTCACGGCCTGGATCGCCCTGCAGGACACGGACCTGACGAACGGCTGCATGTCCGTCGTGCCCGGCTCGCACGAGTGGGGGCTGCTCGAAGGCAGCGACGCGTTCTTTAACCGCGATCTGGAGGCGGTCAAGCACCGCATCGCCCAGGAATCAGGCCGCGAATGGAAGGAAGTTCCGGTCACGCTGAAGGCGGGTCAGGCGAGCTTCCACCACGCCCTGACGATTCACGGCTCCGGCCAGAATTATTCGGCAGATCCGCGGCTGTCCGTCGTCGCGCATCTCATGCCGGACGGCATGGCCTACAAGAAGCACGGCCAGCACAACGTCGACAACATCCGGCTGCTCGGCCCCCGTCCAAAGGAAGGCCAGCGCTACGACAATCACTATTGGCCGCTGCTGTACTCCGAACATTCGCATCAAGATTAGCCGTACCCGCATACTAATTTCGGCCGACATGGGCCCACGGAGGTTAACCGACTATGAAAATGCAACTGACGCCCGAAGAACGGCAATCCGGCAAGCTGGATCCCGAGAAACTCGAAATTGCCATCGAACAAATAAAAGCAAACGGTTACATCGTGCTCGACAAAGTCTACGGCGACGAGCAAATGGCCGAGCTGCGCGGCGCGTTCGACCCGCTGTTCGACGAATACATCGATCGCCGAGGCTATAACACCGGCACGAACCGCGCCCAGATGCACCTGCCGTTCCAGGCGCCGTTCAACGACCCGTCCATCCTCGAGCATCCGATCGCCATGGCCATCATCGACGGGGTCCTCGGCCCGTACAGCAAGATCAGCTATTTCGCTTCCGACACGCCGATGCCGGGCTCGGACTACCAGGCCGTGCACTGCGACATCAACCCGCTGTTCCCCGAGCTGTCGGTGCCTCTGCCTCCCTTCAGCCTCGTGCTGAACATTCCGCTCGTCGACACAACCGAGGAGAATGGCCCGCTCGAGATTTGGCCGGGCGGCACGCACCTGCACGGCGACCGGGCGAACCAGGATACGCTCGGCGGCGTCGTCAATCCGCACATGCACATCGTTCGCGCGTCGCAGTACATGCATTCCGAGAAGGTGTACATGTCCGCGGGCTCCATCGTCATCCGCGACATCCGGATGTGGCACCGCGGCACGCCGAACCGCTCGAACTACCGCCGCACGAACATTGCCTTGATCTACAACCGCGACTGGTTCGGTTCGGGCTATTCCATCCAGATCCCGCGCGAAACGTATGACAACCTGCCGAAGCGCTCGCAGCAGCTGCTCCGCGCCGAGAAGATCGGCCATCCTGTGATGATGCCGTGGGAATGGTAAGAGCGCCGTCCTCGCGCGCCGACGGCTCCGGCTAGCGTAGACCGGCCGGCCGCAGGTCCGCGGGCGTCAAGCGGACGCGCGACAAGGCCCGTTCCGGGAGGAACGGGCCTTGTCGCGGTTATATCCGGATTTGGCGGTTTAGCTTGGGCATAGCATGCAAAGCGAAAGCGGGTTAAGTTTGACGGTGCCAAGCTTAACCCGCTATCGGCAGGCTTTAATCAAGGCGGCGCGGCGTCAGGCGGACGTTTCCGTCGTCTCTGTCACCGTTCTGCCCGACATCGCCTGCAGCTTCTTTTTGGCGCGGTGAATGAGCGTCTTCACGGCGCCGACGGACAAGTTCAGGATCGACGCCAGCTGCTTATAGGACAAGCCGTATTCGTAGACGAGCACGAGCGCCTTGCGCGCTTCCGGCTTCAGGTTATCGAGCAGCTCGTATTCGTCCGGCACCTCGGCGAACCGCCCGATGCCCCCATCGACCGAGCCGGAGACGGTTTCCATCCGCTCGCTCGTAATTTCGAGGCTGCGCACCCGCTTGCGGTACAGGTCGATCGCGGTATTGCGCGCGATGACGGTCAGCCAGCCTTCCTGCACGTCCGCCGCGCCCGTCTCGCCGAGCCGGCGGTATATTTTGATGAACGTCTCCTGCGTCGCGTCTTGGGCCAGAAAATGGTCGCGCAAGATCGCGTACGCGCAATAATAGACGTGCTTGTAGTATTGCTGGTAACACGCGTCGAACGTAGTCGCCGCGTCGTATGCGGCCCGTTCGCCGGATGCCGCCGCTCCGTCCAGTTCGCCTTCCGCCGCGATCGGACTGTAGGCGCCGAGGCTTGTCCGCGCGGCCAAATAACCGCCGTATCCCGAATCGTCCGGAGCATCGTGATGCCGTTCCGTGTTTGGTGACATATTTCGCTTCCTCGCTTTCGAGCTTCCGTTTCGTCCGTTCCATCATATACAATGAACATTAAAGAGAACCTAAGCAATCCTTAAATTTTCATAAAATCGCTTTTTCCCATAATGGTCGCCGTACCCGGCATTCACGAAGCAGCAGTCCCGAGCGGGACTGCTGCTTCGCTTACATGGGCGCGTCGCGCGTTTCGGCGGCGAACAGGCGCCCCGGAGCCGCGCCGGTTAACGCGCGTTCCATCGCCGGCGAGCCGTCCGCCGCGTTCGCCATCCTGCCCGGCAGAGGATGCGCAGTGCCGGAAGCGGCCGGCACGGCATCCTCCCGCTTCGTCTGCCCGCGAAACGGGTTCTCCGCGAAGAGCCGGTAGCCAAGGCAGCCGAGCAGACCGCCGGCGGTATTCAATATCATGTCGTCGACGTCGAACTGGCCGATAGCGAACACCGCCTGCGCGCTTTCGAAGCAGAAGCTGAGGCCGAACGAGCAGATCATTGCGCCGAAGAGCGAGATGCCGTTGCGGGACAGCAGGCCGAGGAACAAGCCGAAGGGCATGAAGATCGCGACGTTGCCGAGGACGTTTACGAGGCCGTGCGGCGTCATCACGTGGACGGTCCGCGAGATTTCCTCGAACGGCACGAGATTGCCCGCGTGCACGCGCCAGCTGACGTCCTGCGGGCTGCGGACGCTGCGCAGCAATTCCGCCCACAGATACCCGAGCGAGATCGGGTTGAACTTGAACAGGATGATTTTGAACAGCGCGTACATATACAATAGGAACGACGCGAGCTCGAGCTTTTGCGCCAGCTTTTCTTTCATGGGCGATCCCTGCTTTCCCTTAATCTTGTTTCGCGTAAGTCCAGCTTAAGCCAGACTCCTTAAAGAGAAAGCGGGGATTATTTAAGTTTTTCTAAAACCGTTTTTTATTCGGCGCGAACGCGGGATACGGGGGGCTGTAATACGGCGGATGCGGGATTCGGCGGATACGTGGGGTGCGGGACACGGTGGGCGCGGGATCGGCGGATACGGGGGGCGCGGGACATGGTGGACGCGGGATTCGGCGGGCATGGGAAAATAGCGGATGCGGGACACCGCGGACATGACACCGCGGACACGACAAAGCGGACGCTCGCGCCTGCTCGGGCCTTGCCTGCCCCGGTTCGGCTGTCTCCCGTTAGAACCCATGCGACCAATGAATAATGAGCGGCAGGTACAGGAAGCTCGCGGCCGTCGTTACCGCGACGTTCAGGGCCGTCATCTCCGGATCGCCGCCGTACTTCTCCATCATGACGACGGAATTGATCGCCGAGGGCATCGAGGATTGGACGAACAGCACGGACGCCTCAAGTCCATGCAGCCCGAGCAGCGAGATCGCCAGCCAGGACAACAGCGGCACGCCGGCGATCCGCATGGCGACGGCGATCCAGAGCTCGCGCCGCATCCCGCTGCGCCAATCGGCCTTGCGAAGCTGCATGCCGAGAATCAGCAGCACGACCGCGGCGTAGGCGCCGCCGATGAGCTGGAACCCGTCCGCGAGGCTGGCCGGCAGCGGGATGCGCAGCGCGTACAGAAGCAGGCCGGCAGCCGCGGCGTAGATGAGCGGATTGCGCGCCATCGCGAAGGCGGTTTGGCGGGGACTGAACGAGCTCCGAGACGCGATGTACAGTCCGAGCGTGTTGACGAGCACGATATGCAGCACCACGTTCGTCACGCCGATCGCGAAGCCTTCCGTGCCGAACGCGAGCAGGAGCAGCGGCAGCCCGTAATTGTTGGAATTGGCGAAGATGGTCGTCATCTCCATGGAGCGCAGCGAGGACCGGTCGAAGCGGAGCGACTTGCCTGCCGCGAACGAGACCCCCCAGCACAGCGCGGTCTGAAAGGCCGTGAACAGCGCGATGTGGCCGAACGAGGACGAATCGAGGCTGCTGCCGGCGAGCGACCCGACGATGAGACAGGGTGACAGGACGAATAAGCTAAGGTCGGCCCGGGGACTTGAACGCCTGATAGAGATAGCCGAAAAGGCATGCCATCAAGATCGGCACGCTGACCGAGCCGAATATCGCGAAGTAAGCTTGCATGGGAACATCCGCCTTCTTTCGTAACCGCTGGATTTACTTGTCATTGTATAGGGCGGCGGATTGGCGTTGAAATATATAGATCGAATGAGCGTTATAAACGATGCCTATAGAGCAGCGGCGGATGCTGCGTGGACGGCGCATGGACCAGCGGCAAGAGCAGCAGCCTGGACGCCTGTCCAGGCTGCTCTTCGGCATTCCCCCGCCTGATCGCCGTGCTTCTCATTCGCCCGGGCCGGCCGGATCCGCGGACATCACGTACAATGCCGGATCCAGCGCGCGGACGAACGGCGACCAAGCCTCCGCAGCGTACAGCGTCAGCCGGTGCATGGCGCGCGTGCACGCCGTGTAGAACAGCTTCCGCTCGCTTTCCTTCGCGTACGCTTCTTCGCTTGCGTCATGGATCAGCACGGCATCGAACTCCACGCCCTTGGCGAGGTATGCGGGGATGACCATGATCCCCTTCTCGAAGGACGGCGACGCTTTGGTGATGAGCCGCGCGTCCGCGCGTCCGCATGCGGCCAGCGCGCGATGGACGGCCTCGGCCACCGCCGCGGTCTTCGTCACGACGGCGACGGAGCCGAAGCCTTCCGCCGTCAGCGCGGCGAGCTCCGCGGCGATGCGCTTCGCCGTTGCTTCGGCGCTCTCCGTCCGGACGAGCAGCGGCTTGGGGCCGGGCCGATCGAACGGCACGATCGATTCGCCGCCCGGCAGCATCGCCCGCGTGAAGGCGGCGATTTCCCGCGTGGACCGGTAGCTGCGCGCCAGACGGATCACGCTCGTCTCCGCTTCGCCGTACAGCCGGAGCAGCGGCGAATCCGCGCCGCCCAGCTCGATGGCCTGCGCGAAGATCGCTTGGCCGAAGTCGCCCAGCACCGTCATGCGCGCATGCGGAAACAGCTTGCGGAGATACGCGTACTGAAACACCGAATAATCCTGTCCTTCGTCGACGAAGACATGCCGCACCTGCGTATTGGTCCGGACGCCCTCGATCAGCTCCTTCAGATACAAATACGGCGTTTCGTCTTCGTAGAACAGCTCGCGCCGGTTCAGCTTCTCCGCCGTCTGGCGGCAGATGTCCGCCCACTGCGCCGGCACGTCCGCTTCCGTCGTCAGCTCTCGGAAGGCGGTCTCGCTTTCGAACAAGCGGCCGTATATGCCCGCGAAATCGAGGAACTTCAGCCTCTTCACGCTCCGCCGCAGCGGCTTGAAGCGCTCCTTCACGATCTTCTTGCGCAGCAGCGCCTCCTCCCGGCCGGCCAGGTCGAATACGTCCTCGGCCCGTTCGAGCCGGTTATGGATCGCGTCGTCGGCTTCGACGTACTGCTCGGCGAACAGGAAGATGCCCTCGTCGCGCCGGTATTCCTGCAGCAGCTCGTCGTACGATTCGGCATATTGCCCCCGGTCCAGGTACTGCGCCTCCTCCTGCACCCACTGCGCCTTCCGTTCCTTCCGCTCCAGCGCCGCCAGCTCGCGCAGCAGCCACTCCCGAAGCAGCGCGACGCGGTTCGGCAGCCGTATGGAACGGTCGAATCCGTAGAAACGGTCCGCCATGTCCTCAGCCGAGATGAGCTCCCGGCCCATGAACCGGATGCCGGCGAAGCGCAGCCCTTCCTCCCCGAGCCGCGCCGCGTACGCGTCGAGCGCCCGCCGGTACGCCTCCGAAGCCTTGTACGCCATCCCCGCCATCCGGGCGTCGTAGCCCGGCGCTTCCGACCGGGTAAGCGCATATTCGATCTGGTCGAACGGATCCTCGAGCCGGAATGACTTGCCGAGCCAATACTCGAGGTAATCCTGGAACGTCGTCTGCTGCATGTTCTCCTCGCCGAGCTCCGGGAGCACCGTGGAGACGTAGCCGTTAAAGAGCGGATTCGGCGAGAACAGTACGATCTGGTCCGCCTTGAGCCGGTCCCGGTATTTGTACAGCAGGTACGCGGCCCGCTGCAGCGCGGCCGACGTCTTCCCGCTGCCGGCTGCGCCCTGCACGATCAGCATGCGGCTGCGATCGTCGCGGATGACGGCGTTCTGCTCGCGCTGGATCGTCGCGACAATGGATTTCATGCGGTTGTCGGCGCCGTGGCCGAGCACCTGCTGCAGCAGTTCGTCGCCGATCGTCAAGCTGGCGTCGAACACGTTTTGCAGCTCGCCGTCCTGAATGCGGTACTGCCGCTTCAGCGTCATGGTTCCGTCGATCGTGCCGCCGGGCGTATCGTATGCCGCCGGTCCCGGCACGTGGTCGTAGTACAGGCTCGCCACCGGCGTGCGCCAATCGTACACGAGGAAGCGCATCGCATCCTCGTCGGCGAACGACGAAACGCCGATATAAACGCGCTCTTCTTCAGTCTCGCCGGACTCGCCCGCGTCGCGAAAATCGACGCGGCCGAAATACGGCGACGCCTGCAGCCGCCGGAGATTGTTCCTCTGCCGCAGCAGCAGGTGCTGGCTGCGTTCGCGCTCGGCCAGCACCGCTTCCTGTTGACGGATGCTGAAGAACGTTTCCTCATAGTCCTCCGACGTGCTCGTATTGACGGTGACTTCTTCCCAAAACCGCTTCCGGATGTCCGCCGCCTGTTCATGCAGCCCGTCGACCTGCGGTTCCAGCTCGGCGACTTTGGCCGCCAATTTGGCCTTTACCAGCTCCAGCCGTTCCCGTTCCCGTCCCCAGTCCATTGCGTTGCTCATGCCGACAACACGCTCCTTTGCCTCTTGTAATCCGGATCATGCAAACGATGAGTTGACATCCCGCGCGTTACTGTGTTAATATTAAACTATAAGTAAGATGTCCTTACTATGCCTGCAAACAAAATAAGACGCACGGAGATTTCATCTTAACATAGCGTGTCGGGATGCGCAATCCCAAAAAAAGCCGCAGGCGTTTGCCTGCGGCTTTTTCGATTTCGGACGGCGTCGATCTGGGATGGCGGAGAGCCGAATCCGTAATAGAGACAAGCGGAAGATTCCGCGGCTTGTTTGCCGGGGAACCTCCCGCTTCCTTGCATTTACGAACTTAGCTTCTGGCGTACGGGAACGTTGACGTCGGCGCGCTTGTTCTTTTGCGCCAAGCCGTAATACGCGAGCAGCGCCAGCACGCTCGTCGACACGATGATCACGCCCATCGGCACGGCCGAATATTCGCCGGCGACGCCGACCAGCGGCGAGGTGACCGCGCCGAGCACGAACGGCAGCAAGCCGAGGAGCGCCGACGCGCTCCCTGCCATGTGGCTCTGGGATTCCATCGCGAGCGAGAACGACGCCGTCGACGTGATCCCGATGGAGGCCACGAAGCAGAACAGCGGCGCGACGAGCGCGAACAGCGGCCCGTGCAGCAGGATGACCGTGAGCGCCGTCAAGCTGGCCGCGGCCGACAGCAGCAGTCCGAATACGAGGAACTGCCGTTCCGAGATTTTGCCGTTCAACCGGCCGACCAGCTGCGAGCCGATGATCAGGCTGATGCCGTTCGAGCCGAACAGCACCGCGAAGAGCTGCGGCGATGCGCCGTATATCTTCTGGTAGATGAACGGCGTGCCGGATACGTACGCGAAGACGCCGCCGATCATGATGCCCTGCGCCAGGGCATAGCCGAGAAACCGCCGGTCGCGGACGAGCGTCTGGATCCCCTGGAACAGCTGGCCGAAATTGCCGGCCATCCGCTTCTCCTGGGGCAGCGTCTCCTTCAGCCCCGCGGTCGCGAGCAGCACGAGCGCGATGCCGACGGCGCCGAGCACGACGAACACGCCGACCCACGTCGTGAACGAGATGACGCCGCTGCCCGCCACCGGCGCGATGAGCGGGAATAGATTATTGACGAGCATGAGCATCGAGAAGAACCGGGTCAGCTCCGGCCCGCTGTACAAGTCGCGGACGACCGCCCGCGAGATGACGATGCCCGCGGAAGCGGCGAAGCCTTGTATGAAGCGTGCCGCGATGAAGACGTAGATGTTCGGCGATACCGCGCAGGCGAACGACGCCAGCAGGTACAGCGCGAGCGAGATAATGACGGGACGCCGCCGGCCGTGGACGTCGCTCAGCGGCCCCATGATGATTTGGCCGAGCCCAAGGCCGATCAGGCAGGCTGTCAGGCTTAATTGCACGAGCGATGCTTTCGTGCCGAAGTCGGCCGTGATTTCGGGAAACGACGGCAAGTACATGTCGATCGTGAGCGGGCCGAGCGCCGAGAAGGCGCCGAGCAGCAGCACGAGCCGCCAACGGTTGTTCGGTTGTGGTTGCACGTAAGCTCTCCTATCCTGAATCTTTTTTCTCTATAACGGCTTGACGGTGAATCGTATCGCCTCGCGGCGCTTAGCGGTATCGGCACCGGAATCGCGTACGGACGGCTCTCCTCCGCCCTGCTCCGCCGTTCCCGGCCGCCTCGCCGGATCGCGCGATTCGTCCGCCTAGACGTCTATCCATTATAGGCGGAGTTCTCCCTGCCCGGAAGAAGTGAAATCTTGAATAGCAGGTACCTTTTAGTATAGTTGCTATCCCATGCGGCCAGCACGAATAGCCCCCGTGCGCGCGGATGCCCGGTCTAATCCGGGCGCCCCGCCTCGCGGGGGCCTGCCTGTCGATGGATACGTCATACGCTCGGACGCCGCCGAAAGCGCGTGCTTGCCTATGCCGGATCGGGCGGCGGAATCGGCGTATCCTTATAATGGGCGCGCGGCTTCTTGCCGCTCCAGCGGTCGTCGACCTGCTCGTGCGCCGGCTGATAGCGCGTATCGACGCTGAGCCGGTACTGATTCGTCGTGTTCGCGAGCGAGCAATGCATCAGGTACATGCCGAAGATCAGCACGTCGCCCGCACGGTACTCAGTCGTCGCCCATTGGCCGCCGAATTTGCCCGTAATGACGAGCGGATCGTCCGTATAATGCCCGACGCCGTCCCGATCCGAGTCCTTGGAGCCGTAGGTGCGCTTCAGCTCCTCGAACCGATGGGAGCCGAGGCACAAGGCCAGCCCGCCCGCGCGGTAATCGACGTGGCCGAGCGGCGTCCAGACGGTGTACAGGTTATGCGTGCCGCGGCCCATGTATACGATGTCGTAATGCGCGCCCGTATAATCACCCCCGCCGACGGCCCGGAGCCACTTGTAATGGTACGTCAGCGAAGGGGCGCCGAACAACCGGTCGAACAAGCCCATGATGCGGCTGCCGTTCAGCACGTTCAGCAGCTCGGGCAGATCCTCGTTCGTTCCGCCCAAGAAAAGCGATTTGGAGCCGTCGGCCATGACGGCCTCCTCCAGCAGCGTGTCCCGCTCGAGCTTGCCCATCCGGCGCATCTTCTCGAGCACGGCGCGTCTTGCCTTCAGCACTTCCTCCCGGTCGTGAAAGCCGCGCAGCAGCAAGTAACCGTCCTCCGCCAGCCGCGCGCGCAGCGCGCCGACATCGTCCCCGATATCGTTCGAATCCCTCAGCTCCGTCAAATCCGGCCCGCCGAGCTTCAGCTCCCGGCTTCCGACTTGTACGAACATCGCCTGCCACCCTCTCCATGCCTTGATAGCTTCATTGTACGGGCCGCAAGCGCTTCCTTCCATGGATGACCATCGCGAAACCATGTATAATCGTACACAATAAAGCATGGATGAGGGGAGCGCGGGGCCATGGCCTATATGAACATTCCCTACGGGCTTGACGAACCGTTCGTCCTGCCCGAATTCCGATTCAAGATGATCTGGAAGGTGCACGCGGACGACAGCTACCAAGCGGCGCAGCCGAAAGGCTTCCCGTATCCCGGCATCTTCGTGACGTTCGAGGGAAGCGGCCGTTTCGAATCGGACGGCGCCTCGCGCGCGCTGGAAACCGGCACGTACATGATCGTCCGCCCGGGCGAGCCTTGCGCGTACCGCTGCGAAGGCGGGAACTGGAAATTTTACTTTCTTCACTTCGATCCGCTCGATATGGCGGTTCAGCTGAATCTGGCCGTCGGGGAGCCCGCGACTACGGCCAAGCTGCCGGAAGCGTCCCTGCTGTGCGAGCGTCTGATCGACTGCCTCATCGTCCAGCCGGTCGGCTACGGCTTCACTGCGCAGCATTCGGCGCAGGAGCTGCTGCTCGTCTTGGCGCGCGAGCAGGAAGCGAACGTCCGCAGCCGGCATCCCGAGCTGGACGACATCCTGTACCGCATGCACCTGCGGATCGGCGAACCGCCGCCGATCGACGACTTCGTGCGGCGAAGCGGCTTGTCGCGCACCGCGTTCTTCGCGCGCTTCCGCGCCCGCACCGGCCTGTCGCCCGGCCGGTACATGCAGGAGCTGCGGCTCGCGTCCTCCAAGGCGGCGCTGGAGACGACGAACGCCGCCGTGAAAGAAATCGCGGCGGCGCTCGGGTTCTATGACGAATTTCATTTCTCCAAGCTGTTCAAGCAGCGCTACGGGACCGCTCCCCGCGATTACCGCCGCGGGCGGTAGCTGGCACCGCTGGCCGCGCCGCGAGGGTCGCTCGCGGGCAGCCCGAACGACCGGCCGTTCGCGTTCGCGGGCTAAGCGTCAGCTCAAGCCGTCCGTATCCGCCGTCGCCCGCACGGCGATCGGCGGCAAGCCCCGCTCCAGCTCCGCCCGGTTCGGCTCGAACCAGGCCGGCAGCATCAGCCTCCGCCCGAGCTCGCCGGACGGCTCGTCCCGCGCGAAACCCGGCGGATCCGTCGCGATCTCGAAAAGAATGCCGCCTTCGTCGCGAAAATACACCGCTTTGAAATACTGCCGGTCCTTGATCTCCGTCGGCTTCAGGCCAGATGCGGCGATCCGCTCCCGCCATCTGGCCAGCGCGTCCTCGTCCGGCGCGCGGAACGCGATATGATGCACCGTGCCGACGCCGCCCTTCCCCCATTCGAGGTTCGCGAGCGGCAGGTCGATGACCCCGCCGAACGCCGCCGGTGACCGGTATCTCGCGTATTCGCCTTCCTCGCCAGTCTTATCTAGGCCGAGAATCGTCTCGAGCACGGCGGCAGTCCGCGCGTAATCCCGGCTGAACAGCACCGCGCCGCCGAAGCCCTTGATTCCCTGTCCGGCCGGTATGCCCGCGTACGCGGCGCTCCGCTCAGGGCCGGCTTCCCGCTCGATCAGCTCCATCCGCAGTCCCTCTGCGTTCGCGAAGCGCAAGAATGTTTCGCCGAATCTCGTGTCCCGGTTCGTCGCGAC
Source organism: Paenibacillus sp. GCM10023250 (assembly GCF_042653205.1). Classification (NCBI taxonomy): domain Bacteria; kingdom Bacillati; phylum Bacillota; class Bacilli; order Caryophanales; family Paenibacillaceae; genus Paenibacillus; species Paenibacillus sp. GCM10023250. Next base: position 23,120 of record NZ_JBHSHY010000001.1, on the reverse strand, counting down.
GCCGCGGTCCGACAGCCGCTGCTCCCAATAGCCGGCGGTTCCCGGCGGCACGGTGAAGGTCGTCACCCCGACCTGTCCCCCGCCGACCGTCCCGACGCGCGCGCGGGCGGACGGGAAGAACGTGATGACCGTGCCGGGCGAGCCGGCTTCGTCGCCGAAATAGAGATGATACGTATCGGTCGCGTCGAAATTGACCGTCTGCTTGACGAGCCGGAGCCCCAGCACGCCTGTATAGAAGTCCACGGTCGCCTGCGGATCCCGCGAAAACGCCGTAATGTGATGTATGCCTGCCGTCCGGTCGGACATGATGATCGCTCCTTATCTGCTGCTTCTAGTCGGCCTCGGATGGGAGGCATGCCGTGACGCCGGATGAGCTAGGTCACGGTTTTCCAGTCTTGGCACGCGCGAATGATCTGCGCGACGGCTTCCATTTGGATCGGCTTGCTGATGTATTCGTCCATACCTGCCGCCAGGTAGCGTTCCCGGTCGCCCTTCAAGGCATGCGCCGTGACGGCCACGATGTACGGCCGTTCCCGTCCCGCCAGCATGTCCTTGATGCGCTTCGCCGCCTGAATACCGTCCATGAGCGGCATTTGGATATCCATGAAAATAAGGTCGTACGGCATGCGCTTCACCGCATCGATCGCGGCGGCGCCGTTCGAGACGACGGCGGGGCTGCAGCCGAGCTTCTCCATCATCTTCTTCAGCACCGTCTGATTCACTTCGTTGTCTTCGGCGATCAGGATGCGCAGCGAATTGTCAGTCGGCGATTCCTCTACATCCGCCTCCGGCGCCAGGTTCTCCGGCTCCTCGAGGAGACCGAACTTCCCCGTGAAGACGAACGTCGAGCCCGGCTGCCCGCCGTTATGCTCGTGCCAGATTTCGCCTTCCATCAGATGGACGAGCTTCTTGCAGATGGCCAGCCCGAGCCCCGTGCCCTCGAATTGCCGCGTCATGAAATAATCGGCTTGGTAGAACGGATCGAACAGACGGGCGACCTTGTCCGGCGGCACGCCGAGCCCGGTATCGCGAATGGAGAAGCGCAGCCGGACATGATCCCGCTCCGCACCGTCGCACTTGACGTGAATGGAAACCGCGCCGTTCGGCGTGAATTTGATCGCGTTGCTGAGCAGATTCGTCAGCACCTGCCTCAGCTTAGTCACGTCGCCCAGCAGCATCGGAGGCACGTCCGGCGCGATGGACGTTCGCAGATCAAGGTTTTTCTCGAGCGTCTTCGGCAGGATGACGTTCAGCGTATCCGACAGCGTCGTCCGGACATTGAACGGCTCCTCGACGATTTCCGACTTGCCCGATTCGATCTTGGAGAAGTCGAGAATGTCGTTGATGATCGCGAGCAGCGTTGCCCCGCTCTTCTTGATAATCTGGACGTACTCGCTTTGCTCCTCGTCCAGCTCCGTCTGCAAGATCAGGTCCGTCATGCCGATGACGCCGTTCATCGGCGTACGGATTTCGTGGCTCATCATGGCCAGGAAATCGCTCTTCGCCCGGTTCGTCTTCTCAGCCGCTTCCTTCTCGATGATGAGCCGCTTCTGCTCGGTCATGTCCTTCGCGATCAGATAAAATCCGACGTTCCTGCCATGAATGATGATCGGCGCGACCGTCGCCAGCACCTCCACCTCGTGGCCGCGTTTATGGCGCACGTGGGTGATGCCGTTCTCGGCCGACGCGTAGTCCTCCAGCGCCGACAGCACGCTGCGCAGATTCGCCTCCCCGATCAGGTTGGCGATGCTCGTCCCGATCAAGTCCGGAATGCGGTAACCGGTCAGCTGCTCGGCCATGTTGTTGCCGTTGATGATCTTGCCGTCGAGCGAGAACGATACGATGGCGTCGTGATTGTATTTTTTGAGCGACGTGTAGCGCTCGATACTCTCCTGCAGCTTCATTTCCGTCGCCTTGATGGCCGTGATGTCGAGCACCTGCGCGATATAATAGAGCGGAAGGCCTTCCGCCTCGGAACGCGCCAGCGAGATGCGCAGGGACGTCCAGATCGTGCCGCCGCCGCGATGCGCGAGCGGTTTCTCGATTTCGATCGCGGGGAGCTTGCCGTCAATCAGCTCCCGCAACAGACGCGCATGGGCGCCGTCATCGTCCGCACGGATAAAGTCCGCCGCGGGAAGGCTGAGCAATTCTGCTTCCGTCATGCCGAAGATGCGGCTGACGGCCGGGTTCACGCTGATCCATTCGCCGTCTGTCGACACGACCGCGATACCGATCGGCGCGTGTTTAAAGGCCTGTTCATATACGGTTTGTTGACCGACCGCGTCCAATTCCTGCATGGAAGCCTACCTCCCGACGAGCCGCAAGGCACCCGTTGTTCTTGGGGGACGCCCTCCGATACAGGCCGGACGGATGCTTAGACCCCTACAATAACTAAACGCGATCGTACGGAATCGAAACAGCTAGCTGCCGCTTCCCGCGATAAATTTGTGCAAAAACGGGTTGCGGAACTTGCCGTCCGGGTCGCAAGCCGCCGCCAGACGCCGAAACTCGGGCAGCTTCGCGTACAGCGGGCGAAGCCGCTCCGGCGCCATCGTGAACAGCTTGCCCCAGTGCGGACGGACCCCGAACGGCGCGAGACGCTCCTCGATGACCGGCAGCAGCCGGCGGACGGCCTCCCATTCCGGCTTCCACGTGAAATGGATGCCTACCGCGTCCTGCCCGTAACTCGGGCTCAGCCACAATCCGTCGGCTGCGACGCTGCGCACTTCGGTCACGTAGAGCAGCGGCGCGATCGACTCGCGCAGCTCCGCGACGGCACGCAGCGCTTCGTAGGCTTGCGCCCGCGGCACGAAATATTCGCTCTGCAGCTCCTCGCCGGCGCTCGGCGTGAACGCCATCCGGAAATGCGGCAGCCGGTCGTACCACGGTCCCGGCACGCCGAGCTGGGCGCTGCAGTTCTCCGCGGAGAAGCCCGGCACCGGATGGAGCGGCGCGGACGCCGGAGTCGCGCCGGCGCGTTCCGCGGCCGATGGACGTCCCGCCGGCTCGCCCGCTTCGCGCTTGACCCACACCTGGTTGAAGCCCGCCTGCTTCCAATCCGTGAATAGGCTGACGCTGTACGCGCTCGACATGACGTCGTCGAAGCGCGACTCGAGCGATGCGAGAGGCAGGTTTTCATATACGGTCTGCGCGACGTCGAACGCCGGCACGAGGTCCAGCGTCAGCTTCGCGACGATGCCGAGCGCGCCCAGCCCGACGACCGCGCCGTGAAAATCGTCCGTCTCCCCGTCCCGGGCAAACGAAACCAGCTCTCCATCCGCCCGGACGAGCTCAAGGCCCGCCACGGCCGTGGACAAATTCCCGTTCCGTACGCCGGAGCCGTGCGTCGCCGTCGCGACGGCGCCCGCAACCGAAATATGCGGCAGCGACGCCAAATTATGCAGCGCGAAGCCGTTGTCGTGCAGATAACCGCACAGGTCGCCGTACCGGATCCCGCCCTCGACCGTCACCTGGCGGCGTTCACGGTCGAGCGAGAGGACGCGGTTCAGCTTCTGCGTCGACATATGCGTCCCTTCCGTATCGGCGATGTCGTTGAACGAATGGCGCGTGCCGAGCGCCTTGAGCCGACTGGCGGCTGCCGTCATTTCCTGCAGCTGCGCGACCGATTCGGGATATTGAACGTTCGAGGCGGCATACGCGAAGTTGCCGGCCCAGTTGCGATGCTGTTCCATGAATTCATTCCTCCATGCATGCGCGAATATTGGCGAAGCTTGCCGGATGCCGATGTATCCGGCTTCCTTCATACAGTTCGCGAACGGACGCGCGAATCCCTCCCTGCGCGGTACTGCATGCGGGGCTATGAGGATTTTATGTAATTAATCATGTGAATAATTAACTGGATAAATGAATTGACCAAGCAACGGCAATGGTGCTATGGCAGGCCGCGGCCGCCGGCGGAAGTATAAGATCGCGTTTCGTGGCCACACTACGTTCAGTTCCATCCATGCCAAGAGTTGGGAGGCCGCATGGCCGTTCGGGGAAGGAGCGATTGCGGCATGAAGCCGTCCGAACAGTTCACTATCGATTCGCTTGACCAGCTGCTCTCGATCGTCGGCAAATCATGCGACTTCTCCAGGATCGAGGTGGCAGCCGGACCCAATCGATTGACGCTGAGCTTCTACCCGTCCTTGACGGACGCCGGCGAGCTGCACGACAACCTGCTGCCCGCCTTGCAGCGCATCGCAGCGCCCGTCCGCGCGTGGCCGGATCTCGTCAAATGGCTGCCGTACGACGACGTGGCGCCCGAGAAGGAACCCGCTCGGATATCGGAGAAGCTGCAGCAAGGCTGCGTCATGATTCAATGCGGCGCCATCGCGGACGAGGCGCTGCTCGTGAACGTCGCCGATGAGGAGCGGGGGCACCGTTCGGACAACGATACCGAGAACGAATTCAGCGTCATCGGCCCGAAGGCCGGCTTCGTCGAAAATTTGACCGTCAACCTGCACCTGCTGCGGCAGCAGATCGCCATCCCGCAGCTGATCTTCGAAGAACTGACGGTCGGCTCGATGTCGAAAACGACGGTCGTCCTCGCTTATATCGAGGGCTTGACGAACGAAGAGCTCGTCTCGGCCATGCGCGACCGGATCAAAGCCCTCGATCTCGATATCGTCTACGACGGCTCGTTCATCGAGCAGGCGATCGCGGACAACTCCAATACGCCCTTCCCGCTCTTCCTGACGACGGAACGGATCGACCGCATCTCGTACGTCATCTCGTCCGGCCAAGTCGCCGTATTGACGAGCGGCTCTCCCTATGTGTTCTCGGGTCCTGCGACGTTCATGGACTTTTTCGTCTCGCCCGAGGATTATTATCTGAATTGGATTTCCGGCTCCTTCTTCCGGGTCATCCGCTTGATCAGCGTCTTGTTCTCGCTGTTCGCTTCGCCGATCTATATCGCCGTGCTCACCTATCATTTCGAGGTCATTCCGACCCGACTTCTCCATCCCATCATGCTGCAAGGCCTTCACGTTCCCTTCTCCCCCGTGATGGAGGTACTGTTCTTGGAAACGACCATCGAGCTGCTGCGGGAAGCCGGCGCCCGGCTGCCGGCCAAGATCGGCCAGACGCTCGGCATCGTCGGCGGCATCGTCATCGGAGAAGCGTCGGTGCAAGCGGCGCTGACCAGCAATATTTTGCTGATTATCGTGGCGTTGTCCGCCTTGGCCTCGTTCACGACGCCGATCTATAAGATGGCCAATACGATTCGGGTGCTGCGCTTCCCGCTCATCCTGCTTTCTTCGTTGCTCGGAGGGTTCGGGATCGTCGTCGGTTTCATCCTCCTGCTGGCCCATCTGCTCCGGCTCAAAAGCTTGGACACGCCGTATTTGGTGCCGTTCTTTCCGTTTCGCAGCGGCAATCTGAACGACAGCCTGATCCGGTCTTCGTACCAGTACACGACGAACCGGATGTTATTCTTGAATCCGCAGCGAACGAAGCGCTATCGGCCCGCCAAGAAGAAGGAAGACATCGATGGTGAGGATTGAATGACATGACAATTATTTCGAGCGGACGTGCGTGGAGGCTTGCGGTCTCTCTCATGCTGCTCTCGGCGCTTGTTGCGGGCTGCGGCAACGCGAATATCGTCAACCGGATCCAGGTCTTAATCGCGGTCGGCTTCGACCGGGACGGCGAACAATGCGTCGGAACGGCCGCATATCCGAACTACATCCAGCGTAAAGGCAGCCTTGCGATTTTGAAAGGACGGGGCAAGGAGCCGAAGATGATCATGGAACAGTTCGAACGGAAATCGCCGCGGAAGGTCCGTTACAACAAGCTCGATACGATCGTCTTCAGCCATGACATCGCGAAGCAAGGCCTCGGCGAGGCGATCAACACCGTCATACGCGATCCGGCCCTTGGCAGCAACGTGCTGCTGGCCGTATCGTCGTGTTCGGCCGAATCCGTCATTGCGAGCTTGGACCGGCAGGAGATGGAAAACTCGCCCTACAATATCGTGAAGCAGAACGTCCGCAGCGGCGGCGTGCCCGACTCCAACTTGCATCTCTTTCTGCACGATTATTACGCGGAAGGCAAGAATCCGTCGATGCCGAGCATCTCGCTCGACGAGACGCATGCGCTGAAGATCGACGGCTACGCCTTATTCAAGAAGGATCGGATGAAGCTCGTGCTGAATCCGATCGAAATGACGCTGTTCGAGGTGCTGAACGGCAAACGCGTCCTCGGAGAATTCCCGTTCGATTATGCCGGGAGTCATTACTCGCTCTCGCTTCATAACGGCCGAATGCGGTGGAGCGTCGGCGCCGTACGTACGGGGACGTTTCGGTACGACGTGCGCCTGAACGGCAGCATTCGGAACCTGCAAGGAAACCGCCTCGCGCGCGACATCGTCCGTTCCGGTCCTTTCGCGAAGTCGGTCGAGCTTCAACTGCGGGACCGGCTGCTCGCGCTGCTCCGGAAAATCCAGGCCGCCGGCTTGGATTCGCTCGGCATCGGCGAATGCTACCGTTCCGTCGACCGGAAGTGGAACGCGGCCGCGTTCTACCGGGACGTCTATCCTGCCTTAACCTTCGACGTACGCGTCAAGGCAAATCTGCAAAATTCCGGAGCCGGTGAATAACGACCATGAGCTACCAAGCCTCGCTTGCCAAAACCGTATCGCCTTATCTCCTTTGGTTTCTGATTCATAAGTCGCAAACGGGCATTGCCCTGCTCGATTTCCAAAGCAAGATCGCCCGGGGAGCCGGTCAGGACGCTTGGGTCTCCGTGCTGCTCACGGGCATCTCCATGCATCTGGTCGTGTTCCTGCTCCTATACGCGCTGAAGCACGCGAAGAAAGGCGACGTCATCTCGCTGCATGTCCAACTGTTCGGGAAAGGGCTGGGGACGCTGCTGAACGCCGCATTCCTGCTGTACTTGCTGCTGTTCGCCAGTTATCAGCTCACGGCCTACACGCAGGTCATCCAGACGCTCGTGTTTCCGGACAGCCCGGCCTGGCGGATCGCGCTCGTCTTCATGCTGATGTTCGTGTATATCGTGCACGGCGGATTTCGCGTCATTACGGGCATCTCGATTTGGTTCGTGCTCATACCGACCCTGCTGGTCGCAACGCTGTTCATTCCGCTCCAGTACGCGGATTGGCGCAACTTCCTGCCGGCGTTCAATCATTCGCTGCCGGATTACGCGCGTTCGGCCGTTAGCAGCGTGCCGCTCTACATGGGCGCGGAGCTGCTGCTGCTCTATTATCCGTATATCCGGAACAATGCCCGCGCATCCAAGTGGGCGCATATCGGCATTTTGCATACCTACGTCCTCTACTTGATCATGACCGCCGCGACCTTTGCGTACTATAACCTGGGCGAGCTCAGTCACTCGGTATGGCCGACGCTCGGCCTGTCCAAGATCATCACGTTCACCTTCCTGGAGCGCTTTGATTACTTCTACATCTTCAATTGGATCTTCGCGATCACGCCGCCGTGCTGTCTGGCGCTCTGGGGCTGTATGCGCATCCTTCGCGCTACGACGCCGCTGTCCGGCCGGCCATCGCTCTGGCTCGCGGCGGCCTTCGTGTTCGCCGTGGTCGCCTGGCCCAAGAACGCCGCGGCCGTCGAACTGCTCAAGACTGCGGCGCAAGCCGCCGGAAGCGTGCTGCTGTACGGTTACGTTCCCCTGCTCGCGCTGTGCGTGTTCGCGCATAACCGGCTCCGCAGACCGATCGCGGACGGAACCGCCTGAACCCTTTGCGGAAAAAAACGAAAGCGGCCGTCCCCCTTCGCAGGAACGGCCGCTTGCGCTTGCCGATGCCGTGACGCTCACGCAGACGTCAATCGGCCAGCAGCGATACCTTCTCCCAAGCCGCGGCCTCTTCGATCCGCTTGCCGAGCTGGTCGCGGATGCCGAACGTCGCCGTCGAGCCGACCGGGAAGTGCAGCGGCGGGTTCTCGCTGTCGATCATCGCGATGATCGCTTCGACCGCTTTGCTTTGCTCGCCCTTGTGGATCGCCGCATAGCTCTTGTCGAACGCCTCATAGATCGGGGCGTATTCCGGCAGCCGATCGGATTGCTGCATGGATCCGCCCATGAATTCCGTCCGGAAAACGCCCGGCTCGACGATCGTCGTGCGGATGCCGAACGGCGCGAGCTCGGCCGCCATCGCCTCCGAGAAGCCCTCGACCGCGAATTTGGACGCCGCGTAGAGGCTGAATGCCGGGACCGCCCATACGCCGAAGATCGAGGAGAGATTGACGTAATGACCCGATCCCTGCTTCTTGAACACGGGCAGCGTCTCGCGGATGACGTCCAGCATGCCGAACACGTTGACGTCGAACTGGCGCCGGATCTGCTCGTCCGTATATTCCTCCAGCATGCCGAAGAGCCCGTAGCCGGCGTTGTTCACGACGATGTCGATCCGTCCGAAGCGTTCGACCGCTTCCTTGACCGCGGATTGGATTTGCGCCTTGTTCGTCACGTCGAGCGCGGCGATGTGGACGTTGTCCGGCGAAGCGGCTTTCAGATCGGCGATGTCGCCTAGGTTGCGCGCGGTTGCCACGATTTTGTCGCCGGTAGCGCTCAGCTGCTCCACCAAATTACGGCCGAAGCCCGAAGATGTACCCGTAATAAACCAAACTCTGCTCATCAATATGCCCTCCAGGAAAACAAGTATTTTCGTGCAGTTAAGACGAAATCATGACGTAAACGAGAACTGTATACAAAATAAAAAAGACAGACCGTTCGTTTTTTATTTAAACATCCAGATCAATCGTTGTCAATGTCCTTTTTTCAACATTCCGCCTACCGCGTGTAAAAAAACGAGCAGCCATCACATACGGCTGCTCGCTTGTTGCTTTATATGATCGCTTTCGAGCGGCATCAGCTCGCGGGTCTTATAACCCTTGTCCGTTTTCCCGGTCATGGCATAGAAAAACCGCCGATTGCTCAGCGGTTGTCCGTCCTGCTTATAGATGATGCATTATAGATGCCGCACGAGCTGCTCGACAAACCGCTCCAGGCCGGCGCGGTCTGTTTCGTCGAAGCGGCTAAGCTCCGGGCTGTCGATGTCGAGGACGCCGAGCAGCTCGCCGTTCTTGACGATCGGCACGACGATTTCCGATTGCGAGGCCGCGTCGCACGCGATATGCCCGGGGAATTCGTGCACGTTCGGGACGAGCACCGTTTGCCGGTCGCTCGCCGCCTTGCCGCAGACGCCGCGGTTCAGCTGGATGCGCACGCAGGCCGGCAGTCCTTGGAAAGGTCCGAGCACGAGCTCGCCGTCGCGATAGAGATAGAACCCCACCCAGTTGATGCGGTCCAGAAATTGATTGAGCAGGGCCGAAGCGTTGGACAGGTTGGCGATCCGGTCCGGTTCGCCCTCCAGCAGCGCCTGCAGCTGGCGGATCACGAGGTCGTAATTCTGTTCCCGCGATCCGTCGTATTGTTCGGTATGAAACATAGGATGGCTCTCCTTATTAAGCAAATGGGAATGCCCGTTCATTGTAGCTCACAATCCGTGTTCGATCAACAGGCCCGCCCGTCATACGCCGCGAGCATGTACGTTCTCGAATAAGTCCGGGTTCAACGCTTGGTAAAAAGCAGACCGCACATATATCAACGGCGTTGGAGGGAAGCCTAATAACTCAACTACGCTGCCGCACTTCAGTTCCAACTTGCGCCAATCAACACTCGCCCACGCCGCCGCACTTCGGTTCCAGCCTGCGCCAACCAACACTCGTCCCGAGCCGCCGCACTTCGCATGGAGGCGTTAAGGTTCCGGGACTCCGGACACACGATCCGCTATTTTACCAATTTGACTCACTATCCGGATTAAGCGGACACATGTTCCGCTATCGCATGTCAAAGGGGGTGTATGGCCGGAATTCAAGGTTAATAAGCGCTCCTGTGTCCGCGAAACGTTGGAATTCGATGAATTCGGCGGAATAGCGGCTCCCGTGTCCGCGTAATCCGGCGTTTAGCTATCTAGTCCGTGAAACAGAGAGTCCGGCGCGCAGACAGGGGGAATTTGTTCACCCCACGCCGCAAGCGGCTGAGCAGCGTCGGCATGCGGAAGACAAAACGAGGTTAAACTAATCGACGGCCGGTTCGCCCACCGGGAGAAAGCGAATTAGGGCGAATCCGAAATGAACGGTCTGTCTTAAACCGTTGACTTGCCGCGGGACCGGGCTTACAATGTTGGCAAACGCGTAAGCACGGAGGGATTCGCATGCGAAAAGGCGAACGAACGAAGCAGCACGTCATCGAAACGACGGCCCTGCTGCTGAACAAGCGCGGGTACCTGTCTACCCCGCTGTCGGAAATCACGCAAGCGACGGGGCTGCAGAAGGGCGGCCTGTACAATCATTTCCGCGACAAGGAAGAGCTGTCGCTGGAATCGTTCGACCACAATTGCCGCGTCGTCGAGGCTCACATCCGGGATCGGCTGGAGACCGCTCTTCCCGGCGCCGTCGAACGGCTGACGACCTACATCGAGGCATACAGCCTGATGGATTATCCCGGCGGCTGCCCGATCGAGAATTTGGTGATCGAGGCCGAGGCCGTCTCGGAGCCGCTCTTCGGCCGTGCGAAGGCGGCGATGGACGACATCCTCGGCTTCATCGAAGCAACGATCGCCGAAGGCGTCGCGAGCGGAGACATACGGTCCGGCATCGATCCGCGCGAAGCCGCGCTGTTCCTCTTCTCCGCGGTCGAAGGCGGCATTCTGCTGCGCAAACTGTATCCGGATGCGATGGCATCCGTCCTGGAGCGAATCAAACGTTATATCAAAGAGGAGCTGCGCGCGGCCCCGCGCGCTTGAAGAGCCCCGTACGCCAAGCCCCCGATAAGCGAATCGGGGGCTTTTCAATTGCGACAACCCGTAATTGTATATAATTAAATTGCAAAAAATATAATTGACGACAGCCGAATACGGCGGTATACTCATAAGCGCAAGATAAATATTGTGCACAATTTAATTTTAGAAAACACGACGAAAGGGAGATCGCATATGTCCATCTACGATTACCAGGCAACGACCGTTCGAGGCGAGATGAAATCGCTCCGTGAATATGAAGGAAACGTACTGCTTATCGTCAACACGGCGAGCAGCTGCATGTTTACGTCCCAATATAAAGAACTTCAAGCGCTCTACGCCAAATACAAGGATGCCGGCCTCGTCGTCCTCGGCTTCCCGACCAACCAGTTCGGCGGCGGCGAGAAAGGCTCCAACGAAGAGGTTCAATCCTTCTGCGAGATCAACTTCGGCGTCTCCTTCCCGCTGTTCGCGAAGATCGACGTCAACGGCGCCGACGCCCACCCGCTGTTCCGGCATCTGAAGAAATCCGCGCCGGGCGTGCTCGGCTCCAAATCGATCAAGTGGAACTTCACCAAGTTCCTCGTCGATCGCCGCGGCAAGGTGCTGAAACGGTTCGGCTCCGCCGAAAAGCCGTCCCAGCTCGAGCAAGACATCGCCGCCCTTCTGTAATACCGTCCTGCCGCTTGCAGACGACTGTGAACCGGCCGGCGGATCGGAGCGCCCGATGAATGATCGTCGGATAAGGCACAGCCGGACTTATGAAAGCCAACAAAAAGGAGCCGCCGCGCAGCACATGCTGCCGGCCGCTCCTTTTTCCCGCTTAACTTCGCCTTGCAAGCTCGTGGGCATCCCGCAGCAGCCCGCGCGCCGAAGACAACAGATCGAAGTAACGTTCCTCGGTTTTGCACAGTTCCGTAAACAGATCCTTGGACACGTCCTTGATTTGTTCGGCGAGCGCCATGCCCTTCTCCGTTAATCCGACCTCAACCTTCCGTTCGTCGCCTTGCGACCGTCTCCGGTAGATCAGCCCCGCCTCCTGAAGCCGCTTCAGCAGCGGCGTCAGCGTGCCGGAATCGAGCAGCAGCTTCTCGCCGATGTCCGTGACGATGCTCTCCCCGTGCTGCCGCAGCATGACCATGACCAAATACTGCGGATAGGTCAAGCCGACCTTCTCCAGCGCGGGCCGATACAACCGCGTGAGTTCCCGGGATGCCGCATAGACGGCGAAGCACAGCATCTCGTCGATGCCGAACGCCGGCTCGTTGTCCGCCATGATCCTCCACTCCTTTCCGAATAACGGCTCGTGCCACCTAGTATAACGCCCTATTAAATGTTGCACAATTCTTTTGGGTTATAACCGCAGCCGGGCCAAGATACCGCTCCGCTCTTTACAAGGGCGAACGGCCGGCGTATGATGAGAACCATGTCCGTTTAACCAAACATCCTACGTTTCTTCATACGGGATCCTGTTTGTTGAAAGGAGGCGCCCCTGTGCTGAACAAAGTTACCCGTACCTCGCTTGCCGACCAGACGTACGCGGAGATGGAGCGGATGATCGAATCGGGCACATGGCCGCTGGGCAGCCGCATTCCGAGCGAGACCGCGCTCATGGAGCAGCTCGGCGTCAGCCGCAATACGCTGCGCGAAGCCGTTCGCGCCATGGTTCACGTCGGCCTGCTGGAGACGAAGCAGGGCGACGGCACGTTCGTCGTGGCGACGAGCGGGCTGAATGCGATCTTGCAGAAACGGATCCGCCACTCGACGGTGCTGGAAACGATGGAGGTGCGCCACGCCCTCGACCGGCAGGCTGCCGCGCTCGCGTGCCGGAACCGGACGGACGAGGATCTCGCCGAGCTCCGGCGGTGCCAAGACCTCTGCGCGGCGGCGTTCCGGGAGCGGAACCTGGAACGGTTCGTCCGAGCGGACTGGCTGCTCCACCAGGCGGTCGTCGCATCCGCCCATAATGCGCTGCTGGCCGATATTTACGCCAATCTGTTCGAAGAAATTCAGATGTCCATCGCCAGCTCGACGGAGTTCGGCAGCGATGCCCTCGTCGGACATCCCGGGCTGCTGCGGGCGATCGAAGCGCGGAACGATGACCTGGCCGTCTTGGAAGTCGACGCCTACATCGCCGTGAACAAGAGCGTGGCCCGGAATCCAGGCCAGTCGGCCGATGCCCCGGCACGCAGGGGCGGCTAAAGAAATCTCATTCATCTATTCTTAAGCATGGAGTGTTGACCCTCATGAACCAACGAACCTACCCCGCGGCGCTGTCAGGCGCGGGCGCGCAGCCGCGCCGCAACGCCGCCCTGCTGCTCGCCGGCATCCTGTTGATCGCCGCGAATTTACGTACGCCGATCACGTCGCTGAGTCCGCTCATCGAGCGGATCCGGCTGGATATGCCGATCTCGGGCACCTTTGCCGGCATGCTGACCGCGCTGCCGCTGCTGTCCTTCGCCGCCCTCTCCCCGTTCGTGCCGCGCCTGGCCGCGAGACTCGGCACGGAAGCCGTACTGTTCGCCGCGCTGCTTGCCATGCTGGCGGGCAGCCTGGCACGCGAAGGCGGCAGCGGCTTCGCGCTCGCGGCCGGGACGATCGTCTCCGGCCTCGGCATCGCCGCCGGCAACGTCATGCTGCCCGCGCTCATCAAGCGGGAATTCCCGCTGCGGATCGGCCTCATGACCGGCCTCTACTCGATCGCGATGAACGTCTCCGCCGCCACGGCGTCGGCGGTCAGCGTGCCGATCGCGGACAGCACTTCGCTCGGCTGGCGAGGCACCTTCCTGACGATCGCAGCCGTCGCCCTGATCGCGTCCGCCTTCTGGATTCCGCAGCTGAAGCATAATGCCAAGGCTGCCCGCGTCTCCGGCAAGCCGGCCGGCAGGAGCCGTTCCGTCTGGCGCTCGCGGCTGGCCTGGCGGATCACGCTGGTCATGGGGCTGCAGTCCTTCATCTTCTACATCTTCGTAGCCTGGCTGCCGGACATGCTGCTCGATCACGGCATGACCGGCAGCCAGGCCGGGTACATGCTGTCGCTGCTGCAGGTCGGCTTGATTCCGTTCGCGTTCCTCGTGCCGATCGTGGCGGCGCGCCTCTCGAGCCAGCTCGGGCTGCTCGTCCTCACCTGCTGCTTCTACTTCGCCGGCTTCGCGGGCTTGATGATGGCGCACGGCAGTCTCGCGCTCACCGCGGCGTCGGTCATCGTGCTCGGCATCGCCGGCGGCACGTCCTTCAGCCTCGCGATGATGTTCTTCGGCCTGCGGACGCGGAACGCGCGGGAAGCGTCCGAAATCTCCGGCATGGCGCAATCGGTCGGCTATCTGCTCGCGGCCGTCGGTCCGTTCCTGTTCGGCCTCGTCCACGACGCCGTCCGCAACTGGACCGTGCCCATGCTGCTGCTCGCGGTCGCGGCCGCGGCGCTGCTGCTCGCGGGAATCGCGCCTTCGCGCGGAGGCCGGTTCGTGTTTCCGGAGGAGACTGCACCGGAACCGCAGCCGCAGCCCACGTCTTCCGTTAATGCCTGAGCTGCGCCATTAAGGCGCTCGACGCCGAAAAGCCCGCTCCCGCGGGCTTTTCTTCATTTCTCGCTTTGTGTAACCGTCCGTACGTTTCGGCTTCGCTTCGGATCACTCCCTCCCTGTCGTGCACCGCCAGATCGTCTCCGGCGTGAGCGGCAGCCGGTTCAGCTGGGCGCCCGCCGCGACCGACAGCGCATTTGCCAGTGCTGCGGGCATGCCGATCGTGCCGTGCTCCGAAATGCCGCGCGCGCCGAACGGCCCTTCCCCGTATGGCGTTTCCACGAAAGCGGCCACGTACTCCGGCGTCTCGCCGTATCGAATCACTTTATATGTGCGCAGCTGCGGATTCAGCACGACGCCGTTCGGATCGTACTGGAAGCTCTCCCGCGTTGCGAAGCTGAGCCCCATGCTCATGGCGCCCGTCACCTGGCCGCGCGCGGTCCCTTCGTTAATAACCTTGCCCGCGTCGATGACCGAGACGGCCTTGAGGAGCCGGTACGTGCAGTCGCGGACGTTGTACTCGACTTCCACGGCTTCCGCGCCGACCGTCCACTGCTCGCCCGGAATGCCTTTGCCCGTCTCGGGATTCATCGTGGTCAGCCCGTGCACTTGGTAACGGCCGCGGCCCAGCACGGGCTCGCCGACGGCACTGCCGTTTGCATCCATATAGCCGCTCATGAGCGAGGCGAAACTGAGCCGCCTGCCCGGCTCCGCGCGGACGAACACGAAGCCGTCGCCGTAATCGAGTTCGCCGACCGGTACGCCGAAGACGAGCGAAGCGTTGCGCTTGAGCTGGGCGATCGCGTCGTCCGCCGCGTCCAGCACCGCGCGCCCGACCATCATGGTGGAGCTGCTCGCGACCGTCTTCCAATGCTCCGGCGTCACCTGCGTGTCGACGTCGAGCATGACGTGAACCTGATCGACCGGCACGCGCATCCGTTCGGCGAGTATCTGCGCCATGACGGTGCGGTTGCCTTGCCCGAGCTCGACGGCGCCGACGCTCAGATTCATCGACCCGTCGTGATTGAACGTCAGAAACGCGCCGGAGCCCGAGTCGATCTGCGAACCCGACGTTTTCCAAATGCAGGCATAGCCTTTCGCGCGAACCCGGTCGCGGCCGATGACGACGCGGTCGCCTTCGTCCCAGCGGATCAGCGGCTTCAGCTTCGCGATGCACGCCGGCAAATCGCCGAGGTTGCTGCGGTTCAGCGGCGCTTGGGTCGGCGAGGTATCGCCGGGCAAGATCGCGTTGCGCGCACGCAGCTCGAGCGGATCAAGTCCGAGCTTCTTCGCGAGCAGGTCCATCGTCCGTTCGATGCAGAAATGGTTCTCGAGATGGCCAAAGCCCCGGAACGCCGTCGCGTACGGATGATTCGTGTAGACGCCCAGCGCGTCGCAGCGCACGTTGTCGATCCGGTACGGCCCGGTGCAGTCGGCCGCCGCCGACTGCACGACGATCGTGCCGATGTCGGCGTAGCCGCCGTTATCGAACAGCAGCGTGATTTCCGCTGCCGTCAGCTTGCCGTCGCGGGTCGCCCCGAGCTTCACCCGCGCTTCCAGGCCGATATGGCACGGAGCGCTGACCATGTCCGTCTCCCGCGTGTTGTTGACCTTAACGGGACGGCCGCCGCAGGCGAGCGAAGCGAGATACGCGACGTACTCCAGGTACACCGAGCCTTTCCCGCCGAAGCCTCCGCCGACTAGCGGGGTATGGACGATGACCTTCGATTGGTCGGCATCGAAGAAGCGGTTGAACAGCCGCTTCAGGATGTACGGATCCTGCGTCGACGTGGTCACGTCGATCGTGCCGTCCGGCATCGCCTCGACGATGGAGCAGCGCGGCTCCATGGCGGCGTGGTCGGCGTTGTTGAAGGCGTAGCTCCCTTCGGCCGTCACGTCGCTCGCGGCCCAGCCGGCTGCCATGTCACCCTTGCGGATGCGGACGCGATTGGCGATATTCGTCCCCGGCACGGGATGCGTATCGCCGAACCGCCGGTACGATCCGAGCGCTTCATGAACGAGCGGCGCGTCCGGCTTCAGCGCCTCGCTCGGCGACTGCACGACCGGCAGCGGCTCCAGCTCGAGCCGGATGAGCGACGCGGCGTGCTTGGCCAGACGCTCCGTCTCCGCGACGACGACCGCGACCGGCTCGCCGAAATAGCGGATCTTGCCGAACGCGACCGGGGGCCGGTCCGCCACAAAATTGCCGGTCAGCACGGGGTAATCCTCGCCCGTCACGACGGCATGCACGCCGCTCACCGCGCGCGCCGCCGCGCAGTCGATCGCGACGATCCGGGCATGGGCGTACGGGCTCGTCACGAGCCAGCCTAGCAGCTGGTCGGGCGATTGTCAGTCGTTCGTGTATCTGGCGAGTCCGGACACTTTCTCCCGCGATTCGACGCGCGGGACGGCTTTGCCGACGGTTTCCATCGCTCCACGCTTCCCTTCTTGCCGGCATGCGGCCGCGCGGCGCCGGCTTGACCGCCCGCCGCGCGGACTTTTCTACCATCGTATGGCCGCGGAACGTCGTCCTATGCGCCGGCGCGGGACGCACGCTTGAACGATCGCGATCGCGGGCAGCGGCAATCCGAAGCAAGCACGGACAGCGTTCGCGGTTAAGGCTGCCGGGAAAGCGACTGCCCCTTGGCGAGCGGGAGAATGCCGAACTTGGTCGGGTCGTCGAACGAGATGCCGGCAACGGCGCGGCCCGACGCGTCGGTCGCCGAGATGCCGTACGGCGCGCTGGCCGTCCTAGGGAGCAGCGCGAACCAGATCCGCCGCCCTTCGACGCCGTCGTACGGAACGATCTTGGCCGCAAGCTCGCCGCCGTCCGGCCCCCCGAACACGACGGTCACCTTCACAACGCTCGGCGACAGGATTTGACCGAAGATAATGGGCGGAGCAGGGACCCCCTTCGCGGCCGGCAAGCTCATATAGTCCGCCTTCCGGCTATCGACGCCGCTACCCGAGAACCCGTATTGCCCGCCGTTTACCCATTTCCAGCCCAGCCACGACTTGCGGACGAACTCGACGCCGAAGTTGCCTTGCTCGGACTTCGTGCTCCATTTGACGAATAAAAGCGCTCCGCCGTTCACGTTTTCCCGATGCGCGACTTCCATGGTCGAAATGTCCCGCACCTTCCGCGCCGCCTCCTCCGGCGTCCGTTCGAGCGGAATATGCGCGGTCCCCTGGAGGCCCGACGCGCGCGAATAGCGCCAATCCGCGATGCCGCCCGGCATGTCGTAGGCGTACGCAAGCGCGAACAGGAACATCGCGAAGACCACCGCGGCGCCGGACCAGACCAGCCATCCCCTCTTCGCTGCCGCTCTCGGCCTCTCCGCCGCGGCCGTCTCCCGCTGAATCCCGGCGATGCGCCATTCCTGCGGCTGCCGCTTCGCCGGCGTCGGAGCGGACTGCCGCAGCCGGGCAAGCCAAAGATCGTCAGCCGCCGCTTCATTCCGTTTACGTTCCGTCGTCATGCGGGATCGCCTCCTTCATTCGTTTGGCCAGCTTCGCCCTGGCGCGGTGCAGCCGCGACTTGACCGTGCCTTCGCCCACGCCGAGCACCTCCCCCAGCTCGGCGTACGTCATCCCGTAATGCGCGTGAAGAACGAGCATTTCGCGATGCGCCCTCGGCAAGCCGAGCACGGCCGCCCAGACGTCGTCCGCCCGCCGTCCGTCCCAATACTCGGCTTCCGCCGACGGGACGCGGCGCGTATCCGGCGGCTGCTCCGCGAGCACCACCCTGCGGAAAAACGCCGATTTGCGGGCATTAAACGCCGTGTTGCGGGCGATCTTGAACAGCCAGCTCTTCACCGGACATTGGCCGCGGAACGCGTCGACCGCCCGAAACGCCCGGATGAACGTCTCCTGCGCGATATCCTCGGCCAGATGCTCGTTCCGCACGAGAAAATACGCGTACTGCCAGACGTCATGCCAATAATGCCGGACGAGCGCGTCGATTTCGGGCGGGTTCAGCCGCGTGACGTGCCTCAGATAATCGTCCTCCACTTGCCGCCCTCCCCTTTCCTATACTAGACAACGCCGAAGCCCGAAAGTTCCCGCCTCTGCGCAAAAAGATCCGCGAACGCAAAAAGAGCCACAATCGCTGTGGCTCTCCCGGTGCTACGGTCACGGACGAACGGCTTGTCCGATCGCCTGCCGCTCGACCGACACGGTCTCCGCGCCGTGCGCAAGGGCGAACGCTTCCAGCGCCCGGTCCACGTTCCGCCTTAGCTTCGCGGTATACCGGACCTCCGGTTCGATGTGCAGCAGCTCGACCGTCAGATGCTTCCGCTTGGTATCCAGGCGCGGATCCATGCGGCCGATCAAGCGGTCCCCGGCCAAAATCGGCATGGCGTAGTAGCCGTACGTCCGTTTGACCGCGGGCGTGTAGATTTCCCATCGGTAGACGAACCCGAACAAATCCTCGAGCCGCTTCCGGCTCCACAGCAGATTGTCGAGCGGCGGCAGGAAGCGCACCGGCCCTTCGTCCTCGCGCAGCCCTTCCTCCGCTTCCCGGTGCCGTTCGAGCAGCTCCGCGTCCTCGGCCAGAATGAAGTACGGCTGCTTCAAGCCGTCGACCTCGACGGGCGCGGCCACGCCCGCCCGCACGTAACGGTCCATCGCCTCCCGCCGCTCGCTCGCGCTTAAGCGCTGCCAGCCGAATCGCGCGGCGCCCGGCTCGAAGACCCGGTAAGCGCGGAAGTACTTGCGCAGCATCCGGTCGGACGCCTCCTCCGGCCCGATCGCGTCCGCTTCCCGCAGCAGTTCCTCCGGCACGCTCCGGCTCGTCACGTCGAATAGCCGCTGATTTCCCTCCCGGCCGACGATGCGTATGTACGAGGCGTCCATCAGCAGATTGAGCGCATGCGACGTCGCCTTCGTCTTGGCGGCGACATTGTCCCAGTAGCCGTGCACGCGTTCCTCGGATTCGAACGCCTTGGCCGGGAGCGGACCTTCGGCTTTCAGCTTGCGCAGCACGTCGTCGACGACGGCGCGGAGCCCTTCGATCTCGTCGCGCGTGAGCGCCCGCATCCGCTGCCGAACCGGCTCGAACATCGCGTAATCCTTCATCGGAATGATGCAGGCGGCATTCGCGAAATATTCAAAAGCCTCATTGTCCCGCAGCAGTCCGTTCAGTACGTGCGGCTCGTAGCCCGCGATCCGGGCGGCGAGCGCCAGATGCTGGTTCGGGCGCACGGCGGCTACCGGATCGATCTGCACGCATTCGAGCGTCTCCAGCGTACCGGCGACGCGCCGGCGCAGCTCCGCCGCGGACCGGGCGCGCTTCTCCGGCGGGCCGAGCAGCAGCTGGCGTTCCAGAAGCAGGCGCCGCAGCGCCCGCTTCGTCGTCCGTATCGGTGTCATCCGTTTCCCTCCTAATCTCGTCCATCCGTTATCTCCCAGTATACACGTTCAAGCCGCTGTTCGCATCGCGTTCGTCAGTTGAGTCCGGAGCTGCCCGGTCCTGCCTTTCAGGATTCTTCGGAGGCTTCAGAGGCTTCGTCCTCGCCGGCCTCGACCGCGATATGCGCGAACGCATCGAAATCGAACAGCCCCCGGTCGGTCAGCTTGAGCGACGGAATGACCGGCAGCGTCAGGAACGACAGGGTCAGGAACGGATCGAAATCGGCGGGCGACCCGATGTCGGCCGCCGCCCGCTTCACCGCCTGCAGCCCGGCGTACACTTCGTCATGCGGCCGGTCGGACATCAGGCCGGCGACGGGCAGCGGGAGCGACGCCGTCACGCGCCCGTCCGCGACGACGGCAAGCCCGCCCCCGCAAGCCGAGAGGTGCTCGATGGCAGCCAGCATATCTTCGTCCGACGTGCCGACGACGACGAGATTATGCGAGTCGTGCGCCACGGTCGAGGCGAGCGCGCCTTTGCGCAATTGGAAGCCGCTCACGATCGCGAGCCCGATATGGCCGGTCGCATGATGCCGCTCGACGACGGCCAGCTTGAGCAGATCCTTCGCGACGGATGGCACGAACCGTCCGTCCCGCACGTCGACGGTTGCGAGCAGCCGGCGCGTGACGATCTGGTTCGGCACGATGCCGATGACGTTGCAGCGCGCGCTTTGCAAGGGCAGCTCCAAGTCCTTCGGCGCGACTGGCTTCACGCGCAGCGGAGCGGCCGAAGCCGACCGGCCGCCGGAACCGCCGGCCGCCGGATCGGGGAATGCCGCTTCCCGCAGAACGCCCCGTTCGGCGACTTGCGCGCCGTTCTTGAAGACGGCCCCGATCCGAACCTCCTCCAAGTCGTCCAGCAGCAGCAGATCGGCCGCGTAGCCCGGCGCGACGGCGCCTCTGCCGCGCAGCCCGAAGCATTCCGCGGCGTTGATCGTTGCCATCTGGATCGCCGTGACCGGATCGAGGCCCGAGCGGATCGCCAGCCGGACGATATGATCCACGCTGCCTTCCTTGATCAGGTCGTCCGGCAGCTTGTCGTCGGTGACGAAGAGGCATCTCCGAGCGTTCCGCGGCGTGACGGCCGGAAGCAGCGCGTCGAGGTTCTTGGCGACCGTCCCTTCCCGGATCATGAGGTAAAAGCCCAGCTCCAGCCGGTCCCGCGCCTCGTCTGCGGTGACGCATTCGTGGTCCGTGAGGATGCCCGCCGCCGCATAGACGTTCAAGCTTTCGCGGCCAATGCCCGCCGCGTGGCCGTCGATATGAAGCCCGGCCGCGCTCGCGAGCTTGTCCAGCATCCCCGGATCCGCGCCGGCGACGGCTGGATAATTCATCACCTCGGCGAGCCCCAGCACCTTCGGATGCGCATAGTACGGCGCCAGTTGCCCTGCTTCCAGACGGGCGCCGCTCGTCTCGAACGGCGTCGCCGGCACGCAGGACGGCAGCAGGACGAAGATGTCGAGCGGCAGCCCTTCGGCGCTGCGCAGCATATAATCGAGACCGTCCGTTCCCGCGACGTTGGCGATCTCGTGCGGATCGGTGACGGCGGCGGTCACGCCGTGCCGGAGCAGCACCTTCGCGAATTCGCGCGGCTCGAGCATCGAGCTCTCGATATGGACATGGCCGTCGATGAAGCCGGGCACGATATAGCGTCCGCCCGCGTCGACGGTATCCTTCCCGGCGTACGCACCGATGCCGGCGATGCGGCCGTCCGCGACCGCCACGTCGCCCTCCGTGATCGTGCCGGTGAACACGTTGACGATCCTGCCGTTCTTCAGGACGAGATCGGCCGGCATGCGCTTCGCCGCGACCTCGATGAGGCGTTCCAATCGGTTCCTCTGTTCCATTGCATCCACCTTGCCTTCACGATAATAATTGTGTGTCCCGAACCCGTTCGCCCCCCGGGGACGCAAAAAAATCCCGACTACAAAAAAGCGTACATGCACTTTTTGTAATCAGGATTTTACGGTTCCTGGTAGAGACCCTCGGCCCGTATCGCCGAAGTTATACGTTCGAGTATGGAGTTATCCGCTCCATCATAATACGAAGACGCCCGGCGCGTCAACGAACCGGCACTGCAACCTTTCGGACGGGCCAGCCGTCTAGGAGGTGCAACTAACCAGAGGAGGCACATGAATCCATGAAACCGACGAGAAAATCGCTCCTGATGCTCTCTGCTCTGCTGACGGCCGCGACGTCCATTACGGCAGCGGCGCAGGCGAATGCCGCATCGGCCGATGCGGGCGGAAGCGCGGTGTTCCGCCAAGGCAGCGCGACGGTCGAGATCGGCAGCCGTCAGATCCAAGTCCAGAAGGCGCCTTTCCTGCAAGCCGGCACGCTGATGGTACCGGCGCGCGAGCTGGCGCTCGGCCTGAGCGCCGCCTCGCAATGGACGAACGGCAGCCTGCTGCTGACCAAAGGCGGCTTGACCGTCAAGCTGCGCGGCAGCAGCCTGCAGTCCGGCGGCAAGACCGTCCCGCTGCCGGCCGGCGTTCAGAATATCAACGGCAAAATCTACGTGCCGCTCCGCGCGGCAGCCGAAGCGCTCGGCGCCGGCATCGCCTGGAACCCGGCGTCCAAGACCGCCGTCGTGCGATCGGCTGCTGCCGCCGCGCAGCCGGTAACGGTCGGCTACACGTTCGAGAAGGACGCCCAAGGCTGGACGGGCGGCTTCGCCGATCTGCCGGTCCAGCATGAGGACGCGGACTACCAGCTCGCCTTCGGCTGGTCGGCGCTGCCGGCGATCGACGGCAAGCAGCCAAGAGGGCTCAAGCTGAACGGCATGAACCGCAGCGACGACCTGTTCATGTACGCCGTCAAGAAGCTGGGCGCCGCGGACGGCTTGAAACCGAATACGACGTACGCCGTGAAGCTCGGCTTCCAGCTGGCGACCAACGAAAGCTCCGATTCGGTCGGCATCGGCGGCTCGCCGGGCCAATCCGTGTTCGTCAAGGCGGGCGTGGTGAACGTCGCGCCGAAGGCTGTCGCGTCCGGCGGCGACTTCCGCATGAACATCGACAAGGGCAACCAGGCCACGGACGGCAAAGACATGCGCTTGGTCGGCGACGCCTCCAAGCCGGCCGGGGCCAAGGAAGGCTATCAGCTGAAGCCGATGCACCTCGAGACATCCGTCACGACGGACGCCAAGGGCGAGGCGTATCTCATCATCGGCACGGACTCCGGTTACGAAGGGCTGAGCACACTCTACATCACGGACGTGCACGCGGAGTTCGCGCCGCAGGCGAAATAATCGCCGCAAGCACGGCGCATCCCGCCTTTCGGGGGGGCTGTCCCAAAAGTCGTAAAGACTAGGGACAGCCCCTTCATTGTTTTAAAAGTTGTAAAAAACAAAGAAACCATTCTTTTGTAAAATGGAGGTACCACCCAACCATATACGAAAGGAACGGTTT